>NZ_JBVIWA010000017.1:0-191841 GCF_055595065.1 Streptomyces sp. NPDC040545
GCCGCCATGCTGCGCCGGCTGCGCGCCGAACATCCCGGCGTCACCGAGATCGAGACGGACAACGCCGACGACAACGTCCACATGCTCGCCGTCAACCACCGCCTGGGCTTCCACACCTACCGGCGCACGCACGAGTTCCAGCTCGACGTGCCCACGCCCTGACCGCCGTACCCGTACCCGCACCTGCACCTGCACCTGCACCTGCACCTGCATCCGCAATCCGCATACGTATCGAAGAAGCGAGAACCGCTTGCGTCAGCTGACCTGCTACATCACCACCACCCTCGACCGGGCCGCCCAGCGGTTCGACACCCTCGTCGGCAAGCGCCACCCCGCCGTCATCGTCGGGTCCGGCATCCCCCTGTTCGACCGCCCCGGCACGTCCACGCACCACGCCCGGACCACCACGCCAACCATCGACACCGGCCTCACCATCACCCACTTCTCCAGGGGGCTCTCATGACCGTCGCCGACGTGGACGCCTCCCGCGACTTCCTGTGCACCCACCTCGGCCACCGCGGCCGGGCAGACCCTGATCCTGCCGCCGAGCCGCCTCCGCCGGATCCACGCCCCGGAACGGGCCGAGGCCCACGTCGCGATGCGTGGCGACGGGGTCGGCTCCGTTCCCGGCACCGAGGGCATACGTGAACTGCCCTGGGCTCGGCAGTCCCACCGGCAACCGCCGGTTTCGCTCACCCGGCCTGTCGTGCGAGGAACTTGTCGATCGCCGTGGCGACTTCCGGGTGGGCGAGGTACTCCTCGATGCTGTGGGCCCGGTCGCTCGCGTTCACCACGGCGTGCTCCTCCGTCAGCTTGCCCCAGACGGGCTCCAGCGGGCAGCCGATGGCCACCGCGTCGGTCGGGCACCAGACGTTGACCCACTCGGCGACGGTCCCGGGGCGTGCGGTGCCCGGCGGGGTGAGCCGGCTGTTGACCGCGTTCATCCCGAGGGGGCTGCCCGCGGTGACGAGGAGGGTGACCTTCATGCCCGGGGGGAGCCGGTCGGCGACGAGGTCCATGCCGACCACCGTGCCCAGGCTGTGGGTCACCAGGACCAACTCGCCGTCGTGCGGGATCTCCTCGAACACACGGTCCAGGACGGCCTCGCGGACCGCCCGATCGCTGAGGTAGGCGTCCACGTCACGGAAGATGTTCGCGATGGCCAGCGCGTCCACGTCGGTCTTGGCCGCCAGCCAGCTCAGGGCGCCCTGGAGGGATCCGACGAGCCTGCTGCCGAGATTTTCCGTGGCCGCCTGCCCGTCCTGCGGCATGCCGGCCAGGACCGCCGCCTCGATGACGAGCTGCTCGTACGTCCCCTCCGCGGACTCGGCGGCGAAGGCCTCCACCGCCGCCGCGGCGGGCGAGTCGGCGTAGGAGGCGGGGAGCGTCTCGTGCTGCCCGATGACTTCGACGATCCGGTCGCCGTAGTACGGGAACCACACGTCCGCCGGGTCGACGGTGGGGAGCCCGGCGCGGGTGAGCCCGTGGTTGAGTCCCCCGGTCCAGCCGCGGCGGAGCAGCTCGGGGTCCTTGCCCTGCTGGCTCCGGCCGTGCAGGAAGACCAGGTGCCGCCGGCCGCCGAAGGCGTCCTTCGGGGCGCGCAGACCGACGTGGGTCCCGGCAGCCGCGGGGACCGGGGCGGCGTCCGCGGCGGCCGCGGCGGCCTCCTGCGGGGTCGGGGCCGGGGTCACGGCCGGCGCGACCGGCGTCTCCACCGGGCCGGCGGCGGCGTCCTGCCGGAGCCCGGATTCGGGACCCATCTCCGCCAGCAGCGCGCGCCGCTGGGGATCCAGCGGCAGCGTGGCGAGGTGCTTGAGGATCGAACTGGTGCGGGCGCCCTCGTTCGAGACGTAGTCGATGGTGTCGTCGCTGTCGACGCCGCCGCGCCAGATCTGGCCGTCCTTGCGCAGGATGCGGCCCTGGGTGTCCGTGTTCGGCACGCCCATGTGGTGCAGCGCCACGACCTCCCACTGGTCGTTGAAGACCGGGGACCCGGAATTGCCGGGCTCGGTGTCGGTCCGGTAGTGGAGGAAGTCGTCGAGCCGCTGTACGAGGGCGTTGTCGCGGAGGGCGATCTCCTTGAGCCGGCCCATGGGATGGCCGATGACGTTCACAGGTTCGTTCTGGACCACTTTGCCCTGCTGGTTGCTGAGCTGGTTCCAGCCGAATCTGGCGCCTGCGAGGCTGCCGTCGGCGGCGGATTCGACCGCCACCAAGGCGTAGTCGAGGTGCTCGTCCGCCGTGAAGAACGTATCGGGGGCCAAGGCGAACCGGACCGCGGCGTCGGGTGCGTTGTCGATGGTGACCTGGGCGTTGAACTCCAGGAAGCAGCGCCGTGCCGTCTCCGCGTCCGGCAGCACGTGGTGGTTGGTCAGCAGCAGCCGGGGGGAGACCAGGAAGCCGGTGCCGTGCGGCCGTTCGAGGCCGCCCCGGAGGATCGAGATCCGGGCGACGGTGGCGGCCGCGCGGGCACCCCGGGGCAGGAAGCTCCACGGCTGGAGATCCTTGGTGAGACCGATGACCCGCTCCAGGGTTTCGGGCACGTCCAGCGCCTCCGCGTGGACGCTCTCCACAGCCGCGGCCGGAGGGACCCCGCCCCGTTCGAGCAGCCGGTTGACCCGCGAGGCGATCCGCTCCGGGGTGTCCGGGTACAGCACCCCGGCCGCCAGCTTCGCCTCGATCTCCTGCCGCTCCGCGGACGCCTCGCGATACCGCCGCGCCGCCGCGGTCCGTTGTTCCTGCTCTTCCCGGGATTCGCCGGAGGGGATCATGTCACTCACCGTTCTGTTCCTGAGGGTGTGCCGACGGGCGTGCCGACAGATTGCCGACGAGGGTGCCGACGCCCTCCAGAAGGCGGACATGCGCCTCGGTGCCGCAACAACAACGGGTGCCGCCACGGCTCCGCCAAGCGGAGCGATGCGCACTCACCCTTCCCGGTCCCCGGGGCGAAGGCGCTGCGGCGCAGAAGATTCCGGGGCGCTGCGCCGGACGGGTGGGGACGGGCGGCCCCGCACCGTGGTGCTCCACGGCCCGGGGATCACCGCGCCGTTCCCCGGGGCGTTCGCCTGTCTGCCCCGCTCCGCACGACAGCGGCCCCGAGCTGGGGCAGCGTCGTGAGGAGTGCACGGAACGAATCCCCTCCGGGAAGAGGCTCGCATGGACGAGGTCGAACAGTACGAACGCTACGCCGGCGGCAGCCCGGAGGCCGAGCGGCTGGTCTTCGAGCGGCTGGCGCGTGAGCTGCTGCGGGTGCAGCTCAAGGTGAAGAGGCGCAGCGGCGCCGCCGCCGTCGACCGGACCTTCCACGCCAAGGCGGTCCTCGGTGTGGAGAACGCCCGGCTGAGGTTCCGCGAGGACCTTCCGGAGGCCCTGCGGGCGGGTTTCGCCCTGCCCGGAGCCGAGTACCCGGTCACGGTCCGGCTGTCCAACGCGAGCGGGGTCCGTCAGCCCGACTTCGCGCCCGATCTGCGCGGGGCGGCGCTGCGCGTCGAGGTGGGCCCCGGTGAGACCCACGATCTGCTGATGACGAGCTTCCCGGTCTCCCACGCCCGCGACGCGCGCGAGTTCGTCGCCTTCGCCAAGGCCATGGCAGGTGCCGACTCGCGGCTGCGCAAGGGATACGCCCTGTTCGTCAAGCTGCCCCTGGCGGTCGGCCTGCCCACGGCCACCCGGATGCGGCGCAACATCGTCGCGGGAACCAGGCGCACGGTGCGCAGCCTGGCCCTGGAGACGTACTGGAGCCGCGGCGCGATCCTGTGGGGTGACCGCGGACCGGTGCGGTACCAGCTGCGGCCCGCCGCGGACGCCCCGGCGGCCCCGGAGGCGTCGCGCACCGATCCCGACTACCTGCGGCGCGAGCTCTCCCAGCGGCTGCGCCGGACGGACGTCGTCTTCGAGCTGTGCGTGCAGCGCTACGTGGACGCCCTGCGCACGCCCGTCGAGGACGGTGCGGCCGAGTGGAAGGAGGGTGACGCGCCCCTCGTGCCGGTGGCCACGCTGACCATCCCGTGCCAGGACATCCACACCGCCGAGGCCCGCGCCGGCGCGGCGCGGGTCGACCTGCTGGCGTTCAACCCGTGGCACACCTCGGAGGGGTTCCGCCCCCTGGGCAACCTCAACCGTGCCCGCAAGGCCGCCTACGAGGCGAGCAGCGCCCACCGGCTGGGCCGGCGCTTCATGACGGTCGAGCCGCGG
This sequence comes from Streptomyces sp. NPDC040545, assembly GCF_055595065.1. Taxonomy (NCBI): domain Bacteria; kingdom Bacillati; phylum Actinomycetota; class Actinomycetes; order Kitasatosporales; family Streptomycetaceae; genus Streptomyces; species Streptomyces sp. NPDC040545. Next base: position 4,195 of record NZ_JBVIWA010000017.1, read on the forward strand.
CGCAACGAGCTGCTCGGGGCACCGCTGCGGGCCGGCTTCCGCACGGTCAACCGCTTCGTCCCGTGGCACCGGCTGCCCACCCCGCTCGGTCTGCTCAACCTGATGGCCTTCCGGCAGACGCTGCGGCGGCACAACCTCATCGACACCGAGGTCCACGAAGCTCCGCCCGAGGCCGGCCCGGTGGAGGCACCGCCCGACGAGGAGCTGCTGGTCAGGCGCAGTTACGACGGCTCGTACAACGATCTGTCGGCGCCGCGGATGGGCGCGGTCGGGGCGACGTTCGGCCGGACCATGCCACCCGTCTACCGCCCGGACCGGTTCGACACGCCCAACCCGGTGACCGTGAGCCGGGAACTGCTCCGGCGTGAGGCGTTCATCCCCGCGACCTCGCTGAACATCATCGCCGCCGCGTGGATCCAGTTCCAGGTGCACGACTGGGTCAAGCACAAGAGGCTTCCGGTGGCCACCCGGAGCGTCGAGGTGCCGCTGCCACCCGGCGACACCTGGCAGAACACCCCGGGCGGACCGCGCGAGGCGGTGATGCGCTTCGGCGCGGACGAGGCGGTGCCCACGCCCGATGGACGGCCGCCGATCGTGTTCGCCGGCGACGTGTCGCACTGGTGGGACGGCTCGGAGGTCTACGGCGGTGACCGGTCCGCCGCGATGTCGCTGCGTGAGCCCGACGGCGGCGCCGGCCTGCGGCTGGAGGAGGGACACCTGCCGAACGGCTCGAACGGCTTCCCGCTCACCGGGTTCACCGACAACTGGTGGCTCGGCCTGAGCGCCATGCACACCCTCTTCGCCCGCGAGCACAACGCGGTGTGCGAAGCCCTGCGGCACGAGTATCCGCGCATGGCCGAGGACCGGATCTACCACACGGCCCGGCTGATCGTGTCCGCCCTGATCGCGAAGATCCACACGGTCGAGTGGACCCCCGCGATCCTCGCCACCGAGACGCTCGACATCGGCATGAAGACCAACTGGCAGGGGCCGCCGAAGAACTGGCTCGACCAGCTGGGCGTCTGGCTGCTGGAGGCGAACGGGCGCCACGGCATCCCGAAGACCCTGCCCGACCACCACGGTGCCCCGTACTCCCTCACGGAGGAGTTCGTCACCGTCTACCGGATGCACCCGCTGCTGCCCGACGACTACGAGCTCGTCGACCACCGGTTCGGCCGCCGGCTCGACACCCTGGACTTCACCGCCCTCCAGGGCGCGGCCACGGAGCCGCTGATCCGCAAGACCGGGTTGGTGAACACCTTGTACTCGCTGGGCATCGCCCACCCGGGGGCGATCACCCTGCACAACTTCCCGCGCGCCCTGCAGGCGTTCCAGCGGGACGGTGAGGTGATCGACCTCTCGGTGGTCGACCTGGTGCGCACCCGGCGCCGCGGCGTCCCGCGCTACAACGACTTCCGGGCCGGCCTGCACAAGCCGCGGATCCGGCGCTTCGAGGACCTCTCCTGCGATCCGGAGACGGTCGCACGGCTGCGGGACGTCTACCGCTCGGTGGACGACATCGACACCATGGTGGGGCTCTTCGCCGAGAATCCGCCCGCGGGCTTCGGCTTCAGCGACACCGCTTTCCGCGTGTTCATCCTGATGGCCAGCCGACGCCTGCAGAGCGACCGCTTCCTCACGGTCGACTTCCGGCCGGAGGTCTACACGCCGCTGGGCATGGACTGGATCGAGCGGGGCGGCATGACGAGCGTCATCCTGCGGCACTGCCCCGAGCTGGCGGGCATCCTGCCGCGCGGGGCGAGCGCGTTCGCACCCTGGCGCCCGGTCGCACCGGTCCGGAACGGCAGCGGCCGCGGCTGAGCGGGAGAGGGCCATGTCCACATCCGAGAACGCGAGCCACCCCGGCCTGGAGGACCTGCTGTCCCGTCCCCTGTGGCAGACGCTCTTCGAGCGGCGCACCCACCGGGTCAGCAGGGGCGCGTCCGTGCCGGCCGGATCGATGAGCTACGACTCGCCGCACCGGCCGCAGCCGCTGGGCGAGCTCGAGGAAGCGGTGCTCATCGCCCTCACCGGCTCCTCGGGCCTCACCATGCCCGACCGGCCCTTCGAGGACCCCCGCGACCACCAGCCGATCATGGCCAAGCCGAACCTGAACATGACGGGCCGGACCGCGGGCAGCCCCGACAACGCGCAGGCCACCCACTTCTTCATGATCAACGACACGGGCACCTACTACCTGAGGAAACTGCCGCCCGACCCGGACCGTGCCTTCGGCCCCGAGACCCTGATCGAACGCGCACGCCTCTCGAAGGTGCGGGTGCTGGACCACCGCCTGGACGTCGCCGGGGGGATGCGCGACTTCCCGGCGTACCTGGACTCCAACCGGTTCCTGTCCAACCTCCCCGGCACCACCCTCTTCCTGCCGGTGGTCGACCTCTCCCACCAGTACATCAACGCCCTGATGTACCTGCTCACCCAGCCCGAGGGGGCCCGGCCCACCCTCGTCGACGACCGCAACTTCTACCGCCCGGCCGGGGTACGGAAATGGGTGCGCAGCGGCTTCCTCAACCCCGCCGTCAAGCTGCCGCTCGGTTCCCTGGGGCCGATGCGCACCCAGATCGAGGCCGACCTGCTGCTGCAGAACATGATGCTGGCCGCGGACGCCATGGGACTGGGCGCCTGGATCCACGCGTCGATCAGCCCCCAGATCATGCTGGGCGACCCGAAGTTCTCGCGCGCGTACGGCCGCATGCTGGGCTTCGACTTCGCCACGCCGCGGTTCCGCCCCGCCGACATCCTGCGCTGGCAGGTACCGCTGCCGAAGTACGCCGGGCTGCGCTCCCACCCGGTGGGACTGCGGGCCGGCGGGGAACACCTGATCAAGAGCGCCTGCCCGCCCAACTACCCGTCGATGCGCGAAGCCGTGGACGCCGTCGTCCGCGCCAAGTTCGGGGAGCGGGGCATCTACACCGACAAGGACCTCTTCGCCCGCATCTACAAGGACGACTACGCGCAGCGGTACCTCACCGAGGCCAGTGAGTACGACCGCCAGGTGGTCGAATGCGCGCGGGACGTGTGCGTGTACATCCACGAGACCCACGGGCGCTTCCCGGCACACACCGACGCCATCCACGTACCGGGCATCTGGCTGCAGGCCCACCACGTCGAGTCCGAGTACTACGAGCGCTTCTTCCGGAACGGCCTGACCGGCGCCCACCGCCGGCACGCGGTGCGCTGGCACGGATGAGGCGACGAGGCCATGAGGCGATGAGGCGATGAGGGAGATCCGGTGAGAGTCTACGAAGCCGTCGTCAAGGGGCTGGAAGGCATCGGCGTACGGGCGGCCTTCGGCGGTGCCGGGGAGAACGCGGCGGGTCTGATGCTGGCACTGAAGCATTCGCAGCTGATCCGGCCGATCATCACCCGGCACGAGCAGGCCGCGTCGTTCATGGCCTGCGGATACGCCATGTACACGGGCCAACTGGGCTTCTGCTTCGCGACCGCCGGGCCGGGCGCGTTCAACCTGTTCTCGGGGCTCGCCGTGGCCATGTCCGACTCCTATCCGGTCCTCGCGGTCTCGGGGTACGCGAACATGCGGTGGCGCGGATGGGGTTCGCTCAACGAGACCTCGGGGCTGAACCGCACGCCCGATTCCCAGGCCATGTTCGCGGCCACCACCAAGAAGTCCTTCCTGCTCACCGATATCGCCGACACCTGCGACGTCCTCGAGGAAGCGGTCAACACCGCTTTCGAGGGAAGGCCCGGCCCCGTGCACATCCACGTGCCCGAGGACCTGACCCACCGCGGCGTCGAAGTCACCGACTTCCGGCCGCTGAGGCTCGACGTGAAGCCGGTCCTGCCGGATCCGGCACGCGTGGCGGAGATCGCGGCGGTCCTGGCGGACGCCCTGGCACGGCGCAAGCGCATCGTGGCGCTCGTCGGATTCGGTGCGGTGCGCAGCGGGGCGGGCCCGGAGATCCAGCGGCTGATCGAGCGGTTCCAGATCCCGCTGCTCACCACCTTGGACGGCAAGGGCATCGTGTCGGAGGGGCACCCGCTCGCGGTGGGCGTCTTCGCCGACAGCGGCCATTCCAGTGCGTGGAAGGCCTTCCGTGAAGCCGACGTCGTGCTGTGCGTGGGCAATTCCCTCAACCAGCACGCCACGTTCAACTACCGCGCGGACCTGTTCGAGAACAAGCTGCTCATCCATGTGAACATCTCCGAGGGCGAGTTCCACAAGGCCTACCGGCCCGACCACACCCTGTTGTCCGATGCACGTCCCGCCGTGGCCGCCCTGGCCGACGAGCTGGAGCGGCTGGTCGGCGAGGTACCGGCGGTCGAGGTCGACGGCCGGGACTACGAGGCCCGCAGGATCCACCACCTGCCGGGGAAGATCCACCCAGGCGAACTCGCGCAGTCCATCGGGCGCATGCTGCCGCCCAGGGGTGTGCTGCTCGCGGACGCGGGCGCCCATCTCGCGTGGCTCGGGTACTACGTGGAGCTCGAACAGGGGCAGAACTTCCGCAAGGCGGGCTCCTTCGGGCCGATGGCCGGGCACGTCAACGGAGCCATCGGCCTGAAGGTCGCCCACCCGGACCGGACCGTCGTCGTCGGGTGCGGCGACGGCTGCTACTCGCTGTCCGGGTTCGAGCTGATGACCGCCGTCGAGCACGAGATCCCCGTCATCTGGGTCATCTTCAACGACGGGGAGTTCAAGCTGATCAAGCTCTTCCAGCTGGTGACGTACGCCGAATCCGGTCTGGTCGAGTTCCGGAACCCGGACTTCGCCGCGTACGCCCGCGCGTGCGGCGCGGACGGGTACCGGGTGGAGACGCTGGAGGAGTTCGAGGAGGCGTTCCGCGCGGCCCTGGCCTCCGGCCGGCCCTCGCTCATCGACGCGAGGATCACGCGCTGGGCCGTGCCGCACTACAGCCCGTCGCCGGACGGTGTGATCGACGGTCTCGTCGAGACCGTCGAAGCACGCTTGCGGGACTGACGGCGCACCCGGATGCACGGCCGCTTCCCGCAACGCCGCTCCCTGAGCGGCGGGGCTCGTATCCGCCGTCCGGCAGGTCGCAGCGACCTGCCGGACGGCATCCCCGTGTGTCTCCTCGAAGACAGGAACTGCGGCCCGGCTTCGCCCTGGGGGCGGGGGCGCCTACGATGCCGGTATGGATCAGCAGGCGAGGCGCGCGATGAGGCCCCTCGTGCTGCGCTCCTTCCTCCTGCTGGTCCTGGCCGTGCTGGTGGGCCTCGTGGCCATGCACGGCCTGGGGCCGGGCGGCGTCGCGGCCTCCGCCGCCGCACCCGGGTGCGCGGCCGCCCACGGGACGGCCGTCGCGCACGGCACGCCCGCCGCCGGCGAGCACGCGATGCGGCACGACCGGGCCGTACGGGCCGATGAGCCGGCCGGCGACGGAAGCGGCGGGCACATCCAGCACGCGGATGCGACCTGCGCCGCCACGGGTACGGCGGGCGCGCCCGTCCTGCCCTCACCGGCCGCCGCAGGGGGCGGCGTCGCGGCGGTGCCGGTCCTCGGTCCCGGGATCGACATCACCGGTGCGGTCGGCGGACGCGCGCCACCGTCACTGAGCGCATTGCAACTCCTGCGCATATAGGCCGGCCCGAGCACTCGGACCGGTCCCTACCCCGGCACGCCCCGATGCGCGCGTGCCCTCACCGCAGGAGCAGCACCATGACCAGCAAGCGTTCCCTGATCCGCCGCGCCACGGGCGTGGCCGCGGCCGCCACCGCCGCACTCGTCCTCGCCGCCTGCGGCGGCGATGGCGACGGCTCCGGCCCGGCACAGGCCGAGCACGGCTCCTCCCCCTCGCCGTCCGCCTCCGCGCCGGGCCGGCAGGGCGACCACAACGCCGCCGACACCGTCTTCGCCCAGGGGATGATCCCCCACCACCGGCAGGCCGTCGAGATGGCCGGCCTCGCCGCGGCCCGCGCGGAGTCCGCCGAGGTGAAGAAGCTCGCGGAGGAGGTCAGGAAGGCCCAGGACCCGGAGATCAGGACCCTCTCCGGCTGGCTGGCCTCCTGGGGCGAGAAGATCCCGGCCGCGGGCGGGGACCACGGCGGACACGACATGTCCGGCATGATGGCCGCCGAGGAGATGCAGCAGCTCTCGGCCTCCTCCGGCAAGGCGTTCGACACCGCCTTCCTCCAGATGATGGTCAGGCACCACGAAGGCGCCGTCGCCATGGCGAGGACCGAGCAGAGCGACGGCGCGTACGGGCCCGCCAAGGACATGGCGGCAGCGATCGTCACCTCGCAGAGCGCGGAGATCGCCCGTATGAACACCCTCCTCGGCAAGAGCTGACCGGCTCGGCCGCTCCCGTGCGGGCAGCCGGCCCGGCTGCCCGCACCCTGGCCGCTGCCTCCGCACGCCTCCACAGGGTGATTTCAGGACCCGATCTCGAACTCTGGCGCTCGCAGGCTCTTGAGGCACGCGGTCTTCGGCGCGGCCGGGTCGTCGAAGAACGAGACGGTGATCTCCTGGGCGCACTTCGAGGTCGCGAACACCACGTGCGGCTCGTACGGGACCGTGACGACCTTGGCCTTGGGCAGCGTCCGGGCGACGTACGGTCCGTTGTCCGCCCCGGTCTGGGAGTCGAACCCGCCCGACAGGGCGAGGGTCGGGATGTCACCGTGCGTGACGTCCCGGATCGAGGGCGACGCCGGGGGGACGTTCCAGGCGTCGCAGTCCGGGCGGAGGAAGGTGAGCTGCGGAGCCTGCTCCTGTACCGGGCGGGGGAACGTCGGGAAGGCTTCCTGCCCGCCCCGGAGTGCCTCCTCCTGGCTCTCGTACGGGGTCCACTCGCTGCAGAAGACGCCGTAGACCAGTCCGTGCGCGACCCTGCCCATGGCCTGGGGGCTCAGCTTGCCGCCCGCCCACTGCTGGGCGATCCGCTGCGGCTTGCCGTGCGCCAGCTCGTCGAGCGCGGCGGGCACCTGGGGCGCCACGTGGGTGGCGGAGGTCATCCAGTTCACCAGGGCTCCGCCGTCCAGGACGACCTTCACCGGCTTGTCGCTGCCGGGGAGGGTGACGGTGGTGGTGACCGGCTTGGCTTCGAGCTCGCGGACGAGGCGGTCGAAGGTGGCCGACAGGTTCGGATAGCGCTTGTTGCACGCCGGCTGCTCCGCGCAGGCCTTGAACAGGCCGTCGAAGCCCTGCCGGGCGCTGCTCCAGGTCGCTGCCGACCCGGACGTGGAGGGCGGCAGGATGCCGTCGATGCCCACCGAGCGGAGTCCCTCGGGGTGCAGGCGCATGTAGACCAGCGCCAGGTGGGTGCCGTAGGAGATCCCGAACAGGTTCCACTGCTTGATGTCCAGCGCCTTGCGCAGGTCCTCGTAGTCGGCGGCGCTCTCGGTGTCGTTGTAGGCGCCGAGGTCGATCCCGCGGGCCGCCAGTTTGTCGCGACAGGCCTTCGTGGCCTCGACGTGCAGGCGTTCGGTTGAGGGAGCGTCGTAGACGAGACCGACGGAGCGTGCGTTGAACTCGTCGATGTTGGGGCACAGGAGGTCCGGGTCGGCCGAGTACGTACCGCGCTGGGACATGAAGATGACGTCACGGTCGCGGTTCAGGCCGCCGTCGATCGCCATCTTCGCCTCCCCCACGGCGTCGTCGCCGGGTCCGCCGGCGAGCCACACGATGGGGTCGGGTTTCGGCTCGGCGGTCGCGGCGGGCACGATCGCGACGCCGAGGTCGATGGTCCGGCCGTTCGGTTCGGCGCGGTTCTCGGGCACGGTGAGCGTTCCGCAGCGGGCCTCGTCGAGCGCCTCGATCGGTTCCGGCGTCTTCGGGCAGGGGCCTGGTTCGAAGCGGGCGTCGCCCACCGTCCGGGCGACGGTGCCGATGGGCGCGTCGGGGCCGGCGCTGGTGTCGGTGCGGGACTGCGCCTGGGCGGGCGCCGCGAGCAGGCCGGTGACGAGGATGCCGGTCACCATGCCGGCCGAGGTGGCCAGGAGCCGTCGTGCGGTGCGGCGCCGACGGGGCGCGGGGTGGAGTGCCATGTGCCCTCCCGGTCAGTTCGGGACGATCGTGAACGGTTCGGGCTCGCGGCCGGGTTTCCCGTCGCCGAGTTCGGCTGCGCCGTGCGCAGATCGGCGAAGTCGGCGGCGTTCTCGGTGGTGTTGTCGCTTGTGTGGTCGGAACGCTCCCTCTCGACGCTACCGGTCGGGCCGTACGCGCGCACGCGGAGCGATCAGCGGCCCGCGGTGGCCGGGGCGAGGCCGCCGATGGGCTGCTCCGTCCAGATGGTCTTGCCGGTGCTGGTGAACCGGCAGCCCCAGCGATCGGTGAGCTGGGCCACGAGGAACAAGCCCCGCCCGCCCTCGTCCGTTTCCCGGGCACGTCGCAGGCGTGGCTGGGTGCTGCTGGGGTCGGACACCTCGCAGACCAGCACCCGGTCGCGGATCAGCCGGAGCCCGACCGGTCCCCGGGCGTAGCGGATCGCGTTCGTGACGAGCTCGCTGGCGACGAGTTCGGTCACGAAGCCCAGGTCGTCCAACTGCCAGTCGGACAGCTGGCCCACCACCAGTTCGCGCGCGTGCGCGACGAGCGAGAGGTCGGCTTCGAGTTCCCACTCGGCGACCTGGTCGGACGAGAGGGCGTTGAGGCGGGCCAGCAGCAAGGCGGCGTCATCGACGGGTTCTTGCGGCCGCACCCCGTCGAAAACGGTCCGGCTGAGCTCGTCGAGCGGCAGCCTCGGGTCGGCTCCGGCGAACGAGTCCCGCAACCGCTCCATCCCCTCGTCGATGTCGCCGCCCCGGCTCTCCACGAGTCCGTCCGTGAAGAACGCGAGCATGCTGCCGGGACGTACGCCGAACTCCGTCACCTCGAACGGCACTCCGCCCACCCCCAGCGGCGGCCCCGGCGTCACCCCGAGGAAGACCGGCTCCCCGTCCGGCGGCAGCAGGACCGGCGGCGGATGTCCCGCGGCGGCTGCGGCGCACCGGCCCGCCACCGGGTCGTAGACGGCGTACAGGCACGTCGCTCCCAGCACCGCCGGCTCCGAGCGCTCCGAGCGGGACTCGCCGGCCATCTGCTCCTCGGAGAAGCCGAGTACCAGGTCGTCGAGATGGGTGAGGAGCTCGCCCGGATCGAGGTCGAGGTCGGCGAGGGTCTGCACCGCGGTCCGCAGTCGCGCCATGGCCGCGGTGGCATCGAGGCCATGGCCGACGACATCCCCGACGACGAACGCGACGCGCAGCGACGGCAGGGGGATCACGTCGAACCAGTCTCCGCCGACGCCCAGCCCACCGCCCCCCGGCTGGTAGACGCCCACCGTTTCGGCGGCGGCGGAGTCCAGGGCCGAGCGCGGCAGCAGGCTCCGCTGCAGGGTCACCACCGACCGGTGTTCCCTGGTGTAGCGGCGCGCGTTGTCCACGCCGAGTGCGGCCCTGGAGACGACGTCATGCAGCAGTGCGGCGTCCTCCTCGCCGAACGCGGAAGGCAGCTGGCTGCGCCAGACCGTGACGCAGCCGAGTATCAGGCCTCGCGCGTAGAGCGGCATGGCCACGGAGGAGTGCGCTCCGCTCGGGACGAACAGCGGCAGGGCCTTCGGATCCACGCCGAGCTTCGCGTGCAGGAGGGCGACGTCCGGCACCAGCACGGGCAGCCCCTGCATGAGGGGACGCATCAACGTACTGTCCGCCACGGGAGGAAGCGCCTCCCCCACCGCCAGGAGGTCCTCGGCGGATATCTCCGGGCTCTGCGCGGCTGCGGTCCGGCGCAGGCGGACGTCGCCGCTGGTGTCGAAGCGCGGGGGCTCGTCGCCGACCAGCACGTTCTCGGCGATGTCCACGGTGGCCAGGTCGGCGAAATCGGGGACGAGCAGATCCACCAGGGTCTCGGCCATCTCGATCACGTCCAGGGAGCTGCCGAGGCCCTCGGCGGCGGCCTGGGAGAGTGCCGTCCGGCGCCTGCGCGCATCCCGCTCGGCCGCCTCCTCCGCCGTTTCCGCCGGGGTGAGCAGGACGAGCCACTGCGTGTCCGCGCCGGAGTCTCCCGGAGTGCGAGCCGCGAGCCGGACGACCGTGCAGACCAGCGGTACCTCCGGGCCCGCATGACCGCCACCCGGAACGGGCATCGGGTGCCCGGCCGGTCCCGCATCCGTTCCGGCGCGCGCCAGCATCCCCAGCAGGGGCACACACGTCCGGCCCGGCGAGCATTCCAGCAGCGTCGCGGCCCGCTCGGAACGGGCGATGACCACGCCTTCGTCGTCCAGGACGACCGCTGCCGTGCCGCCGGCGGAGGCCGGGACCGTCCCCGGGCCGCGCTGCTCCGGTTCACGCATGTCGCCTCCACGCACCGTGACCTTCAGTATCGTCCCCGCGCGCAGCCCCGGCGACCCGCGGCCCGCTGGGGCTCCTCGACGCTTCGCGTGGATTTGGGCACGCGAGTCATACCGGCGCCCCGTCACCCCTACCTCGGACGGCTCCGCGGCCACGGACACCAACTCGTCACCAGCCGGCGCGCGGACGGCTGGCGTCCCGGCGCACAGTCGCTGCGCATCGACGTGCTGGCCACAGAGCCTTCGGTCAGCCTGTTGTGCCGCCTGGCCATGCCCCGGTCGGAGCCCACCGGTGACGACCTCCGGGAGGCCGATGCCCTGGCCACCGAGCTCGGTCACCTGCCACTGGCTCTCGCGCAGGCAGGTGCGTACCTCCGGCAGACCGGCATGTCCTTCGCCGCGTACCGGAACGTTCTCTCCCGGACGCCCGCCACGGTGCTGGACGCCGCAGGCGACAGCCACGACGCGGACCGGACCATCGCCCGCATCTGGCGCACGACGCTCCGGACCCTGGAGGAGACCGCCCCGCTGGCGGCGCAGCTGCTCCACACCCTCGCGTGGTACGCGCCCGAGGCCGTACCGCGCGCAGCCCTCTCGGTACCGGTGTAGACCGGGCCGGCGGCCACCGGACCGGCCGCCGTCGACGAAGCCCTGACCCTGCTCGCCGACTACAACCTGATCAAGCTCACCGATCAGGACGTCACCGTTCACCGGCTCGTCCAGACGACGCTGCGCAACCCTCTCCCGTCCGATCCGACGCACGCCTCTGGGCGCTCCCGGCTCGAAGTCGGCCGCACCTGGGCGGAGGCAGCCCGGGTCGGCGGCGGCGGGGCCGGAACCGGTCGAGGCGCACTTCGGACCGCTCCGTCAGTTCACGCTCGCCGCGCGGAGTTTCAGGACGGCTTCGGCGTCGGCGCTCCGCCCGGCCGTCGACGCGTTCGTCCGACAAATTCGCTACGTGGCGGCCGGAGCACCGTGATACACAACCGAGGTGCATAACATTCTGGAATTTCCCGAGGTCCTGCGGCTGATCGAAGACCGCTCGGCCGCGTTCCGCGCCGCGATCGCGTCCGCCCCCGACCTTGACGCCCAGGTCCCGACCTGCCCGGACTGGACGCTGCGCGAACTGGCGCAGCACCTCGGCGACGGCCGCCGCCGCCAGGCCGCCATCGTCGCGGCGGGCCCGGGCGCTGAGCCCCCGGCGAGGACGGACCCGAAGGGCGCCCCGACCGCGCCCCGCGACCGCGAAGCCCTGGACGCCTGGCTCGCCGAGTCGACCGAGCTCATGCTCGACGCGATGCGCGAGGCCGGCCCGGACCGCGGCTGCTGGACCTGGTGGGGCCGCTCGCAGGCCCCGGAGACCAGTGGAGCCGTGGCCCGGCACCAGATCCAGGAGATCGCCGTCCACACCTACGACGTCCAGCTCACCCAGGGGGCCGCACAGCCGCTGCCGACGGACGTCGCGGTCGAGGGCGTCGACGAGTTCCTGACGACCGTCGCGGCGACGACCGTCCCCTGGCCGTTCAAGCCGGCGACCATCGACCTGCACACGACCGAGGGCCGCTCCTGGCGCCTGACCCTCGACGCCGACGGCGTCCGCTGCGACGATCTCGCCGCCGACGCGGAGCCGGGCGACATGGCGATGCGAGGCGAAGCGAGCGAACTGGTCCTCTACTTCTACGAGCGCGCCCCGCTCGAGGGCCTGGAGACCACCGGCGACACCGAGCCGATGGAGCAGCTCGCAGAGTGGGACCCGAACGCGTAGAACGCGCACGTGTGACGCATCGGTAGCGAGCCCGGTGGTTGCGGAAGGTCCGGTAACGGTCGAAGTCGCCGTTGGCGAGGGGGCGCGGATCGAACGGAGTGCGGCCGGGGCCTGGAGGGGGTGTCCCTCCAGGCCTCCGGGTCAGGACGGGAGCCATGACCGCCAGGTGGCCTCGTTCTGCTTGACCCAGCGGCCGGCCGCTTCCTGCGGTGACAGCTTCTCCTCGGCGATCATCAGGGCGACGTCGTTCTGCATCTCGGTCGTCCACCGGAACTTCTTCAGGAAGGCGGCGGCGTCGCCCCCGCCGTCCGCGAAGCGGGCGTTGAGGAACTTCTGCAGCGGCGTGTGCGGGTACGCGCAGGCCACCTTCTGCGGGTCGGCGTCACAGCCCTCCTCGTAGGCGGGCAGCTTCACCTCCGTCATCGGGACCTTCTCGAACAGCCACTGGGGCTTGTACCAGTAGCTCAGGAACGGCTTCTTCTCCTTGGCGAACTGCCTGATCTGGGTGATCTGCGCGGCCTCCGATCCCGCGAACACGACCTGGTAGTCGAGGTCCAGGTTCTTCACGAGGGCCTTGTCGTTCGTCACGTAGGACGGGGAGCCGTCGAGCAGCTGGCCCTTGCCGCCGCTCTCCGCGGTGCGGAACTCGGCGGCGTACTTGTTCAGGTTCTTCCAGTCGGTGACGTCCGGGTGTTCCTCGGCGAAGTACGTCGGCACGAACCAGCCGATGTGGCCGGTCACTCCGAGGTCTCCGCCCCGCGCGATCGTCGCCTTGTCGTCGACGTACCGCTTCTCCTGCTCGGGGTGGCCCCAGTCCTCCAGGATGGCGTCCACCCGGCCCTGGCTGAGCGCGTCCCAGGCGGGTACCTCGTCGATCTGGACGGTGTCCACCCGGTAGCCGAGCTCGTGCTCCAGCAGGTACTGGGCGACGGCGACGTTGGCCTGGGCGCCCACCCACGACTGCACGGACAGCGTCACCGTGCGGGAGCCCTTCGCGTCGGCGTACGGGGAGGCCTGGCGGGTCATGTCGGCGGCGCCGCAGCCGGTGAGGGCCGTCAGGGCGACGGCGAGGCCGGCCGCGAGCGCGGCGGGGCGGGTGCGTCGTGCGTGAGCCATCTCAGGCCCCCTTTCCGGCGGGGTCGCGGCGCTGCGTCGGCTGGGTGACGCGGTCGAGCATCAGGCCGAGGCAGACGATCGCCGCGCCGGCGACCAGACCGGTCGCCAGGTCGCCCTGGGCGAGGCCGAAGACCGCGTCGTAGCCGAGCGCGCCGCCCCCCACGAGGCCGCCGATGACGACCACGGCGAGGACCAGCACCACGCCCTGGTTGACGGCCAGCAGCAGCGCGGGCCGTGCCAGCGGCAGCTGGACCTGGAGCAGTTGCTGCCGTCCGGTCGCGCCCATCGAGCGCGCGGACTCCAGCGCGGCCGGGTCCACGGCGTGCACGCCCTGGGCCGTGATCCGCACCACCGCGGGCAGTGCGTAGACCACGGCGGCCGCGGCGGCCGGGGCGCGGCCCACGCCGAAGAGGGCGACGACGGGGATCAGGTACACGAACTGCGGCATCGTCTGGAAGACGTCGAGCACCGGACGCAGCGCGCGCCCCAGGCGCGTACTGCGGGCCGCGGCGACGCCGAGGGCGAAGCCGATCAGCAGGGTCACGGTGACGGCGGCCAGGACCTGGGACAGGGTGTCCAGCGCCGGGTCCCAGACGCCGAGGACACCGATGGCGGCCATCGCGAGGACGGCGGTCGTGGCGGTGCGCCAGGTGCCGATGAGCAGGGCGAGTACGCCGACGGTCAGCAGGACGGTCCACCAGGGCAGCCACTGCAGTCCGTCGCGCAGGGGGCCCAGGACCCACGTGGTGTAGTGCCCCGCCCAGTCCGCGGTGCCGCCGACGAGGGGCACTCCGGAGTAGAGGTGGGCGGTCATCCAGTCGACCGTTTCGTTGACGGGCCCGGCGATGTCCACCGTCCACGCGTCGGGCCAGGAGAGCCCGTCGACGAGGCGGCCGCCGACGACGACCGCGGCGGTCAGCAGGGCGGTGACGGACCGGACGAGCCGGCTCCGGGGGGCCGCAGGGGCTCCGATCCGCTCCCCCGCCGCGGCGGTGACCCGGTCCAGGACGATGGCGAGCAGCACGATCGGCACACCGGCGGCGAGCGCGGCGCCGACGTCGACGGAGGCCAGCGCCTGGTAGACGCGGTCGCCGAGACCGCCCGCGCCGATGACGGACGCGATCACGGCCATCCCCAGCGCCATCATGATCGACTGGTTGACGCCGAGCAGCAGTTCCTTGCGGGCCAGCGGCAGCCGGGCCGTCAGCAGCCGCTGCCTGCCGGTGGCGCCGAGCGAGGTGGCGGCCTCCAGGACGCCGGCGTCGGCGTCGCGCAGCCCGAGCGCGGTGAGGCGGGCCATGGGCGGGGCCGCGTAGACGACGGTCGCGAGGACGGCCGCGGGCACGCCGATACCGAAGACGAGGACGACGGGCAGGAGGTACGCGAAGGCCGGCAGCACCTGCATGGTGTCCAGCACGGGCCGCAGGATGCGGTGCACACGGTCCGACAGGCCGGCGGCCAGCCCGAGGAGACCTCCGAGCAGCACGGACGCTGCGACGGCGACCACCATCAGGGCGAGGGTCTGCATGGTGGGCACCCACATGCCGAGCAGTCCGCACACGGCGAAGGCGGCGGCGGAGGTCAGCGCGAGCCGGACTCCCGCCACCCGCCAGGCCAGCAGAGCGGCGGCGGCGGTGACGCCGGCCCAGCCGAGAGCGAGCAGCACCAGGTACACGGCGCGGACGGACACGACCACGAGGTTGCTGACGTGCCCGAAGAAGTAGAGGAAGAGCGGGTGGCCGTCACGGTTGTCGATGATCCAGTCGCTGGCGCGCCCGAGCGGTCCGGACAGGTCGGCGGAGAGCGACGCCGGCCAGTTCCCGGCGCCCAGGAGTACGCAGCCGAGGACGAGCGCGAGCGCCGCGCAGACGCCGATGAGCCGAGCGCGGTGGTGCGCGAGCGTGCGCAGCACACCGGGTCCGTCGTCGGTGGGGGGCGCGGTCGTGGTCGCGGTCGTGGTCGCGGTCGTAGTCGCGGTCGTGGTCGTGGTCGTGGGGGCCTGCGGAGCGGGGGTGGCGGTGGTGGTCATCGGCTCCACCGCCCGGCGGCGGACGGCGCTGCCAGGGCGCCGGCGCCGGTCGTGCCGCACGGCGGCGGCCAGGTCGTATGGCCGTACATCAGGCCACCGCCTTCCCGGTCGCGGCCGGAACCCCGGCGACGACACCGAGGAGTCCCGCGTGGTCGACCACCCCGAGGCACCGGCCGTCCTCGACGACCCGCGCGTTCTCGCCGGTACGGGCGACGGCCTCGATGGCCTCGTGCACGGTGGCGCCCGGGGCGAGCGCCGGGCCGGCCTGGGCCTCGTCGGCGCGTGCCGGTCGCATCGCCGAGCGCACGGTCAGCACCTGCTCGCGCGGCACGTCCCGGACGAAGTCCCTGACGTAGTCGTCGGCGGGGGCGCCGACGATCTCCTCCGGCGTGCCGAGCTGCACGATGCGGCCGTCGCGCATCAGCGCGATGCGGTCGCCGAGCTTCAGTGCCTCGCTCAGGTCGTGCGTGATGAAGACCATCGTGCGTCCCTCCTCGCGGTGCAGGCGTACGACCTCTTCCTGCATGTCCCGGCGGATGAGCGGGTCCAGCGCGCTGAACGGCTCGTCGAACAGCAGGACCTCGGGGTCCACGGCGAGTGCGCGGGCCAGGCCCACGCGCTGCTGCTGGCCGCCGGACAACTGGCCCGGCCTGCGGTGCTCCAGGCCGTCCAGGCCCACCTTGGTCGCGAACTCGGCGGCCCGGTCACGCCGTTCGCCGCGTCCCACGCCCTGGATCTCCAGCCCGTAGGCGATGTTGTCGAGCACCGTCCGGTGCGGGAGCAGCCCGAAGTGCTGGAAGACCATGGCCGCCCGGTGCCGGCGCAGCTCGCGGAGCCGGCCGGTGTCCATGGACAGCACGTCCTCGCCGTCGATGGAGATCGTGCCCGAGGTCGGTTCGATGAGCCGGGTGAGGCAGCGTACGAGCGTGGACTTTCCCGAGCCCGACAGGCCCATGACGACGAAGACCTCGCCCCTGTGGACGTCGAAGGAGACGTCGCGGACGGCGGCGGTGCAGCCGGTGCGCTCGCGCAGCTCGGCCGCGCCGAGGGCCCCGAGGTCCTTGTCGGCGGGCACGCGCTCGGCCTTCGGGCCGAAGACCTTCCACAGGTCGCGTACGGAGAAGACGGGCTCGGCCGGCGGCTGCGGCCCGGTCGCGGTGTGCAGCGTTTGCGGCGTGTGCGGCTTCTTCATCGGGTGGTTCCTCCCAGCAGGTCGGCGCATTTCTCGCCGACCATGAGCACGCCGATCATGGGGTTGACGGCGGTCATGGTGGGGAAGACGGACGCGTCGGCTATCCGGACGCCGTCGAGACCCCGGATTTTCAGATCGGGCGCGACGACGGCGAGTTCGTCGTCGTCGGCCCCCATCCGGCAGGTACCGGCGGGGTGGTAGACGGTGTGCGCGACCTGGCGGGCGTACGCGCTGAGTTCCTCGTCGGAGGTCACCTCGGGGCCCGGGCACACCTCCCGCTTGAGCCAGCCGGCCAGCGGCTCGCTCGCCGCGATCCGCCGGGCGATGCGGATCCCGTCCACGAGGGTCCGGCCGTCGTAGTCGTCCTCGTCGGTGAAGTACCGGAAGTCGAGCGCGGGCTTGACCTGGGGGTCGGCGCTCGTCAGGTAGAGCCGGCCGCGGCTGCGCGGCTTGGGGATGTTCGGGGTCATCGACACGCCGTGCGCGGGCCGTTCGTAGCCCAGGCGCTCCGGATTTTCGGTGAAGGGGATCTGGTAGAAGTGGAACATCAGGTCCGGGCCCTCGGCCCCGGGGTCCCGGCGGACGAACAGTCCGGCGTCGGAGTCCATCGCGGAGTTCTCCGGGATCGGCCCGTGCGTCTCCCACACGATGACCGACTCGGGGTGGTCGAGCAGGTTCTCCCCGACACCCGGCAGGTCGTGCACGACGGGGATGCCGAGCTTCTCCAGGTCGGCGCGCGGCCCGATGCCGGAGTGCAGCAGCAGGCGCGGGGTGTCCACGGCCCCGGCGCACACCAGGACCTCGCGCCGGGCGCGTACGACGTGCTCCGCGCCCTCCTTGGTACGGATGTGCACGCCGGTGGCGCGGGTGCCCTCGAGTTCCAGCCGGAACGCCCAGGTCTCCAGGGCTATGTGCAGGTTCGGCCGGTCCAGGAACGGGTGCAGATAGGCGACGGAGGCGGACGAGCGCTTGTTGTTCTCCGGGTGGTAGGCGAGGTCGAAGAAGCCGGCGCCTTCGTCGAAGGGGCGTCGGTTGAAGCCCTCGATCCGCGGCACACCGAGCGCGGTCTGCGCCGCGTCGACGAAGTCCCGGGCGATCGCGTTCCGGTCGGCCTCGCCGACGGGGACGATGTTGTTGCGCAGCCGGGCGAAGTAGGGATCCATGGCCTTCGCGTCCCACCCGTCGGCGCCGGCTTCGGCCCACTCGTCCCAGTCGGAGGGGAGGGGCTTGAAGGCGATGAGGGTGTTGTGCGAGGAACAGCCGCCCAGCACCCGCGCACGGCTGTGGCGGATGTGCGAGTTGCCCCGGGGCTGCTCGGTCGTGGGGTAGTCGTAGTCGAGCTCACCGCCGAGCAGGCCCATCCACCGGCGCAGGGTGAGGACGTCGTCGCGGCCGACGTCGCTGGGGCCGCCCTCGATGACGGCGACGCTGACGTCGGGGTCCTCGGTCAGCCGGGACGCGATGACGGATCCGGCGGTGCCGCCGCCGACGACGACGTAGTCGTACACGTGGTGGTCGTTCATGCTCAGCCCTTCGCCGTCGTCGTGCCCGCGAACCAGCGCACGGGGCGCGGAGCGAGGTTCTGGTAGATGTGCTTGGCCTCGCGGTATTCGGCGAGACCGCCGGGGCCCAGCTCGCGGCCGATGCCGGACTTCCCGAAGCCGCCCCATTCGGCCTGCGGCAGGTAGGGATGGAAGTCGTTGATCCAGACGGTGCCGTGCCGCAGCAGGCCGGCGACCCGCCGGGCCCGGTGTTCGTCGGAGGTCCACACCGCTCCGGCGAGGCCGTACTCGGTGTCGTTGGCGAGGGCGACGGCCTCTGCCTCCGTGCGGAAGGTCTCCACGGTGAGGACGGGGCCGAAGACCTCCTCGCGGACGACGCGCATGCCGCGGTGGCACCGGTCGAGGACCGTGGGCCGGAAGAAGTAGCCGGGGCCGGCCGGCCTCACGCCGCCCGCGCGCAGGACCGCGCCCTCGGCGAGGGCGGAGGCGACGTAGGCCTCGGTCCGCGCCAGCTGGGCCGCGGAGACGAGCGGGCCGCACTCGACACCCGCGTCGGTGCCGCGCCCGAGCCGGATCAGTTCGGCCCGGCGGGAGAGCTCGGCGACGAAACGGTCGCGCAGCGGCTCCTCGACGATGAGGCGGGAGCCGGCGGAGCAGACCTGGCCGCTGTGGATGAAGGCGGCGTTGAGTGCCTGGTCGACGGCGGTGTCGAAGCCGTCGGGCGTCGAACAGGCGTCGGCGAAGACGACGTTGGGGTTCTTGCCGCCCAGTTCGAGTGCGACCTTCTTGACGCTGTCGGCTGCCGACCGGGCAACCTTGGTGCCGCTGGCGAGACCGCCCGTGAACGAGACGAGGTCGACATCGGGGTGCTCGGCCAGCCGGGCGCCGACCGTGTCGCCGGGACCGGTGACGACGTTGGCCGCGCCGAGCGGAAGTCCGGCCTCCAGGAGCAGTTCGACCAGCGCGACGGTGGTCAGCGGGGTGATCTCGCTGGGCTTGATCACGAAGGTGTTGCCGGCGGCGAGCGCGGGCGCGATCTTCCAGCTGGCCTGGAGCAGCGGGTAGTTCCACGGCGTGATCAGGGCGCAGACGCCGACCGGCTCGTGCACGACGACGCTGCGGATCTCGTCCGAACCGGCGTCGACGACGCGTCCGGCGCCGTTCTCGTCCTCCACGAGGCCGGCGAAGTAGCGGAAGGCGTCGCGGACGCAGTCGACGTCGACGCGGCCCTCCTCCAGCGTCTTGCCCGCGTCCCGGCTCTCCAGGGCGCCGATCCGCTCGCGGTCGCGCTCCAGCAGTGCGGCCACGCGGCGCAGCAGGGCGGCCCGCTCGGCGACGGGCGTGCGCGGCCAGGCACCGAAGTCGAACGCGGCGCGCGCGGCGGCCACGGCGTCGTCGGTGTCCAGGACGCCGCCCTCCGCCACGACCTCGAAGGGGGTCGCGTCGACGGGGTCGATGATCTCGCGCGTGGCCCCGGACAGGGCTGCGCGCCACTCTCCGCCCACGTGGATGGTCTGCTGTGCTGCCGTCACGGTACGTGTTGCCTTTCGTTCCTTTGAGTCCCCCTGTCGGTCAGACCGACTTGGTCCGGCCGCCTGCCCCGGCTCCCGAAACCCATGCGCAATGCATTGCGGAGAGTGTTCTGCTTCACCCGCAAAACACCCAAAAAAGGAACATAAGGAACGACTCTTCGGTGCGCGGACGGCGTGGGTCGCGGGAACGTGTGGCCGCACGCCCGGATGGCACCCTGCGGCTGTTCGAGCTCGCCGTGCCCGTGTGGGTGGAGAACGGCGCCGAGTTCAAGGCCGCCGCCGCCCTCTACCGGTACGGAGGCTTCAGGCCACCGCGGCGGCTCGACACCGGCATCGCGATCCCCGGCAGGCCCGGCGCCCCGTCGCGATCGAACTTCCGGCCTCGTCCCGGCCGTACCGGGCCGTGCTCAGCCCCTGGATCCGGTCGTCTCAGGTCTCCCGGAGCGGTGCGTACGCCTCGGCTCCGAGGCCGAACGTCCAGGCCACGCCCTGGCGGGCGGTCCGGGTCGTCGGCGGGACCCGCAGCCAGTAGGTGCGGCTGGTACCGTCGGGCTCCGGCGTCGAGTTGACGACCTCCACCATCACGACGGCCTCGTCGTCCGGCATGGGTATGCGCCACAGGACACCCGTCTCGTCCTGGTGCACGGGGGCGGCCCCCGACTCCCGCAGATAGCGGTCGTACCCGTAGAACTCCAGCATCACCCGGCGCAGTTCGGCGTTCTCCTCCTCCCGGATCCGCCCCGGCGTCAGCGCGCCCAGTCCGGCCAGGAATTCGGCCGGGACGGGCATGCCCCGCCACGCGTACAGCGCGAACCCGTCGGGGAACGCCAGCGCCGGGCCGTCCCCGCGGTCCAGCCTGCCCGCCTCGTCGCGGTGCAGCTCCACCGGGCGCTCGCACAGCACGGCCAGCCGTTCGTAGGGCCACCACCAGCCGGCCGAGCGGGCCAGGACGCCGAGTCCGTGCAGGGGTGCGCCCTCCCGCGTGTCGAAGGCGCACAGCCAGGCCGCGTCGTGCTGCCCGAGCACCGCGTCCAGGAGCAGCAGGCGCAGCGACCGCTCCACGGCCGCGGGGGCGTCGGCCCCGGCCGTCAGCTCCTCGACGAGACCGCTGCGGACCCGTTCCGCCAGGCGTTCCGTGTTCTCCCACAGGCGGCCGCCCGTCGCGCTCCAGTGCCGCCCCCAGCCCTGCGGGCCGAGCCTGCGCTGCACGCGGTCCCGCTCGGCCGCCCACGGCGCGCTGCGCACCGCCTCCCGTACGCCGCGCCCGCGCGCGGCCGGCCCGCACGGCCCGTCGTCCCCGCCGAGCAGCCGCACCGCCTCCCGGGGCGAGTCCGCCCAGACGATCCGCTCCGGCTCCGCCAGGCCCGCGGCCCGGTACGCCAGGCGCACCCCCGCCTCCGCGGCCATGCGGTCGGCCGGCCCGGTGGCCGCCGAGGCCGCCCTCCACACGTCGATGTCCGTCGACACGATCCTGCTCCCCCCACTGTCCGGCATGCTGTCAGTCCGCCACGATCCGTACCGCTCCGGGCAGGTACTCCCGCTGTCGCACGACCCGGTACCAGCCCTTGGGCAGGGGTATCGCGGCGTGCTCCTCGTGCACCACCCGCCCGCCGTCCGGGAGATGCAGCAGCAGCGGGCCGAAGGCTCCCGGTTCGCGGACGAGCCGTCCGGGCCCGAGCACCGCGTGGGCGTGCCCGGTCACCTCGCCCAGCGCGAGGACCATCCGGCCCCGCCTGTCCCGCGGCTCCTGTTCCGCGTCGGCCGCGTGCGGCGGCACCGCCGACTCGTCGAGCGGCACGATGAGCACGTCCCCCTGCCGGTACATGGGTGTCCCTTCCCCACGCGCCGCCCGGTGCGCCGCGTTCTTCTCCGAAAGTAGGGGGCGGGTCTGACAACGTCCTTCCGCCCGCCCCGCACCGCACCGGCCCCGCACCGGCCCCGCACCCGCCCTGCCTCGGCCCCTGTCAGTGCGCCTTGGTACAACTTGCAGCACATCGGACGCGACAGGCGAGGAACGGCGGGCACCCCATGAGTTACCCGAGACACCTGACGGAATCGTGCGGGCTGCCCGTCTTCGATTTCCCGAGCCCGGGGGACGCGGACACGACCCCGCTGCCCGCGGCGGACGCCGTCGCGTGGCGGATCTCCTGCGACAGCTACGACAGCGAGGAGAGCTGGACCGAGGCGTTCGCCCGGTTCACCGCCGCGGTCGACACCACCGTGGTCCGCGCGATCGTGGTCGGCTCCTGGGAGGAGGCCTACGAGACCGGGCCCGAGGACATCATCGGCGCCCTCCTCGACGCACGCCCCCGCCTGCCCGCCCTGCGGGGCCTGTTCCTCGGGGACATGGAGTCCGAGCAGTGCGAGATCTCCTGGATCAACCAGAGCGACGTCGGCCCGCTCCTCCTGACCTGCCCACTCAGTAGTGACTTGGGGTTTGCAGCCTAGCCAAGATGGCCTTAGTTAGCTCGAGTCGGCTCGAGTTTGCCGTGGTCCATCATGATCATCTCCCAGTCGTCCCCCAGTCCCGCAAAAGGAAGCCGCGACAGGGAGCACCTGGGGAGGTACTCGTTCCCTGCCGCGGCCGCCTTCGCGAGCGAGCGGTCGACGCCCCTGGGCCGCAGACCGCTCCCCCACCCCGGACAGTCGGAGTGGAGATCGAGACCATCCGTCGGCCGCTACTGGGGTGCTGCGGTCGACGGATGGCCGCTTTCGGCGAGAGGGCAACGCCTCTCGAGGTCGACCCAGTTCCTGCCGGTCGACCGATCGATCAAGATCACGAGATGCTTCAGTTCTGCTGCTGACAAGTTGATCTTGTTGAGCTGACCTGGGCTAGTGTCAGCAGAACAAGATCGTTGGATTCGAGAAGTCCAAAGAAGCGTGGGCGACCGCATCCGCGTGGCCCGAATTCACGAGGGCTTGACACAGGAGCGTCTGGCACAGCAGGCCGGCATCGACCGGTCGACCGTCCAGAGGCTCGAGGGCGGCACGACGGACGCCAAGATCAGCCATCTGTTGCGCATCGCCTGCGTCCTCCGGATCTCGGTGAAGAGCTTGCTTCCGCCAAACACATAGCTGCCTTTCAGCCACTCCCTGCGATTGCCCCAGTCTGCATGCCCTACACATCTAGGGCTAGTGGCTTCGCAGATATATGCACCCGCACCACGCGTTCGACCTGCGCAAACGTCACCAACCGACAGGTTCTACCTAGCGGTTGACTGATGTTCGTTCGAACATACGAGCGACGAAGTTTGTTGAAGCGAACACAAACCTACTGGCTGGTTACGAATGCGTACCCGCCCGCCCCGTAGCCGCCGCATCGGGACGGGCGGGGGTCTAGGACCGCGGAAAGCGGCGGGGCAACCTGCGGGCTACGGAAGACCGGGCTGCCCTTTGCGGCTGACAGGGCTCGATGTGCGCCCAGTCGTTGGGGCGGACCCCAGATGCGCTGTGCCGCACGATCTCCCGGGCCTCACCGACGATGGCCTGGTCGCACTCGCAGCAGATCCGGCCGGCGGTCATCGGGCCGCCTGCTCGACCGGCAGGAGGCGGTACAGCGCAGGCGCGCCCCGCTCGGCCGCGCAGCCCGTGTGGGCGAATACGAGACGCGGACCGTTGACCGTGGGAACGGCCTGGACGCACACGTCGGCGTCCGGCTTCAGGCAGTACGTGCAATCAGGGCTGTCCATGGCGTCTCCGGCTCACTCGGCTGGGACTCTCATCGTGGAACGCGCCAACCTGCTGACCGATATGCAGGCGATATCAGGCGGCGATATCGTCCCCGGGTGAGCACCAGAGGACCATGGACGGACATCCGTCTGCGAGCAGCGTGGGCGGAGCAGGACTGGGCCGCCATCCTCCGCGAGTACCGGCGAGCAGCCGGGATCTCCCAACGTGACCTTGAAGGCCTGATCGGCGTGGCGCAGCCCAATATCGCTGCCATAGAAAAGGGCCGCCGCAGGATCACGTCGGCGGAGGTAATCGCCCGCATCACGGAGGGACTTCAGGTGCCGACAGAACTCACGGGCATGCCCGCCGCATCAGATCCGAATCAGTGGGCGCCTCCGCTCGAACTGCGCGAGCGCATTGCGCACGGGCATGCCACCGGCCGCACCGACCTACGGACCGCGGACTGGATCGGGCAGGTTCTCGCCCAGCATCGACGGGCCGAGGACGAGGTCGGCGGGATGGAGCTGTGGCGCGTCGTTCGCTCGCAGCTGGACGCAGTCACCCGCCTGATTCCGGCGACGTCAGGGCCGGTCGCGGATCGCCTGATGCTGCTCGCCGCCGAGCACGCGCACTGGTTGTCATGGGTGGCGCACACCCACGGCGCGACAGGACCGGCGCTGGCATGGTTGGACCTGGCGCACGGCTGGGCGGTCGACGGCGGGCATACCGACATGGCGTCGTGGGTGCATCGGGTCCGCTCCTACTACAGCCTGCAACACGGTGATCCCCAACGTGCCTTGCGAACCGCGGAGGCCGGGCGGGCGGGCCAGCTCTCGCCGGCGGCGGGATCGGTAGCCGCACACCAGGAGGCGATGGCGGCGGCAAGACTGGGTGAACGGGACCGGGCACGGCGCCTGTCGGACGTGGCGCTACGGCTTGCCGAGCAGGTTCCCGAGGAGGAAGAGCGGCCGGGCTGGCTGTACTGGCTGGATCCGACGCGGGCCCGGCTGCAGGCAGCGGATGCGGCGTTGGCGTGCCGGGACTGGGCAACAGCGGCAGCTGGGTTCCGGGAGGCGCTGCCCGCTCTGGCCGGGTACCCGCGTGACCGAGCGCACTATCAGGCCCGGCTCGCGGACGCCGAGCGACACCTCAGCCGGTGACGACCCCCATGCGGGAAACGATCACGCCGGACCCTTCGGGCAGGATAGCCTTGATGGCCCGCTGCACGTCGGCCATGTGCGGTCCGAGGGTGACGCTGGCTGCCGGTTCAGGGTCGGCGAGTTCGAACCGTTCGGTGCGTCGTTCGAGGTCGGCGGGTTCGTAGTCGTCGGGTCCGACGCCGGGCGGGATGATCGCATAGGTGATCTCGTAGAGGGCCATGCCGGTGATCGTAGTGCTGTCGGCCGGCCGGTTCCTCTTGTCGGTGGCGGCTCGTAGCATGGCGGCATGATCCGGTCCGCTGAGCTGGTGAACGCTGAGATCCGCGACCTGTGGGCGGGCGGCTCGCTGGAGCCTGGGGATCGGGAGCGCTACCTGCGGCTGGTGGTGGAGTGGGCTGAGGCGGTCCGCGCCGAGCAGGAGCTCGCGGCGTAGGATCCGCTGGTGGCAGACGAACAGATGGACGAACTCATCCGACTCCAGGCCGCCTCAGACGAGGCTCACGCCGAGGTGCTGCGGCTGGCGGCCGAGTACGGGCCGATTGCCGGCTGGACGGAGGAGCAGCGGGCGGAGCGCGAGGCGGCCTACGCGGTGTGGCGGGATCGGGCGGCGGAGGTGCAGGCCGCGGTGACCGAACACGCGACGGCGGCCGGGCAGGACCGCGGCAAGCTGGAGGCTGCGGTGAAGAAGGCCGTGCGGCATCCGGAGCCGGCGCCCGAGGCCTGACAGACCTCCGCCCCGCCGGGCGCTGTCCCCGTGGGGTCCGGTGGGGCGGGATCGTGCAGCGAGGCAGCCCGCCTCAACCCTTGAATGGGATGATCCGACTGTAGACCTGGCCGCCGACAACGGCGTGCGCCGATCGTCGTAGAATCGAACTTGTGTCCGATGTTCAGCCGTCCCGTCTCGATCTCCTCCGCTTCCTGGAGCGGGTACAGATCAGCGACCTGAAACGGACCCGCAGCTGGATCGCGGCCGAGGAGAAGCGCCTGGCCGAGCAGGCCACGCGCGTACCGCCCGCCCCGCCACCGGACTGGGAGCTCGAGCTGGACCTCGCCAAGCATCCGGCGAAAGTCCACGCCGGCGGCTGCACCATGGGCGGCAAGGGCTGGCGGATGCGGCCCATCACCCGGGATGCGGCCCTGCGTGCGCTCGGCGTCGACCGCATCCCGGCCTGCCCGTACTGCTCCCCCGACACCGCCCTCGGCGTGCTGGACTAGCCGGTCCGTCGCAGGCTGGGGGTATGAGCGAACGGCCCATTGTGATCAAACGGCCCCGTGGCACTGGCGGCCGGCGCGTCCGTATCGACGGCCAGATCGCCGGGCTCGCGTACAGCCTCGCTGACGTCGTCGAGTTCCTGCGGATTGCCGGCCTCGACCTGGACGAGCAGCAGGTCGCCGAGTCCCCGCTCATCGACTGGGACGGCGCGCCCGCGACAGTGTGGGCGGAGTCCCCGCCGTAGGCGCGCGGCAACCCTCCCGTGGGGAGCCGGGAGGGCGTCGGGCCCGGGATGGTCCGGAGCCACACCGTAAACCCGCAGACAGGCGGGACGGTAGGCATATGACAGAGCAAGATTCCGGATACGAAGAAGCCCGCCCCCGCTGGATGCGGAGGCGGGCTTCAGGGAGGTCAGGCGGTCAGGCTCCGAAGGCGGCCTCAAGGGTGCGGGCCATCGCCGCGTCGAATCCGTGCGTCAGATCGTCCGTGGTCAACTGCCCGGTCTTGTCCGTGCCGAAGTACGCATCGATGTGCGTCACGGGCGCGCCGTCTTCCAGCGCCGCCCGCATCGCGACCTGCCGCAGGTCATGCATGCTGACATGCAATCGGGCCTGCTCCGTCTTCTCAGTGAAGACCCGGCGCATCATGTCGCCGTGCCGCCGGTGGAAGCCGAACAGCAGGGGCTCGTCGGGCTCCATGTCCTGGCCGCCCAGGTAGGCGTCGAGCGACGCGGCAGCCGATGCGGCAATGCGGATGCGGCGGTTGCCGTCCACCGTGAGACGCGGCTCTGCGCCCGGCTCGTAGTCGGCCACAGTGAGCCGGCTGACCTCGCCCGGCCGGAGACCAACCAGCAACATCAGGGCTACACCAGCGTGCAGCATCGGGTCGTGCTCCACGCTGGGTAGTACAGCGCGGGCAACCGGGATGGACAGGGGCAGGCGGTCGAGCAGCGGCACGATTCCTCCTCCGGCGGTGGGACCCCAGTGTGGCAGCCGGAAAGCGGGCAGACTCTACTCATGCCCGACAGTGACTCCCCTGTGATTTGTTCTGATTGTGACCGCGAAGTCTGCGGCCTGTGCGGCGCTTGCCCGTGCGACGAGCTGGACGTCTGGGTATGCCGCACCCGCTACGAGCACTGGCGATACGGCCCTTACGCATAACGTCTTGTTCGGTGCTACTCGGCGTCCATGGCGCGGGTCAGCTCCTCCTGCATCCTGTACGACGGCGATCGGTGCAGGGCGCCCGCGGCGCGGTCGTAGCGGCGAGTGGTCCTCGGGTCGGCGTGCCCCAGCGCGTCCTGGACATCGGCCAGCGCAACCTGCTTGCTCAGGAGCGTGGTGGCGTAGCTGTGACGGAACGAGTGCGGTGACAGACGATCGCCGTGCGGGATGCCGGCAGCCTTTGCCACCCGCCGTAGGGTGCGGAAGGCGGCCGGCTCGTCCAGTGGTCGCCCGGTCTTGGTTGCGAACAAGGGGTCTGTTGGTTCGGCGTCCGGACGTTCCGCAAGGTACGCCTCAACTGCCTTTACGGCCAGCGGCACTAGGACGACGCGCTTCCTGTGATCGCCCTTGGTGTGGAGGCGGATGACCCGGTGACCTTCGTCATGGCCGATGGCATCGACGGTGGCGGCGAGGACCGAGCCGATGCGGGCGGCCGTTGTGGCAAGGACGGCGAGGAGGGCATAGGTCCGTGCGCTCTCGTGCTCGCGTGCATGCTTCAGGATTGCGGCCAGCTGGGCCGGGGTGAGTCCTTGGGTGGGCGAGTCGTCGGCCGAGACCGAGGGCCGGTCCATGTCGAGGAACGGGTTGCGGTCGGCTGCCTCGGCGCGGACCAGGTAGGCGTACCAGGCGGAGACGGCGGCGAGTCGGCGGGCCTGTGTGGACTTGGCGAGTCCGGCGGCGGCGAGGGCGGTGGCGTACTGGTCGGCGTGCAGCGCGCGAGCGTTGGCCGGGTTGACCGTGCTGTGGGCGCACCAGGCGAGCCACCAGCCGGCGTCCTTGGCGTAGGCGGTCTGGCTGTGCGCGGACTTGCGGCGGGCGAGCCAGGTGGCGGTCGCTTCGACGACGGTCGGGGAGGCGCCTGCTGTGCTGAGCAGGTCGAGGAGGTCGCTCGGGGATGATGCGGGCGGGGTTCCTCGGAGGGTGAGCTGGGGTGTGGCGGTCGGCTCGAGGAAGGTCGTCTGGGGAACTGCCGGAAGCGAGGCCATGGTTACAGGATAACGGGCATTATTCTGCATTGGATAGGGCATCTTATCTGGGCTCCGTCTCTTCAACGGAGCTGCGGCACGTGGGGGTTATCGCCTCCCTGACGCAGCGAAGCGCCCCCACCGCTGAAGCGGTGGGGGCGTGCTCACTTCTTGACCGGCGGATCCTTCTTCTTGTGCTTGACCCACGTGGCGATGGCCTCGACGGTCGCCGGGTCCAACTTGGCGAGCTCGGCCAGGGCGGCAGAGTCCTCAGCACTCTTGGTGACGCCGGCCTCGGCGAGAGCCGCGTCGAGGGCGAGCGCGTTGGCCTGCTCCTCGACCGGCGGCTCGGGCGGTACGTCTGGCGGGGGCTGCGGTTGTTCTTCGAGGACGCCCATGTCGATGAGCGTCTCGGCGTCGGCCATCGGCTGCTGACGGCGAGGCGTCGCAGGCCGCGGGGCGGGATCGTCGCTCATCACACTCCAGTCCGGTTGTACTCGTTGATCCGGTCCGGGGGCGCCGGCGGCTCGATGCCGGCCTGCCGCATCTGCGCTGTCAGGTCGCCGACGTAGAAGACGAACGCACGGACCAGCGATCTCAGGCTGCGGACTTCCTCGCGGGTCTCGGCCAGGTCGGCGGTCTGCTTCTCCCGGATCTCCCGGAACGCCTGGAGATCTGCTGCCCGCTGGGCTGGCTCGCTCTGGACTACCGCCGCCACCTCAGTGGCTCGGGCCGTCGCCGCGGCTGCGGCCCGCGATGACCGTGCCGTGTACACCGCCCCGATCATCGTCAGCACTGCCGCGCTGACCGTGACTACCGCCGTCCACACGCCGTTCATCCGCCCTCAGCTCTCCGGGTCCGCGGAGACTTGGGCACTGAGTGCTCGGGCACCGTCGCGGCCCACATGATCACCCCCACGTGGGAGGTCAGGTACCAGATTGCGACGTAGGCGCCGCGGGAGAACTCGCCCGACATGACAGCGGCGAGGTACGCGATTGCCCACACGGCCGGCGGAACCAGTGCGGCAACAAATCCAAAGCGGTCTCGGCCGATCTTGAGGAAAGCCGAGGCGGTAGTGACGCAACCCGCGATGACCCACAGCCATGCCCAGCAGTGCAGCGGGGCGATGCGGGTCAGGAGTTGCAGGCCGGCGGTCGTGGGCGGGTCTACGATCATGCCGGCTCCCCAGCACGTTTTGCCGATGCCGAGGATGAGGAGGAAGTGGCCGCGGCGGCCCAGCTGATGTCGGATCCGCCGGACCGCACGGCACCGCACTTACACGCCCGAGAGGGGGCGCTGTACCGCGGCGGCCGGTACCGGCGCGGTGATCTGCGTCCGGTCCCACATGGCGACGACTGCGGCGGCCGCGGCGAGGACAACGGCCTGCTGCTCGGCAGACCAGTCGAGGCCGAACCCGACTGCCAGCGCGAGCGCGGCCTGGGCGAAGCCCAAGACGGCGGCACCGACCGCGTCATGCGCCATGACGGCGAGGATGAGGCCGACGAGGGCTGCGGCGACCGCGTTGATGACGGCCTGCTGATCGGCGGACACGTCCATGCCGAACGCGGCGAGGAGCTTCACGCCGATCGCGACGAGGCCGAGCCAGAGCGCGGGTTCACGATTGAAGAGCTTCATGTTCAGACCGCCTTCGGGGTGGCGGGTTCGACGGTGACCTTCACCTTGAGGGTGCCGTCGGCGAGGGCCGCCGCGATGTCGGCGGGCTTCATCTTGGAGGCCGCGATGGCGTCGAGGAGCTGCTTCTGGGCGTAGTCCCCCCAGACCAGGTGCCAGAATGCCGCCTTGGTCTTGCCGTCCTGGACGCCTTCTACCGTCACGTTCGGCAGCGGGTGGTTCCATACGGCCTCGGCGATGGCGTTGATTTCTGCGGGTGTCACGATGTCCTCCTGCTGAGGGGGTTCGGGGGTCTGCCCGTTGGCGCGGGCGACGATCGCGGGGAAGATCACGTTTTTGAACTGGGCGACGCGCGCGTCGCCGGGGCAGGCGGTGCCGCCCACCGCCCAATCGGCGTGGAGGCGGTGGTAGCCGTAGCCGGGGTCGGAGGCGGTGCGGCAGATCCGCAGCGGGATGCCGTGCTGCTTGTGGAGCCACACGCCGAGCTTGATGATCTCTTCGACCTGGGCGTCGGTCCACGGATCCGTGTGGTTCAGGTTCGAGGCGCTCTCCAGCGAAACCGCGCCGCTGCCATCGGGCCGCAGGTTCGCCAGATAGTTGGCGTCCGCGCGGGTCTGGGTGCCGATGAACTGGGCGATGCTGCCGTCGAAGCCGAGTCCGAAGTGCGACTCCAGGTTCGTGCTGTCGCGCCAGTACTCGTAGGTTCGCTTCGGCGTCCACGGGGCGGCGATGCTGTGCACGATGAACTGCGTCGGGCGGATCGCCGGCTGCGAGTCCGATTCGGGCTGGAGCTCCATCTTCTGGGCTCCGGGGTACCAGGCCATGAGACCTCCAGGCGTGAGGAAGCCCCGGCCGAGGCGGTCCGGGGCTGGGGTCGGTCAGGCGTGCAGGAACTCGAATTCGATGGATCCGGCGATGTTTCCGATGATGTCCGTGTTGAGTGCGCTGCCGGACTGCTGCATGACGAGCAGGGATATCTGCCGTCCGGCGGCCAGCGAGGCCACGCAGGTGCGCTCCTGTGTGATGCCGATGGTCGAGCCGACGGCGCCGCCCTGACTGCCCACGATCTGTACGCCGTTGTTGTTCAGCCACAGGGTTCGCCAGCCGCCTCCGCCGCTGCCTGTCCAGGCGACCATGGCGGTCATCCGGTATACGCCGGCCATGGGGGTGAGCCAGTAGTGGCCGGCTACGTTCAGGCCGGCCGTGTCGTCGACGATGGCCGAGTTGATGTTGATCGTGGTCGTCGTGTTGTTGGGCACCGACTGCACGGCTGACGCGTACACGAAGGCGTTGGTGTTCTGGATGATCCAGCTGCTGCCGTCGTAATAGGTCAACCGTTTTTCGGTGACCAGGTAGGCGTGCATGCCCGCGACCGGGCTGGTGAGTGCGGCAGCGCGGGCTGCCGCGTTCGTGAATCGCATGACGGTCTGGCCGGCCATCAGGGCCAGGTTCGTGGCGAGCGTTTGGGCGTTCGGCGCGTCCGTGATGGACGTGACCGGGATGCCCTGCCCGTACAGATCGGTGCCCACACGGGCCCCCTTTCTAGATGGTCCGGAACACGACGCCGTCGAGAGCGACCCAGCCGGCGGTGCCGGTGTAGTCGCGGATCTGCATCGTGCCGTCGGGGTCGATCGTGAGGGTGCCGTTGACGCCGGCGTTGACGAGGATGGAGCGGTACACCGACGAGGCAGGCCTGGCAGCGACCGGCAGCGTCGCAACCGTGGACACCCCCGACGTGGCCGCCGGCGCCCTGGCCAGGCCGGACAGGGAGACCGTGTTGTCGCCGTTGATGCGGTAGGCGGGTGAGTAGAACGGTGACCCCCACGCCGACCAGGTGCCGGAGTAGGTGAGGGCCTGCCACGTGCCGGCCGTGGACGAGGGCGCCAGCCGCCCGAGGGCCATCCAGTTCCCCATGCCGGAAACGGTGAGGATGATCGTGTCACCGACCACGGGCGTGACATACAGGTCGGTGCGGCGGGCGACGATGCCGTCGGTGGTCGTGACGGTGCCGGTGGTCTGGATCGACGCGACGACGGCCAGCCGCCAGTCGGCCCCGCGGATGCTGGGGTCCTGGTCGGATGCCTGCCTCACCTGGCTGTAGAGGGTGTCGGCGAGGTCGGCGGCAGCCTGCTGCACGGAGTTCATCACGCGGCCTCCCTCGCGGAGATCGTGCGGATGGTGAACGCGCCGCCCACATCCAGCGGCACGGGGAACGCGGAGACCTGGTGGAGCTCTGCGCTGCCGTCCGCGTAGACGACCCGCAGCACGTCGCCGACCTCCAGCGCCGGATTGGGCAGCGTGGTCAGGTCCGCGGACGCGTTCGCCGCCTGGGCCTGCCTCAGTCGCAGCGTTGCCGCAGCGGTCGCCTGGATCGAGGTGAGGATCGCCGGCGAGGTGACCGGCTGCGGGGCCAGACGATGCCCGTAGGGGCCGTCCCAGTAGGTGGGGCTGCCCGGGTCGGAGTCGACGACGAGCACCTGGAACGGCGCGACACCAGCCTCGCTGTTCTCCCCGCCGGCCAGGATGCCGTTGAAAACAGCGTCACTGCTCATGCCCCGGCTTGCCTCAACGTAGGTGCCGCCCTCGCCTGCCGCGACCGTCCAGACGGGGCTGGCGGTGAGGATGTCAGGCAGCTCGGCGATGACGAACCCCCCGGAGCCGTCCGCATACACCTCGGCGCCGATGACGGACGCGAGTTCACTGACCGCCGCCCACGGATCGGCCCCGACATCCCAGGTGCGGGCTCCGATACCGACGTCCGCGACCGATCCGGTGACCACCGAGGCGGCCGGGATCGACCGCTGGATCAGGGCGGTGACGGCGCTCACCGCGGTACCCGTGGCCCGGTAAGGGGCGGTGAACCGATCGTCGGATACGACCACTTCGAGGCCTTTCCCGGTGATGGTCACGGGACCTTCGTCGACGTCACCGCTGACGCTGTCGATCCGGAACACGCCGAGCGGTACGAGCTCCTGGGAGCCGTCGCCGTACTGGACGCCGCGGCTGATCCGCAGGCGGGCACCGTAGATGCTGATCCTGTCGGCGGCGGTCCGCGGAATGAGGGTGGGGTCGGAGAGCGTGACCGTGCAGGTGCGGCGCACGGACGCGCTCCGGTCGACGGACACGCTGCCGCCGGTGATGTTGAGAACCTCATCGGTGCCGTCTGTGCGGATGAGGACCACCTCGACGGCGACGTCGTGGGATTCGGCGATGGCCTGCAGGAACCTGTCGGTGACGGGATACATCAGGCTCCGATCTGCCGGTCCAGGAACACGTCCTCCCAGGTTGCGTACTTGGAAAGCACCTCGGCCCACGTCGCGTTCTCGGTGAGGATGTCCTGCCAGGTGCGGCCGGAGGAGCTGGCGACGCCCACCGTGGCGGGCATGTCGACCTGCTTGACGGGCAGCTGCCAGGTCCGCCACTGCTCGGTCGCCATGCCCTGACGGCCCTCCGCGGCGGCGCCGACGGCGATGTACATGTCGTCGACGCCGTGGCCGGGGGCTGCCTGCCACAGCAGCACCGCCCCGGAGTCGAGCAGCCGGTGCAGCGCAGCCCTCTCCTCGTCGGTCTGGGTATACAGGGAGAGGGTTCCCTCGAGGCCGGCTCGGACGTCGCTGAGGATGACCGGGTTACGGCGGCGCCGCACCCGGTATTCGGCCTGAGCGATCGGCCGGCTCCACGACGGAGGCTCCGCCATCATGACCCGCATGTTCCGGTCCGGGCGGCCCGGGTCCTTCAGCCACGCGTACTGGGTGTCGCCCGGATCGAGCTCGACACTGACGCTGGTCCGCGCCTCCGCGGCGGCGCTGACATCGGCCGCGATCTCCACGTAGTAGGTGACCGGCACGCCGAGCGGGGCCTCCGCATCCTCGATGACCAGCTGGTCGGCGGCGATCACCTCGAACCGGATCAGGCCGGACGCGCCGCGGACCAGGGTCCGGGGCGCGTCGGCGGTCACCCGCCACACCGACATCAGATAGCCGACGGTCAGCTCCCGCAATGTCAGCGTGACCACGGCCGTCGCGTCGTCGGCGGCAACCTCGATGAGGGGCAGCGCCTCCCAGATCTGCACCGCGTCGACCCGCAGCGCCGACGACGTCGACGTCGCGGTCAGCGACAGTTCCACCGCGGCCTGCGTCGCGAGCGCGGGCGCCGTCCCGCTGTGCGTGAGCACCCACCAGTTCGGCGTCGGCGCCGCCGCAGAGGTCGAGGAGGTGAGGCCCAGGCTGTTGTTGGCGGCGTCGTACCAGCGGATGTGCCTCTGAAGCGTCCAGCCGCCCGCGGACACGTTCGTGTACAGCTGCAGCCGGTAGCTCTTCCCGGCCGCCGCGCCCGCGGGGAAACGCGCGGAGCGGATCGTGCTCGCGGTAGCCGTCGCCGACGACACGGTCAGCGCGTAGGCGCCGTCGACACCGTAGGTTCCCCACGGCGTGGACCGGGCCAGCGTGGCCACACCGCTGACCACCGTCCAGCCGGCAACGTCCGCCTCGAACGAGGCGTCGGCGTAGGGGACGATGCTGCCCTCGCGGATCACCGGGACGGTCGCGATGACCGCGCCGTCGATCCGCATCACCTGCGCGGCCGTACCGGACGTGATGCCGACCGCGAGCGTCGCATAGGCCGTGGTGGCCGGGGCGACCGCGGACACTCGCTGCTGGTAGTAGCCGGTCCCTGGGGCCGCCAGGTTCGCGCGCGTCGCAGTCAGCAGAACGTCCGCGGCCGTGTAGAACCGCAGCTCCACCCACGTGGTGCTGCCCGAAGTCGGCGGGCTGAGATAGCAGTAGCCGACGTACTCGGTGCCCGCCATCGCCGTCGGCTTCTCGGTGACCTTCGCCGCCGCGTTGCCGTTCGCGGTCACCGTCAGCGCCAGAACCTGGCCGCCCGCCAGGTAGTAGTCGACCGGCCACTGCACCATCGGCGCCTGCCGGGCCACGCTGCAATTCGTCTCCGCCACCCACTTGAGGGTGGCGTGCTCGATGCCCTCCGCGTCCGCCGACAACAGGTTGCCCTGGGTTCGCATCGGAAGACCGAGGTACACATTCTCGAAGTGGTTGACGACCGACCCGGCCGCGGGGGTCGCCGACACCACCACCTGGGCGGAAGCCGCCGTAGCCGGCGCGACCCCGGAGACTGCGATCCGGTGCCAGGTCGCCGAGGCCGTAGCCGTGGACAGCGACCAGGTGATGCTGATCTCGGCGTTCGCCGCAGTCATCCAGCGGATCCCGATCCGCTCCGGCACCGTCGCACCAGAAGCGTCCGCGAACGCCTGATACTCCTGGCCGACGGTCACCGGATAGGAGGAGGCGGTGCGGGCCTGCATCTCACCCGAGGCCGTCGACGACAGACGGAGCGTCCCGTCCCCGTTCCGGCCGCCCGTCCCCTTACTGATCGTGCAGTTCAGCTTGGCGAGCCAGCCGCTGGTGTTGGGATCGACGGCCTCGGTGACAGCGGACAGGAAGTTTCCGGGGATCGCCATGCTTACCCCCTTCGGCCTGATGTCACGGTGTTCCGGAGGCCCCGCATTCCTGCCGTTACGCGCCCGTCGGCCCGATCGTCCACGTAGGCGTGGAACTCCTGACCATCGACGACGAGCGTGAGCTGGTCACCGGGGCCGATCCCTCGGGCAGAGTTGGCGAGCGCGCTTTCGGCGAGCCGCCACTGGGGTGCGGTGAGGATCGCCTCAGGCCTACCGCTGGCGTTGACTGCGGTGGTGACTCCTGGCTGGAGCCAGCCGCCTGAGTCGTACTTCTTGAGGGCGGGCGCGAAGCCGTATCGGGTTTGGAAGAGTGCGTTGTCGTAGCCGCGGGCGCGTGCGCCCACGACGACACCGTCCCCGCCGCGGCTCTCGACGTTCATGCCGGCCAGGGTTCCGGCGGTGTGGCCGACCCCGTTATTGGTGATGCCGATCATGAATGGGCTCTTCAGGTTGCGGTGCCAGCCAGCCGGGGCGGTGTCCCCCTGGAAGGAAAACGTCGACCACAGACGCCCGCCAGGAGCCAGCCCCTGGATGACCTTCTGGATCCCGGACATGAAGCCCGAGCAGTCCCATGAAGGATCGCCCGCGCCACCCCACTGGTAGGGCTTGCCGGCCTGCGAGCGGGCGAAGCCCATGGCCGCGGCGACCGAGCCCGAGGCCGAGCCTCCGATGAGACCCTCCGCCGCGGAGACGACCTTCTCCTTCAGGCTCTGCAGCATCTTGATCGGGAACTGGCTGAGTGCCTGCGCCCACTGCGACCCGGTCAGGTTGGAGCCGATCTGGTCGCGGATGAACTTGGTCGCGACATCCCAGGCCTGACTCGGGCTCGTCATGAACTCGATACCGTCCATGAGGGCGCCGCCGATCTGGCGGGCCTTGCCGGACAGCCAGTCCACGACACCCCCGTCCGCGAAGCGTGGGACACCGACCACCCCGCCGTTGGCGAAGGCGGAGCCGCTGCGGGCAGCCCGCGCCCGGAGTGCCTCGACGGCCGCATGGCCGCCCGCGCCCCGTACCTCGCGGGCCGTCCACACGTGCTCTCCGTTGGAGAGCAGGGCTGGGATGCTGTCCGAGGTGGCGGTGCCGGCGCCGAAGACAGAGCCGCCTGAGGCGAAGTGGAGCACGCCAAGCTGCTTGGAGCCGGTGAACTCCGCAACGGCATTCCAGACTTTTCGGACCCCGTCGTTGTACACCACGTCCACCAGGTATTGGACGGGCTTGCGAGCGATGTCCTTCAGGCCTTCCCAGATCCTGCCGATCGCGTCGACCCCGGTCTTGAAGCTGTCCCGG
The DNA here is from genome assembly GCF_055595065.1 of Streptomyces sp. NPDC040545. Lineage (NCBI taxonomy): Bacteria > Bacillati > Actinomycetota > Actinomycetes > Kitasatosporales > Streptomycetaceae > Streptomyces > Streptomyces sp. NPDC040545. The sequence continues at coordinate 40,218 of NZ_JBVIWA010000017.1, forward strand.
ACGTAGTCGATTCCCTTCGAGATGTTGTCGAACGCCGGCTTGATGAACGTCTGGTACACCCATCGGATCGCGATACCGATCCCGTCCCATGCGGGCTTGATGGCGTTCTGCCACAGCCACATCGCCGCCGCGCCGAGGACGCGGATCATCGACACGATGTTGTCGATCGTCGGCTTGATGCCGTTCGCCCACAGCCACTTCGAGCCTGCGGCGATGAGGTCCCACGCCGGCTTGATCGCGTTGGTCCACAGCCACATGGCAACGGCTCCAGCGAACCGGAACAGGGCAACGATGTTGTCGATCGCCGGCTTGATTCCGTTACTCCACAGCCACATTGCCCCGGCAGCGATCAGGTCGAAGACGGGCTTGATCGCCACATCCCACAGCCAGCCGAAGATCGCGCCGAGCATTTTGATCGCGACGACGGTCGGCAGGACGAATATGGTCAGCACGATCGTGGCGAGGGTACGGAACGCGGACCCGATCAGAGAGAGCGCAGGCTGCAGGTAGTTCCACAGCCACACGGCCGCATCGCCCACGGCCCGAAGGCCGGTCATGAAGCCCTCAAGAGCGGGCTTGATGACGCGCTCCCAGGCCCACATGACCGCCGTCTGGATACCCGCCCATACAGCCTGCACGATGGCCCGGAAGGTCTCGCTGCGCCTGTAGGCGATGACGATGGCGGCGGCCAGAGCGATGAGCGCGATCACGATCAGGGTGATCGGGTTCAGTGCCATGACCGCGTTCAGCAGCGCCTGCGCTGCGGTGAAACCGGACGTCACCGCCGTGCCGATGAGGATGGCCGCCCGGTAGATGGAAAAGACCGCGGTCACGGCGGCGGTAGCGATGGCCTGCGCGTTGAGGGCGATCGTCAACCCGCCTATGAGGATCGCGGCCGGGGTCAGCCAGACGCCCCACTCGCGCAGCCAGTCGACGACCGACAGGCCGACGCCGAGTAGGAATTTCAGGGCAGCGATGAGCGGGCCGCCGACCGCCGTGGTGACGGCGAGAATCGGCGGCAGCAAGTAGGTGTTGAACCCGTGCGCGACCTCCAGCATGACGGGCAGGACTTCGCTTGTGAGGAGGTCGATCAGGTTCTGCTTGATGGTCCTGCCAAAGACTTCCAGTTCGTGCATGGGCCCGGAGTGGAGCGTCTTGCCCAGCTCGCCGGCGGCGCCGGTGATCAGGCCGAAGCCGTCGATGGCGGTGTTCGGATCCAGCGCGAACAGGGCGTTGCCGAGGTCTTCGGCCTGTGTGCCGAACAGGCCGACGGCCGCCGCGTTCTGGGCAACCGGATCCTTCATCTCGCGAAGCTTGTCGAGGACGATCTGCAGGCCTTCGCCCGCAGTGTCGCCACCCTTCGCGATCTGCAGGGACATCTTCTCTGCGTCCAGCCCGAGCGCCTTGTACGCGTCCTGCGAGGACGTGGACATGTCGATCGCACGGATGCCGAATTCCTTGAACGCGTCGGCAATGATGTCGGTGTCCCGGGCGCCCGCTGCGATGCCCTGCTGGAACAGGCCGAGCGCTTCCTCGCCGTCGATGCCCAGCTTCTTGAACTGGATCGAGTACTCCTGGAATGTGTCCAGGAGATCGTTCGCGTTCGGGCCCAGCTTCTGGAAGCCGACCGTGATCAGATCGAGGGCGGCCTCTGCCGACGGCGCGACTCCGTTCTTGAACATCGCCGCGACGGCTTCGGTCTGCCGCTCCATGTCCGTAGCGAACGTCACCGAGACGTCGCTCATCTTCCCGGCGATGGATTCGAGCTGGGCGTTCGTGGCATCCGGGGAGACGAGGCCGGCATTGACCACGGCACGGATCGCGTCCGCGCCTTCCTGGAACGTCTCGGTGATGCCCTTGCTGTACAACTTGCCCGCGACCTGGCCGTACTTCCCGGCGTCCTTCGCGGTCGCACCCAGCTGGGCCTGCAGCGTGGACGTGATGCCCGCTTGCTCGATCGCCTCGGCGATGCCGGCGACGAGGACAGCGCCCGCCGCGACGCCCGCCGCCGCGACGCCGATGAGGAGCTTCTCCTTCAGGCTGCCGCCCGCAGCCTCACCGGCGTCCGCGCCTGCGTCCTCGGACGGGCCGACGAGTTGGCTGCGCAGCTCGTCGGCGATCCCGCGAACGGAGGGAATGATCTGGATCGTTGCGTAGCCGACATTCGGCACCCGGCACCCCCAGTCAGGTCAGGCGATTCGGCCGTCAGCTATGGCTTCCGCGCGCTCGCGCCTGCGTTCGCGGGCGGCTTCGAGCCGGGCCACGCGATCAGCGCCCGACGTCTTGGACGCCGGTGCTCTGAGCCACCAGCGCGGGTACGGCTTGGGTACCTTCGGCAGGTTCGACTTCTTCTCGACGTTGCTGGCGACGATGTGCCAGTCGACGTTCTGGAGCATGTCGAACAGGTCGGCGAGGAGAACCGCCTCAGGTGTCGGCTCCGGGCGGCCGCCGTTGAGGGCGGTACGCACCCGGCTGCCGGGCGGCAGGCCATCGACGTAGGAGGCGAGCTCTCGCCACGTCAGTCCGCCGGTGAACAGGTCTCGGAGACGGACTCCGTACTCGCTGCGGAGGTCTGCCTCGAGGGCCCGACCGTGCCTCCGGATCAGTTCCCGGAGGCCTCGGATTCCCCCGACTGGACTCCGGAGTGCGCCTGCCACGCCTTGAAGAGCCGCATGAGCTTGTGCTGCGGCATGGGCACCTTGCGGAACTCCTCCCACTGGTCGCCCAGTGCGAGCTTCATGCTGTTCACGACGACGCCCACGTCGCCGCCCTCGGCAGCTTCGATGGTGTCCCACGCGTCGAGTTCCTGCATGTGGGTGAACTCGAATCGCCGGCCACCGAAGTGGACTCGGAAGGGCCGGAGTTCTACTTCGGCTTCGACGGCGTCGAGGTTGAAGTCGAACGGCTGGTCGTCGGCCGGCTTGGCGGTCGCGGTTCGGGTGGCCATAACTACTCGCTTTCGGCTCGCGGTTCGGGGCGGATGACCTGCACCGTGGCGGCCATCAGGGTGAAGCGGACTGTGCTGATGCCGTCGGGGTTAAGGCCGATCTCCATGGGTTGGGTGGCGACGAGCCAGGGGAAAGGCTTGCCATCGACGAGGATCGCGCCGCCCGGCTGGATGACGATCTCCTGGGCAAGCTGCGGCTCGGGGGCCTGCTGTTGTTCGGTGGCGTCGCCGTAGGCCATGGCGGCGACGACCTTGCCGCGCAGATGGCGGGGCAGGTCGGCGTCGTGCGGGATCAGGCCGAGGTGGACGGCCTTGTCGTGGATCTGCTGGTCGGTGTAGCTGAGGGGCATGACGCTCCTGTCGCGGTTCGGAGGGGTGCACCGGGGCGCGGCCGAACCGCGACGAAGGCCGCGCCCCGGCGGTCAGCTGACCGTCACCGCGCAGGTGTCGGAGAAGCCGCCGTAGGAGGCGGTGATGGTGGCGGAGCCGGTGGCCACGGCCGTGACGTAGCCGCTTTCGACGGTCGCCTTGGTCAGGTTGCTGGACACCCACGACGCGGACGCTGTGACGATCGCCGTGGACAGGTCGCTGTAGGTGGCCGTGGCGACGAGCGCCCCGATCGCCGCGGGGGCCAGGGTCTTGGTGGCAGGCGTGACGTCCAGGGCGGTCATCGTCGGCGTGTTCTGGCGGTCGAAGAGGACGCCGCCGCCGGTGGGATAGATCGTCGCGACGAACGTCATAGATTCGAGGTCGGTCTCGTTCTCGCCGTGGTCTCCGTCGAGCGAGACTTCCGCGTAGTTCGCGGTGATCAGACGCCGGACCTTGTTGCCCTCGCGCGTTTCGAACGCGACCAGCACCTTGGCCGGGCGGGGCACGACGATCTGAGTGGAGGACGAGCCGGGCCACAGGAGCGAGAACGTGGTGTCGTTGTCCTCCAGGGCGGTGAAGCTCTTCGTCATCTTGAAGTGATTGCGCGACGTCTTGACGAGGATGCCGCCCCACGCGAACTTGTCGTCGGTATCCTCGTCGCGGGATTCGGGAAAGCCGTCGTCGCCGTCGAGGAGACCGACGAGATCCCAGTCCACGCCGAACGGGGTACCCGCGTTGGCGGGCAGGGTCGCGGAGAGGTTGGTTGAGATGTAGACGTCCGCGTCCGTCCACAGATTTGCCTTCAGCGGGTCGCCGGCCACGGCGTCCTCCTTCATTGGGTAAGGGGTTGTCGTCGCAGTTCGGCGGTCCAGATCAGGCGCTGAGCACCTGGGGTTTGACGTTGGCGAGGACGGTAAACGTGCTGAGGTCGATGCCGGAGGCGGCCCGCTCTGCGCCCTCGTCGACCGCCGCGATCGGGCCAGTGCCGGGCCGGGTACCGCGGATGACGGGCCCGGAGTGGATCAGGAGCAGGGCCTGGCAGAGCATCGCCAGGTCGTGTGCCTGGTCGGCGTCCTTGTGCCACACGGTGACGCGCAGCGTGCAGCGGGCATTGGCCATGGACTGATGCGGGAAGTCGGAGTCCTTGCGAACCATGACGTAAGGCAGATGCGGGGTCTCCGGTGACCGGTCGCCCGGGACCCGGGTTCCTACGGTGACTCCGTTGGCGTAGGTCTCATGGCGGCCGGTCAGTGCCGTCCGCAGGAGAGTGGCGCCCGCGGCCTGCACGTCTCCGAAAACAACGAGCGGCTTCACTGCTGCCAGGCCTTCACCTCAAGGCCGGCGGCAGCGGCCGCGCGGGTGAGGATGCCGTCACGGGCCTGCCACGCCATGCCGCGCACATCGGCCACGACGACCGTTGCCGCGCCGCGGTCCGTCGTGTACTTGCGAACCTCGACGGGGACACCGTCACGGACGCTCGCCTTGACGTTGTCGGCGACCTGCTGGGCGCAGCCGTCCACCAGGTCGCGGACTCCTTGGCCCTTGAGGACTTCCCGCACGCCGGCCGCGTCCAGCTCGAACTTCTCCAGCACAGCAGGCCTCCTATCCGGTGGACCGCTTCATTTCGAACTCGATGTGGTGCACCGCGTTCACGAACAGGTCCGGCCAGCGCGCGACCTCTCCGTCGACCTCAAGAGTCAGACCGTCCCACTCGATGCGGTCGTCCGCGCGAATGTCGGGGTCGGTGCCCTCGGCGGACTGGACATGCCAGCCGGTGACCTTCGACGAGCGGGTCTCGTCATGGGACTCCTGCTGGACGCTGGGCTGGATGTTGACCTGCTCGACGGTCAGGCGGGTAGCGGTCGTCCAGTCGGCGACCGTGTTCCCGCCGCGGTCCGGGCGCGTGCCCGCGCGTACCCGGACGAGCGTCTGGTTGAACATCATCAGGCGTCGCTCCCAGTCTGAACCTGATGGCGTTCGACGGCCGCGGACCACTGACTGGTGACGCCCGTCTCCCAGGTCACGGACTGCCCGCCGACGGCCTTCGACTTCACGCCGGGCTCGGCCCGATAGTTGGCGCGCGCCTGCTCGATGACCGCGTCCGAGATGTCGGACGGGATCTCCGTCCAGCCGTGGCTGTACGTGACCTCGATGCAGCGGAGCTTGTCGGGCCAAACCTGACAGCTGAGGCGGCGCAGGATGCCCGCCTCGGACCAGTCGTAGTCCGTGCCTTCGACGAGCTCCTCGCCCTCAAGGATTACCTTCTTGACGGCGGTCGTCGGCCAGACCGGAAGCAGAAGTGACTGCCGGCCGTTGCCGTCGAGGGTGATGACCTCGTCCTCGATCAGATCGACCGCGTGGCCGGCTGCCCCCCGGAACCGCTGCGACGCGGAGCGGAGAACCTCGAGCAGAAGCGGGTCGTCAGCCGGGACTCGCAGGTAGAGCGCCAGCCGTGCCGGGTCGGCCAGCGGAGTGTCAGTCGCCACCACCCGCACCGCCCTTGCCGCGAGGCGCACGCGCCTTGTTGGCCGCGGCGGTACGCGCCTTGTTCGGGTCCGTGTCAGCTGCCTTCGCGCTGCTGCCTGATTCGACGAGATCCTCGTCGGACAGGCCGTGACGCTCGGCATCCTCCGCGCTCAGCTTGAGGACGGACTCGCTTCCGCCGGGCGATATGTACCGGTACTTCCTGAGCGGGCCGCTCATGGCGGACACCTCCACGATGTGCTGATCGACGGGAATGGCGGTCGAGGGCGGTCCGCACGCCGCATGCTCGGCGCCGCACGGGCACCGCCCTCGAGCCGTCTGCCGGGTGAACAGGGTCACGGCGCAAGCTGGCCGGATGTCCGCATCGCGGCGAGCAGCGCGTTGACCTTGGTGCGGAGTGCCAGGTAGTCGGCGCGCAGGGCGTCGTACTCGGCCTTTGTCGGGTTGGCGCCAGCGGCGACCACGGAAGTGGCGGCCGCGGCGTCGGCCACGGCTGTGGCTTGCCTGCCTTCGCGAGCAGCGCCCGCGCCAGCGTTGAGATAGGCCATGCCCTTACTCCTTGGTTAGGGAAGCGGCCAGCGGTCGCGCTTCCTCGTGTTGCAGCTCGTACAGATCGGGCGAAGATTCGCCAGCATGTGCGGGCCACCCTTGGCCAGCGGCTTGACGTGATCGATCGCCTCGTATGGGACGCGGCAGACCCAGCATCGACCGCCCCAGTAGGCCACCTTGGCAGCGACGTGATCGCTACTGAACCGGTAGACCGCTACGCCCCGCTTGATTGCGGCATGACGCCTCCGCCACACCTCCCGCTTCCGCTCTGGATCCAGAACGTAGGCGCGCCGTTGCGAATTGGCGCGAATCTCGCGGCGCCTCTCAGGATTCTCTGCAGCCCATTTGGCGGCCCGCCGCTTCACGACTGCCGGGTTGGCTCGGTAGGAAGTGATGGCCCGTTCCTTAAGCGTCTCTGCGTTTCTTGCGTAGTAGTCACGCTTGACGGGTTGCCGCTTCTCGCGATTCTTCGCATAGGACGCCCGGTCCGACGCCCGCTTGCACTCACGGCAGTAGGGGAACAGTCCGTCGCTCCAGCGCTTCCCCACAGGGAACTCGCTTACGGGCTTCGTTGCGCTACAACGAGCACAGGCCTTAGTCTGAGACACGCTCGGTCTCCTGCTTAGATCAGGTATTCCGGCAGGCCCCGGCGAGGTGTTGGTAGCACCAACCCGGGGCGCTTCTTATTCCCGCAGTTTATCGGGGATATCAGGCCGTGAGGTCGATTTCAACAAATGCGTTGGGCTGCAGCACCCCAAAGGCAGCGCGCATTTCCGCGAGGATTGCCACCAAATTCCTCACGAAGAAATCCGCATGACTGTCGGTCATCTGGATGGACGCCTGCTCGCGGTCCCAGAGGACCGCCTTGCGGAAGTCGCCCACGTAGCCGGTGCCCGCGGGGACCGCTTCGGTCTCGATGACCGGGACGCCCCAGAGGGTGCCAGCCGAGCCGGAGCTGGAGGGGCCGCCGAAGTAGAAGCGGGCCTCGTTGTCCTGGAGGAGGTCAATCGTTTCCAGGTCTGCCGGGTTGAGGAGGTAAGCGTTGGCGACCGAGCGGCCGACGGTGCGGACCTTGGTCTTGGCCTTGCGGGTGGTCGTCAGAGCGTTGGTGTCCCAGGCCTGGGCCTGGACGCCGGAGACGTTGCTGAGGCCCTCGAAGTTTTCGCCGGTACCGTCACCGGAGATCATCTGGTCTTCGAGTTCCTCCTCCAGCCCGTAGCGGAGGAAGGCGTCGATCAGGGTCCTGATCTGGGCCGCGTCACTGAGAGCCCGCTTGGTGACCGGGATCCAGTGTGCGATCGTGCGCACCGGGGTGGTGACCTTGGCGGCGGCCAGCGCCGACTCGGGCTTGTACCCTCCGCCCGCGTTGTTGACCAGCGCACCAGCTCCGCCGGGAGCGGTCGGCGCTGCCGAGGACGTGGCCTCGGCGATCGGCGCCGCGTTGTTTGTGGTCGACGTCATCCGCACGTACTCGACCGTGTCCGACGTGGTCGTGCCGTTGGTGACCACGTCGCGCAGCCGCAGCGGGCGCTGGAATGCCTCGAGGGCGACCTGCATCCCGATGCGGTCGTTGTTGACGAACGCGCCGGCGGAGGTGTCGGACAGGCCGGTGACCAGGCTCTTGTATCCGACGGGCAGGGACTGGACGCGCTGCTTGGCGCCGAACTGGCCGTTCGCGGTGGTGCCCATCAGGGCCGCGTACTCGGCCGACTTTACGAAGTGCTCACCGAGAGAGGTCTTCTCGTCGGGCACGATCAGGCCAGCGGGAGTGCGCCGCTCGCCGGACTTCTTCTCGTTGAGGCCGATGTCGTCACCGAGACCGGCCAGCGTCGACCGCAGGGCGGCGTCGCCCTTGGCCTTCTTCAGTTCGTCGCTCCCCTCGGTGGCCTTGGCCATGTGCTCGTTGAGGGCGGATCGCTCCGTGTCGGTGAAGTCGCGGTCCTCGGCCTCGGCCTTCGCGGCGATGGCGCGCGCCTCGGTGAGGTGGTGCTTGATCTGCTCGGTGAGTTCGTCGATCTTGACGGTCATGTCTCCTCGTTCCGGTTAAGCGCCCAGCTCGAGCAGGTCGAGATCCAGGCGAGTAAGCAGGCGGGAGGCGGCGGCACCGACCTTGGCGGCATCCTCTGCGGACGCTTCGCGGGGGTCTGGCGTGGACTCTTCCTCTGTGCTGCTGGGGATGGGTTCGGCCTTGGTTTCCTGGCCGGGCAGGGTCCCGTCGGGCTGGGCGGAGGGCTCGGTGCCCGCGGCCGCCTCGGCGGCCTGCTTGCCGGATTCCTCGGTCGGATTCTCTTCGGTCTTGCTCTTCTCGGGCGTTGCCGCCGCGAGGACCTCACCGATCGCTTCGTGCGCGCGGGTGAGGGAGTCGTAGTTGGCCTGGCTGAGAACGCGGCCGGCCTTCGCGCCGCGAGCCAGGCCGTGGGCCTTGGCCGCGAGGAGTTCGGTCTCCTGGTTGGCGCCGACTAGGCACGGTCCGACCTCGTGGAGCTTGAGTCGGCGGAGCTCGTAGTAGCCGCCGAACTTGTGGTTCTCGTCTTCGACCCAGGCGCCTTCCTTGACGTCGTAGGCGAAGGAGAACTGGGTGACGCGCCTGCCCTTGAGTAGGCGGTACACCTGGGCGCTGGTCGGATTGGTGTCGAGGTCGTCGATCTGGCCAGTGACCTCCAGCCCCTGCAGGGTCTCGACAGCCTTGACGACGACGCCGACGTGAGCGAAAGGATCACCCCAGGCGTGGGACCAGATCACCGGGATCGGGTCACCCTTCTCGCCCCACTCGGCCAGCGTCTCCGTGAACGCGCCCGGACGGACGACGTCGCCCACCGAGTCCTCATTGCCGAACACGCTGACGATCGCCACGAACTGCCCCTCGGCCAGCCCGTCGGCGACGCCCGCCGCCTTCACCCTCGCGGTGAAATCCTTGGTGCGCACGTCATCCCTCCTTCGCATAGTCGAGAGTGCAGTTGCAGTTCACGAGTTCGTCGACCTTGCCCTGGCCGTCGCCCGGCCACCGGAGGCCGTTGGAGAACACGTCGTCGAGGCTGACGGACTCGCCGTTCTGGGCCTTGTGTGAGGGCCGCGGGTTGCGGCCGCCGGTCCGCCAGATCTTCTTCACCAGACCGGACGCTGAGGCGGCATCGTGGCCGCCGAAGGAGCGGAGCTCTGTCGTGGCCGTCGCGGCGCGGACGGTGGCCGCCGACTCCCAAGCCAGGGCCGCGCCCTGCAAGTCTTCGCGCCAGCCGTCGCCGCCACGCTCCTGCACCGTGGCGACCGCCTTGCGGCCGGCCTCCTCGTGCTGCTCCGCGTGCGTGTGCGCGGCCGCGAGGATCCAGGCCAGCATCGCGTCGGCCGACCAGTTCTCGGCATCCGGGTTCCAGGTGTTCAGAACCTCCCAGGCGCCGACCTGGGCCATGCGGTATCCGTGGTCCGCAAGCAGCGCTTCCAGCTGCGCGAGCCGGTCCTCGGAGCCGGCGGCCCACAGCGCCAGCAGGTCCGGCATGTCGCCTGCCTTGGCACCCGCGGCCACCAGCAGCCGGTCGGCGGCTCGCTTCGTCCACTTCTCCAGCGACGTCGCGAACGCCTCGGCCTCGGTCGCCGCGGTTCCCAGTTCAGCCGGCCTGCCGCCCTTGACCAGCGCCAGGCCCCGCGCTTTTGGGAGCGCCGCCGGATCCGGCGCCGTATCCCGCGGCGAAGCAAGCCCGCCCTCGGTCACGTTCATCGGAGTGATCAGCGAATCGCCGCCGTCGATCGCCGGCAGGTTGTTGCGAGCACGCGTCTCGTTGACCGTCATCCACGGCCGGCCCGTCGCCGTTGACGCCGCGACTGCCTGCTCCTCGAAGGAGCCTCGGAGCTTGGCGTCGATGTTGAACTCGCAGTAGACGTCGCCGTTGTCACCCGGCAGGTCAGGCAGGATCTGCGCCACGATCTCCTGCTGCAGCATCACCATCCACGGCCCGAGCGTGTCCTGGTACAGGTGGGCGTGCTGCTCTTTGATGTTGGAGTAAGTGGCGTGATCGAGGATCCCGATCAGTGGCGGCGGGATGAAGTAGGCGGCGCTGACTTCTTCCCTCGTCAGCTTGCGGGCCTCGATGTACTGGGCCTGCTCTGGGTTGAAGCCGACCGGCACGTAGTCCATGCCGTCCTCGAGGATCGGCGTGCCGCCCTCGGCGCCGCCGCCCTGGGAGAACGTCCGCCACATCTCTCGGAAGCGAACCTTCTCCTTGGGCCCCCAGTCAGGTGCGTCAGCCGGACGCTTCAGGACACCCGTCAGTCGGGCCCCGCCCTTCCACATCTGCGATCGCTGGCGGGCCGCCTCGGACGATTCGAGGAGCAGCTCGCGCAGCGACTCGATCGGCGAGGAGCCGACGGTCAGATTGTCAGGCGCATAGCCGTGGATGTGGACGACCTCGTCGATCGCGAAGTCCCGGCCGCCCGCAGTCTCGTAGTACTTGGGGGCGATCCAGTTCCCGCCGTGCGGACGGATCAAGGACGGCGGTACGGGAAGGATCCGCAGCTCACCGTCGAGCTTCAGCTTGATCCCGTACCAGTCGTCATAGAGCGCGACGTCCGAGACGATCCGCTCGACGAACCGGTAGGCAGTCATGCCAGGCATCGGCGCCGCAAGCAGCTTCGCCAGCGGGTGATCCGTCAGCCGCTCGCGATCAGTGTCGCTGACCCTGCGGAAGGTGTGGATGCCCAGCTGGGCGATGTTCCTGGCAAGGAACCCGATCACCGTGCGGACCTGCGGCTGGGTGCGCCAGATCGTCTCGTACTCCCACGGTGCTGCTGACAACGGCATCGCCGCATAGCCGGGGGTGACGCCGGCGCCGGTCACCGCGAGCTGGCCGGAGGAGACCACGAACGCCATCAGCCGCCACCGCCCGTCGCGAGAACCTGGGTGAACTCGATCCGGTGCCGCTCGATGACGACCTCGCCATCCATGGGCTGCGCCGCCCGTCCCGGCTCCAGCAGCTCGGCGTCACGCAGGACCAGCAGCGGGCCGCGCTTAGCCCACAGCACCCCGGAGAAGGCCTTGTCAGCGAGGTTCACGATCACGCGCTTGCGCACCGCGGTGCGACGCCAGGCGAACATGCGGCCTCCTATCAGGCGGCCGCTACACGACCATGATTTCTTCGTCGTCCGCGTAGCGGGACTTCCGTCGCGGGGGCCGGGCGACGACCTCGGCCATCGCCGTGGCCAGCGCCGATACGCCGTCGATCTTGTCGCCAGAGTTCGCCTTGTCGGGCTTGACGTTGCCGGCCGGGTCCATGGCCACCGCCAGGTTGTCGACGCACCAGCGGGCGACCGGGTGGCCACCGTGCCGGAGCGCGGGCGCTTCCGGCGTCCCCTGGAGTGTGAGCCTTTGGATCTCCTTCAGGACCGGGCTCATGGTCGCGAAGCCTTGGCGGACCTTGACCATCGGCGCTCGCTCGCTGACCAGGTCGTTCGTCAGCTGGCTCGCGTTCCATGGGTCGTAGCCGATCGACTTGACCTTGAAGTGGTCACGGTCTCGCCGGATCTGCTCCTTGATCCAGTCGTAGTCCGCGACGTTCCCCGGTGTCGCCACCAGGAAGCCCTCGCGGACCCAGCGGCTGGCCGCGCCTGCGGTTCGCTTGTCCAACGCCCGGAGATTGTCCTCCGGAGTCCAGAACCTGAAGACCGCATCCAGCGTCCCCGTCGAGTCGTCGGGGAACAGCCAGCAGAGCGCGCACAGGTCGGACGAGCTCGCGAGGTCCAGGCCGCCATACGCCTCCCGCCCCTCGAACCGCTTCTCGTCGACCATGGACGCGTTGCGATCCCAAGCCTCCAGCGTCAGGAACCTGGTCGTCTGCTTGGTGCGGATCCCCAGGTGCAGGCGCAAGAACTTGGCCAGGTCGGCCGGCGACTGCTGAGCCTCGGCCGAAGCGCCGCGAAGGTACGCGGCCGAAGGGCTCACGCCGTACCCGGGGTTTGCCTTCCGCCAGGTCGCCTCGGCGTGCGGGTCGTCGTCCTCGCCGGCGCCCCAGACCACGCCGTAGGTGTCCAGGTCGTGCAGCGCGCCGCGGGCCAGCTGCTCGATGTACTGCCGCTTCCGATCGTAGATCGACTCCTGTTTGCCCTCATCCGCCGTCGTGATGATGATGACCAGCGGCTGCCGGCGGGAGCCGGTGCCCGTCTCAATCGTCTCCACCAGGTCGGGCGACTTGTGGACGTGCAGCTCATCGATGATCCCGCCGTGGACATTGGCGCCGTGCAGGGCCTCGGCCACCGACGAGACGACCGTGAAGTAGCTGCCGGATGCCGGGTGCGTGATCTTCTTGGTGAACGCCTTGACGTTCCCCTTCAGTGCCGGCGCCCGCTCCGCGATCGTCTTGATCGGGTCGAAGGTGTAACGGGCCTGCTTCTCCGACGTGGCCGCCGCGTACACCTGGGCACCCGGCTCCGAGTCCGCGGCCATCAGATACACGGCGATGCCGCCCGACAGGGTCGTCTTGCCGTTCCTGCGGGGCACGTCCACGTACAGCTTGCGGACGATCCGCACGTAGCCCTCGGCCTCGTCGTCCCAGCGGACCCAGCCGAACACCGGCGCCAGGATGTACGCCACCTGCCACGGATCCGGGTCCAGTGGCTTGCCCGCCCACTTGCCCTGCGTGTGCCGCAGCAGGTGAAACGACTGCAAGACCTTGTCGACTTTGGCCGGGTCGAAGACCGCACCCTTGGCCTCGCCCGGGTTCGGAGTCTGAATCTTCGGCGGACAGTCCGGCAGCGGGATCCCGCGGGACTCCAGATACCAGGCCACCTCCGGGGAAATCCCCAGGTCAGCCGGAGCCGGCGAACGGGTTCGTCGAGTCCCCATCGTCGTCCCCCTGTCGGCCCACCCTCGACTCAGCCGACGGCGTCAGACCGAACTCCCCCGCCCACGCCCGCAGCTCCTTCGACGCCGCCTCGATCACCGCGACCGCAGGATGCCGCACGCGGCCCTGGGAGTTGGTCGCCAGCACCGAGCCGTCCTCGTCCATCTGCCGCTGCGCCTGGACGAGCCGGTCCCACGTAAGGCAGTACGCAGTCAGAGCGGAGCGGTCGACGGGCTTGAGGAGGTCAAGGCGGGCAAGCTCTGGGACGACCCGCTCCCACTCGGCGCGCGCCTCGGCGGGCAGCCACTCGGGGGCCTCGGGCGGAACCCGCTTGAAGGCGGGCGGCTCAGCGACCTTGCGGCCCCCCGAGTCGCGGCCGGGCCGGGTGCCCTCGACCAGCTTGAGGCCGGCCGGGCGTGGCTTGGGAGAGGGCACGGGAACCCCCTCACGCAGCGTAACGGATCATGGTTGGAGAAACCGCAGGTCAGGGGGGTCCTTGGCTTGAGCGTGCGCCATCCCAGCTCACCGCGGCGCTGTCCAGGATGTCCGTTTTGGTGATTTTGACTCCCCTACCCCCTCCCGGGGGCTTCCCCGGGGGTAAATCCGGGCTTTTGGGAGCCGATTTGGGTTCTCAGAGACCCAAAAGACGGAGATCCGAGGCCCATTTTCCCACCTGGAAACGACCTTGTACAGGGTCAAAATGTGAGCCCAGGACCGTCCGGACGAGTCCTTCGACGCCTGTCCTGAGCCGATTTGACCTCGTGATGAGTCCTGCAGAGCACCTGAACGTTCGCTGGATCCCACTTCGAGCCGCCCTCGGACAGCGGGATGATGTGATCAACCTCAAGGCCGGCCCGCGTGCCACACCATCGACACTGAGGCTCCGCTTCGAGCCTCTGAGCCCTGAATGCGCGCCACTTGCGCGTGCTCCCTGAGCCCCAGGCCTTGGACTTGTTAGCCCACGCCTTCCTCCGGTGCTGCTCGCATCGTCCTTGCGTGGTGAGCTCCTGACACTCAGGATCCCCACATCTCGTGGGGGGCGACGTCGGCACGCCCCGCCCCCTTCCCCCCTGATACCCCCTGCCCCCCCATGAAGGGGGTGGGGGTGTCGCGTAGCCCCTAGGGGGGCGTGAGTTCCTGGATGGCTGCTGCTATACGCCTGGCCAGGTAGGCATGCCCCGCGTCCGTGGGATGGACAGCATCCGTACCGATGTACGTATCGGCGTTCCCGGTGCCCGTGGTGGCCCCTACGCGCCCTGTGCCCGTAATCCATGCCCCATGGATTGCCACGAGCGTCCCTGAGGCGTTGTAGCAGCCTCCAGTGATGGGGCTGATGAACGGGAGCCCTGCAGCAGCTGCCGACGTCCTCAGGGTGGTGTCCGTATTGGTCAGGGTCGACCCTGGGCTGCCTGTGGGCGACCAGCAGCCGATGACGTAGACGTCGCAGTCGGGCAGGCCGGCCTGAATCGTCGAGTACAGGGATGCCGCAGCCGCCCCGATGGTCACCTGGCTGCCCGCGTTGTCGTTGTAGCCCGCCCAGACGACCAGCTTGGTCGGCGCGTTGGCGACGACGTCGGTGGCGACCCGGTTTGCGAGGGTGGTGAAGCTCCCGGAGGTGATGTAGCCGGTTCCTCCGCGGGCTTCGTTCCAGTAGTCGTCGTAGCCGAGGAGCCGGGCCGTCTTGTGGGCCCAGGTGCCTGCTCCGCCGCCTGTGTTCATGCTGGAGCCGTCGGAGAGGCTGTCCCCGAAGGCCATGAACCGGTCCGCGCGCGCGGAGGTCGACCACATGGTCGCTCCTGGCGGTAGGTGCACGCCGCCGAAGGGCACGGTGTAGAAGTCGAACCTCACCGTGCGGGCCTGCGCGACGCCGAGGTTGACGGTCATCAGATGGGTGCTGCCAGGCGTAGTGCCTCCGATCGGCAGCATGAGATCGGTGTAGCGGCGGCCGTCCACCCAGAGCCGGTACATGCCCGCGGTCTGGTAGTTGAAGCGGAGCTGCAGCGTGGCCGCGTCGGTTCCGAATTCGACCGACCAGACCGACTGGGATGACGACAGGGTGCCGCGGGTGTTGGGGTAGCGGCTGATCGGGAGGACGTTGCTGCTGTCCGGGGTGCCGCTGCCGATTTGGAAGCCGGTCGCCCCGAGGTAGCGGAACGGTCCGGTGACGTCGGAGCCCGTGAGGGCTACGCCGGCGGGCGCGTACTTGATGTATCCGCTGGTCGGAGTGCCGGTCTGGGCGACGCTGATGGAAGTCGGAGCGACAGCGGGGCCGAGGTTTGTCAGGCTCAGACGGAACGGGTAGCCGGAGAAGGCGTAGATGCGGCCAGCCCCGGTGCCCTGGTTGGCGAGGGCGATGGTCGCCTGCCCGCCGGAGAGGTGCCCGGCCGCCACGGTGAAGACGATCCCCGAGGACGCCTTGCCGAAGGAAGTGCTGGGGTAGAGCTCAGGGTTGCCCTCGGCGAGCGGGCTGGTGGTGAGAGTGCCGGCGTAGAGGTTGATGGCGCCGGCCGAGTCAAGGAGGACGGCATCGAGGTAACGGGTGCCCGAGTAGAGCATGCCGATGTCGACCCGGATCCGGTCGCCGACCTCCGCGGGGATGCTGCACTTCAGCTGAGTGCCGACACTGGTAGCCGCAATGGTCCAGGAGGCGGCACTGGCCAGATCCTGGACGGCGCCGTCGGAGATGCGGACCTCGTTGGTGCGGAGGCTTGCCCCGTCAGTTCCTGCCGGGCCCTGACGGCCTTGGGCGCCGTCGGCTCCTGCCGGTCCGGTGGCGCCCGTGGCTCCGGTGGCTCCCGGGACGCCTTGCGGTCCCTGTGCTCCGGTCGCCCCGGTGTCGCCAGTGTCGCCCTTGGGCCCCTGCGGACCCGTTGCACCCGCGGCTCCGTCTGCTCCGGCAGGCCCTGCGGATCCCGTAGCGCCCGTAGCGCCGACCGGGCCTTGAGGTCCCGTTGCCCCGGTCGGTCCTGCGGGTCCTTGAGGGCCGGTCGCCCCCGTCGGTCCTGTGGGCCCGGCCGGGCCGGGGACGGTGACGTAGTCGCCCTGCTCCGGACTGGTCGGCGCGAGATCGGCCAGTTGGACGGTGGGGCCGAGGCTGGCGGCGAGGAGGATGTCGTAGCTGTCGCCGGCCGCGTCGTAGGGCCGCTCGATGACCTGGTAGGTCCAGCCGCTGGGGGTGAAGCCGTCGGCATCGCCCGCGAGGAGTTCGACGCTGAGGGTGCCGTTCACCCACTCGCCCACCGCGTCGCCCATGACGATCAGGCCGTGCTCGGTCGAGGTGACGGTGCGGACGCGCGGCCGGAAGATGACCTTGCCGCGCATCGGGCCGCCGTCGGGGTGCGCCCGGTCGTCCTCGATGGTGACGGTCTCTACTCCGTCGGGCAGCGGCATGGCGGACCTCCCTCAGGGTGGATCCGCCGCACCGTGCGGCCGGGCTACTCGGGTGTGGTCGCTTCGCCGTTGACGAGCGTGGCCAGGATGCGCGCCTGCGGTTCTTTCGCCGCGGCGACGGGTTGGACAAGTACTTCGCCGCCCGCGCCTTCGATGGTGACGAAGAGCTTGTTCATGTCCTTCTTCAGCCAGAGCGCGAAGATCCCGGTTAGGGCGACGCGGGTGGCGGTGATGCGGGCCTTCGCCTCTTCGCCACGCTCCAGCGTTATCCTCGCACCCTCGACGGGGACGTCCATCTGGTTCGGGGCTTTGAACTTGCCGCCGAACATGGTGACTCCGGCTGCGGCTGCTGCGCCTCGGATCTTGCTGAGGCGGGCTGCGGCGGCCTTCTCTTCTGGGGTCTTCTTACTGCCGAACATGGGGCGTCCCTCGGTCGCGGTTCTGGGGCGCCCATGGTGGCCGATTTCGGTTCGGCCCGCAGCAGTTTGAGTCAGGCGGCCTTGGGGTTCCGTTGTGGTGCGGGCCGGTAGTTGGCGGCCCGTTCCTGGATCTCGGGGAGCGCGTACATGGTGGTGTGCTCGCGTCCGTTGCCGGCGTACTCGCTAATGCGGCCCTTGAAGCGGCGGATCTTGCCTCGACGTGCCCACTGCCGGATAACGGCCCCGGGGACCCCGGTTGCCTCGGTGGCTTCGTTCTCGAAGACCAAGTCATCGGGGTACAGCTCGTGCAATTCCATGCCACCCCCAGGAACGCGAAAAGCCCCCAGCGAGGTGGGGGCTTGAGGATGCGGACACACGAGTATCTCGCTGAGGGCACTGTGACATATGCCGGATCTTGCCGTCAAGAAAGGCCTGCTATGGACGTAAGGGGGTCTCCATGGACGCCATGATGTCGGCATGGGCGTCTCGTACATGGTCCGCGGTTCGACGGCTGTCGAGTGTCAGCGTGAGTTGGACCGGTTGTGTCTGCTGTTGGGTGCGACGCCGACGACGGCGCCGATGCGGGCGTCCGGGCCGGGCTGGATGGCCCGCGCGATCCTCACGCCGAAGGCCCCCGCGGATGGCGAGGGCCTGGTCGAGCGGTAGGTCAGCTGAGCATCCGCAATACGGGTCCGGGTCCGGGTCCGGTTTGGGCGTCGTTCCAGGCGCCGGCCGAGATGATGTCGGGCTGTTCGGCGCGGATCCGGTCGAGCAGGAGAGCCTCGGCCGAGTCTTCGAGGCCGCGGTTGCCGCCGGCCGCGGTGCGGATGGCGCCGATGACGCAGTAGCCGGTGGCCGCGCTGCCGACGTAGCCGCGGATCCAGCCGTGCTCCCGGATCAGGCTGCCGGCGTGCCGCAGGACGTCGGCCGGGGTGGCTGGTGTCGTTGCCGGCGTGGTGGCCGGGAGCGGGTCGACGAGGATCTCGGGAATCTCGATCGGGGCGGTACGGATCGCGATGGCGAGCCCGGCGCGGTCGAGGTGGTCGTCCATGGCCAGGCCGGCCAAGGCCAGCCGTTCGTCGAGGGTAAGGGCCGGGGCCGCCGTCACACGGACGGCGGCCGGGGCGAGGGCGATCACTTGGCTTTCCCGGTTCCGCGGCAGAGGTCGCACTCGACGACGCCTCGTTCCCCACCGAAGACCCACCACAGCTTGCCCTTGCCGCCGCATTTGCCACAGAGGCCGAGGAGCCGGGCGCGGGTGAGGCTGAGGTTAGAGTTCTGCTTGATCCACTGCTCGTCGGTCATCCCGGCCATCACCACCACCCCTTGCGGGCGCCGGACTTCTTGTCGGCCTTGGCTCGCGCAGCCGCCTCGGCGCCCAGGCGCTCCATCTCCTCGGCTCCGTCGTTCTGCGAACCGAACGTCCCCTTGAACTCCTGACCGCGGCCGATTCCGTAGAGACCCTCGTCGCGGCAGTCGGGGCCGGGGTCGGAGTGGTGGGGAATCCCGCGGGGCGGGGTGTCGTAGACGGTGCCGGCCCAGCGGAAGAAGGTCTCGGCGCTGGTGTTGTTGCCGATCTGCCAGCCGCCGAGGAGGGGATGCTTGCCGGTGACGGTGTGCTCGCTCCAGGTCTGGGCGTGGTTCCACAGGTGGGCGTTGCCGCCGTGCTCGGGGGTGTTGATGACGTAGACGGTCTTGCCCTTGTGGAGGGAGCGGAGGAAGTCCTTCTCGTCTCCGCGGCGCTTGGTGGTCCAGCTCTTACCCATGACGTTCTCCTTGGTCGGTATGCGGTGGTTTGTTCTCTGCTCGAGGGTGTGCTCGTTCTGCTCCGGTGCAGGTCAGAGGTTGCTCGCGGTCTGTTCGGGGGCTGCTCGGGGGCTGCTCGGCGGTCGTCGCGAGCAGCAGGCGAGCAGAGGCCGATCGGGCTCTGACCTGCGGTGGAGCAGGCCGAGCAGAGCCCGATCAGAGGTGCGATCTGCGCATATCAGGCGCGGTTGAGCATGTCCCGCTTGTAGCCGCGGGGGTTCTGCAGGCCGTCGATCTCGCCGATCGGCATCGGTTCGCCGACACCCGCCTCACGGAACTTGGCCTTCAGCTCGCCTACGGTCAGGTGCATCGCCGCAGCGAGCGTCTCGGTCCGCATCCGGTCGACCTGCCGCTCGTCCATGACGGCGAGCGCCTCGGCGACGATCGGGTGGGCGGTCGCGTGTCCTGCGGCCGGCTGGGCGCCACACAAGTGCAACAGCGCCGACCAGGACAGGACCTTGGGGAAGTTCGAGATCTCCGGCAGGTCGACGTCTGCCATGGCCGCGATGGACTCCTGATCCAGCTCGACCAGCCCGGCGGCCAGGCGCTCGGCTCCCAGCTTGCGGAGGGTGGCCGCGTCGAAGTGGTGGATGGCGTACTCGACCGCCTGGTTGGCCAGGCCGGGAACGCCTTGGCCGAAGACGTGGCCCGCGTCCTTGGGGTCGGTGTCTGTGGCGGGGTCGAGCCGGTGGGGCAACCAGCCTTCGGCCGCGGCACCGTCTCCGAAGACGGCGTTCGTGTCGACCCGCCGGCAGGGCCCGACCAGGGCGAGCGCGATCATCTGGGCGATGTTCTTTCCCAGGAAGTCGATCGTGCCTCCCTGTGCTGCGAGCTCCATCTCGACGCATTCCTTCCGGCCGACGATCAGCAGCTGGAACGCGAGCAGCTGGGCCAGTTCGGAGGCTTTGGGGTACTCGTCGAAGATGACGGTGATGGCGGGGTGTTCGGGGCTGGGCCGCCACTTGTTGCCCATGCCGAGCTTGCGGCGGAGGCGAGCTCGACCCTTGGCGAGGACGAGGAGGAAGGCGAGGACGGCTTCGATCTGCTCGGTGGTGCGAGCCGTGAGGCGTACTCCGTCGTGGAGGTCTTCGAGGCCGTCGCCGAACGGGTCGATGTCGATGGTGATGTTGTCGCGGCAGGCGGTGGTGACTTCGCCGAGGGACTGGAGGATGCCGGTCTTGCCGCCGCCGGAGGATGCGACGATCAGACCCATGACGCCGGCAAGGCTGATCTCGAGCGGATCGCCGCCGATGGAGGTGCCCACCCTGGCCCGATCGGTGATGCTGATCGACTTGGGTGCGCGGTAGGGCGGGGCGGGTGCTGTGACGAAGGGGTCGCTTTCGATGAGTCGGAGGGTGGCGCAGGCGCGGCGCGCCTTGATGGGCTGGATCCGGAGCCGGTTGGTTCCGAGGTCGAAGCTGGTTTCGAGGCCACCGGCAGCTTTGATGATCGCTTCGGGGGTGCCTTCGCTCACGCGGACGGTGCACTGCCATCCCCAAACGTGACGGCTGATCTCGAACACCTCGGCGACAGGTACTCCTTCTTTGAGGAGGGCGGCGAGGACGCAGACTGCCAGCTGCTGGGGCGTGGTTGCCTGGGCGACAGGGAATGGCTTGGTGTCGGCGGGCAGCTGCTCGATGGTCATGCCGCCCGCCGTGGCCGTGACGCCTTCGAACGTGGGCGGGCTGCCGAGTTCCAGCGTCGTCTGCGAGGTGCCGACGCCGAGCTCATCGCCGATGCCGTGACGGATGCCGTACAGGTAGGCGCCGACGGCGGTGGCGATGCTGACCGCCAGGCCGCCACTGAGGGTGCCGACGCCGGCCGCGGTCATGGCGGTGGTGGCCCACATGCCGGTTTTGGTGGTGTAGATCAAGCGGTGTCGGCGGTATCGGGCCCGCCGCTCCTCGACCTCGATGCGAAGGCCCTTCTGTTCCGCGATGTCCTGCGTCGCGTTGAGGGCCTGCTCAGCGGTGGCGATCATGTGCGGGTGGTAGTCGTGGAGTCCGGCGAGCCAACGCCGGCCAAGCCGGGCGTAGCCGCGGCCGACGAGCGGCGCATAGCCGTGGTGCTGCCGGACGTGCTCGACGACTCGGGCGATGCCACTGTCGGACCGGAGGGCGATCGGGGCGTCCTTGGCTACGACACCCTCGAGGGGGGCCGGTGCCACGGTCGGCATCGGGGGGACGACGGTCAGGTGCGGGTGCTGCGCGGCGGTGCTCACTGCTCCTCCTTCGGGTTGTTGACGGCGTCACGGATGGCGTCGCGGACGCGCTTGGCGTAGTTGGGCGAGCGGCCGAGGAGCTTGGCGACGGCAGGCGTTGAGAACTTCTCCGGGGCCAAGTCGTGGAGCTGCCGGGCAGCTTCGAGGTCGACGTCCGCGAGGGGGTCTGTGTCGTGCTTGTAGCGCGAGGCTGTATCCCCCTCCCGTCCAATATTCACAAGGCCTGTAGCACCCTTCGAGGGGCCGTCGCCCGGCTTCCTGGGGCCACCCTTGGCAGGCGTCCCGCCACTGTCTCCGCGGCCGCCGAAGATGTCGGCGAGGAGCTCTTCGACAGCCAGGTTCTCGGCCACTCCGAGATGCTCGGCCAGGGTCTGGTCGACGTACTCGCGGGCGGCCAGCTTCGCGGCGAGACCCTCGATCGTGTGACCGGGCGGCAGGCCCTTCTCCGACCTCCACGCCTCGGCCCACAGGTCGAAGCTCTTGGTGTTGGCGGGGGCGTTCAGCGTCAGGATCTGGTAGCGCTGCCACACGTCGGGGTGGGCGTCGGCTCGGCGCGCCTCGTCCCATGCACGGTCGCGGCTGATGGAACCGAGGGGGTTCGCGGCGAGGATCAGCTCGTACTGTTCCCACGCCCCCGGGTAGAGGGTCTTGCGCTGCTCGTCCTGCGCGGCGAGGACGGCGTCGGCTGCAGCCTTGTCCGCGGCGACCTTCGCCTCGTGGGCGGCCCGCTTGTCAGACTCGATCTTCAGCCGGGTCTCGGCGTCCAGCTTCTTCGCGGCCAGGTCCGCCTCGGCCTGCACCCTGACGGCTTCCAGCTCGGCGGCGGCCTGCTTCGCCTGCTGCTCGGCCAGCTTCCGCTCGGCTCGGGTGGCCTTCGCCGTCTTGGCGCGGGCCCCGAACTCGTGGACCGCCCACACGGTGGGGCCGGCCAGGGAGCAGAAGCCGCCGACGAGACCGAACGTCATCCCGATGCCGGCGTGGGTCGCACCGTCGTACACGTTCACGGTGGCTGCGATCGAGGCGGCGATGGCGGCACCGGTCAGGTACTGCCACACGGTCCGGCGGGCGGCGATGGCCGCCTCTGCCTGCCGCATCATCACCCAGGCGGCGGACTCCAGGACCAGCGGGGCGAGCATGTCCCATGGCCGGTCCGCGGACCAGAACGCCCGCAGCTGCAGCGGCATCGCGACGAGGAAGCAGGCGACGGCGAAGAACTTGACGGCCTGGGCGGCCTTGGCGTCGCGCTTCTTGATGTCGGCCTGGCGCCGACGCTCGGCCTGTTCGGCGGCAAGGTCGTCGGCGGCTTTCTTGTCGGCGGCTTCCTTGGCTTCGCGGGCGGCCCGCTGGATCTCCTCGGCCTTGGCCTGCGCCGCGGCGATCTTCGGTGCGTCGAGGAGTTCCCGCCGGCGGCGTTCGGCTTCCGCGTCGGCCGCCGCGGTGGCCGCCTTGACCCGGGTCGCCTCGGCGTCCGCGTCGCGCTCCTGCCAGGAGCGGTGGTCGCTGCTCACGGTCGTGGTCCCTTCGTGGTGTGGGGGTTAGGCGGCGGTTTCGTAGCGGGGTTTGGTGCGGGTGTTGAGGTGGCCGTCGAGGTAGATGTCGGCGGCGACTGCGGCCAGGGCGAGGACGGCGAGGAGGAGGCGCTGCCAGCCGGGCGGGTTGATCCCGAACATCCAGGCGAGGAATCCGAAGAAGACGAGGACCCGGGCTCGGCGGGCTGCCGCCATCAGGCCGGTGTGGCCGGCCATCAGGGGGCCTCGACATCGATGTAGCGGAAGATCCGCATGGCGGTCTCCTGCTGGTAGTCGCCGGCGTCCTCGCACACCTTGTTGGCGGCTGCGATGTCACCGCGGTTCACGGCGGCGGCGGCAGCGCGGACCTGGGCGTCGGTCGGGCGGGTGCCGGTGGGCTTGCGGCGGAAGATGGGCATGGCGAGGCTCCTCGTTGGTCAGGCGGGGTGTCGGGCGGTGGTGCTGACAGATCTCCAGTCCGCCCGTTCGAGACGGGCGGAGCGGGCTACGGTCAGTACCGGAGGCGACTTCCCTGGGGGAGTTGCCGTACTTCTTCAGCACTCAGTGCGAGCACTGATCCGGTGGTGGAGTAGCGGACCGGATCGCCGGGGTACTGGGAGTGGCGCCGGGTCCAGACACGTCCCGCGCGATCCGTCAGAGTGTCGGGCTCTCGATCGGTAGGCATGAGTTCCCTCCCTGGGCCGGGGCTGTCCCGGCTCCCCTCACCGCCCGCACCTGTCGGACGGATCGGGCAACCGGTCAGCGGAGCTGCCGGGCGAGATACTCGTAGCTCTCGGCTTCACGCTCGTCCCGGCCGATCTGCCGGTTGAGCTTCCAGCCCTTCGGAAGCGTCAGTCGCTCTATCCCGTAGTTGTTGCGGAGCCCCTTGACGGCGGTCTCCCGCATCCCGGGTCGCCCGTATTGGACGGCGTGCACCAACTCGTGGATGACGGTCTCGTCGAGCATTCGCTGGTTCGAGCCGGCCGACCCGGCATTGATGACGACGAGAACACCGGCCGGGCTGACGGTGGTGATACCGAGGTAGTCGCAGGCTTCAGCCTTCGTGGGCAATGCAGTCGTGCTGATCGTCTGCTGCTGGGAGCGGATGACGACCTCGGGACAGTGCTTCTTCGCGGCCACAACGATGTGGGTCAGGGGCATCTGGCCGCGCACCTTCTGCCGGACGAGGAAGGCCGCCTGGTCAGCGATGGACTGGACGCGGTCGAGGATGGGCCCGTACTGGCGCGCTAACCGGTAGCCGGCGACGTCCATCAGGCGGCCTCCTGCCCGTTCACGCTGAGCGCTTCGAGCTGCTCGACGAGGCCGGAGCCGTTGTGGTGGTCGTAGTCGGCGGCGACGGCCAGGAGGCGGGTCTGGCCGAGGTAGTCGTTGGTGCGGAGCGCGGTCAGGTACTGGCTGATGAGGCGGGTCTCGAGCATGGGAGTCTCCGATGGTCAGGCGGGGATGAGGTCAGGCGGTGGGTCGGGGCACGGCCCGGCACTTCTCGGCGTGGGCCTGGGCACAGTCGGAGGCGAGGCGATCCGTCGACCGGGCCACGATCCGGTCCCCGACAACGCTGGACACGTATTCGGGGGTGTAGTCGAAGCTGACGTACTGGCAGCCGCGGCATCGGGCTTCGTAGCCGTGCTCCGTCTCGCAGACGTCAACGGTGATGTCGTCGTCGCCGAGGATCTCGGCGGCCTTCGTCAGGTAGCGGGCGATGACGCCCTCGGGCCAGGCGGTTTCGGGCATGACGGTCCTCCGGTTGGTCGTGCCGGGGTGGGGTCTAGCGGCCGCTGATGTTCCAGCCGTGGTCGGGTGTCCGCCGGATGACACCGGCGGGGGTGTGGAGCTCGCCGGTCGTGGTGCCGACGTCGAGGTCGTCCAGCTGGTCGAGCAGGAGGACGATCCGGGCGGCCAGAGTGCGGGCCTGGGCTTCGCGCTCGTCCTGCGGTACGGGGGTGCTGGCGATCACGGCGGCTACTCCTCGTCCTGCGGGTCGATGGGGTCGCTGCCTCCCTGCCCGCACCAGTTGCACGGGCAGTCGCCGGGCTGGATGTTGCTGGCGGCGGCCGTCTCGAAGGCGAGGCGGGCGGACAGCTGGTACTGCGGGAGGGCAGTCGGCGCGATGCCCGGGTGGATGAGGATCTGTCCGATGCGGGCGGCCTTGCCGTCACCTCGGCGCTCCTCAGACCAAGCGGCAGAGAGACCGCCCGCCTCGAAGAACGCGAGCCGCGCCCGGCGCATCTCCTCGCCCCAGTTCCAGGGCGACTGGGCGGAGGCGTTCATGACGACACCTGGCGGAGCTCGTCGATAAGACGCAGCGCCTGCTCGAGGCCGACCTCAAGCCGGCCGATGTTCCAGCACAGTTCGCGGTTGCTGGCGGTACCGATGGGCAGCTCATGTGATCGGGTGAGCGCCTCGCGGGCGCTGTCCACCGTCGCCTGCTGGCTCGGCGTGAGGCCGCTCATGACGCGAGCTCCCGTCGCATCCGGTCAGCGTCGGCACGGAAGCCAGCGGCGTAAGCCGGCTCCCCCGCCTCGTCGGACAGGTCGGCGGCCTTCAGTGAGTGAACGATGGCCTGCTGGCGGCGAGCCCGGCGAAGGGCTTCCTCCATGGACGGGTCCGAGTCGACGGGGCGGATCGGGGTGGGGTGGATGGTCTTCGGCATCACGCCACGTCCTTTGCGGTCCGCGCCATGCTGCGGATCTGCTCCGCGAAGGCTTCGAGGTTGTCGGCGAACTGTTCCGCCTGCTCCGGGGCCATGTAGTAGCCCTCGCCGCCGTCATCGACGGTGACGAATGCCTGGCGACGCTCCGGCTCGGAGGCGTAGGGGTCGATCCCCAGGCGGGCGAACAGGGCCAGCTCGGGGTCCTTGCCGATGCGGGGCGCGTTGAGATCGGCGTAGTCGCCGCAATGCCACACGTCCTCAAGGTGGCCCTCGGGGGATGCGACGTGATCGACGGTGCACCAGGACGGGCACTCGATGTAAATCTGCTGACCGCTCACGACAGCCGGCACGAGGCGGGGCAGGGCGGTGGTCACAGCGCCACCGCCAACTCGCTCGCCGGGATCCCGCGGTCGTCGAGGTACTGCATGAACGCGGCCCTGCTGACGCGGATCGTTCCGCGGCCAGAGCCGACGCGGTAGGAGGGGAGACGACCCGACTTGATCTCTCGGTAGACCGTGGTCTGGTCGACTCGGAGGGCGGTGGCGATGACCCTGACCCCCAGGGGACGGCCATCGCGTGCCTGCTGTGGGGCAGACACGGTAAGCTCGTGCTGCATCTCTGAGACCCAATCTCTGATGCGCAGGCCCTGACGGGCTCGGTGTTGGTAGCACCGAGAACTCCCCGTCGGGGCCTTTGCTGTTGAGGCGTGGCTGAACTTGCCGGTTTCGCTGTTCCTGCCGACACGTCAAAGGTTATGACGAATAGCCGAAGATGCGCAAGGGTGTGAGCGCGCCGTCACGCAATCGGTTGTAGATGGGCAGCTCAGCCGCGTGGTTCACTTGTTGTGACCAATGGCCAAGGAAGGGGCAAAGTGGCATATCAGGGCAAGCCGGCATACCAGCAGATCGCCGACGACATCAGGCAGCAGGTCCTCGACGGCGCGCTCCAGGCTGGGGATCGGCTGCCCACCGAGGTCGACCTCATGGCCGAGTACCGCGTGTCGCGCATCGTGATCCGCAACGCGGTGGAGGTGCTGCAAAACGAGGGGCTCGTGATTAAGCGACAGGGGGCTGGCACGTTTGTGCGAGAGCAGACTCCCCCGCGAAAGCGGATCTCGGGCGACCTGTACGGCAAGCGTCCGACCGCCTCGCCGATGAAGCGTGCCGCCGAAGCGGAGGGGCGGCGCTCAGAGTGGGAGTATCAGACCCGAAGGACTACCGCCACGAAGGTCATCGCTGAGCGGCTCGCTATTCAGCCCGGCGACGACGTGGTCCGCACGACCTACACCTTCTTGGCCGACGATGAGCCGATCATGTTGTCGACGTCTTATGAGCCGTCTTCCCTGACCGAGGGCACTCCGATCGAGCAGCCGGAAGGGGGTCCTGTGAGCGGTGTCATCCCCCGCTTCGACTCCATCGGGTTGCACATCACGCAGGTCGTCGAAGAGGTGAACGCTCGGGCCCCGCGTCCATACGAAGGGGAGGCTCTCCGTGTTGCACCCGGGGTGCCGGTAATAACGATCACCCGCACGTATCTTGCTGACGAACGCCCTGTCGAGACATGCGACATGGTCGTCGCCGCAGACAAGTACACGCTCAGCTACTCCATCCCAATCCCGCCGCCCGGAGCGGCGGAGTAGCGCCGGAACGAAAGAAGGGCCCGACCGCGCGATGCGGTCGGGCCCTTCTCGTGTCGCTACAGCAAGCCGCGCTGCTTGAGCTCCTCAATGACCCCGTCTCTCATGGCACGAATCTCGGCTGCCGAGAGGTCGGAATTCTTGACGGCCATGATCATCACGGCATCGCCAATGTCCTCCTCGTTGATCAACCGCACAGACTCGATGAGGGGCGTTTGTCCAGTTGCAGGAGTCGGGTCCCCTCCGACATAAATCGCGGCACACGAGCCAGGCGCCCATTTCAGGGCCGCGTCGATCTTTGCGTAGCTGGTGTCGCGGATCGGCTGCCCTTCCTCGACGCGAAGGCACGTTCCCTTCGAGACGCCCGCGCGCTCCGCCAAGCCGGCGCGGCTGAGCCCAAGCTCCAGTCGGCGGGCTCGGACCTGCGTGGCGAGCCGGTCGTGGTCACGATCATTGGCCTGAGTCATGCCAACAGTATGCCAACTTGGCCTAGGTCGAATCAACTTTGGCGATCTAGTTGGGCGAAGTTGTAGCGAAAGTGCCGATGTTGCCACTACCGTGAGACGCAGAGGGCCCACCCCGAACGACCAAGAACCGGGTGGGCCCATCGATCAATCCACTGTGTCCACAGATCGGAGAGACCATGACCATGCTCGCACCTCTCGACGGTTCAAGCGATGGCGGGGGCGTCGAACGCTTCACCTTCGAGGGGGCTGAGGTCCGTACCGTGATGCGCGATGGCGAGCCCTGGTGGGTCGCCACGGACGTCGCGTCTGCACTGAACCTGAGCAACCTGCACAGCTCACTCGCTCACCTGGATGACGACGAACGCACTCTCCACAATGTGGAGAGTGGTCAGCGTTCCATGTCGGTCGTCAACGAATCGGGTCTCTACTCGATGATCCTCCGGAGCCGGAAGCCTGAGGCCAAGGCGTTCAAGCGCTGGATCACTCGGGACGTCCTGCCGGCGATTCGGAAGACCGGTAAGTATGTGGTCCCTGCTGCCGCCCCGCTTGAGATCACTGCCGCCGCTGGCCCCGTAGCGTACCGGGATCAGGCGGAGATCCTGGCGATCCTCCGCCCTGCCCTCCCGGAGCCCTACGCGACGGCGACGGCGAAGGTGATCCTGGCTCGCGCGATGGGTGAGCGTCCGGAGCTTGAGCCTGGGGAGACCCCGCTGTACGCGGCGACGTTCCTCGCGGAGAAGGGCCACAAGGCGAAGACGGTCGCGAAGTTCCAGTCGGGCTTCGGGGCGCGGGTGTCGAACGCGTTCTTCAAGAGGCATGGCCGCCGCCCGGAGAAGATCCCCGGTCCGGCCGGCTCGCGGATCGACAAGGTCGCCGTCTACTCCGACGAGGACCGTCCGCTGCTCGAAGAGGTGTACGCAGGGATGTCTGACCTGATCGCCGCGTTCGAGCACGGGGATCAGATCGCGCTCAGCGCCTGACCCCGGACACGCCAGAAGGCCCCCACCCGAACAGGTGGGGGCCTTCTTCACGCGGCGGACCGGTTGGGGTTGGGTCCGAACTCGCTGTCGAGTTGGTCGAGCTGCCAGCGGTCGTAGCCCTCGTCGCATTTGGGGCATTTGGCGTAGGGGACGGAGAGGCTGACCCGGAGCTGTCCGTCGCAGTTGTCGGCGGAGCAGAACAGGATGTAGGTGCGGGCGGGCGGGTTCCCGGTGTCGATGTAGTCGAGCCGGCCGTGGATTTGGGCTATGACCTGTAGGTCTGATCCGACTTCGGGGTATTCGCCGCATGCCCAGCGCACGTTGTTGATCAAAAAGCTGGTGGCGCCGTCGATGTCTGCCCGGTGGCGGGTCTCGCCCATGGACCATCGAAGCCGGGTTCGCCATGCGTCTTCGACGGCCTGCAACAGGGCTACGGCGCCTCCGTTGGCGACGATGCTGAGGACGTCGACCTTGAGGGGTGCGGAAGATCCTGCGCTGCGGGTGCCGCCGGTGGCCCTGGCGCTGCCCTTGGTGAAGGCTGCGGTCTGGTCGGCCTTGCGGAACAGGTCGGGAATTTTGCGAAGCTGGGCGACGGCGGTCTCTTCGCAGCGGTAGCAGGCCCACCGGCCGGCGGTTCGTTCGTCTTCCCAGAGGGCGCGGCGGCACTTGACGCAGCGGGCGACGGTTTCACTCACGGCTGTGCTCCTTGTGCGGGCGGTACGGGGCAGGTCAAGCGGTGGGTTATCGGGCGTTCCAGTTGTCGAGGGCCCAGGCGAATGCGAATGCTGCGGCGAGGAGGATTCCGATGGTGATCCACAGGGCTGCTACGGCCGGCCATCCGCCGCCGTCGTCGTGGTAGGTGCCGATGGAGAAGCCGACGACGAAGACCAGGGCGAGTACTGGGGCGACGATTCGGGCGGCGAGGCGTTTGGCGGTCACGGCTTGGCCTTCCAGTTGGGTCCGCGGAGTGCGGCGGGAACATCGGTGGTGGGGGTCGTCGCCTGCCGGGTCGCTGCGGCTGCCCAGAGGAATTCGTCGATCACCTGGAGTGCTGTCTTTCCGCCGCCGCTCGCCTGCCGCTCTTGCTCGGGTCGGTCGAGTCCGGCCAGTTCGTCCTCGGTGATCCCGTAGCCCTCGGCGAGGGCCTGGAGGGTTTCGCAGTCGTTGGTGTGGTCGACGAGGTAGCCGGTGTCGTCGTAGCCGCAGCCGTGACAGGCGTACTGGTCCCAGCTGTTGCCGCCGGCGTACCGGTGGATGGCGAGGATCTTCCGGTCGGCGGTACAGCGGCGGAGTACGGCGGCCGGGTCGTTGGCGGCGATATGGGCGCCGACCGCGTGCTGCTGCCTGCTACTGAGGGCGAAGGTGTCGGCGACTTGGATGCCGTCAGCGGCAAGGACGGTGTCCTCGTCGGGGTTGAACGTCCACGGCCAGGGCGGGCAGGCTTCGGCAGCGGCTTCGGCCTTGGCGATCTGCTGGCTGATCCAGCCGTGGAGGTCAGGCATCGGGGGTCTCCTTGCGGGCTCTGGCCAGGTCGATGCTGGGGATGGTCGGGTTGGGGTCGATGTACTCGGCGGGCGGTTCGAGGGCTTCGCGGATCTCGTCTGCGATGCCGGGTGCGGAGCTGGTCCAGGGGCAGCCACCGTCGAGTTCGATGGCGAGGGCTCGAACGCGGTTGATGGCGGCCTCAGCCGTCACTGCTCGTTGCCGCAGCTGTTCGTAGGCTTCGGCGGTGGGTCCGGCGTCGCCGCGTCCGCAGTGCGGGCAGTAGCCGGCTTCGGCCTTGATGATCCAGCGGGTGTCGTACTCGTTGGCGTGACTGCCCTGGTGGCCGGGCCGGAGGACGCACTCGGTGGGCGGCTGGTCTTCGAAGGCGGGGAACTGGGCGCCGCAGTGCTCGGTGGGGTCGGTCACGGCTGATCTCCTTCGGGTTTGTAGTCGTCGATGGAGCCGACAGTGACCGTCGTCCGGTACGGGCGGGGCGCGGTCGGTTGGGGGCCGTGGATGTCGGTGAAGGCCTGCTCATCGGTCACGGCTTGGGCGGTGTGGGCGGGTGGGGGTTCGCGGGTGTACGCCTCCTCGGCGGGCAGCCACAAGTCGGTCACGTCCGGCTCCTCTCGGCCACCTGGTCGCGGTGCGGTACGCCGCCGGGGGTGGCGTCGGTCCACATGAGGGTGGTGTCGCCGACAAGCGGCCCGCGATGCCAGCCGTCGTGTCCGGCGGTGAGGGTGCAGTGGTGGAGGCGGGCGGTGACGGAGTCGTTGAGGCTGGCGGTGCAGAGGGTCACGGCTGGCTCCTGTCGGGCTGGGTGCTGCGGATGGCGTCGGCGACGGCAAGGAGCGCGGTTGCGATGGCGAGGTTGGACTGGGCGGTGAGGACGCCGACTGCAATGGCCTCCGGGACGGTGCGGTTGCCGGTGATGCGGTTGAGGCGGTCGGTGGTGTCGTCGATCTGGCGGACGGCACTGTCGTGCGCGGTGTCGGCGCCGAGGGGCTGGGCGGTCATCGGTGTCTCCGGTGTCGTGGTCGTGTACGCCCGTCTGCGGGCCTGTCGGGTGTCGTGGGGCCGGGGCTGTCGTCCCGGCCCCAGTACGCGGCGTGGGGGTCGGTGTGGCGGGCCGCGCGGTCCTGCTGCTCGCCGTGACGGAGTGCCCAGCTGATGGCGGCGAGGGCGAGGGCCATGAGGGTGAGGCCGCCGGCGACGAGGAGCAGGGTCGGCACGGCCTACTCCGAAGTCTCGATGTCGGGCAAGCCGGTGCGGGCTGCTGCTTGGTCACGGAGGAGCTGCCGCCAGTCGGCGAAGAGTTGGTCCATGCGGGCTTGGAGCTCGTTGCAGACGCCGATCTGAGCGTGGATCTCGGCAAGGCTGAACGTGGGCTGCTGGCTCATGCTTTGGCGTCCTCGTCGTCGTCGCCGTCCTCGTCGATGGCCTGGGCGCAGCGGCCCCCGTCCTCGGCGGAAACGAAGTCGAGGTCACAGCCGGTGCCGCAGTCGGGGCAGGCGTATCCGCTGCAGCCCGAGGCGGGGCATCCCGAGTCGTAGACGTCTCCGTCGCAGTCGGGGCAGCCGCGCTCGTCCGGCACGGTGTGCGGCCGGTTCGGGTCGAGGAAGACGAGTCCTGTGATGGTGCCGTTGGAGAGGTGGATCGGCTCGATCGGGATACGGGTGGCGGTCACGTGAGGGTCCTTCCGGTGGTGTGGGTGGTGTCCGGGCCGGCCGCCCCGGGGGACGGCCGGAATGGGGCGGGTTACGGCATGTTGAGGGCGTACAGCACGGCGGCCGCGATCTCAGCGGCCTCGTCGGCGGCGTTCAGCTGCTCCTCGGCGCAGCCGGGACAGAGAAGGCGGCGCCGGTCGGCGTTGTCGGTTGCCCAGCCCCAGCCGAGAGCCCAGTCGCGGGCTTCGTCGGGGGTCTCGAAGTAGATGCGGCCGTCGCCGTCGATGTCGGCGAGGTACTCGCAGTCGGTGTCGTCGCAGGTGAGGGTGTAGAGCGGTGTCGAGACGGGGGTAATCGGCATGTGGGCTGTCTCCTTGCGCGCGGTTCGGGTCGGGTGGCGGGGCTCTGTGGGCGCCTCAGGGCCTGTGGCGGGCTCCGACGTCGCGAGGGATGCCGGAGCGCTGCGAGAGCCTTACGCGGGCGCTGAGGGCGCCGGACGGGCCGTCCTGGCCCGCTGCAAGGCCGCCTCAAGCGCCCCGACTTGCCGACGGCTTGCGTCCAGGGCACGGATCCGGTCGCGCAGGATGTCCGCCTCGGCTGCGTCTAGCGGCCGTTGCTCGGCGACCGCGACGAGGGCGAGGAGCTGGTTCAGGTAGCGGCTCATGCGGCGACCTCTCTGGGGACGGGATGCGCGAGCCCCGCGGCTACGGCGAGGGCGATGGTGTGGGTTCGGTCGATGCCGCCGAGCGCGGGCCGCAGGTTGTAGCGCCACTGGTCGCGGACCGTGTGGACGGAGACGTCCAACTGGCGGGCGATCTCGTGGTCGGTGGCTCCGTTCGCGGCGAGCTCCAGCATTCGGAGCTGGCCGGAGCTCAGGCGATCGACGGTCCGGGGCGTGCCGGTCACGACACGGCCTTCGCGTCGTCGCCACCTTGATCGCTCGCCAGGAGCCACCACTCCGAGCCGTCCCACGCGTTGGCGTAGGGCACCATGCTCCGACCCAACTGTTCGGCGGCGATGATCCGATGATGTCCGTCGACGACACGTCGCTCGGCGAGGTCGAGGCGGACGGGCGGGAAGTTGCCGGCCTCGATCTCGGCACGGATGCGGGCCAGGCGGCGGGGGTGCTGGCTGGTGAGCCAGGCACGTTCGGCGTCCCAGCCGGTCTCGTCGCCGTTGGTGAACTCGGCGAGCAGGCGGGTGAGCTCCATGGTGCGGACCTCGGTCATCGGGGGTCTCCTTCGTGTGGTGGAATCGGGGTGGCCCGCCCCCTCGCTTCGATCGAGGGGGCGGGTCGCCTGCATCACGGGGTGGGGCGGCGGTCGAGGTCGCTGACCCAGGCGGCGATGACGGCCGCGGACTGCACGAGTTCGGCGCGCAGCTTGGCCGGGTCGTCCTCGGCGAGGGCCTCGTAGATCTCCTCGAGGAGGATCAGCGCCCACCGCGGCCCCATGGGGGTATCGGCGGCGTACTGGCACTCCCGGCGGGCCGCCTTGGCCGCCTCGACGTAGTACGGCAGGCCGGTTCCGTCGGGGTGCCGCTGGTCACCCCACTTGGCGAGCTGCCGTCCGCGCTCGGCGTCGATGTCCGCGACAAACGGGGCCATGTCGGGCGTGGCGGGGAGCACGTTCTTCCCGACCCAGGCCACGGTGTGCACGGTGAGCTCGGCGGCGAGCTGCTCGGTTGCCCCTATGGGGGTGGATCGGACGATCTGGTCGATGAGGTGCTGCAGCGGGAGCAGGACCTGAAGGTCGGTGTCGGTCATCGGTTGGCCTTTCGGGGTCGTCGCGGGATGGGCTGGCGGGCGGCCGTGGAGGCGGTCACCGCTCGGCCTCGCCGCCCGGCACGTGTCCGGCGGCGAGCATCAGGCGGAGGAGCAGGGGGCCGATGGCGTCGCCGCCCGCGCTGCCCTCAAAGGCAAGCCAGCAGTCCGTGTAACCGCCCATCTGGAAGTCGCCGCCCTTCCAGCCGGTGAACCAGGCGCCCAAGGCTCCCCGGGCATCCGCGAGCATTTCGCCGACGATGACGTCGACGGCGGGTTCGAAGGCGAGTTCGTGGTAGTAGCCGCGGTAGCTGTGCGGGTTGGTGAAGCCGTCGGGCAGGACCTTGCGGGGGTCTTCGGCTTCGAGGGCGGTGATGATCTCGTCGAGGGTCATGCGGCGTTGCCTCCGGTGTAGCGGGCGTGGTGGACGGGGCTGCTGTCGGGGCGTTGGGTGCCGGAGTCGTGGCAGGGGATTCCGAGGACGGCGCTCATGCGGCCTTCGCCCCGTGCTCGAATCGGGCGGTGCGGCCGAGGGTGTACGCCGCCTCGAGGTGCGGGCCTGCCGGCACCCGCGGGTCGAGAAGCGTTCGGGTCAGGTCGCCTTGCGGAACGGTGCCGATCGGCCGGCCATACGGGATGGGGTAGGCACCCCACTTGCGCCAGGTCTCGAGATCGCTCGGCCGAATGGTGCTGAGGTCAGTGCCGAGGCTGGCCAGGTCGTCGATGGCGAGGAAGTAGTCCAGCCCGTACAGCGGCGGCGGAAAGTCGCAGTCGTCGCCGCACCGGTGCAGCTGACCGCAGTGGGCTGCCTGGCTGACGCTGAAGTGCAGCGGGGTCGCCCCGCAGGTGTCAGGAATCGGCCCGAGGATCAGGAGGCTGGTCGCGCCGCCGTGAGCGCCGATGCCCTTGGTCGGGTGGACTGCGTCGGTGAGGAGACCCATGTCGAGGCGCTCGCCAGTTCCCTTGACCTCGATCCACCAGCCGATGTCGGGGAGGCGGAAGTCGGGCAGGTACGGGCGCTGCTGGTCGCCGACGAGGAAGCCCTGGGGTTCGTACTCCCAGCGGATGCCCAGGTCGTTGAAGACGGTTGCCCAGCGTGCCTCGAGGCGGGAGCGGAACAGGTGTCCGGCGTAGTAGGTCTCGATCGCGGTTATGGCCATGCTGATCACATCCGTCCCATGGAGCGGAGGCGGGCGTAGTGCCCCTGGAAGGTGAGGGCGACGGTCCGGCCGGCGGCCCCGTTGCGGTTCTTGGCGACGATCAGGTCGATCTCTCCGGCGCGGTCGGTGGTGTCGGAACCGTCTTCGGCGAGCGGCCGGTGTAGAAGGACGATCACGTTGGAGTCCTGCTCGATCGCTGAGGAGTCCTTGAAGTCGGTGACCTGGGGCTGCCGGCCGGCAGCGTTGCGGTTGAACTGGGCGAGGGCCACGACGGGGATCTCGAACTCCATGGCGAGGAGCTTCAGGCCGCGAGAGAGTTCGGCTACCTCGTTGGCGCGGGTGGCGTTGGACTTGGTGCCTTCGGGGGTCATGAGCTGGAGGTAGTCGGCGACGACCATGGCGGGCGGGGTGCCACGGGAGGCCATCCAGCGCATGCGGGCCCGGATCTTGCCGAGGGTGAGGTTCGCGGAGTCGTCGAGGATGAAGTTCCCGGCGTTCTGGAGCCGCGGGGCGGCCTTGAAAACCTTGTCCCAGTCGCCGGCGTCGAGCTTGCGGCGGATGAGCCGGTCGAGGGGGACGCTGGCTTCGGCGGAGGTGAGGCGGGCCATGAGTTCGGAGCCGCCCATTTCCATGCTGGCGACGAGGACGGGCTTGCCGCGGGTGAGGGCGACGTGGGCGGCGAGGTTCATGCCGAACAGGGACTTGCCTCCGCCGGTTGCGGCGCCGACTGTGACGAGTTGGCCGGGCTTGAGTTCGACGACCTGGTTGAGGTCGGGCCAGGGGGTGTCGAGGGCGTTCGGGTCGGCGCCGATTTCGAGTTCGTCGATGAAGCTCATCCAGCGTTCGGCGACGGACAGGCGGACGTCGGCGGCGGGTGCCCCGGACGCGGCGGCTTGGAGGTCGGCCATGGCGGCGTCGAGGATCTCGGCGGCGGTGGAGGCGGCGGTGAGGGCGCGGCTGGTGGCTCGGCGGGTGGCGGTGAGGACGGCGCGGAGTTTGGCGCTCTCGCGGATGAGGTCGGCGTAGTAGGTGGCGTTCGCGGTTGAGGGGACGGAGTTGACGAGCTTCGACAGGTAGGCGCCGCCGCCGACTTTGCTGATCTCTCCGTTGGCCAGCAGCGCGGCGGACACGGTGATCGGGTCGATCTTCGGGTCGCGGCTGCCGGCGTACAGGTCGCAGATCGTCATGTAGATCGTCTGGTGGCTGGGCTTGTAGAAGTCGCCGGGGCCGCCGGTGAGGATCGCGGAGATCGGTTCGATGACGGACTTCTCGAGGAGCATGGCGCCGAGGACGGCCATCTCGGCTTCCTCGTTGTGCGGGGCGGCGGTGGTGATCTCGTCGGGGAATTCGGTTTCCCAGGCGGGCTCGGTCATGCGGCTTGTCCTTTGCTGGCGGGGTGGCAGTCGGGGCAGCGCTGGAGGCTGCGGAGTCCGCGGTCGTCTTCGATCTCGCGGGTGCGGCTGATCTCGTCGCAGTCGGGGTCTCCGCAGTGGGGCGGCTTGATGCCGCCGGGGCGGGGCTGCGGAACGTTGGCGGCTGCGGGCGGCAGGCCCTTCCAGCCGCCGCGGAGGAAGAACGTGGCGTAGCGGATCGGCTGGCGTGCGGTGGCCTTGGTGTCGACGGCGTAGCGGACCATCGCGGTCACGCCGGCTCTGTCGATGACGGCCGCGATGTCGAGCCAGTCGGAGGGCTTCATGCTCCAGCTGACGGTGACGCCGGCTTGCGTCATGGCCTTCACGAGCGGCTGGCAGCGTGTGAAGGCGTCAGGTCGATCCGAGGCCTCGCTGCTTGCCTGCTCTTTTGGGAATGGGGAAGGTGGTCCAGTTTCTGGACCACTACGTGCAAAACCTGGACCACTACGGTCCTCATGCGGTCCAGAATCTGGACCGCTACGAGAGGGGTCTACGTGGTCTTGTGGTCCAACTTCTGGACCACTACCAGGCTCTAGCGGTCCAATTTCTGGACCGCTACGAGAGGCCGAACGGGAGTATCCGATGGCCTTCGGCAGCCTGTAGAGATGCGACCGACGGCCTGCCGCCTCCTCCGCGATCTCCAGTTCGCCGAGCTTCTTGGCCGCGACGAGAGCGGCACTGACGGTCGTCTTCGACTTCGTGTTCAGCGCTCGCATGAGGGCCGGGTAGGAGAGCTTCACTTCGCACGCCGCAGTGCGCACCTGGTCCGCTACGAACAGCACGGCGATCCGCGCATTGCCCTTCGACTGGGAGTGATCCCACACCCAGTTCATGGCGTCCAAGGTCACGGCAGGCTTCTCTCTGGCTGGTGCGGGTAAGTGGTTCGGCTAGGCCGCGGCGGCCGTGTGGCTGGCGGCTCGTTCGGCGAGAAGCCGGATGGCTGCTTCGGCCTGCTGGGGCACGACGCCGTTGCCGAGGGCGTGCAGCTGCTGGGTGCGGGAGAGGCCGGGGACGTCGGTGACCCAGCCGGCTTCAAGGCCCATCAGCCACTCGACGAACCGCGGACTCAGTCGATTGCGATCGTCAGTTGCCCGGGGGGCACGTCGTCCGGTGGCGGCTTCCCAGCGGCGGATGGCGGGGGCGAAACGGCCCCACTGGGCCGCGGACAAAGAGCGTCGGTCAGCGTCGGTCCCGATCCCCCCGCCCTTGCCCGTGCTGATGTGCGGGTCGACCTGGCGTCGTTCGCCTTGGGTGTCGGCAGGAGCTGCACCACCGCTGCCGGTAGCGCCAGGTCGCCCTTCGAACCGCGTTGGTTCGGGCCGCCCTTCGCCCCGTCCGATGCGCGCGGAGTCGGAAGCAGGTTCACCACGACCTCGTTCAGCGGCCTGGCATTCGTTCCGATCAGGTTGGACTCCCCGGACTTCCAGTCCCTCGCTGCGGGCGTCGGCAGCAGCGTCACGGTGGTCCGGAGATCCAAGCCGCCGTCCCCGTGCGCTCCCGCCCCGTTCGTATCCGAGGTGCGGGGCGTCGGCAGCAGTGGCGAGGATGAAGAGCCGGTTCCGCTGATGGGGAGCGCCGACCTCCGATGCGCGTACACACGCCCACTGGACATCGAACCCGAGGCGGGCAAGGTCGGCGAGGACGGTGTCGAATCCCAATCGAAGGTGCCCTGCGACGTTCTCAAAGACCGCGATTCGGGGTCGTAGTACGCCAAGGGCGTCTGCGATGTACGGCCAGATGTGGCGCTCATCGGAGGTTCCTTTCCGCTTGCCGGCGGTGGAGAAGGGCTGGCAGGGGTAGCCGCCGAGGACGATGTCGACGGGCTCCACGGCGGCCCAGTCGGTGACGGTGAGGTCGCCGATGTTGGGGGTGTCGGGCATGCGGTGCTTGAGGATCTGACAGGCGCCCGGGTCGATGTCGGACACCCAGGCGGTGGTGCCGCCGAACACGGCCTGCACTGCGGCGTCTAGGCCTGCGTAGCCAGTGCAGAGGGAGCCGCTGCGGGGGTCGGACATTAGGCGGCCTTTCGCATGTCGGTGCTGTCGAGGACGGTCTTGCGGTAGAGGGAGAGGGCGCGCTGGAGTGCGTCACGGGTGACGCCGAGGCGTTCGGCGATCTGCTGCCGGGTGTGCCCCTGGCGTTCGAGCTCGGCGCAGTCCTCGGCGATTGCGATGTAGCGAGGGGTGCGTTCGCCCAGGTGGGGTGTGGCCTGCGGGTCGTAGATGCTTTCGTCGTCCCAAGCCGCGGCAAGCGCCCACTCGTTGGCTGCGGCCCGGGATTTGGCGCGGGCGATGGACGCGGCCCGAATGCCCTGGCCAACCGGATCAACGTTCCACAGCTCGTCGTAGAGAGCCTCGACAGCCCGGTTTGTACGGCCCTTCAGCTTGGGCTTCTCGCCCCTGAGGATCTTGTTGAGGTAGGTCAAGTACAGGCCGAGCCGCTGGGCGAGGACCGGGGGAGGCCAGCCGATGGCCACGAGAGCCTGAAGCCGGCGGACCGCGCCGGTTGACGGCATGTATGCATCGTCGGAGAGGCCCTCCCAGACCGGCTGGACGCCGAGGATCTGGCTGGCGATCTCCGTCCGTACCCGCTGGATAGGCGGGCGGGAGTTGCCGTTGTAGAGGATGCTGGCGATCTCTCCGTATGGCGTGGTGGAGAGTTCGGCGATGCGCCGCAGGGTGACTCCCTGGGCTCGCAGTGCTGCGATGTGGTCGCGAACGAGTGAGGCGTCGGTCCAGGGGTTCCACTGGCCCGCGGCGATCAGGCGGCGACGGCGCTGCTGGCGGCGATTGTTCGCCTCCCTGACTGCGACTTCGATGCTCATCGGTCTTCCTCCGTCCGGCGGGTCTGGTGGGGGATGGTGTTGCGGGGCTGTGGCGGGGTGTGCAGCCAGGCTTCGAGCTGGGCGATTTCGAGGTCGGCCTTTGTGTCGGCGAGGTCGCGGCGGACGTCGTCCTCGGTGCGGCGTGCGGCTTGTCGTGCGGTGGCCTGCCAGCGGCGACGGGTGCGGCCCTTGTGCCAGGCGTCCCAGCCGTAGGTGGCGATGAGGAGGAGGCCGACCACGATGCCGATGCAGGTCCAGACGGTGTCGGAGGCGTTCATGCGGCGGCCGCCCGTCGTGCGGTGGCCCGGTCGGCGGCGAGGGCGAGGGCCTTGTCGGTCAGCGTCCAGACACTGAGCCGGTGGCCGCGGGTGCTGTCGAGGTCCGACGGGACGTAGCTGCCGGTGTGGCGGATCAGTCCACCGCCGTGGAGGGCGCTGATCGCGGCGCCCAGGAAGCCGAGGCCGAGTTCGGGGAGCAGGGTGCGGAAGTCGTTGGCCGTGAATTCGCTCTGGCCGCGGCCGACGGCGAGGACGGCCTGCTCGACGAGGAACTTGTCCCAGCTGGACTGGTCGGCTATCTCCTCGAGGAGGAGGTCCTTTTCGGCGGAGGCGTGGCGTTCGGCGACGGTGAGGCGACGGGTCATGGCGGTGGTCCTCTCCTGTGCGGTGTACTGGGGGTGGGCGGCCCGTCTTGGGGTCGGGCCGCCCCGGGTTCTGCTAGTCGACGAGCTCGCCCTCGATGGGGCCGTCGTCGTAGGTGGGGTCGTGGTCGTCCAGGACGGACGGCATTGCTGGCCCCAGGGAGGTCTCAGCAGCAACCGCGGCTTCCGCCCGAAGCTGCTCCTTCATGAACTCGGCCGAGGTGGGAACCCACTTGGCCAGCTGCCGAAGAGCGCTCTTCAGCCACATGGATTCCTCAGCGGTGTTCCATGGGCTGTACTCGGAGCCCTTGCTGTCGGACTTGGCCTTGATCGCCATGACCTGCTGGTGGTTGAGGACGACGACCTTGCTCGTGGCGCCGTCCTTCATGACGGCGTAGGCGTACACGCCGACGAGCGGGCCGCGATCTCCGCCGAACCAGTCGATTTCGTGGATCGGGCGTTCGTCCCGGCCGGGCACGTATCGGAAGGTGTCGTTCTGGCGGACGGCTTCGACGATGACGGAGGAGGCGGCGCCGGCCCGGTAGATCAGTTCGACGATGCCTTGGTAGCCGACGATCCCCTTGATGATCAGGTTGTAGTTGTGGGCCTTGCTCTTGCGGGCCGTGATGTAGAACTGCTCCGTTCCGGGCTCCAGGCCGAGCCGGGCAGCGGTCTTCAGTTCCCGCAGGAAGACGCCGATGTCGTTGCGGGCGGCCTTCTCCAGGTCTTCGTTTCCACGGATGGCGCCCATGGCCAGGCGGATCCATTGGTCGGCGTTGATGTGAGAGGGGACGAGGGCCGCGTACTCACTGCGGTAGGCCTCGATCTGGGCGGCCGGCCCGTTGTCGCGCTTTTCGATGGCGTTGCCGATGTGGCTCACGGGTGGCTCCTGTACGACTGTCGGACGGGGCGGGTGCAGAGGACGCGGTTGACGGTCTCGGCCACGGCCTTGCGGAGCTCTTCGACGAGTTCGTCGCGGGCTTCGACCGTGAGGCTGTCTCCGGTGGCTACGTGCACCGCCGCGTTCCATTCGCCGGATACCGCCTGGAAGCCGAAGGACGGGCCGATGATGAGATCGGCTGCGTCGATGGCTGCCTCCCACTCACGGATGGTCATGGGGTGCAATCGCTGTTCGACCATTGGGTTTCCTAGCTCCTGTAGGGCTGGAGGGCGAGGGTGGTTCCGTCGGGGTTGACGGTTCGGTAGGCGATGCGTCGGTCGTTGTGGACGGCCCGGTAGCCGTTGCCGATCGCGTCGAGGATTCGGCCGCGCGCCCGGGTGATTTCTGCGGCCGATGCCTTCGCGGCCTGTTGGGCGATCTCGTAGTCGGCGGCGAGTTCGGCGCTGATCTCTACGTCGATGTCTTCGCGGCCGGTCGGCTGGACGCGGATCGTCTGGTAGGTGGCGTCCGAGCCGTCGATCGGGGGGCGCTCGTTGCGTCGGACGGAGTCGAGGAAGCGTTCGGCCGCGCCGCGCATGATCTCGGCGTCCATGGCGTCGTACTCGATGCAGAGTTCGCGGTAGTCCCAGCCGCCGATCAGGACGCCGATGATGGCCGGCTCGAACAGGCCCAGGGTGTCCTGCTGCCAGATGACCTGACAGCGGTAGTGGATGGGGACCTGGTCGCCACCGTCGGGGCCCCAGTCGTCACCGAACGGGCTGGTCTTGCATTCGACAATGCGGCCGGCCAGTCGGTCGGGGGTGGCGCGCTGCCATTCCCGTTCGGCGTGCCGCCAGGTACCGGTCCTGGTGAGGGTGAGCTCGGGATGGTTGTCGGCGATCTTCTGGGCGACGGCGTCCTCGAGCCGGTTGCCCCACTCGATCGCCGGGTTCGACTGGAACGGCGCTGTGGGCAGGCCGGACTTCTTGTGCCAGAGAGAGAACGGGGACTGCCACGGGGACAGGCCCAGCACTGCGGCGATCTCGGTGGCTGTGATGCACAGGCCGGCGCGGGCGGCGTCCCATTCGGGGGTGCCGGGGGTGAACTCTCCGAGGAGGATTCCGGTGGGGGTCTCCATCAGAAAGGCCACCGATCAACTGCGACGGGACGCCGGGCGAACGGGATACGGATGTTGCGGTACGGGTCCCAGCAGTCGCAGGGCCGGAAGTCCGGCTCTTCGCCGTAGGGGCCGACGCCAGGGCCGCATGCGATGTCGCCTCGGCCGTCGCAGTCGGAGCACTTCGGGTTGGGCTGCCTCTGGATGTAGAAGGCCCGGTCGTAGAGGTCGATGCGCCAGCGTCGGATGGTGAGTGAGGTGCGCACGACGACTCCTTTCAGGGTGTGGCGGGCTGGGGCCCCGGTGTGGGGGCCCTCAGCGGTGGCGGTTTGGCGCCGGGGCGGCCGGTGGGTGCACGGCTGGCCCCGGCGGGTCTTTAAGCGGCGCGGCGGTTCTGGTGGAACACCGCGTCGGTGCGGTAGATGATTCGCTCGCGGACCTCGGCGGCGTCGACGCTGGCGTCGTCCTTGATCTCCTGCGCGGAGAGGGTCCAGTCGGCGAGGTCGGCGATCTCCGCGACGGCCTTGCGGGCCTCGACCGCGGACGGCGCAGAGGCGATGATCAGGCCCGAGTGGTGGCCGATGTGCCAGTGGAACTCTTCGCCCCACCGGCTGTACGGCAGGCCCCGGTAGATGAACAGGCCCGGAGCCGGCTCGATGGCGTTCACGGTGAAGGCGGGCTTGCCGCGCAGCTGAACGACGTGCTGGTGAACGGTCACGGCAGGAGTCCCTTCTCGGCGGCCAGGTGGAGCGGCATGACGATCGGTTGGGTGTCGGCGACTGCGGGGTGTGAGGTCAGGGAGGAGACGGCGGTCTGGTTCTGTCGCGTGGCCTCGACCGCCCGGTCTCGTTCATCCCGGAGCCGGTTGACCTTCGCGTTGGCGTTGTCCCATCCGGTGATGGCGGTGTCGAGCTGCCGGCGCAGGTCCGCGGTCCGGGCCCGCTCCTGATCCAGTTCGGCGCGGAGACGGTGGACCTCGTCGACCGCGCGGTGCTGGCCACGCGGCCGGGCTATACCGAGGAGGCTCACGCCGGGACCGCCTTCTCGTCGTAGTCCAGGGCGGCGAGGAGCCCGTTCAGCTGCTGGGTCCGCTCGGTGAGCTTGGCGTCGAGGTCTCCCGCCTGCCGCTCGGTGATCTCCAGCCGGATACGGGCCTCGGCCAGCTCGGCCAGCAGCCAACGGACGTCGTCGAGGGCGCGGCCGATGAACATGGCGTTGTGGAATGCCTGGGTCTTGTCGTTGCCGTCCGGAATGCTGCCGATCGGCCGGCTGTTGGACGGATCCGTGACGTGCATATCGGCGGCCAGGTGGTAGGCTGTGCCGTCGTAGTAGGTGCCCCACGTGCCCTTGGTGGCGGCCAGGACGCGCGCCGCGATTTCGGCGAGGCGGTCTTCAGTTGCCATCGGAGGCCTCCGTCGTCTGCGGCTCGCACGCCTCGCAGCGCATGGTGATGTCGACGGAGTCGCGGTAGTTGGCGAAGGTGAGGAGCTTCAGCATGAAGCCCTGCTTGATGGCCTTGTCGCGCTCCCGCTTCAGCGGGTACATCTCACGGCGGGCCTGCTCCTCGGTCGCGTAGACCACGTCGCCGCCGCCCCAGTCGGCGTTCATCACGCCGCACGGGCAGCCGCAGGGCCGGTACTCGACCCAGACGCACTTCGCCAGCGGCAAGGTCTGGTCGTCGATCTGTACGAGGATCGTGCTCACGGGTTCCCCCTGGAGATTCGGTGCCCGAGGGCGATGAGTAGGGCGCCGGTGACAGCGGCAGCAGCGGCCAGGCCGTAGACGCGGCGGGCGGTCATCGCGGGCCCCTGAGCAGGTCGTCGGGGATGTCGATGAAGCCGTCGGCGATCGACTGCTGGAGGTTCGGGTCGGTGATCCACGCCAGCGGATCCCGGCCTGTCAGGTCCAGCGAGCGGAGCAGCGGGCCGGCCATCTGAGTGGCGGCGTCCGGGTCGCACAGCAGGGCCGAGAGCACCTGCGTCGGGGCGGTCACGACGTCGCCGCCTTCGGAACTGCCTTCGCGATGTCGTATCGGCCGATACCCCAGCGGATCGCGTGGCAGGCCCACAGGAACTCCCACGAGTAGTCCTCGAAGGACTCCTCCCACCGCTCCGGGAAGCGGAGGCGATAGTCGCGATGGGTGAATGAGGCGAGGGCGTACTCGGCTGTTCCCCTGTACTCGGTGTTGTGCTCGTCGCTGTGCAGGATCTGCCGGTTGACCGCATTCACAAGACCGGGGTGTCGGGCCTCGTCCTTCGCTGCTTCCTTCACCAGCCAGGTGCGGAACTTCTCCTCCGACCAGTCCTGGACCTTCCCGGCGACGACCTTCTCCTGCCAGTAGTCCGCGTTGATGTCGTCGACCTTCGCGGTCCGCCGGAACAGGTCGAACAGGTCGACCGTCGGGTACAGGGAGAAGGCGAAGTTCGGGCCGTCGCCGCGGATCAGCAGGCCGTGCGGCCACGTGATGAGGTCGAACCGGTAGATGGCGCCGTACTGCGGGTTCTCGAATCGCACGTGGCGGTACAGGCCGTCCTCGTGCAGCACGGTCATCTGGTGGCCGTCGGTCTCCCGGGCGAACCGGGCGGCGATCTCGGGGTAGTCGCTCACGACTGGCCTCCGGCGGTCAGGTACGGGTAGCGGCAGGCGCCCTCGAACGGGCAGGTGGAGTCGGCGTCGAGGTCGAGGAGCTGGTGCCGCTGCTCGGCCAGCAGGCCAGCCATCTCTCGGCGGGCGGCGATTGCCTTCAGGTCAGCGATCAGGACGGCCTCGGCCACGTCCAGTCGGGCGATCTCAGGCGTCGGCGTGGTCATGACGCACCGTCCTCGTCGGCCAGGAACGCGGCGATGATCGGGAACTGGGTGTCGACCGAACGCTGAGCGGCAGCCTTCTCGGCGTCGGCGACGGATCGAGCGCCGCCGTAGGGCGCG
Organism: Streptomyces sp. NPDC040545; assembly: GCF_055595065.1. Taxonomy (NCBI): domain Bacteria; kingdom Bacillati; phylum Actinomycetota; class Actinomycetes; order Kitasatosporales; family Streptomycetaceae; genus Streptomyces; species Streptomyces sp. NPDC040545. The sequence continues at coordinate 84,366 of NZ_JBVIWA010000017.1, forward strand.
AATACGGCAGCGCCGATGTCCTTGATGAAGACGAACTTCTCGCCGTCCTCGTTCGTCCAGTACTTCGCACCGGCCACGGTGTGCAGGCGACTCAGGAGCTCGTCGCGCTCGGCCTTCAGCGTCTCGATGAGAGCCAGGAGCTCGTTGCGGGCGACGGGGTTGGTCGTAGCCGGATCACCGGCGATGATGTCGTTCACGGGTCCTCTTCTCCTTGCATGTAGGCGTGCAGGTGAGGGGTGGATCGGGAGGCCCTGGCCGGCCGGTTACTGGACAGGTCACCGGCGGTCGGGGCCGCATGCCGCAGCTAGGCGGCAGTGGCCAGGCGCTTGGCGCCCTGGTTCATGCGGTAGTACGCGTCCCTGGCCGCCTTGTTCATGACGACGCGTCGCCCGGAACGGCTGCGAAGCTTCGGGTTCGCCCGGAGTACGCGGTACAGGTGGCTGACGCTGCACTTGAGCACGTAGGCGCTCTCCTGGATCGTCATCACGTCGGCGTTCGGGTCGAGGGGCGGCACTGCGACGCAGTACTTCTCGTACTTGGCGGTGGGCATGTCACTCCTTGCTTCCGGTCCTCGGCGCGGCGAGGAGTCGGTCGTCGGTGATGTTCAAGGCGTTGCGGAGCGCGGCGTACCGGCGGGGGCGAGGGCGGCTGCGGGTGCCGTTCTCCAGGTGGGAGAGGTAGCGCCGGCTTATGCCTGCCGCCTCTGCCAGCTCGGAAATCTCGAGCCCCGCATCCATGCGCTCCTTGCGGATCGCGTCCCCGTTGACCTCGAAGGTTGGGGGCTGGTGCATGCCTTGAATCTAGCCCTAGCTAGCTCTGAATGTCTAGCTCTAGTTAGCCTTAGATGGCCATGATCTTTCTACTGGTCGGTAGTAGTCAGCTCTAGTTAGGCGTGTCTGATTAAGGTTTAGGCCGTTCTGGAGGGCGGACCTGGCTGGACCTAGCCGGTCCTGTCAAACTGGGCCCCATGACCCTTGACCTAGGACGGCTTGCGAAGGCCGTCAAAGCCCGACGGCTGGAACAGTTCCCGTCCCGCGTGGCCGCGGCGCACGCCGCCGGCGTTTCCAAGGACACCTGGAAGCGGGTCGAAGAGGGCGAGTCGGTGCGCGACGTCAGCTACGCGAAAGTCGACGCCACTCTCGGCTGGGCGACCGGCACCTGCGTCCACATCGCCGAAGGCGGCGAGCCCGTGCCGGTCAGCTACCACACGGCGCAGGGTGGCACCTACATGACCACCCGGGTGCCGGACTCGCTCGTGCCGGAAGACGTCCGCGACATCATCAAGGACTCCGCCATGGCCACGACCCCCAACCTGACCGTTCGGGAGATCCGAGAGCTGCAGGACCGGGTGGTGGAAGAGCTACGCAAGCGCGGTGTCCTTCCCGAGGCGTCCTAAACTGCGCCGATTTGCGTACAACCATTAGCCCGTAATCGGATCGTAACTCTGGGAGATCGAGAACTTTCAACCATCCCCTCCCGCAAGCTTGTTCCGCGTGCCACCCTTTGGGGCACCTGGGGAGGTTCTCTACAAGGCAACACGTGGGAGGACCCAATGGTAAAAGTGGTCACTCTCGATCTAGGCCCGGCGTTCATGGGACAGGCACTACGGATCGACGATGAAACGGTGTGCGCTCTACCTCTGGCAGCACTGCACGACCAGCCGACACGCAAGACGGTCATGCAGCTGATGGAGGCACAGGGGGCACCCTGCTCAGACTGCGCCGGCTGTCAGGTTGGCCGGGCAGACGTGTAGCGGTCACTGCGAAGCCGGGCGGCAGGGGTGCCCGCCGGCCTTCGCACCACCCAGGCGAAGGAAAGGGGCTGACCATGGCCCGGGTTGAGCAGCACGTCCATCTGGAATGGCGCGGCGGAACCTGCCGCGTCAAATGGTGGAGCGGCGAGTACCTCGCCAACGGACGGAAGCGGTACGAATCCAAAGGCGGATTCACCGACGAGGAAGCCGCCACCCAGCACGGACTCGACAAGCTCTACGAGATCCGGCACGGCACCCACGTTCGTAACCGCGACAAGGCCACGCTCCTGTCCGACTGGTTGGACGACTGGCTCGGCACGATGAACCACGCCTATTCAACAGAGGTGGCCTACCGGTCCCGCGTCGAGGCCCACATCCGGCCTTACTTCCGGGGCAAGGCCATCGGCGACATCGACGTCCTGGAGTACCGGGCTTTCAAGAAGCGGGTCGAGGACAAGGTCGGCACCTCCGCCGCGAAGAACGTGATGTCCACGTTCAACATGATCCTCGACGACGCCGTGCCGCGGCTTATCAAGGTCTCCCCCGTCGACCGGACCAAGCGCCGCGGCAAGTTCGTGAAGAAGCCGAAGGAGCGCAAGCGGGACCTGTCCGAGGAGACGGTCGAGGCGCTGGCCCGCAACGCCCGAACGGTCCTCGGCGGTCCGGGCTATGCCTTGATCTGGACCATGGCGGTAACGGGCATGCGACCAGGCGAGCTCTTCGGTCTGCGACGCGAACACTGCTATCCCTACTGGCCCGCCTCCGATCCGCGCGACGATCCTGCAGAGGCCGACCGATACGTCGATGACGCCAACCGCTACGGGGCGGGCGCGGACCTCATGCCGGCCATCCGTGTGCAGTGGCAGGCTCAGCGCACCGCGCGGGTGGGGCGAGGCGACGTCGAGTACTTCCCGCCCAAGTACGCCAGTGCCCGAACGCTGGTGATCCCACCGTTCCTTGCTGAGATGCTGGCCGAGGTCTTGGCGTCGCACAACCGGCCGTGGGTCTTCCCCTCGGCCCGAGGGCGTTGCTTGGCCGCCCAGGACTTCAACCAGACGTACTGGCGCACCATCACCCATGGCGCTGCCGAGCGGCCCGAGGGGCCCCGCGTGCGCATTCCGCGGCCCGAGATCCCCAAGGTGCCCGAGTTCCAGGGGCGGAGGCTGTACCTGCTCCGCCACGGGCACAAGGCGTGGCTCGACGAGCACGGACACAACCGGTACGCGGTGGAGGCCCGCATGGGGCACGAACTGGGTGGTGTGGAGGGGACTTACAGCAGCGTGACAGTGGCCATGGAGCAGGCCATCATGAAGACGATGCAGGAGCGTTGGGACGGGCTTCAGGAGAGGCTGAAGGGACAGGTTCCCTAGATCATCTCCCAGTTGTTTCCCACTCCATTGACCGCGATCAAGGGATTCGCTGGCCCAGGGCCTGACAGGGCTTAATTCTGCGAGATCTCCTGGATCAACCAGAGCGACGTCGGCCCGCTCCTCGACGGCTTCCCGGAGCTGGAGGAGTTCGGCGTGCGCGGCGGCTCGGGGCTGGTCTTCCCCGCCGTCACGCACCGCAGGCTCCGCTCCCTGACCGTCGAGACCGGCGGCATGCCCGCCGAGGCGGTCCGCGGCGTCGCCGCCAGTGACCTGCCCGCCCTGGTCCACCTCGACCTGTGGCTCGGGACGAGCGAGTACGGCGGGGACGCGGCGGTCGCCGACGTGGCGCCGATCCTCGACGGCGACCGGCTGCCGCGCCTGCGTCACCTGGGCCTGCGCAACAGCGACATCCAGGACGAGATCGCCACGGCCGTCGCGTCCGCTCCCGTCGTCGCCCGCCTGGAGACCTTCGACCTGTCCATGGGCGTCCTCACCGACCGGGGCGGCGCCGCCCTGCTCTCCGGACAGCCCTTGACGCACCTCAAGAAGCTGGACCTGCACCACAACTACCTGGGTGCGGCGCTGCGCGAGCGCTTCCAGGAGGTCCTGGGCGGCGCCGGCGTCACCCTCGACCTGAACCGCGGCCACGCCGAAGAGGACGAGGACGACGGCCGGGTCTGGCGCTACGTCGCCGTCGGCGAGTAGCGCGCGGGCCATGACGGACCACGCACCACCGCCGCGCTGGGCGGTCGTCGGCAATCCGGAGAACCGGCGCGTCGCCCTGTTCTCCGGGGCGGTGCGCGACGCGGGGCTGCCCGCGCCGCGTGTCGTGCCCTGGACGGACGTCCTGCGCGGGGGCGGCGCCGCCTTCGCCGCCGACGAGATCGTGCGGATCGAGTCGCCGGGGGAGAACGCCGAGGTCGACCGGCTCCTGCGCGGCGCCGGGGACCCCACCCGGGTGGAGGGCGGGGCCCGCTGGTACGCCGCCTTCACGGCGGCCGTCCGGTCGCTGACCGGCGGCCTGCGCCTGGACGACCCCGACGAGCTGGCCGTCCTCTTCGACAAGCGGCTCTGCCACGAGGTCCTCGCCCGCGCCGGGGTCCCCGTGCCGCGGTCGCCGACCTCCGGCGGCGACGCCCCCGTACGCGGCTGGGAGGACGTACGGGCCCTCATGGCCGCGCACGGCATGCCGCGGGTGTTCCTGAAGCCGGCCCACGGTTCCTCGGCCTCCGGTGTCGTGGCCGTCGAGACGGCCGCCGGGGGCCGGATCAGGGCGACCACCTCCGTGGAGAGCGCGGAGGGCGGCCGGCTGCACAACTCCCTGCGGGTACGGCGCCTCACGCGCGAGCCGGAGGTCGCCGCGCTGGTCGACGCCCTCGCCCCCGACGGACTCCACGTCGAACGCTGGTGGCCCAAGGCCTCCCTCGGCGACGGGGCGGCCGACCTGCGCGTGGTCGTCGTGGCCGGCCGCGCCACCCACGCCGTGGTCCGCACCAGCCGGACCCCCATGACCAACCTCCATCTCGGCGGCCGGCGCGGCGACCTGGCCGCCGCGGTCCAGGCGGCAGGCCCCGCCTGGGCCGAGGCCCTGCGGACCTGCGAGCGGGCCGCGGCCTGCTTCCCGGGCACCCTGTGCGTCGGTGTCGATCTTCTGCCCGCGGTCGGCTGGCGCCGGTTCGCCGTCGCAGAGGTCAACGCCTTCGGCGACCTCCTGCCGGGCCTGACCGGACTGCCCGGCAGCGGCGCCGAGGGCCAGGACACCTATGCCGCGCAGGTGGCCGCCGCCATCCGAAGACACGTGCAGCACCACCCCACGAGGAACCACCGTGCACCCGCCTGAGACCCCAGCACTCCCGCCCCCGCCCCCGCCCCCGCTCCCGCTCCCGCTCCCCGACATGAACGAGGTCGTCGGCCGCGACGACCTGCTCCTGCTCACCCTGGACACCCTGCGCCACGACGTCGCCGTCGAACTGGCCGCCGCCGGACGCATTCCGAACCTGGCCCGGCACCTGCCCGGAGGCGTCTGGGAGGAGCGGCACGCCCCGGGCAGCTTCACCTACGCCTCCCATCAGGCGATGTTCGCCGGCTTCCTGCCCACCCCCGCCCGGCCCGGCCCGCACCCCCGGCTGTTCGCCGCCCGCTTCGCCGGCAGCGAGAGCACCGCCGGCCGCACGTACGTCTTCGACTCCCCCGACCTGGTGTCCGGCCTCGCCGCGGCCGGGTACCGCACGGTGTGCGTCGGCGGCGTCGGCTTCTTCAACAAGCAGGGCGCGCTGGGCGGCGTACTCCCCGGCATGTTCCAGGAGAGCCACTGGGAACCGGCCTTCGGTGTCGCGTCGCCCACCTCCTTCGAGGCACAGGTCGAGCGGGCCGAACAGGTCGTCGCCGCGCTCCCCGCCGAGCAGCGGCTGTTCCTGTTCGTCAACGCCTCGGCGCTGCACCAGCCCAACTGGTTCCACCTCGCCGGTGCCACCGCCGAAGCGGGCGACACGCGCGCCACCCACGCCGCCGCCCTCGAATACATCGACCGGCACATCGGCCGGCTGTTCACCGCCATGAGCTCCCGCCGCCGCTGCTTCGCCATCGTCTGCTCCGACCACGGCACCACCTACGGCGACGACGGCTACACCGGCCACCGCCTCGCCCACGAGGCCGTCTGGACCGTGCCGTACGCCCACTTCTTCCTGGAGCCGTCCGCATGACCGCCCCCGCACCCGCGCCCGCCCCGCTCGCACCCACCGCGCCGCCGGGCAGCCCGTACAGCGCCTACGTGTACGCCTACCCCCACAAGACCGCCTACCGGCCGCTGCCCGAGCGGCCCGCCCTGCGGGACCTGTGGCACGGCGAACGCAAGGACGCCCTCTCCCTCTACCTCCACATACCCTTCTGCGAGGTCCGCTGCGGCTTCTGCAACCTCTTCACCCGCATCGGCGCACCCGACGGGCTCACCGGCCGCTACCTCGACGCCCTGGAGCGCCAGGCCACCGCCGTCCGCGACGCCCTCGGCGACGACGGCCCGGTCTCCTTCGCCAACGCCGCCTTCGGCGGCGGGACGCCCACCTTCCTGACGGCCCTCGAACTGGAACGGCTCTGCGACATCGCCGAGCGGCGCATGGGCGCCGACCTGCGCGCCGTCCCGCTGTCCGTCGAGACGTCCCCGGCCACCGCCACCGCCGACCGGCTCGCCGTCCTCGCCGAGCGCGGCGCCACCCGCGTCAGCATCGGCGTCCAGAGCTTCGTCGCCGAGGAGGCCCGGGCGGCCGTACGCCCCCAGCGCCGCTCCGATGTCGAGGCGGCACTCGGCCGGATCCGTGACGCCCGCGTCCCCGTCCTCAACATCGACCTCATCTACGGCATCGACGGCCAGACCTCCGCCACCTGGCGCACCTCCCTGGACGCCGCCCTCGCCTGGCGCCCCGAGGAGCTGTACCTGTACCCCCTGTACGTCCGCCCCCTCACCGGGCTCGCCCGGCGCACCGCGCTCACCGACCGGGCCTGGGACGAGCAGCGCCTCGGCCTCTACCGGCAGGGCCGCGACCACCTCCTCGCGCACGGCTACGAGCAGGTGTCGATGCGCATGTTCCGGCTGGCCGGTACGGCGCCCCAGGGCCCGGACGACCACGCCTGCCAGACCGACGGCATGATCGGCCTGGGCTGCGGCGCCCGTTCCTACACCTCCGCGCTGCACTACTCGTTCGACTACGCGGTCGACATGGGCGAGATCCGCGGGATCATCGACGACTACACCGCCACCGACGACTTCACCCGTGCCGTCCACGGCCGTCCCACCAACGGCGACGAGGCCCGCCGCCGCCACCTCCTCCAGTCGCTGCTGCAGGCGCAGGGCATGCCGGTCGCCGACTACCGGGAGCGGTTCGGCGCCGGCCCGCACGAGGATTTCCCCGCCGAACTGGCCGCGTTCGCCGCCCGCGGCTGGCTCGACGAGGACGGTACGGGCCCGCTCCTGCGCCTGTCCCCCGAGGGCCTGGCCCACTCGGACGCGCTCGGCCCGGAGCTGTTCTCGCCGGCCGTACGGGCCGCGATGGCCGCCTACGAGGCCAAGTAGCCGCCGTGGACCTCACCCTGCTCTACCGCGGCCCGCTGGCCTCCTGCGACTACGACTGCCCGTACTGTCCGTTCGCCAAGCGGCGTGACACCACGGCCCAGCTGCGCGCCGACCGGGCAGCCCTCGAACGGTTCACCGGCTGGGCGCGCTCCCGTTCCGGGGAGGACCGGCTCTCCCTGCTGTTCACGCCGTGGGGTGAGGGGCTGGTCCGCTCCTGGTACCGCCGCGCCCTCGTCGACCTCTCGCACCAGCCGCACGTCGACCGCGTCGTCATCCAGACCAACCTGAGCTGCCGCACGGACTGGCTCGGGGAGGCCGACCCCGCCACGCTCGCCCTGTGGTGCACCTACCACCCGGGGCAGACCCCGTACGACCGCTTCCTGGTCAAGCTGCGTGACCTCGCCGACCGGGGCATCCGCCACAGCGTCGGCATCGTCGGCCTCCCCGAGAACCTGGAACACGCCCGCAGGCTGCGCGCCGACCTCCCCGCCCACGTCTACCTGTGGGTGAACGCGGCCGACGGTCACGGCTACACCGACGCCGAGGCCGGCCTGTGGACCGCCCTCGACCCGCTGTTCCCGTACAGCCGGCACCCGCACCGCTCGGCCGGACTGCCGTGCCGCACCGGGGAGTCGGTGATCTCGGTGGACGGCGACGGCACGGTCCGCCGCTGCCACTTCGTCCGCGCCGAGCTCGGCAACCTCTACGACGGCTCCTACCGGACGGCGCTCGGCCCCCGTCCGTGCCCGCTGACCACCTGCGACTGCCACATCGGCTACGTCCACCTGGAGACGCTGCCGCTCTACGACGTCTTCGCGGGCGGCGTCCTGGAACGCGTCCCGGCGGCCGGCCCACCCCTGATGCCCCTGCTCAGGAGGCCCCCGGCAGCTGACTGACCGCCCGTCCGCCGGCCACGACCAGCCGGACCGCACGCAACGCGGCGAGGTCGGTGAGCGGATCTCCGTCCACCACCAGCAGGTCGGCCCGGAGCCCGGCCGCGAGCCGGCCGGTGTCGCCGCCGATCCCCAGGACCCGTGCGGCGCCCGAGGTGGCCAGGTCGACGATCTCGGCCGGTGCCAGCCCGATGTGTCCGAAGAACTCCAGGCTGGAGACGAACCCGTCGAAGACGGCGTACGGGACGCCCGCGTCCGTACCGGGCAGCAGGCGCACGCCGCGCTCCGCCATCCACCGGAGCCGCCCGAACATCTCCTCGGCCCGCTCCCGGCCGAACCGCTCGGCGAAACCCCGCCAGTCGGGGCTCGCCGCAGGGCAGACGGCGATGCCGCGCGCCGCGATGGCGTCGACCAGATCATCCCGTACGTCGAAGCCCGAGCGCCCCATCCACGTGCAGTGCTCGATGGTGTCCACCCCGGCGGCCACGGCGGCCGCGATGCCCTCGGTCCCGTGGGCGTGCGCGGCCACCGGCAACCCGGAGCTCCGCGCCTGCGCCACGAGCAGGCTCAGCTCCTCGGGGGTGAACTGGGCCTGCCAACTGGCCGGTCCGCCCTTGGTGATGCCTCCGCCCGTGGCCATGACCTTGATGAGGTCCACTCCGGCGGCCGCGTTGCGGCGGACCGCCGCGCGGATCGCCTCGCTCCCCCGTACCTCACCGCCCATGAACCAGCAGTGCCCGCCCGGGACGGTCAGCGGTGTTCCGGCGGACAGCAGCCGCGGCCCCGGTACCCGACCGGCCGCGATCTCGTCCCGCAGGCGTACGGCGAGCCCGCCCCGGTCGCCGAGGTCGCGCGCGGTGGTCACGCCCGTGGCGAGCAACCGTCCGGCCCGGTCGGCCATCCCGGCGTAGAGCTCGGCGTCTCCTGCCGCCTGCAGGCCGGCCACGGGGTCGGGACCGGCGTCGAGCGCGAGATGGACGTGGGCATCGATGAGCCCGGGCAGCAGGGTGGACCCGGGGAAGTCAAGCCGTGGAGTGTCCGTCCCGGCCTGCGCCTCGACCTCCGCGCGCGGTCCGGCTGCCACGATCGCGTCTCCGTCGCACAGCACGGCCCCGTCCGGGACCACTTGGCCGCCCGGACCCGTGACCATCCGACCCGCAGATATCACGGCCCGCACGTTGCCCCTTCCGCCGACGAGAAGCGCCTTCCAAGGTCATCCTCTCCCGGACCCCGCCGGAACGCTATAAATGAGGTTCGCCTGACTCCCGTCGCCGCTAGGAGACTTCATGCCCCTGGAGACCGCCTTCGCCGCATACGGGCTGCCCGGTGAGCCGGGGTCCGAGGAGTTCTGGGCGGCGGTCGCGGGGCCCAGGTCGGTACCCGCCGACGGCGGCGGTTGGACGACCCTGTTCCTGTGGCGGGGCGGCGCGGCCCGGATCGGCTTCGAGAGCTGGTCGCAGGACGTCCCCCTGCGCCGCTGGGGTGGTACGGACTGCTGGTACGCCGAGGTCCGGATGCCGGCGCGGCTGCGGGTGACCTACCAGTTCCTCGTGGACGACACCGCGTACGCCGACCCGTTCAACCCGGCCGGCGCGGGCGGCGACCGGTCCGTCGCCGCCACCCCGGACGCTCCGGCCCAGCCGCACTGGCCCGCCTTCGGAGCCGAGGACGTCCTGCCCGTCCCGCGGACCCGGGTCCGCTGGGCGAGCGAGCGGCTCGGCGGGCGGCGGACCGTACGGATCCACCCGGCGGGCGGCGGCGGGCCCGTGGTGCTGCTGCTGGACGGGGACGACTGGCTGTACCTGCACCCGGCCATGACCGCCTTCGACTCCGCCGTCGCCGGTGGCGAGATGCCCCCCGTCACCCTCGTCTTCCTGCCGACGAGGGACCGGGAGGCCGAGTTCGGATGCCGGCCGGAGCTGTGGGAGGCGGTCCGTGACGAACTGCTGCCGCTGGTCGCGGAGTCCGGCGTCCCCGTGGGCGGGGACCGCCTGGTGGTCGCCGGGCAGAGCCTGGGCGGGCTGAGCGCGGTGTACGCGGCCCTGGAGTTCCCGGATCTGGTGTCCCGGGTCGCCTGCCAGTCGGCCTCGCTGTGGTGGACACCCGGCGCCGTGCGGTCGGCGGACCCCCTCGGCGGTCCGGTCGGCGGCTCCGTCGCCGCACGCCTGCGGGAGCGCCCCGACCTTTCCGGCCTGCGGATCGCCTTCGACGTGGGGGAACACGAGACACGGATGCTGCCCCACTGCGAGCTGGTCGAGACCCTGGCCGAGCGGGCCGGTGCGACCGTGCGGGCCTCCCGGTCGGCGTCGGGCCACGACCGTGCGGGCTGGCGCCAGGCCCTGCTCCGGGACGTGGCCTGGGCGCTCGGCTAGGCGCCAGGGCCGAGGGGAAGGATCGCACGGCGGACGAGGGGGGCGATGCGGAGCGTCGCCGACCGAGGACAACGCGGGCTCGGCCGACAAGATCCGAAAGAGGCGGCCTGGCGCTAGCGCAGTAGCGAACTCTTGCGCATGGGAGAAGGCCGACGGGGCAGACGGCCTGTCGGAACCGAGGTCGCTTCCGAGCGAGCCGAACAGCCCGATCCGCGGCCCGGGCTCCGCTGTGGCGGCAACCCGCCGGTGTTCACGCGTACGGCCCAGAGCCTGAGGCTCGAAAACATGCGCCGACCGCCGGCCTCGCCGCGCACGTTTGTCTGTTTCAGCCTAGTTTGGGTCCGTCGACATTTCCTACACCAAGGAGTTCACCATGGCAGACAAGGGCAAGATGGATCAGGCCAAGGGCAAGGCCAAGGAGGCCGCCGGCAAGGTCACCGGCAATGAGCGGATGAAGGCCGAGGGCAAGACGGACCAGGCCAAGGGCAAGGCGAAGGAAGCCATGAGCGAGGCCGAGGAGCGCGCCCGCGGAATCCAGGACTCCCTGCGTGACAAGCGCGACAGGACCTGACATCACCCCGCGAGCCCCCCACGTGGCACGCGGGTGAAGCAGGAGCGGCCCCCGGCGCCTCGGCGTCGTGGGGCCGCCCCCTGTCACGGTCGGCGTCGACCGCCGGCCGATGCTCCCCCGAGCCCGGTCACCCGCTGCGCCGGATGCCGCCGAAGTCGCCCGGCGGGTATGACGGTTCGACCGATACCCGCCAGTAGGCTCTCAACGGACCCTGGTTACAGTGGTGTTGAACGACCCCCGGCGAAGTTCGAGGCCGGCGGGAGAGCGTGCGCGCGGCGGCGTGCCGTCGCGCGCGGGAACAAAGGAAATCATGGGTTCGATACACAAGCGCATCGGCGCGGTCCTCGGTTCGGCCGCCCTTTTCGTCGGCGTGGCGTTCACGGCCGGGGCCGCGACCGCCAGCGCGGACGAGGTGGGCGACCTCTCGACCGACATCGACTTCTCCGTGTCCAGGACCGGGATCTCGGGCGTTGCCGCGCGGGCGGGGGACGGGTCGTTCACGATGAACCTCGTCAGCCCCACGGACGGCCACGACATGGGCTTCGCCCGGTGGAACGCCGATCCGCAGCCTGCGCCCGACATTCCGGGCGACTCCCTGATCGCCAAGGACATCAGCCCCGACGGATGGGCGGTCGAGGCCGAGCTGAGCACGGGGCGCATCGCTTCCACGCGCGGCCACAAGGCGATCTACATGAAGGTCGTTTCCGGCAACCTGCCCGAGGGCCACGCGTACAAGCTGCGCGGGTGCGTCGCGAAGGGCAGCGAGCGCAAGTGCACCCAATGGGTTCAGGTCCACGCCTGATCCGCTGAAGGCCGGGCCGCTCAGCGGCCCGGCCGACGCCCGCGCCGATCCGCCGATCGCGCCGGGTCCCTCGTTCAGTGCGAACGGCGATGGCGACGTTCTCACGTTTGATGGCCATGCATCGCATGCCGGCGAGCCGGGCTGTATGTATGTGCTGCACGATGGACGCCACGAAGACCACGGGCGGACGGGGCCACGGGCGGCGAGGACGGCACTGCGCGACAGCCGGCGCAACCCATTCGGCCGGACGGCCCGGAGGCCCACCGGGGTCGAATCCGATGGGCCTCTGGGGCGGCCGAGCCGGAGGGATCAGCCGCCGGCCGCCGAGCGCTTCCGGCGGGCGATTTCCCTGTCTGCGTCGAGAGCGCTCAGGCGCACCGGGTCTCGTCGGTCGTCGATGACGACGGTGCGGAGCACCGTGCCGACGAGAGCGTCCTGATCACCTGAGGGCCAGGCCGGGCTCATGGTCCGGTCGACGAACCCGGGGGTGCCGTCCCGCGACTCCACGTCCAGCCCCCAGGGTTGAGAGGCGACCACGGTCACGTCGACCTCATGGTGCAAGCGGAATTTCATTTGCCGCCGTCCTTCCCCTTGTGCAGCCACCTACGATTCACGGTGAGCTCGTTGAACTCCTTCAGTCGGTCGACGGGAATCACGAACTCGACGCGCGGGGTACCGTTCGGACCCTTCCAGTCGTATCGCTCAGGGGACTTCGAGAATTTCACCAGAAACTCCGGCGACATATCGTACCTGAACATGCCGTCCGCGTAGGGGCCGCTGCCGCTACCGATGTATTCCGCGGCCACGCTGCGCTCTCCGAAGTAGACCGACTGGTCACCAGTGGTGTGTGAGGCCGGGTTGGGGCCGTACTTGTCCTCGTATTCCTTGTCGACCACCTTCGGGGTGCGATAGATGGTGATCCCGATGGCCGGGCAGTCGTCGTCGTCCTTGTCCTTGCCCTTGTCTTTGCCCTTGTCCTTTCCGTTGGCGCCGGCCAGCAGCATGCCGGACTTCGGGGTGGGGCCCGGCTTCTTGTCCTTGACCTTGTCTATCAGGCAGTCAGGAAGTCCCCGCCTGACCTGCTCGACGATCTTCTCGCCCTTTTGGATGAGCTTCTTCGCCTTGGCCGACTTGTCGAGGAACGTGTTGATCCCGGCGATGGCTTTCGCAATCCTCGGTATCTTGCTGGCGACCTTGAGCGCCTTGGCCGGGCCGATGTTCTGAACGACGGCCCAGAGGCAGGTCGGGATGTCGGGATCGTCGATGCAGGCCTTGATGTCCTCGAGGAAGAGTTCGACGAGGATCTCGGCGCCATTCTCCAGCAGGTAGTCGAGGAGGTTCTGCTCCGTGAGCGCCCGGGCCAGTTGATACTCGTCAAGGCTGATGCCGGCGGCTTCGAGCGCCTTGCGCTCCGCCTCGTCAGGGGCGGCCGGTGCGTCGCCCTTCGGCTTGGTCTTCGCGGCCTCCTCCCGCTCCCTGCGCTGCTGCTCGCGCTGTTCCTCCTCGGCCCTCTTGGCCGCTTCGTCGGCCTCACGGGCGTGCTGGTTGGCGTTCTTGGCGGCGGTCTCCGCGGTCTTGGCGTGTTCCTCGGCGGAGGTGGCGAGCTTCTCGGCGTCAGCGGCGTCCTTCTCCGCCTGCGTCGCCGCGGCCCGGGCGGTGCTCGCCTCCTTTTCGGCCAGGGTGGCGGCGCTGCTGGCGGCAGTCGCCTGGTTCTCCGCCTCCAGGGCGGCGCCCCGAGCCCGTCCCGCCTCGGCTTCGGCCTGGGCGGCCGCGGTCCTGGCGGCCACCGCGTCCGCGTAGGAGTCCTTCGCCGCTTGACGGGCTTGCTGGGCGTCGGTCTGCGCCTGGGCGTCGGCCTGGTTGGACCGTGCCGCGGCTGCTCTGGCCTTCGCGCCGTCCTCCGCGGCCTGTGCGGACGACGCCGTCGCGGCCGCCGAGGACTTCGTCGCGTTCGCCGTCGAGCGGGCGGCCGCGGCGGCCGCCTTGTACGCCGGCGCAACCTGTGCGTGTGCCTGCTTCGCCGCGGTCTCGGCGGCTTCGGCGGCCTGGACCGCCTCGGCGGCCTTCGCCTCCGCGGAGGCGACCTGCTCCTTGCCGGTCTGCAGCGCGGCATTGGCCACCGCCGCGGCGAAGTCCGCGTCGACGTCCTTGCCGGCGAAGGGCGCGGTGAGCGCGATCGCGGTGTTCGCCGGATCGGCGATGCCCGCCGCTGTGGTCCGGGCTCCGGTGGCGGCCTGGACCGCGATGGCGGACTGGAGCTGTGCCATGCCCGCCTCGCGGGTGGCCCCGTCGGCCTCGTCCCTGGTGCGGTTGGCCGCCTGCAGAGCCTGGTTGGCCTGGATGGCGGCCAGCCCGGCCAGCCGGGCGGCCGCATGTGCGGCGCTGCCCGCGCGGTTCTCCTGTGCGGTGGCCTCGGCCGCCTTGGCGTTCGCCCGCTGGGTCGCGGCGCGGGTGAGGGCGGCCTGGGCCTCGGCGGTGTTCGCCGCCGCGTTCGAGGCGAAGGCGGCGGCCTCGGCCCTGTTCGCCGCCGCGTCGGCTCGTGTGGCGTGCCCTCCGGCCTCGGTCGCCGCCGCGCGGGATCTGGCCGCCGCACCCGCCGATGCGATGGCCGCCTCTCGCGACCTCATCGCCGCGCCGGTGGCCGAGTCGGCGGCGGTACGGGCGGTGACGGCCTCCCGCCCGGCCGCGTTCGCGTCCGCTCGTGCCGCCTCTGCCGCCTGCCGAGCGAGACCGGCGTCGGACGTGCTGCTCGCTGCGGCGGCCAGTGCCTCGGTGGCCCGGGCCCGGGCTTCCTCCGCCCTGTGCAGCCGTTCCGCTTCGTAGGCCTTGTTCCGCGCGTCGCGAGCCTTGGTCTCCTCGTCCGTCGCCAGCTTCGAGGCCTTGGAGGCGTTTCCCTCCTGGGTCTGCGCGTCTCCGCGCATCCGTGCGGCGGTGGCCGCGGCCGCTTGTGCCTCGGCGCGCTTGGCCGACGCCGTACGTGCCTCGGCGTCCGCGAGCGCACGCGCCTGTGCCGCGGCGTCCCGCTCCTGCTCGGACCGCACCCTGGCGGCGGTGGCCAGGTCGCGTTCACGCTGGGCGACGACTCGCTGGTCGTCGGCGATCTTCGCCTGCCGCTGGGCCTCCACCCGGGCGTCGCGGGTGTTACGGGCGTGCTCCCAGGCCTCCTTCTCGGCCTGCTCCGCATCGATCCGGGCCTGTCGGCTCTTGGCCGCGGCGTCGGCCGCGGTCTTGGCCTGCTGCTCGGCCTGCCGGGCCAGTTCGGATGCGGCCGCGGCGTGCTGATCGGCGTTCTCACGCCATGCCTTGGCCTGCTGCTCGTGCAGTTGGGCCTGGTTCTGCGAGTTGAGGCCCGCGGAGTCCGCGGCGCTGGCGTCGACCGCGTGCGCGGCGGTCTCCGCGGCGCGCAGCGCGGCGCCGGCCGCCGCGGAGATGCCGGCCGCGACGTCGGACCACTGCGTGCCGTAGGTCAGCCCGGTTTCCACGAGGACCTCGGCCTGTACCTTGGCCTGCCCGGCGGCGACCGCGGCCTGCTTGGCGGCGGTGTCGGCGAAGCCGACCTGCTGGGCGACGTCCTCCTTGAGCTTCGTGTAGTCCGACAGCCGCTTGCCCGCCCGGTCCGCGGCCAGCAGCCGGTCGGCATCGCGTGAGGCGGCGGCCGCCCGGCTCATGGCGTTGGCGGAGTTCTTCAATGCTCGTACGGCATCGCCGTGCGCCGCGATCAGCTTGCTGCGGGCCTCGGCGGCACGGGTGGCTTTCTGCGCGAGCTTGCGCAGCTTCTCCGCGGCCTCCAGCGCCTCCTTCTGCTCCTTCTCCCGTGCGGCCCGCTCGTCGGCGTCCTTCTGCGCCGCGATCAGATAGCCCTTGTCCAGGAACTCCGCGATCACCTTGTCGTCACCGCCGGCGAGGGCCAGCCGGGCGGCGTTCCTCACCTCCGGACCGCCGGAGGCGACCAGCATTTCGACGCGCTTGCGGTTCTCCTCGGCCCGCTTGCGGTCGTTGTCCTGGGTGGTCCTGTCGCGCCCGCGCGCGATCTCCGCGCCGAACGCCAGGAAGTCCGCGCGGTCCTGCGCGGTCCCCGTCAGTACACGTTCGACCTCGGCGTTGAAGAACGGCCCGCCCGTGCCCCGCAGCGGCTCGATCTTCTTCCGGTTCTCGGTGTCACCGGTGTTCCGCTTGTCCTTGGCACGCCGCCGGGCCTCAGCCTCACCGTGCTCCAGGAACTGGCGGACGGCGTTCGGATCGGTGCTCTCCAGCGCCTTCCTGGCCGCCTCGCGGACCTCCTCCTCCTCGTCGAACTCGGCGTAGTCCTCCACCAGCTGACGGTCGGCATCCGCGCTGAGCCGGGCGAGCCCGGTCTGCGGCGCCCCGAGCGGCGCAGCGGCCTCCTTCGCCCGCGCGAACTGTGCCAGCAGTGCGGCCGCCTGAGCCGAGGACAAGCTGTTCGGGCCGGGCGTGGCGGCCTGGGCCGGAGCGACCAGGCCGCCCAGCAGCGAAGCCGCCAGCATCGTGGACACCGCCCTGGCGACGGCCGCCCGTACACGGCCGGGCCGTTTTCCGGCCCCCGGCCGGACTGTTCCCCTCACGAGAGAAATCCCCCTGAAATGGTTGAGATGGACATGGTGATGAAATGGGTGCAGCAGAAAAGCCGGGTGCCCCGTCCCCTGCTGGGGACGGGGCACCCGGGTGTCGTATGAGCCCGCCCGACGTGATCGGCCGACGCCGATCGCCCCCTGGGGGCGTCAGCTCGTCACGCGGTTCTCACCGTCGTGGGCCCGCTGGAGGATGTCCTGCCAGAAGGCGGCGGACCCGGTCGCGTCCTGTTCCTCCTTGGCCCAGGAGCGTTGGTTCTCTGCGGCGGGGTCGGCGATGCGCTGCCAGATTTCCTCCGCCGCCCCCGCGGCGAGGGCCTGTATGTTCTTCCAACTGTCAGCCTGTTGCCCGGCGCGTTGCCGTTCCGCCAACCAGGCCGTGTGGGCGCCTTGGGCGTGCGCGGTCACGGCCTGCCAGGCGCGTTCCGCCTCGGCTCGGGCCGCGGCGGTGTCCGACGCGCCGCGCAGCGCCTCCTCCGCCTCGGCCGCGGTCTTCAGGAGCAGGGTCAACGCCCGGTGGCGCAGGGCCTCGGAGTCCGCGGTCCGCAGTCGGTGGCCCTCCAGGTCCAGAGCCCCGCCGGTCACCCAGCCGAAGCCGTAGAACTCCCGCACGTCCTCGTCCGCGGCCCCGGGCCGTAGAGCCCACTGCGCCGCCACCCGGACCTGCTCGCCCGGATCGTGCTCGGCCAGCGACCGCACGAACTCCCGGTCCCGGTCCAGCAGCGCGCGCTGCTCACCCGCGGCAGCTTCCCGGGCCATCCGGTCGATCTGCTGCGCCTGGGCGTAACCGGTCTTCACGAAGGCGGCCCGGTCGGCGTCCGAACCCTTCAGAGCCCGCTCCACCGCACCGCGGGTCTGGGGCGCGAGATCCGCCGGATGGGTGCGCAACACGCGCTCGCAGAACATGCGGTTGCGAGTCCGGGCGTCCTTCAGGCGCTGCTTCGCCAGGTCGTACCCGCCGCCCGGCGCCAGCCAGTCGGCGATCGCCGCATCACCACGGGTGCTGCGCAGCGCGTTCCACGCCGAGGTCCGCAATTCCGCGGGGAGCCCCGACAGCGCGATCCCCTGCACCTGCTTGCGCGCACCGGCCGCGGCCGCGGTCAGCGCCGCCTGTGACGCCTCCGAGCCGGGGCTCGGCGCAGGCACGGATGTCGGCGGCGGAAGCGTCGGCACTGCTGCCGGGGCCCGGAGCGACGTCCGCTCAGGTGGTGCGTCCTGGGCGTGGGCGGAATGACCCGTGCACGTTCCCGCGACGACCCCCAGGACCACACTCACCTGCCACAAGATCCGTGCCATCGGAAAGCCCGCTTCCTCTCGGCTGCTCACGTCAGGAGGCGCCGCGCTTGTGGGCCTCGCGCACACCGTTGTCGATGAACTCCCGCCAGGCCGCCGGGTCGCTCAGCAGCGCACGTATGGCGGCGGCGCGTACCTCCGGCCCGGAGACCTCGTGCTTCAGGATCACGCGGATGAAGTTGTCGTCGCTCAGGGCGAGCAGTTCGGGGGTGCTGGGGATGCCGACGGCCAGCAGCGCCTGTGACTTCGTGAGTCGGGCGGTGCGTTCGGCCTCGGCCCGGTCCCGTTCGCGCTGCTGGTCGAGCCGGTAGGCCTCGTGGATACCGGTGATGACGAACCGCGCGTGGTCCTCGGCCTTGGTACTGGCCATGGCCTGTTCCGCGGCGGTACGCACCGAGTCCAGCCGCTCACCCCCGTCCCTGGCCTTCTGCCACAGGGCGTGGACGAAGTCGTAGTCGCCGAGGAGGAGAACGTCCGGGGCGGGGTCGAGCCGCACGACGGCCGCCGCCTCCACGCGTTGGGTGTCCGTCGTTCCGATGCTCGAGGCCTGCGCCGTCGCCGGGGGTGCGGTCTGCGACGGCGCGGCGAGCGCAACGCCAGGTGCTGCCACGCCGAGAGCGGCGGCGAGCGCGGTGCTGGTCGCGATTCCCCGTGCGACGGTCTGCCGCAGGGGGGTGGTGTTTCTGTTGTGCATGCTGTTTCAAAAGCCCCTTTGATGCTTTGAATTGGGGGAGCATGGGGTCGACATGGGTATCGCGGAAGAAGGGAGATCGCCCCCGGTCTTCCGTACGTACGCGCATCCGTCGCCGCGTCGGCGCGGCGGAGGGATTTCCCCGCCGCCGCGCGATGTCGACGCAAGCCGGCAGCAGCGTCACGACAGTGCCCCGCACGAGCCCGACGGGCTGTCGTTTCCTGCCGTCCGCGGAATGGTCGACGCGTCGGTGCCCTGCGTCGTCACCGCGCTTGGACGCACGCACGGCCCACTGCCGTCCCGTCCCCCGTATCCCCGTGAATTGCCTTACGGACGCGCACAAAGTGGAACAGTGTGAGTCGGTCGCTCACTTCGTGGGCCCCTGACCGGCTCCCCAGCCAGTCATCGAGACCGTAACAGGAATACCCAAACCCGACAATGATCTTGTTTTCGCCATCGGAATTTCACGTTCCGAATTACGTTCGACTACGCACAGCGAAGTCCCCCGGCTTCCCGGGAATCCCTTTACGGGGAACGGAGATCGGGTCAACGAAGCCGGCGCTCATGCCGAGTTGACGCTCTGCCCGCGCTGCTTCGTACGGCGGCGAGGACGGTCCGCACGAGCCGAGCGGACGGGCCGTACGGCCGCTTCCGACCCACTCCGGTGATCGTCGGCCATACGTACCGCCTTCCGCCCCTTGGCTGGTTTTCTTGCCTCTGGTCCGAAAGGCCCATCTTTTCCGGCCGCCGAAGAGCTCTGTGACATCAGCGCTCGTCAGGCCGGGCCGCGGCGCACCGGGCACCGCGACCCGAACCTGCTCGTCGGGCGGTTCTCACGAACGCGGCACGATCGACACCGGCGCCCTTGCATGCCTGCTCCGTGACGGACCGGACGAGCAGGGGCCCTTCACGGCGGTCAGGGAGCCAGCGGCGGAGACATGGTCCAGACGGCCAGGAGGGCCTCTTGACTGCCGATCGCGGGGAACGTGAAGTTGGAGCGGGCGTAGACGTCCCGAGGCGTGGGCGACAGCCACCTCAGGCCCGTGTCGCCGGCCTGCGTGAAGGACACTCCGCCCTTCTCGGGGAGCGCCGGGGGCTGGCGGACACACCAGTTGGCACTCTTGCGGAATGCTTCGCTGCGGTCGTCGGCGGCGATCTCCACCTTCGGCGCGCCCTGTTCCATCTCCCCGCTCCTGAGGTAATAGCCGGGCTTGCGCACGGACTCGAAGGAGTAGCAGCCGGGCTCGCTCGCAAGAGAGGGTACGACGACCCAGGTGGCGTCCTCACGGTCGTTCAGTGAGCTGCTGCCCGAGAGGTTCCTCATGACCGCCCTGCCGTTGTCCGCGTCGGACTGGCGCGCGTAGTCCCCGCTGTCCCGCGCCCGGAGGGACTGGCGCTTGAGCCGTTCCTGGGTGTCCGGCCTGAGGAACAGCGCGACGTCCTCGTCGCTGCCGGCCAGCGCCTTCATGGCTGCCTCGGCCAGATTGAGGTTGACCCCGCTCTTCTGCGCTGCGGCCTTGATCTGCAGGGCGAGCTTGCGGTTCGCCGCCGCGAGCTTCTTGCGCTGGTTCTCGGCATCGCGCTTGTACGCGGTATCGGCGCCGGTGTGGATGAAGGCCTTCCACACGGTGGGGTCCGAGGCGAGGGTGGCGCGCTGCGCTTCCGCGTAGAGCTCGCTGCTCTTGAGGTCGGCGGGGGACAGGCGCAGGAGTTCGCGGATGAAGTTGTCGTCGCTCAGTTCGAGCATGGCCTGGGAGGGCGTGATGCGGAAGAGGGCCGCGGCGTTCTTGCGGGCCGCGAGCTCCTTGAGGCGCTCGGCCTCCTTGCGGTTCTTCTCCTCCAGTTCCTTCAGCTCGTTCGTAACGTCCCGCTTGTGGGCGTCACGGGCGCCGTTCAGGATGAACTCCCGCCAGTCCGCCGGCTCGCCGAGCAGCGCCTTCAGCGCCGCTGCCCGTACCTCGGGGCCTGACGCGGCGTGCCTCGCGACGGCCCGGACGAAGTTGTCGTCGCCGAGGGACAGCAGCTCCGGGGTGCTGGGAATGCCGATGGCGAGCAGAACCTGGGACTTGGCCAGCCTGGCCGCACGCTCGGATTCGGCCTTGTAGCGCTCGCGCTCCTGGTCGAGCCGGTACGCCTCATGGATGCCGGAGGTGATGAACCGCACGTGGTCCTCGGCGGCCGTGCCGGCCATCGCCTTTTCGGAGGCGGTGCGCACCGCGTCCAGCTTCTCGCCCGTTTCGACGGCCTTCTGCCACAGTGCGTGGATGAAGTCGTAGTCGCTGAGCAGGAGCAGGTCGGCGGTCGGGTCCAGGCGGACCACGGCCGCGGCCTCGACGCGCTGGCCGTCGGTCGTCCCGATGCCCGCGGCGCGGGCCACGGCATCCGATGCGGCAGTCCCGGAGGCGCTGTCGGCGAACGCGCTCGGCGCGACGGTGCCCGCGACGGCTGCGAGGGCGGTGGCGGTCACCAGGCCCCGTGTGACGATCCGTCGCACTCGTAGGGAAGTGGTGTGATTGGTGTGCATGGTCTTGCGAAACTCCTCTGCCACCGGGAAACCGGCGGCTGGGCATGAGCTGGTGAAAGTGACGGCAGACGCGCCGCGGCGGTCCGGCAGCCGCGTGGGGCAGCCCTGCGGAAGGCGCACCGCGCACCGCAGTCCGCACGGCGCCGAGTACCTGGGCCAGACCGAGCGGAAGAAGAGCCGAAAGACGAAGTCGTTCAGGCCGGGAGGCCCGCCGGTACCCGACGAGTCAGGGTGAAGAAGACTGAAAGGGCGAGCCGGTCGAGGCGTTCATCATGACGGGCGTGCGGCAATGCGCCGAGGCTGCGGAGCATCGCTCCGGACCTCGAAAACCGCCCGGAAACGCAGAGCGCACGGACCTACGCAGCACAAATCCCCCTATTGCGCATATGAACACCTTCAGCGCCCGGTCCGCCGGGGCATCACGGCCCCTTTGGTCCCCTCCGGCACGCTGCCAGGTCAGATTGGTCATTGGGACCATAACTCGCATTTGTCGAGCAATGCAACGTCACTCCTGACACAGTGACACATCACGCATTCGGTGCATGTGATTCCGTTTAAATGGCGGTAGTTGGGCCACTGCCGCCCCGGCCACACCGTCCCCGTCTTCGCCCGCCCGAGCGGTGCCACCGGGGTCTTGACGGTCCTTGCCGCCACGTCATCGTCACGGGTGAGGCTCCAGGTCAGGACGGAGCCCGTGGCCGGTACTGCCGGTGCCGCGCCCAGGACGGGTCAACGGGCCACTGCCAGGCAGTACTCCTCGTCCCCGGCGAGGAGGTTGCGGTGGGTGCCCTCGGCCGTGATGACCCCGTCGTCCAGGACGAGCACACGGTCGGCGGCGTCCAGGAGGGCCGGGCTGCTGGTGATCACGACGGTGGTGCGGCCGCGGCGCATCTTCGCGACGTTGCGTGCGATGAGCTGCTCGGTGACCGCGTCGACGGCCGTGGTCGGATCGTGCAGGACGAGGATGTCGGAGTCGGCGGCCAGGGCCCGGGCCAAGGACAGCCGTTGGCGCTGTCCGCCGGAGAGGTTCGCGCCGCGGTCGCGGACGCCGTGGTCGAGTCCTTCGCGGTGGAGGGCGACGACGTCGTTCAGCATGGACGCCTCGACGGCCGCGTCGACCGTGCGGCTGGTGCCCGACGGGTCGATGTTCGTGCGGAGGGTGCCCGCGAAGATCTCCCCGTCGTACGGGTTCACCAGCATGTGCTCGCGGACCGCCTCGACCGACAGGGCGGCGAGCTCCTCCCCGCCGACCCGCACCGCTCCTTCGTACGCGTGCGGCGGGACCTTCACGGCCAGGATCGCGGCGAGGTCGGCCGCGGCACGCGGCTGGTAGACGGCGATCGCCACGAACTCGCCCGCCGGCACCTGGAACTTCAGGGCGCGCAGGGTCCCGTACCGGACGCAGTCGACCTCCAGGCCACCGCCGGCGGCCGGGCGCTCCGTCCCGTGCGCGGCCACCGGGGGCGCGGCCAGCACCAGCGCCATGCGTTCGGCCGAAGCGCGGGCCGTCATCACGTACTTGGGCATGTCCGAGAACAGCTTCAGCGGTTCCATGATGAACTGGGCGAGCCCCACGGCCATGACGAGCTCCCCGACGGTGATGTGGCCGTTGAAGGCCAGCCAGCCGGCCGTCAGGGTCACGCCGGCGGCGAGCGCCGCGTTCAGGGCCGTGGCGGTGCCCGCGTACACGCCGTTCACCCCGGCCACGGTGATCGCCTGGTGCTTGGCCTCCGTACTGGCCTTCCGGTAGGACCGGAAGGCCGCGTGGTTGCCGCCGAAGCCGTGGAGCGGGCGCAGACCGGTGATCAGGTCGGCCACCTTGGCGCCCGCCCGGGCCACCCTGGCCTGCTGTTCGCGGGTGCTGGAGCCGATCCGCCGGGACATCACGCTCAGGACGGAGAGGATCAGGGCGGTGCCCGCGATCACCAGCAGGCCGAGCCGCAGGTCGGCCAGTCCCAGCGCGACCGCCGCGACCAGTACGGCGACCAGTGAGCTGAGCAGCAGCGGCACCACCTCGATGATGTCGGCCGTCTGGTCGGCGTCCTCGGTGGCGATGGTCAGCACCTCGCCGGACTTGAGGCCGGCGTCCCTGGCCACCGGCTCCAGCCCGCAGTCCGCGACCCGCGCCCGCCAGCGGTGCGCCTCGGTCGTGTTGGCCTTCTGCAGGATGCGCATGCCGAACCGCCACGACAGCGACACGGTCGTGATGATCACGGCCAGCGCGCCGATCGACAGGGCGAGCGCACCGGGGCCGCGGTCCTGCATCGTGTGCTCGACGATCAGGCCGAGCGCGATGGGGAAGGCGGTCTCACCGGCCTGGTAGAGGCCCATGAGGACGGTGCCCCAGGTCATGGCGCCGATGTTGCGGCGCAGAGCGGTCTTGAGGATGTCGGACCCCGGTCGGGGCCGCTGCGTGTCAGGAGTTTTCATCGAGGTGGCGGGCAATCATTTCCGGGGTTCGCAGGGTGAACAGATCGCGGACCGTGATCACGGGACCGTACTCCCGGCGGAGGAGGCCGATCAGCCGCACCGCCAGCATGGAGTGGCCTCCCAGGGACACGAAATCACTCAGCGCGCTCACCTCGTCGTCGTCCAGGTCGAGTGCTTCGGCGAAGAACTCGCACACGACGGTCTCGGTCCCGGTCTCCGGGCCGCGCTCCCCCGCCGTGGTCAGCGTGCCCAGTGGCCGGGCCTCCGGCAACGCCTTGGTGTCCGCCTTCCCGTTGACGGTCAGCGGGATGCGGTCGACCTGGGCGTAGTGCGTCGGGCGCAGGAAGTCCGGCAGCCCGGCCCCCACCTCGGCGGCGACCGCCGCCAGGTCGGAACCGCCCGGGCCGCCGAGTACGAGGTAGGCGGCCAGCCGGTACGCGCCGTCGACCTGCGGGTCGGGCTGGGCGACCGCGGCGACGAACCGCACCGCCGGGTGCGCGGCGAACGCGGCCTCGACCTCGCCCGGTTCGACGCGGTGGCCGCGGATCTTGACCTGCTGGTCGGTGCGGCCCAGGTACATCAGGTTCCCGTCGGGCCGCCGGGCCACCAGGTCCCCGGTGCGGTACATGCGTTCGCCGGGTGCGCCGAACGGGCAGGCGACGAACCGGTCGGCGGTCTGGGCGGGCTGCCCGAGGTAGCCGCGCGCGATGCCGATGCCCGCCACGTACAGCTCGCCGGGGACATTGTCCGGCAGCGGTCGCAGCCACGGGTCCAGGACGTACACGTCCGTGTTGTCGATGGCCACGCCGACCACCGGGTCCTGGCACTCGAAGGTGCCGACGCCCAGGGTGTTGATGGTGTATTCGGTGGGGCCGTACAGGTTGTAGCCGGCCGTGCCCTCGGTGTCGGCGAGCCGCTGCCACAGGGTGGGGCTG
This sequence comes from Streptomyces sp. NPDC040545, assembly GCF_055595065.1. Lineage (NCBI taxonomy): Bacteria > Bacillati > Actinomycetota > Actinomycetes > Kitasatosporales > Streptomycetaceae > Streptomyces > Streptomyces sp. NPDC040545. Next base: position 108,655 of record NZ_JBVIWA010000017.1, read on the forward strand.
ACGGCCTCGCCGCCCAGCAGCACCAGGGCGGGCCGCCGCTCGGGGTGGTCGAGCAGGCCCTCGGCCACCAGCTGCTGCGCGTAGGTCGGGGTCACGTTGATGACGTCGATCCCGTGCTCCAGGCAGTACTCGACGAGGCGGGGGGCGTCGCGGCGCAGTTCCTCGTCGCAGATGTGCACCTCGTGGCCGTCGGCGAGCCAGAGCAGTTCCTCCCACGACATGTCGAAGGCGAAGGACACGGTGTGGGCGATGCGGAAGACCCGGTGGCCGTGGTCCGCGAGCACCGGCTCGAAGATCCGCCGCTGGTGGTTGATCAGCATGTTGGTGAGCCCTGCGTACTCGGTCACCACGCCCTTCGGCCTGCCGGTGGATCCGGAGGTGTAGATCGTGTAGGCGGGGTGGCGCAGGCGGTTCGGGTCGTCGGGTGCGAAGGTCACGAACGGCTCGGCCCCGGGGAGGGGCCGGTCCAGTTCGATCAGGTCGCCGGTCAGCCGGGGTGAGACGGCGCTCACGGTGAGGGTCACGTCCGGGCGGGCGTCCGCGACGATGGCGGCGATCCGCTCGTCCGGGTGGTCCAGCTCCAGCGGCACGTACGCGGCGCCCACGCGCAGGACGGCGAAGAGCGCGACGATCGAGTCGAGGGAGCGCGGGACGGCGAGGGCCACCGTCGTCCCGGGTCCGATGCCGCGTGCGGCGAGCACGCCCGCCAGCTCCCGGCTGCGGTCGCGGAGCCGCTCGAAGGTCATGGTCCGGCCGTGGGCGACGAGCGCGACCCGCCGTGGATCGCGGTCGGCCGCCAGGTCGAACCGGTCGACCACGGTGTCCGTGCCGACCTCCGTGCGCGCGGCGGGCACCGGCTCGGGGCCCGCGCCCGGCAGCGTGCCCACCGGGCCGGTGGAGCGGGCCAGGTCCCCGAGCAGGTCCAGGTAGTCGTCGAGGAGCCCCCGGGCGGCCGCGGTGTCGTGGTCGCGGTACTCCAGCTTGACCGTGAGCCGGTCGCCGGGGGTGACGACCCAGGTGAACGGATAGTGCGTGGAGTCGTCGGCCCGGACCGCGGTGATGCCGTGCCGGGTGTTCATCTCGGCGAACGCGTCCATGTCCAGGAAGTTCTGGAGCACGAACAGGTTGTCGAACAGGGTGTCGTGGCCACCGGCCCGCTGGATCTCGCCGAGTCCGAGGTGCTCGTGCTCCATCGCCTCGACCCGGGCCGCCTGTACGGCCGTCAGGTAGTCCCGGACGGTGTCGTCCGGCCGGGCCCTGGTCCACATGGGCACGGTGTTGAGCAGGACGCCGACGACCTCGGAGAGGTCCTCGCCCTCGCGGCCCGAGACGGTCACGCCGAACACGGCGTCGGCGCGGCCGGTGCGGGCTGCGAGCAGGAGCCCGAACGCGCCGGTCAGCACCGAGTTGAGGGTGACGCCGTGCGTCCGGGCGACGTCCCGCAGCAGCTGCGACGCTTCGGCGGAGAGGGTGTGTACGAGTGTCCGCGGCAGGTCGTCGACCAGGGCCGGCGCCGGGCCGGCCAGCAGCGTGGGGCCGGGGAGGCCGGCCAGGTGCTGCGCCCAGAAGCGTTCCGAGACGGCCGGGTCCCTGGCGTCGAGGGCCCGGGCGTAGTCCTCGAAGGCGGGCGCGGCCGGGGCCGGTGTCGTCAACTCGCCCGCGAGGGAGGCCTCGTAGGCGTCGAAGAGGTCCCGCAGCACGATCTCGCGGGACCAGCCGTCCCACAACAGCAGGTGGTAGCTGAGCAGCAGGCCGTCGCGGTCGCCGGGCAGCCGCACCACGGTCAGGCGGATCAGCGGCGGCTCACCCGGGTCGAATCCGGTGTCGCGGTCGCGGGCGAGCAGGGCCTCGATCTCGGCCTCCGTCGCGAGGCCGACCGTGCGGACGCCGACCCGCCGGCCCGCGCCCAGGACCTGGACGGCCTTGCCGTCGTCGTCGGTGGTGAAGCCCGCGCCCACGACCGGGTGCCGGGCGATCACCCAGGCCATCGCCTCGGCCAGCGCGTCGGTGTCCAGGCGCCGGTCGAAGGTGAACCAGCTCTGCGCGACGTAGTGTCCGGCCGCGCCCGCCAGCTGCGCCTGGAAGAACAGGCCGCGCTGGAGCGGGGTGACCGGCGCCGTGCGCTCGGCGGTCGTGGCGGCGGCCGCGACGAGTTCCAGGGCGGCGCGCCAGTGCTCGGTGATCTCGTCGGGTATGCCCTCGGCGAGGGTGAAGACCGCGTGCAGGCTTCCGGTGGCCGCGTCGGTCCAGGCGTTGACCTCGACGGCGTACGGGCTGCCCTCGTCGGCGCCGGTGAGGTGGATGGCCCGAGACTCGCCGCCCCGGCCGAGGTAGTTGAACAGCACCTGCGGGCGGGCGGTGAGCAGCGGCGCCGTCTGCGGGTTGAGGTACCGGAGCCCGCCGTACGCGACGTGCGCGCGCTCGTCCGGCTGGCGTTCGGCGACCTCACGGGCCGCGGCGACGGGGTCGGTGTGCGGTGTGAGGCGCACCGGGGCGATGGCGGTGAACCAGCCGACCGTACGGGTGTAGTCGTGGTGTGCCGATGCCGGGACCCGGCCGTGCCGCTCCAGCTCGATCGCCAGATCGGTGGGCGAGGGCTGGATGCGGGTGAGCGCGGTGCGCAGCGCGCCGCACAGCAGCTCGGTGAGGCCGACGCCGAGTGCGGCGGGCGCGGTGCGCGTCACCTGGTCGCTGGTCCCGGGCGGGAGGACGACCGTGGTCTCGCGCGGCCGCTCGGCCACGGGCAGCAGCGCGGGTGCCTGGAGGGTGGTGATCCAGTGCCCGAGGCCGTCGGTCTCGTGGGCCGACCGGTCGGCCAGTGCCTGCGCGTACGCGGCGTAGGAGGTGGTCGGCGGGGCGAGCGGGTTCCCGCGCAGGGCGGTGGCGATGTCGTCCAGCAGGATCAGCCAGGAGACGGCGTCGACGGCGAGGTGGTGCGCGGTGACCACGAGGGTCCGGGTCGTCTCCAGCCAGGAGAACGCGACGACGTCCCCGGTCTCGGGGTCGAGCCGCCCGGCGGCTTCGTCCGCCGCGGCCGTCGCATCGGGCGCGTCGCTGCGTACGACGGTGACCGCGCGGGCGGGTTCGGTGCGCAGGGCCCACACCCCGTGCTCGGTGCGCAGCCGCAGCCGCAGGGCCGGGTGTGCGGCGACGACGGCGTTCGCGGCGCGCTCGGCGTCGGCGTGGCCGGTGCCCTCGGCCGCGACCAGGGACCGGGCCTGGGCGAACCGGGCGAGGGATCCGCCGAGTTCGCGCCGGCGCAGGATGATCGGGGTCGGGGTCAGCGGGCCGTCCTCGCGCGGTGCGGGTACGGGTGCGCCGGGCGCCGCGGGGTGCGGGGTGCTCGTCGCCAGGTGCTCGGCGAGCGCGCGCGGGGTCCTGAGCAGGAACACGTCCCGGGGGGCGATCGCGAAGCCCAGGGCCCTGGCCCGGTTGACGACGGTGATGGCGAGGATGCTGTCGCCGCCGGCCCGGAAGAAGTCGCTGTCGCCGTCGACGGCGGTGCCGGGCAGGGTCTCGGTGAAGATGCCGACCAGTGCGGTGAGTGCGGAGGCGGTCACGGAGGCGGTCGGGGAGGCGTTCGGGGAGCCGCTCGCGGCGGCCGGTACGCCGTGCGGCGCGTCGTGCGGCGCGGCGCGTGCGATCAGGGCCTCGCGGTCCAGTTTGCCGTTGACCGTCAGCGGCAGGGCGTCGACGGGCAGGACCAGGCCGGGCACCATGTGGACGGGCAGCTTCGAGGCCAGGAGGCCTGCGAGGTCCTGGGGCACCCGGCCCACGACATGCGCGACCAGGTGGTCCGCGCTGTCGGCCACGGTGACGGCCACGTCGACCACACCGTCGAGTTCCCGGATCGCGGACTCCACCTCACCGGGCTCGATGCGGAAGCCCTTGAGCTGCACCTGGTCGTCGGCTCGGCCGGTGAACTCCAGCTCGCCGCCGAGCGTACGGCGGGCGAGGTCACCCGTGTGGTACATCCGGGATCCGTCGGCCGCGAACGGGTCGGCGACGAACCGGCACGCGGTGAGGGACGGGCGCCGCAGGTAGCCGAGGGAGACCTGGTCGCCGGCGACGTAGATGGCGCCCACCCGGCCCGGCGGGACCGGCCGGAGCCGGTCGTCGAGCAGGTAGGTGACCAGTCCGGGGATCGGGCCGCCGATCGGGCTGACGTCCTCGCCGGAGCGGAAGTCATCGTCGGTCAGGACCCGGTGCGTGACGTGCACGGTGGTCTCGGTGATGCCGTACATGTTGACCAGTTCGGGCGAGGCCGTCCCGTACCGCTCGACCCAGCCGCGCAGCCGCCCGGGATCCAGTGCCTCGCCCCCGAAGATGATCCGGCGCAGGGTGGTGGCGGGCTCGTCGGCGTGCCGGTCGGCCTCGATGAACTGGTAGAAGGCCGACGGGGTCTGGTTGAGGACGGTCACCCGGCGCTCGCGCACCAGGCGGTGGAAGTCGACGGGTGAGCGGGTCAGTCCGTATTCCGGCACGAGCAGCTCGGCGCCGTGGGCGAGCGCGCCCCACAGCTCCCACACCGCGAAGTCGAAGGAGTACGAGTGGAACTGGACCCACACGTCGTGCGGGCCGAAGTCCATGGCGGGCCGGGTGTTCGCGAGCAGGGTCACCACGCTGGAGTGCGGGACGACGACGCCCTTGGGCCTGCCGGTCGACCCGGACGTGTAGATCACGTACGCGGGATCGTGCCAGTCGGCCCCGGACCCGGCGGCGTCCCGGGCGGCCTGGGTGTCCTGGACCTCCGGGGCATCCGGGGCGGCCTGGGCGGCCTGCGGCGGCCGCTCCCCCTGTACGAGCACACGGGCCGGTACGCCCGCCCGGGCCAGCAGCCGCGTGAAGCGGTCCCGGTGCTCCGGGTCCACGAGCACGACCTGCGGAGCCGCGTCGGTGAGGATGTACTCCAGGCGTCCGTCCGGGTACGCGAGGTCCAGCGGTACGTACGCACCGCCCGCGCTGACGACGGCGACGAGGGCGACGACCTGTTCGAGGGAGCGCGGGACGGCGACGGCGACGCGTTCGCCCGGCCGGACACCGGCGGCGCGCAGGGACGAAGCCAGCTCGTCCTTCGCGGCGGCCAGTTCACCGTAGGTCAGTGACCGGCTGCCGCCGTCGAGGGCGCACTGGGTGAGGGCGGTCGCGGCCGGATCGCGGTGCGCGGCGGCGTCGAAGAGTGCGCCCAGCGTCGTCGGGGTGATCCGTGCGGGGGGCAGGGTGCCGGTCGGAGCCAGGTCGTCGACGAGGGCGTCCGGCCGGGTCAGCAGGCCGGTGAGGGTGCGGGTGAAGGTGGACAGGATCGTCCGGGCGGTCGGCTCCCGGACCAGCGCGCCGTCGTGGATCAGGTTGAAGCGGGGGCGGCCGTCGGGCGCGCGCTCCACGACGAGGGTCAACGGGTAGTGCGGTGCGCCCTCGTTCACGATGTCGCCGATGACGAGCGTGTCCTCGGGTCCGCGCAGGCCCGCCACGTCGGTCGCCACGTCGAACACCACCAGGGTGTCGAAGAGCGGGCCCGCTCCGCTCAGGCGGCTGATGCGCGCGAGGGAGACGTGCTGGTGCGCCAGCACCGCGCTCTGGTGGTCCCGTACCGAGGCGAGCAGGTCGCGCGCCGTGGTGGTGGCGGCCCACCGGGCGCGCACGGGGATCGTGTTGATGAACAGACCCACCATGTCCCCGATGCCGGGCACGTCGGCGTCGCGCCCGGACACCGTGGAGCCGAAGACGACGTCCCTGCCCTGCAGGAGGCCGCCGAGCGTCGCCGCCCAGGCGCTGTGCACGGCCACGCTGAGCGGGACACCGGCGGACCGGGCGGCCTCGTCGATGTCCCCCTCCGGCGAGGTGGCGGTGTCGGCGAACCGGTCGGACGGCGTGTGCCCCTCGGCGACCAGCGAGGGGCCGGGGAGCCCGGCGAGCTGTTCGCGCCACACCCGGTCGCTCTCGTCCTCGTCGCGTCCGGCGAGCCGGCGCACGTAGTCGGTGAAGCCGCCGCGCGGGTGCACGGTCCCCGGCGCGTGGTACTCGGCCAGCAGGGCGCGGAGCATCGGAGGCACCGACCAGCCGTCGGCGATGATGTGGTGCACGGTCTGCACCAGGACGCTGCGGGCAGGGCCGGTGCGGATCAGCGTGTACCGCATCAGCGGGCCGCTCGCCAGGTCGAACCCGGCGCGGCGATCGCGCTCGGCGTGCTCGCGGATCTCCTCGCCGGTGATGCCGGGGCGGTCCAGGGTGGTGAACGGGGCCTGCACCCCGCCCTCCAGGACGGAGACCACGCGGCCGTCGGCGAGGGCCGTGAAGCGTGCGGCCAGGTTGGGGAAGAGCGTGAGCAGGCGGGTGGCCGCCGCCGCGAGCCGGCCGGCGTCCACCTCCCCGTCCAGGGTCAGGAGCTGCTGTTCGACGTAGCTGCCCGCGGAGTCGTCGTCGAAGACCGAGTGGAAGTAGAGGCCCTCCTGGAGCGGGGTCAGCGGCAGGACGTCCCGCAGCGCCGGACCGTCCAGCTCGTCGACGTCGGCCTGGGTGAGCGCCGGCACGGCGAAGTCGCTGGGCGAGTGGCCGCCCAGGCCGAGTCCGGCCAGGTCGAGTGCGGCCAGTGCGGCCAGTCCGGTCAGGGCCTCGCGGAAGTACCCGCCGATGGTCTCGACGTCCTGGTCGGTGAGCAGCCCGTCGGGCCAGGAGAGGGTGGTGACCAGTTCGTACGCGCCGCCGGCCGAGGCGGGTTCGGCGATCGCGTTGAACTCCAGGGCGCGCGGCAGCCGCATCCTGGGGTCGCGCCTTTCGCCCAGCCGGCCGGTGGTCTGGGCGAGCTCCCAGTCGCCGGAGGAGCCCGCGTCGAAGCGGCCCAGGTAGTTGAAGAGCACCTGGGGGGCGGGCGCGTCGAACGCGGCGTCGGCCAGGTAGCGCAGGGCGCCGTAGGAGACGCCGTTGCCCGGGACCCGCGCGAGGTCCTCCTTGACCGCCTTGAGCGCGGCGACCAGGTAGGCGGGAGCCGTGAGGTCGGTGGCCGCGCCGGGGTCGACGGTCACCGGGAACAGGGTGGTGAACCAGCCCACGGTCCGCGACAGTTCCGGCTCGAAGCCGGCGGAGTCCGCCACGTGGCGTCCTTCGCGGCCGTGGCCCTCCAGTTCGATGTGCGCGAACGTCTGGTCCTGGCCGAGGTCGCGGCGCCACCGGGCGAGGGTGACGGCGAGCGCGGTCAGCAGCACGTCGTTGACGCCCGCGTGGAACCTCGCGGGGACCTCGCCCAGCAGCGCGGCCGTGACGTCGGGGCCGACCGAGAGGGTCGTCGTGCGCTCCCGGGCGACGGTGTCGGCCGCGGACAGCGCGCGCCGGCCCAGCGGCGCGTCCGCCCCGGGCAGGGCGCGCCGGAAATGGGCGAGGTCGGCGTCGAACCGCGCGCGCGCCAGGAGCTGCGTCCAGCGCCGGAACGACGTGCCCACCGGGGGCAGTTCGACGGGTGCGCCCGAGACGTACCAGCGCCACGCCGTGGAGAGGTCCTCCATCAGGATCCGCCAGGACACGCCGTCGATCACCACGTGGTGCGCGACCAGGACCAGCTGGCGCGCCTCGCGGCGCCAGACGGCGCGCAGCATCACGCCGTCGGCGGGGTCCAGACCCTCGGTGGCGAGCGTGACGCACTCGTCGAGCGGCCGGTCGCTCTCCTGCCATCGCGCCACGGCCCGGTCCGCCTCCGGGATCTCGAAGCTCCAGCGCTCGCCCCGCACCAGCTTGGCGCGCAGCATGTCGTGCCGTGCGACGACGGCGGTGAGGACGGCATCGAGCGCGTCGGCCGTCAGGTTCGCCGGGGTGTTCAGCACGACCGACTGCACGAAGCCGTCGATGGCGTCCGTGGTCGCGCCGAGCCACTGCACGATCGGCGATCCCACGACCGTCCCGGTGGCGACGTCGCCGTGGTCCACGGCGGCGGCCTCGCGGTCCGCGACCGCCGCCAGCGCGCCCACGACGCTGTTGGTGAAGATCTGGCGGGCCGTGACGTGGAGGCCCGCCTCGCGCAGGGCGCTCAGCAGGGAGATCGCCAGGATGCTGTCCCCGCCGAGCTGGAAGAAGTCCTGGTCGACGCCGACCGCGTCACGCCGCAGCACCGCCGCGACCGCCGCGCACACCAGGCGCTCGTTCTCGGTGACGGGCGGGGCGAGCGCGCCCGCGCCGGCCTGGGGCTCCGGCAGCGCGCCCCGGTCGAGCTTGCCGTTGGCGGTGAGCGGGAACTCCTTCATCACGACGATGTGGGCGGGCACCATGTACTCGACCATGTGCCCGGCGGCCCACTGCTTGACCTCGTCGACGCGCAGGTCCTCGCTCCCGGTGGCGGGGATCACGTAGCCCACGAGGTAGGTGCCGCCGGCCGTGTTCTTCTTCGCGACGACGCAGGTGTGGCGTACGGCGGGATGCTCGGCGAGGCCGACCTCGACGTCCTCGATCTCCAGCCGCATGCCGCGGATCTTGATCTGGTTGTCGGCGCGGCCGAGGAAGTCCAGGGATCCGTCGGGGGCGAAGCGGGCGAGGTCACCGGTGCGGTACAGCCGGGATCCGTCCGTGGCGAAGGGGTTCGCGACGAACCGGGAGGCCGTCAGGCCGGGCGCGCCCACGTAGCCGCGCCCGAGCAGGAACCCTCCGACGTACAGCTCGCCGCCGACCCCGACCGGGACCGGGCGCAGTTCGTCGTCGAGCACGTACAGCTGGGTGTTGGGGTTGGCCTTGCCGATCGACGTCGACAGGCGTTCAGCGGCGCCCCGGTAGATGACGTGCGAGACGCCGATCGTCGTCTCGGCGGGGCCGTAGCCGTGGTACATGGGTATGTCGAGCCGGGTGCGGAAGCGCTCGTACAGCTCCGGGGTCAGCACCTCGCCGCCGCACCACACGTGCCGCAGGCTGTCGAGGCGTCCGGAGTCGCCGGCGATCTCCAGCAGTACGTCCAGCATGGACGACACGAGGTAGGTGAAGGTGACGCGCTGCTCGGCGATCACGCTCAGCAGGTGGTGCGGGTCGCGTTCGCCGCCGGGGCGCAGGACCACCAGCCGGCCGCCGCACACCAGCGGCAGGAAGATCTCGTTGATGGAGATGTCGAAGGACAGCGGCGCCTTGAACAGCGACGCGTCGTCGTGGCCGAAGCCCAGGATCTCCCCGGCCTGCCACAGCAGGCGCTCGCTGATGGCCTCGTGGCGGATCATCGCGCCCTTGGGCCGGCCGGTCGAACCGGAGGTGAAGATCACGTAGGCCAGGGCGTCTCCGGGGACGGTGACCCCGGTCCCCTCGCCGGAGCAGGAGCCGAACCGCCAGTCGCCGAGGTCGACGGATACGGCTTCCGGTTCGTCCGGGGCGTGTTCGCCGGAGTGGTTGAGCTGCAGGACGACGCGGGCGTCGGCGATGACGACGGAGCGGCGCGCCGCGGGCCACTGCGGATCGAGCGGTACGAACGCGGCTCCCGCCTGGAGCACGCCGAGCAGGCCGATCACCATGGCGGCGGAGCGGTCGAGGGAGATGGCGACGACCTGTTCGGCGGTGAGGCCGCGTTCGATGAGGTGGTGGGCCAGCTGGGCGGAGAGTTCGGCGGCCTGGCGGTAGGTCAGCGAGCAGTGCTCGTCGACGACGGCGACGGCGTCCGGCCGCAGGCGTGCCTGCTCGCGGAACATCTCGACGACGGTCGGGCGGATCCGGTCCGCCCCGGTGTCGTTCCACTCGGCCAGGGTCGCGAGCCGCTGCGCGACACCGCAGGGGCCGATGGTGGAGAGGGGCCGGTCCGGGAAGTCGGCCAGGTCGTCCAGGGCGAGCTGCGCGTCGGCCGGTACGACGCCTTCCGGGAGGGTGATGCTCCGGCCGGGCGGGCCGTCCGGGCCGTCGGAGCCGTCCGTCCCGACCTCCCAGCCGGCCGGTCCCGCACCGCCGTTGTCTGCCCAGCCGAGGACGTCGGCGAAGAGGGTGCCGGGGGTCAGATCCAGGCCGTCGGGGCTGCGGCCCGTGGCCCAATAGGCCAGTGCGACGGCGCACGCCCGGGCGATCACCGTGTCGCCGTAGTCGCCGGACCGCCGGCGCACTTCGGCCAGGCGGGTGGGAGAAAGCAGCACGAGACGAGCGGTCGATTCCGTCATCGAAGGCTCAACGCCCTTTCCAGATCGATATGTTGGCCCAGCCGAAAAATGGGGCGGCCTAGCTGCCCTCGCGCCAGGCCCGCCACAGTCGTGCGTAGCGGCCGCCCAGGGCCACCAACTCCTCGTGCGTCCCCTGCTCCACGACGCGTCCCGCGTCCAGTACGGCGATCCGGTCCGCCGCCATGGCCTGGGTCAGCCGGTGTGCCACGAACAGCGTGGTCCGTCCCGCGCACGCGGCGAGCACGGCCCGTTCCAGCTCGGCCGCGCCCTCGCTGCCCGCCTCCGCCGTGGACTCGTCGAGCACCACGACGGGGGTGCGGCCCAGCACCAGCCGGGCCAGGGCGACGTGGGCGACCTTGGTGGCGTCGAGGCGTTCGCCGCCCTCGCCGACCAGGGTGTGCAGACCGTCGGGCAGCGCGTCGACCCAGCCGTCGGCGCCGACCGTGCGCAGGGCGTCCATCAGCTGGGTGTCGGTCGCCTCCGGTGCGGCCAGGCGCAGGTCCTCGGCGAGCGGTCCGGAGAAGACGTGGGTCTCCTGGGTGAGGATGCTGACCAGGGCCCGGGCCCCGGCCTCGTCGAGGCCGGCGAGGTCGGTGGACCCTATGCGCACGGACCCGCTCTGCGGGGTGCCGATGCCCGCGATCAGCGCGGCCAGGGTGGACTTGCCCGCGCCCGTCGCCCCGACCAGGGCGAGCGAGGTGCCGGCCGGGATCGTCAGGTCGACGTCCCGGACGACGGGATCCTCGGAGTCGGGGTAGCGGAACGTCAGCCCGCGCACGGTCACGGGCACCGGGTCCGGCGGGTCCGGCGGGTCCGCCGCCCCCGCCACGGCCAGGGAGCCCACCAGCCGGTCCTCCGCGTCCTCCTCCAGCACTCCGACCAGGCGGGTCAGGCTCGCGCCCGACTTCTGCGCCTCGTCGAAGGTGAACATGATGGAGCCCAGCGGGGTGAAGAGCCGGTGGAACAGCAGCGGGGCCGCGGAGACCTCGCCGAGGCTGGCGGCGTCGGCCTCCAGCAGGGCGTACCCCACCACGATGATCAGGACCAGCCCGATGAACTCGGCGCGGTTCTCCCGGCCGACGAACCGGCCGAAGAGCCGGAACACCTCGATGCCGAGGTCGCGTACCCGCCACGACTCATGGGTGACCTTCTCGCGGACGGCCCCTTCGAGGCGGTACGCCCGGACCGTGTCTATCCCGTTCAGTCCGCTGATCAGGGCCTGCGCGCGGTCGGCCTGGGCCGCCCGCTGCTGGCGGTAGAGCGGGGCGGAGCGGGGCAGGTACCAGCGCAGGGCCAGACCGTACGCGGGCAGCGCGCAGGCACCGGCCAGACCGAGCCGCCAGTCCAGGCCGAACATGCCGATCGTGGCGATGACGACCAGCACCCCGGCCGAGAACACGGTGGGGACGGCCGTCCTGATGCCTTTGGACAGGACGGCCACGTCGTCGCCGACCCGGGAGAGCACGTCCCCCCGGCCGACCTGCTCGATCCGGGCGCTCGGCATCCCGAGCACCGCCCGGACGGCGCCTTCGCGCAGCCGGGCGAGCAGGTCCGCGCCGAGGCGCCCGATGAGGTAGGCCGACAGGGCGGTGGCCGCCGCGCCGAGCAGCGCGGCGGCCACCATCAGCACCCCGGTCGTGACCAGGATGGAGTGCGGTCCGCCCGCGACCACCGCGTCGACGACGCGGCCGAGCAGGAGCAGCGGGAGCACCTGCAGGGCCGCCCCTGCCACCGTGGTGAACACGGTGGCGAAGGTGAGCCACGGCACCTCGCGGCAGTGCGCCGTGACCCAGCGGGTGGCCTCGCGTCCGGTCGTCGTGCGCAGGGTCGACGGGGCGACGCGCGCGGCGGTGAGGCTCACACCTGGCCGGCCGACTTGACGAGTTCGTCGATGGCGTACGGCAGGGAGAGCAGGGTGCCCTGGGACATGGCCGCGCCGACGGCCGGGCCCTCGCTGTCGAGGAGGTAGGAGACCTTGCCGTTCTTGACCGCGTTCAGGTTGGTGAACAGCTGGAACTTCTTCAGGGCTTCCTGGTCCGCCTTGTCGGCGATGACGAAGATGCGGTCGACGTCGACGAGGTCCATGCGCTCCGGGGAGAGCGTGGTGTAGAACTTGCCGTCCGCAATTCTGTCGATCTCGGTCCGGCCCTTGTAGCCGATGCCCGTCACCAGCCGGCCGCGCACGTCGGTGGTGGTGAAGGGGGCCACCGAGTCCTTGTACCAGGACACGGGGACGGCGGTCTGGTTCGCGAACTCGGGGTGCGTCTTCCTGGCCGTGTCGAGCTTGTCCTGGATGCCCTTCACCAGCTCGGTGCCCTTGGCCTCCTGGCCGAGCGCCTTGGCGATGTGGACGGCGTTGTCCTGCCAGGGAGCGCTGAACGGTTCCTTCTCGGCCTTGGTGCGGCCCACCGTCGGCGCGATCTTGGTGAGCTTCTCGTAGGCGGCCTGGTCGATCTCGGAGTACACGGCGATGATCAGGTCCGGCCGCAGGGCCGCGATCTTCTCGTAGTTCGGGCCGGCGTCACCGTTGTTCATGATGACCTCGGGGCGGGTGCCGCCCCACTTCTCCTTCACCCAGGGCCACTGGGTGTTGATGTCGGGGGACGTGCCCGGCGGGTTCGGATACTGGTCGACCATGCCGACCGGCTTGATGCCGAGCGCCAGGATGGCCTGGTCGTCGGTGTACCCGACCGCGACGACCCGCTTGGGAGCCTTCTCGACCTCGGTCGATCCGAAGGCGTGCTCCACGGTGACCGGGAAGGTGCCCCCGACGGCCGGGGCGTTGTCGCTCTTCTTGTCGGCCTGGTCCGCCGAATCGGAACCGCATCCGGCCAGGAGGCCGACACCGAGGGCCGCGGCGGAGGCTCCCGCCGCCAACCGCCGCCAGGGCTTCATACGTGTCGTTCGATGGAAGAGCATCCGAAATCCCTTGCTTTCGTGCCGTCCATTGCAGTTCCGCCCGAGGGCAGCCAAACCCTACCGCGCTCAAGTGAGGCTAGCCTAGCCTTACTTGCGGCGTAACTTTGTTTGATCTAGGGGGTGTTCACGTGGGCGCGGCCGATGGGGACGATGAGCGGCCTGTCGCCCACCGGGTCGTCTATCACCTTGGCGCGCAGCCCGAACGCCTCGTACAACAGCTCGGCGGTGATCACGTCACGGGGGTGCCCCTGCGCGAGGATCGAACCGGCTTTCATCACGATGAGGTTGTCGCTGTAGCGGGTGGCCAGATTGAGGTCGTGCAGCACCAGGACGACGGTGCATCCCGACTCGTGCAGGTCGTCCACGAGGTCGAGCACGTCGATCGCGTGCGCCAGGTCCAGATACGTGGTCGGCTCGTCCAGGAGCAGCAGGTCGGTGCCCTGAGCCAGCGTCATCGAGATCCAGACCCGCTGCCGCTGCCCGCCCGACAGGGCGTCGACCGGGCGGTCGGCCAGGTCGGACACCCCGGTCATGGCCAGGGCCCGCGCCACGACGTCGGCGTCGTCGGAGGACCACTGCCGCAGCCAGCTCTGGTGCGGATGGCGGCCCCTGGCCACGAGGTCGGCCACGGTGAGCCCTTCCGGCGCCACGGGAGCCTGCGGCAGCAGGCCGAGCTTCTTGGCCACGTCCCGGGTCCTGAGCCGGCCGATGTCCTCGCCGTCCAGCACGACCGATCCGCTGGTCGGTTTGAGCAGCCGGGACAGGGTCCGCAACAGGGTGGACTTCCCGCACCCGTTGGAGCCGATGATCGTGGTGATCACCCGCGGCGGGATCGACACGTGCAGGTCGTCGATGACGACCCGGCCGCCGTACCCGACGGTGACCCCTCTGGCCGCCAGCCGTACGACCTCGGCCCCGTCGGACTCGATCCCGGCGGTCTGCGATACGGACACAACTCCCCCTGAAGTAGGCACGTCTGAAGGGTCTGAGGGTCTGAGGGTCGGATGTCCGGCGGTCTACGGGTCTGCGGGGCCACCGGTCAGCGGAGGTTGGCCCGCACCAGCAGATGGATGAGGAAGGGACCGCCGATCACGGCGGTCACCACCCCGACCGGGAGGGTGATCGGCAGTGCCGTACGGGCGACCAGGTCCGCGCCGATCAGCAGCAGGGCGCCGACCAGCCCGGAGGCCGCCATCGGCGGCGTCGGGCACTTCGCCAGCCGCATCGCCACCTGGGGCGCCACCAGCGCGACGAACGGGACCGGGCCGGCCGCGCTCACCGCCACGCCGGCCAGCAGCACCGCGCACAGCAGCAGCACCGCCCGCACCCTCGTGTACCGGACGCCCAGGCCCGCGGCGACGTCGTCACCGAGGTGCAGCGGCTTGAACTGGAAGGCGACCACCGTCACGACGGCCATCAGGGCGAGGGTGCACCACAGCGCCACACCCACGTCGTCCCACGACCGGTTGTCCAGCGAGCCGACCAGCCAGGCCTGGGCCCGGGCCACGTCCCTGATGTCGGCGGTGGCCAGCAGCCAGGTCGTGACCGCCTCCGTCACGGCGCTCACCGAGATGCCGATGAGGATGAGCCGGAAGCCGTCGATCCCGCGCCGCCAGGCCAGGAAGTACACGAGGAGACCCGTGCCGAGGCCGCCCGCGAGCGCCGCCCCGGACAGGCCCACGGAGTGGACGAGCGCCGTGGCGGTCCCGCCCGACACCGTCACCAGGAACACCGCGACGGCGCCGGCGCCCCCGGTGATCCCCAGGATGTCCGGGCTGGCCAGCGGGTTGCGCGCGATCGACTGGGTGATCGCCCCGGACACCCCGAGCGCGACGCCCACGACGAGCCCGGCCAGGGCGCGCGGCATCCGCAGATCCATGATGACGAACTGGTCGACCTGCTCGCCCCCGCCCACGACCGTGGCCATCACCCGCGACAGGCCGATGGGGAAGTCCCCCACGCCGATGGACACGCAGAACACGAGGAAGGCCGCCGCCGCCAGCAGCAGCGTGACGCACACGGCCCACGGCCGCCATACGAACGAGACGGGGCCGAGCCGCACGCCCGGCGTCACCGATGCCAATGCCTTCACCCCGGTCCCGGTCACGCACTCTTGAACTTTCCGCGCCACACCAGGGCCGCGAAGAACGGGGCTCCGAGGAGGGCCACCACGACCCCCGCGTCCAGCTCCCCCGGCCGCACCAGCAGGCGCCCCGCTATGTCGCAGACCAGCAGGACGATGGCGCCGAGCAGGCCCGCGTACGGCACCAGCCAGCGGTAGTCCGGCCCGGTCAGGTACCGGGCCACGTGGGCCACCATCAGGCCGAGGAAGGCGATGGGGCCGCACGCCGCCGTGGCGGCTCCCGCGAGCAGGGTGACGGCGGCGATGCCGACGGTCCGGCTCAGCACGATGTTCACCCCCAGCCCCCGTGCGACGTCGTCGCCGAGGTTGAGCAGGTTGAGGGCGGGCAGCGTGATCAGCGCGAGCACCAGCCCGACGGCGACGAACGCGGTCACCGGCCGGATGACGTCGAACCCGACACCGGCCACGGAGCCCGCGTTCCAGAACCGCAGGGCGTTCAGCGAGGCCTTGTCGGACAGCGCGACCGCCGTGGTCATCGCGGCGAGGAACACCGTGACCCCTTGTCCGGCCAGTGCGAGGGTCAGCGGGTTACCGGCCCCCCGGCCGATGCTCGCCAGCCCGAAGACGACGACGCCGGCGACCGCGGCGCCCAGGAAGGCGAACCAGACGTACTGGAACGGGTTGGCGAACCCGAACAGGGCGATCACCAGCACCACGGCGAAGGAGGCGCCGGAGTTCACGCCCAGCAGGCCCGTGTCGGCGATCGGATTGCGCGTATACCCCTGGATCAGCGCCCCGCCGACCCCCAGGGCCACGCCCGCCACGACCGCGAGCACCGTGCGCGGCACCCGTACGGTCCGCACGATGAGCCGTATCTCGGTGAGCCGCTGGTCGGGGTCCGGCGCCGCCGATAACCCTCGCCACACCTCGGCGGGGGTCAGCGCCCGCGCGCCGACGGCCAACGACACCACCACGGCGGCCACGAGGACCAGCACCAGGGTGACCGAGCCCACGACCCGCCGCCGCCGGGCCTCCGTCACGCCCCTGGGCGCGGGGCGTTCCACTGCAAGGGTGCCCATGTCGCTCTACGTCATCCCTTCGATCCCCACCCGGACGGGTCGGCACGCCGACGCAGCCGCGACCGAAACTTAGGCAAAGCTAAGCTGATTCCCCGGCGCCCTGTCGATAGACAAAACGGGCACGCAGGAGTGAGGGGCCAACCAACTCGCCCTTAAATGTGTACTGTTGATCGATTAGCTTAGCCTAACCTTACTTGATCGGACCGGTGCCGCACAAACGCGCCCCGGCCGAAGGCCGGGGCGCGCTCCGGTCCGAGAGGAGTCCGGGCCGTCAGGTGTGCAGGCGGCTGTTGGGGCCGTCCTGGTCCCCGGCGCTCTCGTCGTTGAACCAGTAGTCCCCGGCCGCCAGGTACCGGAAGGAATGGGTGCTCTTGCTGGGCAGCTCGACGGTCACGGCGCGCTTGCCGTCCTTCCGGCGGGCCAGGGTGTGGACACCGGGCTGCCAGTCGTTGAAGTCGCCCACCACACTGACCGGTCCCGGCGGGGTGTCGACAGGCAGGATGAAGGTGACCTCGGTGCGGTCCTTGCGCAGTTTGCGCTCCAGCATGGTGAGCTCCTGACAACGGCAGTGGGGGTGGTACGCCGCCCATAGTCGGCGGCGGACGCACCGGACGCACCCCGGCGCCGCCACTCCCACCACGGACCCACTACATCGAGTGACCCACGGGCACGCAATGTCACCCTGCGTGTCGACGCACTCGGGGTACCGTCCCCTCCGCTCCTGTCAAGGTACGAATGGCCGGGACTACGGCCTCGTCGCGCCTCCGGGCACGGTGGATATCGACCTTCCTGCGCGAGAGCAGGAGCGAATCGCCGTCCGTACCGGAGGCATCCATGTTCCGCCGCGCAGGGGCCTTCGTGACCCGTCACCCCCGACTCGTCCTCGTCGGCGCGCTCGTCTTCCTCGTCCTCTCCGTCCTTTTCGGCATGGATGCGACCGGACGGCTGAAGACGCAGGGATACGACGATCCGCGGTCCGAGTCCAGCCGCGCCGCGCGCCTGGCCGCCGAGCGCCTGGGCGCCTCCCCGAACCTCGTCCTCGTGGCGGAGAGCGGCAGCGGTTCGGCGGGCGACCCGCCCGCCCGCGGCGCGGGCGAGGAACTGACCCGAAAGCTCACCGCGCAGCCGCACGTGAGCGCCGTGACCTCGTACTGGACCGGCGGCGCGGCGGAGCTGCGCAGCCGCGACGGCCACGCGGCGATGCTGGTCGCGCACGTGGACGGCGAGGGGGAAGAGCTCGCGGCGCGGGCCGAGCGGCTGCGCGCGGAGCTGGCCACCCCGGCCGGGGCCGGGAAGGCCCTCGCGGTGCACGTCGGAGGGAGCGCCCTCGTCGACGCCGAGCTCCAGGACATCTCCGAGTCCGACCTGAAGCGGGCCGAGTCCGTCGTCCTGCCGGGCACCCTGATCCTGCTGGTCCTGGTGTTCGGCAGTGTGGTCGCCGCGGCCCTGCCCCTGCTGATCGGGATCCTCGCCATCGCCGGGACGCTGCTGGTCCTGAGCGTTCTCGGCAGCGTCACCGACGTCTCCGTGTTCGCGCTGAACCTCACCACGGCGCTCGGCCTGGGGCTGGGCATCGACTACGGACTGCTGGTCGTCTCGCGGTTCCGGGAGGAGCTCGCCGCCGGATTCCTCCCGAGTACCGCCGCCGTACGGACCGTGCGCACCGCCGGCCACACGATCGCCTTCAGCGCCGCGACGGTCTCCGCCGCGCTCGCCACCCTGCTGGTGTTCCCGCCGTACTTCCTGCGCTCCTTCGCCTACGCGGGCATCGCCGTGGTGGCGATCGCGGCGGTGAGCGCCGTGACCGTGCTGCCCGCACTGCTCGCACTGCTCGGGAAGCGGGTGAACGCCTGGGCCGTGCCGTGGCGGCACAAGGTCCGCTCCGGCTCCCGGTCCGGATTCTGGGAGGAGCTGGCGCGGATCGTCGTACGCCGCCCGCTGGTCGCGGCACTGCCGGTGATCGGTCTGCTGGTGCTGCTCGCCGCGCCCTTCGCGCACGCCGATTTCGCCACCCCGGACGACCGGGCGCTGCCGTCGAGCGCGTCCGGCCGGCAGGCCGGCGACCTGGTGCGCGACCGGTTCGACATGAAGGGCTCCAGCGCGCTGACGGTCGTCACCACGGGCGACGCCTCCTCGTCGGAGCGGGTGGAGTACGCCCGTCGCCTGTCCGCGTTCCCGCAGGTCGCCCAGGTCGTGGGACCCGACGGCGGCTTCCGGTACGGGGCGCGGGCTGCGGTCTCCGGCCCGGCCGCGGCCACCACCCGGCCGGCCGCCGACGGCCCGGTCCAGCTCTCCGTGGTGCCGCTGGTCGACCCCCAGTCGCACGCCGCCCAGCAGCTCGTCCACGACATCCGCGCGGTCCCCGCCCCCGCGGGCACCGAGGTCCTGGTCGGCGGACCGAGCGCGGTCCTGGTCGACGCCAAGGCGACCGTGGGCGACCGGATCCCACTGGCGCTCGCGCTGATCTCCGTCACCACCTTCGCGCTGCTGCTGGGCTTCACGCGCAGTCTGCTGCTGCCGCTGAAGGCCATCGCGCTGAACGCGCTGAGCCTCGCGGCCGTCCTCGGGGCCATGGTGTGGGTCTTCCAGTCGGGTCACCTGCACCAGCTGCTCGGCTTCACGCCGGGGCCCCTCAGTACGACCATGCCGGTCCTGCTGTTCTGCATCGTCTTCGGACTCTCTGTGGACTACGAGGTGTTCGTCCTCGCGCGCATCAAGGAGGCGCACGACGCCGGGCAGGACAACGCCCGCTCGATCGTCACGGGCATGGCCCGCACGGGCGGCATCGTCACCACCGCCGGGGCGCTGCTCGCCTTCACCCTCCTGAGCTTCGGCACCTCGCAGGTGTCCCTGCTGCAGTTCTTCGGGATCGGCGCGGGCCTCGGCGTCCTCCTCGACGCCACGCTCGTACGGGGGGTCCTCGTACCGGCGCTCATGCGGCTGGCCGGCGGCCTGAACTGGTGGGCGCCGCGTCCCATCCGGCCCAAGGAGCCGCTCCCGGCGTCCCGTCCGCCCCCGGCTCCCGTCCGCAGGTGTCCCGCGGCCCGGCCCGCCCTGCGGTCCCCGGCCCGTGCGCGGCACTGACCACCGGCCCCTCCCCGTACCCGTCCCTGTCCCCGTCCCCGTCCCCTCCCCCGTACTCCTCCCCCTTCACGACAAGGAAGAACTCCCATGACCGACATCGCCATCACCGGACTCGGCTGCCGCTTCCCCGGCGCTCCCGACATCAGCGCCTACTGGAAGCTCCTGCTGAGCGGGGAACGGCAGTTCTCCGCCGTGCCGAAGGAGCGCTGGAACCATGAGACCTTCCACGAACCCGGAAATCCGTCGGCCCCCCATGCGGCGTACACCGACCAGGTCGCCTTCCTGGACGACGTGGACCGCTTCGACGCCCTGCACTACGGCGTGCCGCCCGCGCGTGCCCGGGCCATGGACCCGCAGCACCGGCTGCTGCTGGACGTCACCCGCGAGGCCCTCGACGACGCGGGGCTGGGCCGGGGCGACTTCGACCGGGAGAACACCGGGGTCTTCTGCGGCATGTCGGTGTCCGACTACAAGGACCTCATGTCGGCCCCCATCCGGGCCATCGCCCTGGCCGAGGACGCGGGGCAGGCCGCGGCGGACGCCGGCGGCATCCTCGACGCCGTCAGGGACCACGCGGGATCGCTCGGCACCGTGCAGCCCTTCAGCCTGCCGGGGAGCCTGCTCAACATGGCCCCCGGCACCGTCAGCCGGCACTTCGACCTCGGCGGGCCCAGCTTCACCGTCGACGCCGCCTGCTCCGGCTCGCTCGTGGCCCTGGACCAGGCCGTCAGCCAACTGCGCCAGGGCAGCTGCCGGATCGCCGTCGTGGGTGGCGTGTACCTCAACCTCACCCCCGACAGCCTGATCGGCTTCTCGACGCTCCGGGCACTGTCCGCCACCGGAATGTGCCGCCCCTTCGACGAGGGGGCCGACGGTTTCGTCCTCGGTGAGGGCGCCGGCGCCGTCGTCGTACGGCCGCTCGCCGACGCGCTCGACGCGGGCGACCGGGTCTACGCGGTGATCAAGGGCGTCGGCTCGGCCAACGACGGCGCGTCCCCCGGGCCGCTGGCGCCCGCTCCCGAAGGCCAGCTGCGCGCCATGCGCCGGGCCTACGACGACGCGGGGGTCGCCCCGTCCTCGGTCGACTTCCTGGAGGCCCACGGGACCGGCACCGCCACCGGCGACCGCGCCGAGGTCGAGGCGCTGCGCCGGCTGCGTACCGAGTACCCCGACGACGACCCCTCGTTGTGCTACGTCGGCGCGGGCAAGGCCCTCATCGGGCACTCGCTGTCCGCCGCGGGCATCGCCGGACTGATCAAGACGGCCCTGGTCGTCCACCACCGGACGATCGTTCCGCAGCCGAAGACGGCCCCGCACCCGGGGCTGGGCATCGACGCCGCGGGCCTGCGTCTCGCCGACACCTCACGGCCCTTTCCGGAGTCCGGCACGCCGCTCCGGGCCGCCGTCAGCTCGTTCGGCTTCGGCGGGACGAACGTCCACGTGGTGCTGGAGGAGCGGCCCGCCCCCGCCCCTGCCGCCGGCCGTCTCCCGGAACGCGCCGGGAACACCGCGGAGAACGGGGACTCCGGGGACGCCGGGGACACCCGGGACGCCGGCCCTCAGCTCGTCATGCTCTCGGCCGGCAGTGCCGAGCTCCTGGACCAGCACATCGGCGACGTTCTCGATGCACTCGACACGGCGGACCCGGCCCCGCTGGCAGCCGTGGCCCACACCCTGGGCTCCCGCCGGCCGCTGACGGCCCGGCTCGCGATCGTGGCCGACGACACGGAGGCCTTCGTACGGCGGCTGCGCCACGCCCGCGAGCAGCTCGTCGAGGGCGAGCGGGGCGACCTCGGGGACGACGCCTTCGCCGCCGACGCCCCGCTGCCGGCCGAGCGGCGCCGCCTCGCGTTCCTCTTCCCCGGTCAGGGCAGCCAGCGGCCCGGCATGATGCGGGACCTCTACGAGCGGTTCCCCGGCTTCCGGGCGACCGTCGACGGCCTGGGCGCAACGGCCCGTGAGGCCACCGGCTTCGACATCGGCGACCTGCTGTACGGCGGGGCGGCGACCGCCGGGGACGGCGCGGAGGAGAGCGGGCGCAGGCTCGCCTCCACCGAGGTGTGCCAGCCGCTGCTCGGGACCGTCCAGATCGCCGCCACCCGGCTCCTCGCCGGCTTCGGCATCGCGCCCGACCTGGTCCTCGGCCACAGCGTCGGGGAGTTCGCCGCGGCCGCGGCGGCCGGCGCGCTCACCGACGAGGACACCGTACGGCTGCTGGTGCACCGGGGCGCGACCCTCCGGGAGGCCGAGAGCGGTCTGCGCGGCGGGATGCTCGCCGTACAGACCGACAAGGAGACCTGCCGTCGCCTGGTGACCGGCATCGACGACGTGTGGCTCGCCTGCTTCAACCAGCCGAGGCAGGTCGTGGTCAGCGGCACGCCGCAAGGGCTCGACGCCATGCGGCAGGCCTGCGCCGGGGCGGGGGTCGTCACGGTGGCGCTCGACGTGTCGAACGCCTTCCACTCGCCGCGGCTCGCCGCCGCCGACGAGAAGATGAGCGCGGACCTCGCCGACCGCCCCGTCAGCAGCCCCGTGCTGCCGTTCGTCTCATCCGTGAACGCGGCCGTCTGCGGCGATCCCGAGCGGCTGCGCGAGCTGTGGGGCCGGCACGCGTCCGCGCCGGTCCAGTTCGCCGACGCCGTGCGCACCGCCTACGACCAGGGGGCTCGTGTCTTCCTCCAGGTGACCGGCGGCAACTCGCTCCTGACCTCGGTCCGCCGCAACCTCACCGACCACGGCGACGTCCATGTCGTGCCGGTCACCGGGGTGGCGCCGGACGGCGGCCGGGGCTTCGTCCGGGCCCTCGCCCGGCTCGCGGTCCTGGGCGCCCCGGTCGACCCGCGCGCCCTGGTTCCCCAGGAGGAGCGCCGGCTGCTCGACCTTCCGGTGGCGAAGCTCGCCACGCAGTCCTACTGGGTGCCCCGCCGGGGCGTGGGGACGACGGGCGGCTCCGCCCCCTCCCGCCGGCCCCAGCCCCGGCTCCAGTCCCAGTTCCGGCCCGTATCCGCCGAGGAGATCACGATGAACGACTCGCCGCTCCACCCGATGGACGAGCTGCTCCGGCTGGTCCAGCAGCAGACGGCGTTGCTCGCCCGCCTCGCCGAAACCCTCCCCGGGCCGAACCCGGCTGCGGAGGCGGCTCTGCTGGCCCGTCTCGCCGAGACGCTCCCCGAGCGGAACCGGGCCTCGGAGGCCGCCGCCCCGGCGCCGTCCGGAACCACCCCGGTGCCCTCGGTCACTCCCACGGCGCCCGCCGAACCCGCCGAACCCGCCGAGCCCGCCGAGCCCGCCGACGAGGGGCCGTCTCCGGCCGGGGACATCAGCACGGTTACGGAGTCCGTGCTCGCGCACGTGGCCCGGGTCAGCGCGTTCCCCGTCGCCCATCTGCGCGATGACCAGCTGCTGATCGACGACCTCGGGTTCGACTCGCTGATGCTGACCGACCTGTTCACCTCCCTCAAGCGGCAGTGGCCGCAGTGGACCCGCGACGACACGGCCACCGACCGGCCGACCGTCGGAGGGATCGCGGCGATGATCGCGAGCGGCTGCGGCGACGCCGTACCGACCCCCGTCCCCGTCCCCGAGCAGCGCTCCGCAGCCGGCGAAGCCCCGGCACCGCCGCCCGCCGACCCGTCGGTCCCCCTGGCCTGCGACCCGCCGACCGCCACGGACCCGGCCGCCTCCCCGCTGCCCGAGCAGCACACACGGATCGAGTGCTTCCCGGAGGTCACCGCCCACTCCGAGCGCATCGCCACGCTCTCCGGGCTGGGGCTGGCCAATCCGTACTTCCTCGTCCATGAGGGCGCGCTGACGGACACCACCGTCGTCGACGGCCGGGAACTCCTCTCCTTCTCCAGCTACAACTACCTGGGCATGGCGACCCACCCGCAGGTGAACGAGGCGGCCCACGAGGCGATAGAGCGCTGCGGGACCTCGGTCTCCGCCAGCCGGCTGCTCTCCGGCAGCCGACCGCTCCACCTGGAACTCGAGAGCGAGATCGCCGGCCTGCTCGGATGCGAAGCGGCGATCACCCTGGCCAACGGCCATGCCACCAACGTCACCGTGATCGGCCACCTCGTCGGACCGGGGGACCTCATCGTCCACGACTCCCTCGCGCACGACAGCATCCTGCAGGGGTGCAGGCTCGCCGGCGCGACCCGGCGGCCCTTCCCCCACAACGACGCCGCCGCCCTCGACGCCCTGCTGTCGCAGGTCCGCGACCAGTACCGGCGGGTGCTCGTCGTCGTCGAAGGCGTCTACAGCATGGACGGGGACATCGCCGACCTGCCCGCCCTCGTCGACGTCAAGCGCCGGCACGGCGCGCTGCTGATGATCGACGAGGCGCACAGCATCGGGACGATCGGCCGGACGGGCCGTGGCATCGGCGAGTACTACGGCATCGACCGCTCGGCCGTCGACCTGTGGTCGGGCACGCTGTCGAAGGCGCTGGCGAGCTGCGGCGGCTACGTCGCGGGGAGCCGCCCGGTCGTGGAGTACCTGCGCTACACCGTGCCGGGCTTCGTCTACAGCGCCGGGATGACCCCGGCCGACACCGCGGCCTCGCTGACCGCCCTGCGCATGCTGCGTGCCGAGCCGCAGCGGGTGGCGCGGCTCTCGGAGAACGCGGCGCTCTTCGTCCACCTCGCGCGCGAGGCGGGCATCAACACCGGGGACAGCCATGACACGCCGGTCGTGCCGTGCATCGTCGGGGACTCGCTGAAGACCCTGCAGCTCGCGGAGGCCCTGTTCCGGCAGGGCATCAGCGTCAACCCCATCCTCCATCCGGCCGTACCGGAGGAGCAGGCCCGGCTGCGGTTCTTCATCACGTACGACCACACGCCCGGCCAGATCCGCCAGGCCGTGGCCGCGCTGGCGCGCGAGCTGCTGCTCCTCGACTCGGCGCCGGTCTCGTGACCGCCACCGCCGTGGACGCCGGCTTCCGGCCGATCGTGCCGGGCCGGGTCCACCTGTGGGGCGGAGCCCGCCTGATCGTGGCCCGGGCCGGCGAGCTCCGGCGGGTGCCGCCGCTCTCACCGGCCGAGCGGCGCGTGCTCCGCGGGCTGCGGCCCTGGCGGCAGGCCGAGTGGACGGCCGGCCGGCTGCTCGCCAAGCAGCTGGTGGGTGAGGTGGTCTCCGCACCGCCGGACGGCGTGGAGATCCTCCCGCGGGACGACGGCAGCCCCCGCGTCGTCGTCGGCGGCAGCCCGGTGGCCGACCTGTACGTCTCCATCAGCCACACCGCCGGGCACGTCGCTGCGGCTCTCGCGCCGGAACCGGTCGGGGTGGACCTGTGCGAGATGGACTCGGCCGACGCCGTACGCCGGGTCGCGGACCATTTCCTGTCACCCGAGGAGCTCTCCCTCGTCGGCAGGGAGCGGCCCGGCGCCATGACCGGGGCCTGGGCGCTGAAGGAGGCCGCGGTCAAGGCCGACCGGAGCTCGGTCTTCGGCGCCGCTCCACGCGGCATCCCGATCCTCGGCCTCCGGCCGCCCCTCCTCGGCGGACAGCGCCGTGCGATGGTCTGGCGGGCGGACGACGCGGCGCTCGCCCTCGTCCTCGCGCACCCGGGTGGCTGAGTGCCCCGCGTGCCGGTACTGCGTTGGTGCTCCTTGCCCGGCTGGATCATTCTGGTCAGAGGAGCGCCTGGCCTAGCACGTCCCCGTGGGACGGCGGCAGCGGAACGAGCGAGGGCGAGATGAGTGGCGATGGAGCAAGTTCCCACCTCTCCTGGTGAGCGGCCCGAGGAGACGGGCGCCTCCCTCGAGTCGGCCTACACGGCCTCGGCGACGATCAACGAGCAGGGCATCGTCACCGAGTGGAGCGAGGGCGCGACCCGGCTGCTCGGCTATGTTCCGTCCGAGGTCGTGGGGCTGCCCGCCGCCCACCGGCTCGCCGATGTCCTCAGCGACGCGGCGCGGCGGGTGCCGTCCGAGCGGGAGCGGTGGAGCGGCACGGTGGCGCTGCGCCACCGGGACGGTCACCGCATGGAGGTGGCCCTGCTCGCGCACCGCTGGACGTCCAGCGGCGGGATCGTCAAGTGGTTCGTGGTGTCCGCCGTCGGGGGCGCGCGCCGCTCCCCCTGGGACGAACCGATGAAGGAATGGGCGTTCACCCAGTCCCCCTGCTTTCTGGCGGTCTTCGACGCGGACCTGCGCCTGGTGCGGGCGAACGCCGGCATGGAACGCGCGCTCTCCCTCACGGAGGCCGAAATGCGGGGTCTACGGCTGCCGGAGATCGCGCCGGATCCCATGAGCGACGAGACCGAGCGCCGGATGCGCCTGGCGTTCGACTCCGGTGAGCCGCAGTACATGGAGGCCTTCGTCCACCCGACGGGCGCCGGCGCGGAGCACGGTTGGGCCACCTCGCTGGCGCCGTTGCGGGACCCGGACGGCCGGGTGCGCGCCGTATGTCTGGCCGCGCACGACCGCGGCGGGGCGGAGAGCGTCCAGCACCAGATGCTCCTGACGGACGAGGTCGACACCGCGCCGATCGGGACCACGCTGGACAGTGTCCGCACCGCGCACGAGCTGGCCGACGCCGCCGTCCCCCGGTTCGCCGATTTCGCGGTCGTCGACCTGCTGGAACCGCTCCCGCGCGGCGACGAGCCGTCCTCGGTCCAGGCTGACGGGCCGGTCACCGTGTGCCGCGCCGCGGCGCGGTCGGTCCTCGACGGAACCCCCGAGTCCGGCGTCGCCGTCGGAGACACGACCAGCTATCCGCCGCTGTCGCCGCCCGTCGCAGCGCTGCTCGCGGGCCACGGCGCCGTGTACGGGGCCGCGGACCCCGACCTCGCCCGGTGGGCGGCCCAGGACCCCGGGGCCGCCTGGATCGGGGAGTACGGGGCCCACTCGATCATGGTGGTGCCGATGCGGGCCGGCGGGGGCACGCTCGGTGTGGCCGTCTTCTCCCGCCACCGGCGCCAGGAGCCCTTCCAGCCGGAGGACCTGCGGGTGGCCGAGGAGCTCACGGCCCGGGCGGCGGCCGGGATCCGCAACGCCTACCGGTCGGGCCGGGAGCACACGACGACCATGACGCTGCAGCGCAGCCTGCTCCCGCACACGCTGCCCGACCAGGCCGCGCTGGAGATCGCCTCCCGCTATCTGCCCGCCGCCGGCGAGGCCGGCGTGGGCGGCGACTGGTTCGACGTGATCCCGCTGTCGGGCGCCCGGGTGGCGCTGGTCGTGGGGGACGTCGTCGGCCACGGGATCCGGGCCACCGCGACCATGGGGCGGCTGCGCACCGCCGTACGCACCCTGGCCGATGTCGACCTGGGACCCGACGAGCTGCTCACCCACCTCGACGACCTCGTCATCCACCTGTCCGCCGACGAGGGCGACCAGGAGTCCGGCGGGGAGACGGCCGGGGGCATCGGCACCACCTGCCTCTACGTGGTCTACGACCCGGTCATCCGCCGCTGCACGGTCGCCCGGGCCGGCCACCCGCCGCCCGCCGTGGTCTCCCCGGAGGGCTCCGTGTACCTGCTGGACGTCCCGGCCGGTCCCCCGCTGGGCCTGGGCGGTCTGCCGTTCGAGACGCTCGAGGTCGAACTGCCCGAGGGCAGCATCCTCGCCCTGTACACGGACGGTCTGCTGCAGGCCCGCGACCACGACATCGACGAGGCGCTGGACAGCATGTTCGCGGCCCTGGTCCGGCCCGCGGACACGCTGGACGCGGTGTGCGACCGCGTACTGACGGCCATGCTGACGCACCGCCCGGACGACGACGTGGCCCTGCTCGTCGCGCGCACCCGGGGCCTGCACGCGGACCAGGTGGTCGTCTGGGACCTGCCCTCCGACCCGTCCGTCGTGGCCATGGCCCGGCGCCAGACCACCGACCAGCTGACGGCCTGGGGGCTGGAGGAGGCCGCCTTCGTCACCGAGCTGCTGGTCAGTGAGCTGGTCACCAATGCGATCAGGTACGGCCAGCCGCCCATCCAGCTGCGGCTGATCCACGAGAAGAACAGCACCCTGATCTGCGAGGTCTCCGACGCGAGCAGCACCGCCCCGCACATGCGGCGGGCCCGGACCTTCGACGAGGGCGGGCGGGGCCTGCTGCTGGTCGCCCAGCTCGCCCAGCGCTGGGGCACCCGGCACGCGGCCATCGGCAAGACCATCTGGGCCGAGCAGTCCCTCACCGAGTACTGAGGACGCGCACGAGGCCGGGCGATATGCACGTAAATGTTCCCTGTGACGCGCCTGTGACAGTCGACGGACAGCTCCATGAAGTCCCGCCGACAAGCTCTTTATCAGGGACAAACACCGACATTCCGGTATACGTCCCCTGCTTCCGAGGACGTGAGCAGTGATGACCAGGCCGATCCGTCGGAGGAAATCATGAGCCTCACCCTCGTCGCCCCGCAGACCGAAGCCACCGCCCCCACCCTCGCCCCGCGCGAGCAGGAGGCACTGCGACACATCGCTGCAGGCTGCACCTACCTGCAGACGGCCCGCCAGATGGGGCTCTCCAAGCACACGGTCGACGCCTACCTGCGCCGCATCCGCGCCAAGCTGAACATCAGCACCACGGCCGAGATGACCCGCCTGGCCATCTCCATGGGTCTGTGACAGCCGCAGGAACGTGCGGGGACCACGCAGGAACGACGTACGAAGGAATGCGGAAGCGCCCGTGACGGGCGAGGCGGCCTACGAGCCGCCGCCGGGCAGGCCGTAGAAGACCGGCCGGGCCCAGTCCGGGGGCTCCCGCGGGGGCACGGAGTCCCCCGGGACACCGGGGGGACGGGAACCCTCCCGCGACGGCGGATCGGCCTGACGGCCGGTGCCGCCTCCCGTGGCGACGCGCAGAGCGGCCACGAATTCGAGGCAGGACCCGTAGCGGTCCTCGGGGAGCTTGGACAGAGCCTTGGTCAGTACGTCGGCGGCGGCGGGAGCGATTCCCGGCCGCCGCTGCGTCAGTGGGGGCGGGGGGTCGTACTGGTGCGCCCACAGCAGCGCCGCGTCCTCCTCGCGCTCGAAGGGCGGCCCGCCGGCGAGGGTTTCGTAGACGACGCACGCCAGGCTGTAGAGATCGCACCTGCCGTCCACCGGCCTGCCGGAGATCTGTTCCGGCGCCATGTAGTCGAGCGTGCCGACGAACTCGCCGTCCGTGGTGAACCCGGTCAGCGCCAGCGCCTTCTTCGTCAGCCCGAAGTCCGTGAGGTAGATGTGCTCGGGGTGCTCGCTGTCGGTGCCCGCGGCGACCAGGATGTTGCCTGGCTTGACGTCCCGGTGCACGAGATCGTGGTCATGGGCCGCGTCGAGCGCCGATGCCACCTGGGCGGCGATGCGCAGGGCGGTCGCCACGGGCAGCGGGCCCTCGCGGTCCAGCAGCGCGCGCAGGTCGAGGCCGGAGACGTAGCGCATGGCGATGTAGAGGACGCCGTCGGTCTCACCGGCTTCGAAGATGGGCACGATGTGCGGGTGGTCGATCGACGCGGCCACCCGCGATTCGTGCGTGAAGCGGCGCCGGAAGGTCTCGTCGCGGGCGCGCTCGGGGGCGATCAGTTTGAGTGCGACCGTACGGTCCAGGCGCAGGTCCTTCGCGCAGTAGACGACGGCCATGCCACCGCGGCCGATCATGCGCTCCACGCGGTAGCCCGCGATCTGCTTGCCGATGAGGCCCGAGGCACGGCCCGCGTACACGCTGAGGTTGGATACCTCGCTCATCGGACGCCCCCCTCACCCGGCCGGGTGACGCCGCCGGACGCGGCAGGCCGCTCTTCCATACCTGGAAGTCTATCGAGCGGCCCCTCCGCGCGCCGCCCCGTCAAGCGGCACGGACGGGACGGACGCGCACATGGAAGCGCACGCGGAAACGCACGCGGAAACGCACCGTGACCGGTCCCCGAAGGGAACCGGTCACGGTGCGCGCCGCGGTCCTCGGCGGTCAGTCGTCGTCGCTGCCACCGGCGCCGCCGTTACCGCCGAAGCCACCGGTGGTCCCGCAGCCGAAGCCGATGCAGAGGCCGCCGTCCCCGCCGTTGCCGCCCTTGCCGCCGTCACCGCCGGGGAGCGCGACCCCGCCGGTGCCACCGTTGCCGCCGTTGGCACTCCCGTTGCAGGTCCCGGCGCAGACTCCGCCCTTGCCGCCGTTCGTACCGTTGCCGCCCGGCACGCCCGTGGTGCCGTTGCCGCCGTTGGCACTCCCGTTGCACAGCCCGGCGCAGATTCCGCCCTTGCCGCCCTTGGTGCCGTTCACCGATCCGTCGCAGCTGCCCGCACAGACCCGGTCGCCGACCCGGACGCTGCCCTTGTCCACCTTGACCCCGCCGAGCACCGCGCGGCCGTCGAAGCGGCCGCCGCCCGGGTGCGCGTCGCCGGTGTCGAACGCGGAGACCGTCCGGGCGGACGGCGCCGGGGCCGCCGTGGCGACCGGTGCCATCGCACCCGCGCCGATCAGAGTCGCCGAAATGATGAGACCGAGCCGAAACTTCATGGATCGCGTACGCATGAAACTCTGCCTTTCCTGGAAATTGCTTTCCGTGGCGCGGTCACGGTGTTCCGCTTTCCGCATTCCTGTCGAATGGGCCGATTCATGTCCGGCCGTTCGTTCCCCGAGGTTTCTCCGGCGCCCCGGCCCGCTGCGGGCCGGGGCGCCTGGGTCTCACGAGCGGACGTCGTCCGCCATCAGGGCGAACCAGTCGCCGTCGACGTAGTACTTCTTCCAGGTGTCGATCTGCTCGTCCGAGATCTTGTACTTGTCGGCGATCTTCTTCGTGGTCTGGTCCGGGTCGTCGGCCGCCATCACGATGAGCACGATGCGCACCTTGTCGACCACCGTCAGGTCCGCCTTCGGCTTGTCGGGCAGGTCTTCGAACTTGAAGCAGCCGACCCCGCCGGGCTGGCCGGGCTCACCCGGCTGACCGGGCTCGCCGCCCCGGCCGCCCTTGCCGCCCTCTCCGCCCTTGCCGCCGGCGCCGAAACCGATGCAGTGGTCGGGCTTGCCGGCCGGGGCCGAGGCGCTGATGTTCGTGGGGGTGTGGGACTGCGACGCCTGCGCGGCGCACGCCGTACCGGTGACGAGGGCCAGAGAGGCCGTGACCAGGATGATCGGACGCTGCCAGGACTTCGTGAACATGAGGGGTTTCTCCGTTTCGGCACATACCGACGAGGGGGTGGAACTGTGGGGGGGTGGGGGTGGAGGCCCGAAGGCCTCCACCCCGTTGAGCTGGGTACTGCGGGGTGAGCGGTCAGAAGAGGCTGCCGCCACCGGATCCGCCGTTGCCTCCTTCGCCGCCGATCAGGCCACCGAGGCCGCCGTCTCCGGCCTTGCCGCCGTTGCCTCCGTTGAAGATGCTGAAGCCGCCGTTACCGCCGTTGCCGCCCTTGCCTCCCTTGAGGAAGCCGTCGCCGCCCCCGCCGCCGCCACCGGCGTTGCCGCCCTGGAGGACGCCGAAGCCGCCGTCGCCACCGTTACCACCGGCGCCACCGATGCGGCCTTCGCCGCCACCGCCGCCACCGCCACCGGCGCCGCCGAGCAGGAGGCCGCCTCCACCGGTACCGCCGTTACCGCCCTTGCCGCCGGTGCCCAGGACACTGCCGCCACCGGAGCCACCGGCACCACCGGCGCCACCGACGAGACCGCCGGTACCGCCCTTACCACCGTCACCTCCGGCGCCCCCACCGTTCGGGAGGGCCGTAGCGACGTGGGTGGCCACCGGAGCGGCCGAGGCCATGGACGCCGGAAGCACAACTCCTCCTGTGACCACAGCGGCCGCGGCGACCAGAGTGGCGACGCGGAAACCGCGACGGGTGGGACGGACAACGTTGCTGGTGTGCATCTTGCGGTTCATGACTTTCTCCTACAGGTTCAAGAGGGGTATGTGACGTGCCCGGATTTCCGGGACGCTGCGGTGATGTCGACGAAAGAAGGGGTATTCCGTTTCTTTCGTCTGCCTCGTTCTGTTTCCGGTGAGGCCCGCACCACAAGTAAGCCCCGGGGGCCATATCCAGGTCATGTTCCGGAAACTCGGGACTTGACACCCTCATGAACGTCGACTAAAAGCCCCCTCGGCGGGGCGGCGGGGTCGGTGCCCGCAGCCGGTCCTGCAGGGCGCGGACCTCCGCGAGGGAGGGGGCGTACATCTGCGGGACCTCGGCCGCGGGCGCGCGTAAGAGGCCGACCGCCTCCGTGGCGGCCGCCAGGCCCCCGGCGAGGTCGGCACCGGCCTAAGGTCCGCACGCGGGCGTGCGACGCCGGTGCCAGGGCGAGGTCGCCCAGTGCCGCCGCGAGCAGGGAGAGCGCGTTGCCGAGCTGCGGCGGTACGCGGTGTCCGCGCGCGAGCCCGCGGTACAGCCCGACGGACTCCCGGGCCGTCGCGAGGGGCCCCTCGAGGCCTCCAGGGCCTCCCGGGCCGGATCGGATACCTCGTCGGTCTTCGTCGTCCCCCGGGCAGCATGCCGGCGGGGGGCCGCCCCCGAACCCGGTGCGGCCCGTGCCGTCCCGGCCCCGCCCCCGGGGAGCGGGGCGGGGCCGGGAGCGTTCAGCGGGACTGTACGAACGTGTGGCCCTGATGGCCCTCGGCGGTGCAGGAGCGCTTCTCCGCGGCCGTCATCTTGCGGCTCTTGACCACCACCGCGTTGCTCTTGCCGTCCGTGCCGTTCTTGGCCGGGCTGGTGATCGTGTCCTGGAAGAACCAGTAGTAGTGGTTCCACTTGGGGCTGTCGTAGTGGGTCTGCCAGGTACCGGAGACCTTCTGCATCACCTGGGCGCGCGAGATCCATCCGACCTCGCCGGGCTTCACCGTCATGTTGAGCGAGCTGCTCTCCGAATGACTGCTCGACCAACTATGGCTGTAACTCGCGGTTACGCTCAGGTCGACGATGCCCGCTATCTTGCCTCCCGCCGTGACGGAGACGCCCAGCGAGTCGGTGGAGCCCACCGTGTCGTCCCAGGTCATCGACTGGGTGGCGTCCGACGTGCTGCAGTTGAACAGCGAGTTCGACACCTGGCGGAACTCACCCAGGTACGCCTCCCCGAGCTGGGGCGAGTTGAAGGTGCACTTGCCTTCGCCCGAGGCGCAGTCCGCCATGAGCTGCTGCCTGGTCGGCTGGTCGGCGGCGGACGCCGGAAGGGTGGTCGCCGCAGCGACGGCGCAGGCCGCGACCGCCATGGTCAACGTGCGTGCCGCGTAACGCCTGACGCGGTGTGTGGTCATCGTGGTGCCTCTCACGGTACTGGGGGGGGGATCGGTGAACCGCCGTACGGCAGCGGCGAATTCACTCGCCCCCGCCCGCACGGCCGATCACCGCCTCTTGCTGCTGAGATTCTCCCGACCTACCGGAGGGGTACGATCCGATTGAGTCAACCTGCCGCCGGGCGCAGCACCGTGACCTCCGGGCCGAAGGCGACCACGAGCCGTCCGCCCGGCGCGGCCCCGAGCGCGGCCACCGGGAGCGGCAGCGCGTACTCGGTCCCCGCCTCCCGCCCCGTGGCGAGGTCCCAGAACCGCACGGCCTGGCCCTGGCCGATGGCCGCCACCGGCCGGGCGCCCCCGGCGGTGACGACCATGGGCCCGTTCGGATCCGTGTGGCCGGTCAGGGGTTCGCCGATCTCCCGCATCGTGGCCAGGTCCCACAGGCGCACCGTCTTGTCCCGGCTCCTGCTGACCGCCACGGGCCTGCCGTCGACGAGCGTGGTGGCCACCGATGTCACCCAGTCGGTATGGCCGGTCAGGGGTTCGCCGATCTGCCGGCCGGTGGTGAGGTCCCACAGCCGTACGGTCTTGTCCCAGCTTCCGGTGACCGCGACGGGCCGCCCCGCCAGTTCCGCCGTTGCGACGGCGGTCACCCTGCTGGTGTGGCCGGTGAGCGGTTCGCCGACGAGGCGGCGGGTGGCGAGGTCCCAGATCGCCGCGGTGCGGTCGGCGCCGGCCGTGACCACGACCGGCCGGCCGTCCAGGGTCGCGCCGGCCAGGGCCAGTACCCGGCCGTGGTGGCTGGTGACGGGCTCGCTGAGAAGTTCCCCGCCCACCGGATCCAGCAGGTGCAGGGTGTCACCGGAGCCTGCGGTCACGACCACCGGCCGCCCGTCCACCACCGATGCGACCATGGCGGTCACCTCGCCCTCCAGGCCGGTCACGGGGGCCGTGACCGGCTGACCGGTGGTCAGGTCCCGGACGTGCAGGGTGCGGTCGGCGGCTGCCGTGACAACCACCGGGCCCCCGTCGAGAACGGCCGTGGTGATCGCCGAGACCGTACCGGTGTGGCCGGCGCGGGCCGGACTGTCGCCGTGGGCGTCGGCGTGGGCGTCGGCGTGGGCGTCGGCGTGGGCGTCGGCGTGGGCGTGGCTGAGGTCCCAGGTCCGGAGCGTGTGATCGGCGCCGGCCGTGACGGCCACGGGCCGCCCGTCCACGACGGCGGTGGCCACGTCCCAGACCTTGCCGGTGTGGCCGGTCAGCGGCGGGCCCACGGGCTGGCCGGTGGCGCGGTCCCGTACCACCACCGTGTCGTCCTGCTCCACGGTGAGCAGGACCGGATCGCCACTGCCGGAAGGGCCGCTGCCGGAAGGGCCGGTCCCGCGGCCGGAGAGCCGGCGCCAGAGGTCCGCCTCCTGCTCCGGGCCGGGCGGGAAGGCCGGCGCCGTGCCGCTGGCGCCGACGGCACCGATCACCCGCATACCGTTCACGCGCGGCCGGTCGTCCGTCAGGTCCCAGACGCGCAGGGTCCCGTCCGCTTCGGCGGTGAGGGCGACGGTACGCCCGTCCAGCACCGCGGTCTCCCGCGCCCGGGTCCGTACCAGGGCCCCGTTCTGGCGGGCGCCAGCCAGGGGACCGATGAAGCGGGGCTCCTCGCCGTCGAGGCCGACGGCGACGGCGCGTCCGTGCACCACCGTCAGGGTCGTCACGCCGGGCCGGTCCTCGCCGCCGGACAGGGCCGCGGCGGCCGAGGGGGTCTCCACCGGCTCACCGGTCGCCAGGTCCCACAGCCGCTGCTCCCCCTGGTCCGGCTCCCCGGCGGTGACGGCGAGCACGCGTCCGTCGAGGGCGACGGTCCGCACCACCTCCAGCGACCGGGCCAGCTGCTCCCCGGTGCCCAGGTCCCACACGCGCACCGTCCGGTCCACGTCGATGTCGTCGACGGTGAGGACGACACGGCGGCCGTCCAGCATCGCGATGCCGGCCGCCGACGGGAAGGCGGCGACCCGGCGGCCGGTGAGCAGGTCGCCCACCGACAGGGTCCCGTCGGCCCCGAGGGTGAGGAGGACCCGGCGCCCGTCCAGGACGGCGCTTTCCACGAGCCTGACGAACTCCCCGGCCGCGCGACCGGTGGCCAGGTCCCACACCAGGACCGCGCCGTCGCCGTGCCGGCTGAAGGCCACGGGCCTGCCGTCGGCGACCGCCGTGGCCACGGACAGCACCTCGGCCGTCATCGAGGACACCGGGTCGGTGCGGCCGGTGACCGGTTCGTGGAGCTGTTCGCCCGTCGCGAGGTCCCAGACGCGCACGGTGTGGTCCCGGCTGCCCGAGACCGCGACCGGCCTGCCGTCGACGGTCGCCGTGGCCACCGCCCGCACCGGGCCGCTGTGGCCGATGAGGGGACGCAGCCGCCGCTGGTCCGGTACGGGGCCGTCGGCCCACTGCGCGGTCCACCGCGGATCGTCGAGCGGGGCATTCACGTCGTCGGGCGTACCCGTGGAGGTCTCAGACATAGCCCCGAGGCTAGACACCGCCTCTGACATCGCCCTTCTCTACCACACCGGGTGCCGTCGGCCGGAGCGTGCGGACCACCACCATTGCGCCCCGTTCCGGGCGGCATTCCGGTGGGGGGTGCGGGCGGAGATTATGCGGGGTCACCGCCCATGTGCGGGTGGAGCGGATGGCGTTGAGTCGGACCTGCCGATCGGCCGGCCAGGAATCCACATCAGCGCGAACCGCGCACCCGACCTTCGAGGAGGTGATCCGGATGAGCGTCCTCAAGCTTCAGAACATGGAGGCCCGCGTCACGCCCAGCGCTGCCGCCACCATCAGCCTGACGAGCAGCAGCAGCGACTGCTGCAAGTCTCCGCGCGAGCCGCAGAACCCGAACTGACCTGCCGGGTCCGTGCGTGGGCTCGGCGCGCCCCCGCACGGACCCACCGTTCCCGACGGCCGCTGCCGCAGCCGCTGCTGCCGGCGGCCCCCGGACGATCACAGAGGCTGACATGCGCAACGAACGCTGGGTCTACCGCTTCCTCTTCGCGTGGAACGACACACTGTTCTTCGACCCGCTCGACGTCTTCTACGAGCCGAACGCGGACCACTTCCTCGCCGCGTTCGACGAGCGGGTCCGGGCCCGGTTCGTCCGCAGCGGTATCTGGTGGAGCTTCCGGCACAACGAGAACCTGCCGGCGCAGGGCTGGAAGATCCACGTCTCGTCGAGCCACCGCCACGTGCGCGAGGTCGCCGCTTCGGTGATCGGCCACCTGACGGAACGCGAGATCGATTTCAAGATCGCTCTCGATCTCAACGTCTTCGAGATGCTCAACTCCAAGGCCATCTCCCGGGGCAGCGGCGGCAAACTCGTCACCGTCTACCCGCGCGACGACGACGAGTTCCGCACGTGCCTCGCGGACCTCGCCCGCCTCCTGAAGGGCGTCGAGGGTGCCTACGTCCTGTCCGACCTGCGGTACCGGGACAACAAGGCCCTCTACTTCCGCTACGGCCAGTTCCTCGACACCCACACCGTCGACGTCCTCGGCCGCAGGATGCCGCGGATCCTCGGACCGGACGGACCCGTCCCCGACGACCGGCGCCCGGGCCACGCGCATCCCTCCTGGGTGCCCTGGCCGTTCGACGACTGGCGGCCCGCCGACGAGGACGAGGGGGACGACGGCCTGCTCGGGGGCCGCTTCCGGGTGACCGGCGCGATCCAGTTCTCCAACAGCGGCGGCGTGTACACGGCCGAGGACACCGCGGACGACGACCGCCCGGTGCTGCTCAAGGAGGCCCGCCCGCACACCAACATCAACCCGCGGCAGGACCACGACGCCGTGGACATCCTGGGCCGCGAGTGGATGTTCCTGAACCGGCTGGCCGACGCGGGCTCGTACCCGGCGCCGATCGCGAAGTTCCGGCACTGGGAACACCACTACATCGCCGAGGAGTTCGTCGACAGCTCCGACATCCGCTCGGTGCTGCTGGAACGCAACCCGCTGGCGCGGCCGGGGTTCGACATCGAGCGGTCGCGGGAGTACCTGCGGATCTTCCTCGCCGTCTTCCGCGGGCTGGCCCGCGCCATCCAGGCCGCCCACGACCGTGGTGTGATCCTCACCGACTTCACCGCCGCGAACCTGCTGATCGACCCGGACACCTACGAGGTGACCATCGTCGACCTGGAGGCCTGCCGGCTGGCCGAGAGCGGTGCCGCCGCTCTGGCGAAACCGGTCGAGCTCTACACCCCGGGGTTCAGCCTCTCCCGCAACCGCTTCAAGGCGTACGGGCCGGAGGGCGACCGGTACGCCCTCGCGTCGACCATGGCGTACTTCATCTTCCCGATCGCCGCCATGTCGTACCTGCGCGAGGACGTCCTGGATCTGTACCGGATCTTCATCACCGAGGGACTGGGCTGGCCGGAGCGGGTGCACCGGCTGATCACCGACCTGGCTCAGGACCGGATGGACCTCACCGGCCTGCTGAAGGCCCTGGAGGACGAGGCCGGCCTGCTCGGCGCGGTCGAGGCCCTGCCGTCGCGCCCGGTCGTCGAGGAGCGGCTCGCCCTGGCGGAGACGGAGGCCGGGGTGGCCGCGTTCGTCGAAACGAGCGCCGACACCGGCCGCGACACGCTCTTCCCCGTGGACCCCTTCGCGCACGTCACCAACCCGCTGAGCCTGGGCTTCGGGGCGAGCGGAGTCCTGTGGGCGCTGCACGCCAGCGGCGTCCCGGTCCGGCCCGAATGGCGTGCCTGGCTGGGCCGCAGGCTGGCGGACATCGATCCGGCCGGCTACCCGGACGGTCTCATGAACGGCCTGTCCGGCATCGCCTGGGCGGCCGACTCCCTCGGGCTCGGCGTACCGGCCAGGGAGCTGCTGACCCGGGCCAACGAGCGGGCGGTGGAGAAGGGCGACCACACCTTCTACTACGGCCTCTCCGGGATCGGCATGACGAACCTGCGCTTCTTCCTGCGCGGCCACGACCCCCGCGACCTCGCCGCGGCGCGGGAGTGCGCGCAGGCGCTGTACGAGACGGCGCAGCGGGACGGCGGGCAGGCCCACTGGCTCAACGAGTTCACCGCGACGGAGCCGCTGACCGGCCTGGGCTTCGGGCAGGCCGGCGTCGCGATGTTCCTGCTGCGCATGCACCAGATCACGGGCGAGGCGCGCTACCTGCGGCTCGGGCGGGAGGCGCTCGCCTGGGAGATGGCCCACGCCGAGCCCATCGACGACGAGGGCGGCCCGGTCATGTTCGAGCACGAGGGGACGATGGAGCCCTACGTCGAGGTCGGGTCCGCGGGCGTGCTGAAGGTACTGCTCCGCTACGGGGACACGGACGCGGCCCGGACCGTCCTGCGCGGGCTGGACGTCCGGTACTCGGTGATGCCGGGCTACGCCTTCGGCATGGCCGGGGTCGCCGACGCGCTGCTGGACGCGGCCGAGTTCACCGGCGACCGGGCGTACCGCGATACGGCGCTGCGCCAGCTCGACTTCATCCGGAAGGTCTTCCTCTTCGAGCCCGCGGAACGTTTCGGGCTGCCCCGCGCCGAGGGCCGGCCGCCCCTGCTGGGACTGCCCGGTGAGGGGCTGCTGCGCTGCTCCACCGACTACCTGACCGGCTCGGCGGGCTTGCTGCGGGTGCTCCACCGGGTGAACCGGGGAGGCCCGGCCGACTTCCTGCTGGACGAGGTCGGGCGGTGAGGCAGCTCTGGCGCACGCTGCGGGGGCACCGGGCCCCCTTCGTGGTGATCCTCGTCGCCGAGGTCGCCACGAGCGGGCTGGAGGCGCTGCTGCACCCGCTGCTGCTCAAGGCCCTGTTCGACGAGGCGATCCTGACCGCCGACCTGCGGCGCTTCCTCTTCCTCGGGCTCACCTACCTCGCGCTCGGGCTGACCCTCAACCTGACGGGGTACTGGATCGCCTGCCGGCGCAAACGGTTCGAGAACGCGTTCACTCTGGTGCTGGAGACGGAGCTGCTGGCCCGCGCCCTCGGCCTGGACGGCCGGAAGGTGTCGCGGGCGGGCAACGCCTCGTACGTCAGCCGCATCCACAACGACGTGTCCCAGGGGGTGCTGCCCGCCGTCGACGTGTCCCTGCGCATCGCACGGCAGGCGGTCACCTCGGTCGTCTTCCTCGGGGTGCTGCTGTACCTGTCCTGGCAGGCCAGCCTCGTCCTGCTGGTGATCGTGCCGCCGCTGGTGTTCGTGAGCAACCGGCTCGGCAGGCGGATAGAGGAGAACACCGGTCCCGAACGCGAGGCGGAGGCCAGGTACGTCAACACGCTGACCCGGACCCTGGAGGCCTTCCCCGCCCTGCGCGGTCTGCCGTCGCTGCTGCCGGGGACGCGCCGCGCGAACCAGGACGCGCTGCGCGGCTTCCTCGGCATCACCTTCGTCAACTTCCGGCTGGCGCAGCGCCAGCGGACCCTCAGCGACCTGGTGATGAACCTGTCGGACACCGCTTCGATGATCGTCGGGGCCTTCTTCGTCTTCTCCGGCCGGATGTCCTTCGGCAGCTTCCTCGCCTTCGTCAACTCGCTGTGGCGGGCGGTGACCGGGATGTTCGACCTCATCAACATGATTCCGCAGGCCCGCCGGAGCACGGCCGTCCTCGAACGGATCGAGTCCCTGCGGGAGGCTCGGGAGACCCCGTACCACGACGAGGGGGCGCTGGTACGGGTCCGCGGAGCCCGTGTCGTGTACGGCGGCGCCGACGGGGACGGGCCCGAGGCCGGGGCGAGCGGGGCGTCCGGGGTGGCCGGGGTCTCGTTCGACGCCTTCGAGCTGCGCGCCGGCGAGCACGTGCTGCTGCGCGGCCCCAACGGCTGCGGGAAGACCACGCTGCTGCACATCATCTCCGGGACGCTCGCCCCCGACGCCGGGTCGGTCACCCTGCCGCCTCGGGTGGCGAGTCTGACCGCTCCGGTGAACCTGCCCCCGCTGCCGGTGCGCGACCTCGTCCCCGACGAGCGGCTGCGCGCCGCGCTGGACCTGGACGTGCCCGCCGACCAGCTGCCCTCGGAGCTGTCCTCGGGCCAGCGCCAGCGCGCCGGGGTCGCCGCGCTCCTGTGCGAGGACGCGGACGTGTACCTGGCCGACGAGCCGTTCGCGAACCTCGACGACCACGGCAGGGAGCTGGTGTTCCGGCTGCTGCGCGAGCGGACCGCCGGGCGCGCGCTCCTCGTCGTGCACCACGGGGACGAGGACCTCGACGGCCGCTTCGACCGCGTGGTGACCCTGACGGCCGGACACCCGCTGGCCCGCCTGTCCTGATCCCAGGACTCTAGGCCACCAGGTCGCGGGTGGCGGTGGCGAAGGCCGTCCGGTTCGGGTGGCCGGTCTTCTGCAGGAGGCTCGCCACGTGTTTCTCGACGGTGCGCAGCGAGATGTGCAGCCGGCCGGCGATGTCCTTGTTGCTGATGCGTTCGGCGACCAGCCGGGCCACCTCGAACTCACGGACGGTGATCCCGCAACGGCGCAGGTCCTGCGGCACCCGCTCGCTGCCCGTGCGCCGTTGCCGGACCGACGCGCCCATCCCGCGCAGCAGGGCCCGGCACGCTCCGGCGACCGCTTGGAGTCCGGCGTCGTGGAAGTACTCCTCCGCCTCGCGCAGCCACTCGACCGGCGTGCCCCAGCCGTCGTCGTACGCCGACTGCGCGACGAGGCGCAGACACAGCCTGCGTGCCATGGGGAAGGGTTCGGCCGCCTCGAGTGCCTTGCTTGCGGCGGCCGTCGCCTCGTCGGGGCGGCCCTCGCGGCCGAGCAGCACGGCGTGCGCCAGGCCGGTGAACTGGTGGTTCCAGCGGGTGGCGCCGGCGCTCGCGCGTGTGACCTCGGCGTGGTGGCGCCGCCCCATGCGGCCGGCCAGTACGCCGAGGAGCAGGATGATGCCGTGCTTGCCGAACTCGCCCGTCGCGGGATTCTCCGCGTCGTAGGCGAGGGCCTGCGCGAACTCCTGCCCGGCGGCCTCGTGCCGCTCCTCCAGCAGCGAGCAGAACGCCCGCGCCATCCCGTACGACATCGCGCGTAAGCCGGGCGCCGCGTCCAGCAGCGGGGCCAGCCGCTCCAGCGCTCCGCGCATCTCGGCGCGGCGCCCCTGGTGGGCGTACCGTACGGCCTCGGCGAGCCGCAGCATGGCCAGGGGGCGGCCCAGGCCGAGGCGTGAGGCATCGGCGGCGGCCTCCCGGATCCGGTCCCGGGCCTCGTCGAACCGGCCGTGCCGGATCCGGTCCAGCGCGAGGACGAAGCCGGTCTCGTGGGCCAGGGGCAGCAGGCCCATGCCCAGGGCCTCCTGCCGGGCCTGTTCGATCCGGTCGGGCCGGCCGTCGTGGCTCGCGGCGACGATGGCCAGGTGCACGTCGGCGGCCATGCGCGGGACGGGGAGCCGGCGGGCGAGGGCGATGGCGCGCGCCCGCCGCAAGTGGGCCGCGGCCGTCGGCTCGTCCTGTTCCCGGGCCAGCTGCCCGAGGAGCAGCAGGGCCCTGCAGGCCACGTCCGGCAGGTCGACGCGCTGGGCGGCTTCCAGGGCCCGGTGGGCGTAGCGGGTGGCGGTGCTCAGCCTGTCGGGGGCGAGCCGGCTCAGTTCCACGTGCACGGCGCAGAGGTCCACGAGGGCGGCGTACTGGTCGGCCGGGTGGCTTCCGAGCAGCGCGCGGGCGATGTCGAGGTGCCACAGGGCTTCCGCGGGGCGGCCCGTCAGGGTGGCGATGTCGCTGAGCCGGGCGTGGAGTCCGGCGCGCCGCTGGGCGGGGATGCCGTGCCCGCCGCCGTCGCCGCCGAGGGTGGACAGGATGGCCGCGGGCGCGGGCAGGCGGTCGAACCGCGCCGAGCGGGCGACGGCGTCCAGCAGCCGCTCCAGCACCGTGGCGTGCAGTTCGGGCGCGGTACCCGGTTCGACGAGCCGGTGGGCCCGGGTGAGCAGGTCCACCGCCCGGTCCACCGCGCCCTCGCCCGCCGCCCGCCCGGCCGCCTCGGAGTACAGGCGGATGGCCTCGGGGGTGTCGCCGGCGTGCTCGTGCAGCTGGGCGGCGTGCTCGCACCACGTCCCGGGCAGCCCGGGGTGGAGCTCGGTGAGGGCGCGCGCGGCCCGCCCTACGTACCGGGTTCGCTCCCCCGGGCCGAGATCGTCCCGCAGGGCCTCGGCCGCCAGCGGGTAGCGGAAGGTGTACCACTGGGCGCCCGGCCCGTCCGGCGTGATCAGGTACGAGGCGACGGCGGCGCGCAGGGCCGCGGACAGTTCGGCGTGGTCGCGGCCGATGGCGCGCTCCAGGACGGGCAGTGCGAAGCGCCGGCCGAACAGGGCCGCCATGCCGAGGAGTTCCACGCCGAGCGGGCCGAGCCGCCCGGCCTGGCGCCTGACGTTGTCCGCGACGGTGGGCGGCACGGACGGCGTCCCGGGGCCGAGGCGGTCGTGGCGGGCGGGGCGGCCGGTGAGGTCGTGGACGAGCTCCTTGACGACGAAGGGGATTCCGGCACTGCTGTCGGCCGCGCGGTGGACGAGGTCCGGGCAGACCTCGGCCGGGGGGACGCACAGCTCGGCCGCGATGAGCAGGTGCACGTCGGGGCGGCTGAGGGGGGCGAGGCCGAGCACCGCGGCGGCTCCGCGCTGGCGGGCCCGCGTGGCGAGTTCGGTCGCCGCAACGGGTGCGCATCCGGTGACGAGGAGGAGTACGGCCGGCTGGTGCCCGATGTTGTCGAGGAGGTATTCGACGACCGCCAGTGTTCCGGCGTCGGCGTCGTGCAGGTCGTCGAGGACGAGCAGGCAGCCCTGCCGTTCCCCGACGACGGCGAGCAGGCGCAGCATGGTTTCGGCGACCACGAGGTGCGGGGCGGCGTCGGCGTCCGTGTTCCGGGCGCCGGTCAGCAGCCGGGCCATGACCGGCCCGTAGCGGGCGAGTTCCGCCGGGTCCGGCAGCAGGCCGGCCCGGGACAGCAGGAGCAGCGCCTCGACCAGCGGCCGGTAGGGGACGGGGGAACCGACCGCGCTGGCCCTCCCCCGTACCGTGACCATGTTCGTCTCGGCGGCCATGGCGAGGGCCTCGGTGGCGAGCCGGGTCTTGCCGACACCGGGCTCACCGGTGACGAAGAGTGCCGTGCCGCGACCGGACCGGGCGGCCGCCAGCGCGAGCATGATCTGCCCCATCTCGGTTCCGCGGCCGACGAGTTCCCCTCGCCTCGGGTGCGGGCCGCCGCCCGGGCCCGCGGCGGTACAGTCCTCCGGCAGCGCCGGCCAGAAGATGGACACCGGCTCGTCCCCTTTCCGGCGGGCCGTCCGAGGCACCGCCGCGGACGACGATAGGGACGGTGCGTGTGCCCCCTGTAGCCGTCCGTTTGGGGGGCTTGTGGGGGTGGTCAGCCCGCGTCGAGACTGTCCTCGCGTACCCGTCGGGCCAGGTCGAGCTTGGTGTAGGTGGGGCGGCCCGCCTGCTGGTACTTGGCCTTGACCCGGTCCAGGTAGTCCTTGGCCGTGTGGACGGTGATGCCGGCGCGCCGGGCGGCGGATTTCAGGGTCAGTCCGGAGGCGTAGTCGAGGAGGATCTGGCGTTCCCGGGGCGAGAGGCGGGGGCGTGCGGGGCTGTCGTCGTAGGCGCAGGCGAAGGCGAGTTCCGCGGAGAGGGCGCCCTGGCCCGAGGCCAGGTCCTTGATGGCGGCGACCAGGGTGGGCAGGTCGTGGTCCTTGGTGAGGTAGCCGTCGGCGCCGGCCCGGACGGCCTCGATGATCCGGGAGCGGTCGGGCACCGTGCTGATCATCAGGACGCGGCTTCCGGTCCGCAGCAGCCGCCGGATGTTGTCGGCGGGGGCGGAGCCGTCGCGCAGGACGAGATCGAGGAGGACGATGTCGGGCGGCGAGTAGCCCGTGGCCCCGAAGCCGTACGGACGCTGGGCGTCCGGTGCGCCGAGGAGCTCCCCGACGGTGGCGGCGGTCGCCACGAGCCGCAGCTCCGGCACGCCGCCGAGCCAGGCCCGCAGGCCGTCGAGGAGCATCCGGTCGTCGTCGACCACCGAAACGGTGATCACCCGGGCCATCTCAGCTCCACCCGTACGCCCTCGCCGGGGGCGGTGTCCACGGTCGCCCGGCCCCCCACCTCCGCCATCCGGCCGTGGACCGAGCCGCGCAGGCCGAGGCCGGGCTCGCACCGCTCGGGGTCGAATCCGGGCCCCCGGTCGACCACGGTGACGACGGCTCCCCCGCGCGCGTCCGGGTCCCTGGTGGCGGTGAGGTAGGCGTGTCCGGTGCCCGCGTGGCGCCGTACGTTGTTCAGCGCCTCGCGGACGGCGTCCCCCAGCGCGGCGGCGACCTCGGGGGGCACCTGCGGCAGGTCGTGGTACTGGGCGGTGACCCGCAGCTGGAGGCTCTCGACGGAGCCGACCGCCTCCTCCAGGGCCGTGCCGATCTCCCGGTGGTGGACCTCCGCGGCGGTCTGCTGGATCAGCCGGCGCAGGTACGCGGCCTCGCGCGCGCAGCGCTGGCGCACCTCGGGGGCGTTGGCGTCGACCGAGCCGGAGGCCAGGGTGGTCAAGGTGGCGAGGACGGTGTCGTGCAGCACCCGGTGGTGTTCCAGCCGTTCGGCGTAGCGCGCCTTGTGGGCCTCGGCGGCCACCGCGCGGGCGTTGGCCTCGTCGAGGAGGCGGCCCTGGCGGAGCAGGTACCAGCGGAAGAGCCAGGTCATCACGGCCGAGGACACGATCGAGTTGAGATGGCCGAGAACGACGGCGGGGCTCGCGCCCACCGCCTGGTAGCCGATGAAGTGGGTGACCATGAGCAGGGCGATGACGGTGAGGGCGTGGAGCCGTTCGAGGGAGATGGCCGCGACGGCGCTCGCCGACCCGCCGAGCAGCATGGCCCACGCGATCGTGGGCGGTTCGCGCACTCCGCCCCAGGTGCAGAGGGCCAGGGGCAGTACGCAGCCGGTGACCAGGACGTCCGCCCAGATGTGCCGC
This sequence comes from Streptomyces sp. NPDC040545, assembly GCF_055595065.1. Classification (NCBI taxonomy): domain Bacteria; kingdom Bacillati; phylum Actinomycetota; class Actinomycetes; order Kitasatosporales; family Streptomycetaceae; genus Streptomyces; species Streptomyces sp. NPDC040545. The sequence goes on from NZ_JBVIWA010000017.1 coordinate 152,987, forward strand.
CGGTCGAACCAGCCGCGCCGCAGGGCGGCGCCGTAGGTCAGCACGCTCAGTCCGAGGGCGGCGGCGAATCCCGCGTACTGCAGGGGGAGTTCCGAGCGGCGCTGGGCGACGGCGAGGGCGCCCACCGTCAGATGGCTCGCCCGGTACAGGAGGGTGGCCACGATCAGGAAGGACTGGGCGCGTTGCAGGCCCGATCCCACCCCGCCCTTCGCCCGTAGTGCCCGTATGCGCCGTACCGGTAAGGACAGCAACGCCAAGACCACACCCTCCCGTACCGATTTGCCCGTGACATCTGCCATTTTGCCCTAGCAGGTGCACGTCAAATAGGCGCGTACCGGCCTGCTCACGGGCTTGGCCGAGGTGTCGCCACAGGTCGGCCGGAAAGGTGTTCCCGACACCGGTCCGACGCCCGTCCGGCGCCGGTCCCGCGCCGGTCCCGCGCCCGTCAGAGGCCCGTTCGGTGCCGGTCCGGCGCCTATCCGGCCATGACGACGACGGAATGCCGGCCACTGGCCCCGTCGGGGAGGGTCGGGGTGCGGAGTTCCGTCTGGGTCTCGCCCGTCCGGTCGGTGGCGCGGACGGTGAGGGTGTGCGTACCGGACGTGGCCTGCCAGGAGTAGGACCACTGGCGCCAGGTGTCGTGGGAGTCCTCGGTGGCGAGATCGGTCTCCTGCCACGGTCCTTCGTCGATCTGGATCTCGACGCGGTCGATGCCGCGGTGCTGGGCCCAGGCGACCCCGGCCACCATCACCGTGCCGGTGGCGGGGCGGGCGAAGGGCTTGGGGGTGTCGATGCGCGCCTGGGTCTTGACCGGTGCACGCGCGGCCCAGGCGCGCTTGACCCAGTACGGGTCGTAGGCGTCGAAGGTGGTGAGCTCGATGTCCTCGATCCACTTGCAGGCCGACACGTACCCGTACAGGCCGGGGACGACCATCCGCACCGGAAAGCCGTGGGCGAGCGGGAGCGGCTCGCCGTTCATGCCGACCGCGAGCAGGGCGTCCCGGCCGTCCATGACGTCCTCGACCGGAGCGCCCAGGGTCATGCCGTCGACGGAGCGGGCCACCAGCTGGTCGGCGGGTCCGCCCTGCGACGGGGGCTGTACGCCGGCCTCCGCGAGCAGGTCGCCGAGGCGGGCGCCGAGCCACCTGGCGTTGCCCGCGTACGGTCCGCCGACCTCGTTGGAGACGCAGGTCAAGGTGATGTCCCGCTCGATGAGCGGGCGGGCGAGCAGGTCCTCGAAGGAGAGGTTCAGCTCGCGGCGCACGCCCTTCCCGTGGATCCGCAGCCGCCACGTCCCGGCCGGGACCCTGGGGACGACGAGCGCGGTGTCGACGCGGTAGAAGTCCTTGTTCGGTGTCGTGAAGGGGCTGATCCCCGGTACGCGCAGGGCCGCGCCCGGGGGCAGGTCCGGTGCCGGTGACGCGGGGGCCGGCAGGACCACGGCCGCCCGGGAGGCGCTCGCGTCGCCGGAGTGCGACGAGTTCAGGGCCCGGCCGACGGCCCCCGCCCCGCTGCCGAGCGCCGCGGCGGCCCCCGTGAGCAGCAGGAAGCGGCGGCGGCTCCAGCCGGTGCTCTCGCCCGTCGGCCCTGCCGGGGGCGGGGCGGTCACGAGCGGTCCGGTCAGTACGAACAGCGCGGCGGCCCCCGCCAGGCCGCCGGCCAGGGACGGCAGGGCGTCGGCGAATCCGGCGGAGTCCGGCCGGTTCAGCGCGGCCACGGCTCCCACCAGGCCGAAGAGGAACACGCCGGCCGCCGCGGTCCGCCGCCCGCGCAGGGCGAGCAGGCCGAGGGCCATCGCCAGGAGGGCCGTCACGGCGAGGATCCCGAGCTGCAGGACGAGTTTGTCGTCGGCCCCGAAGGTGCGGATCGCCCAGTCCTTGACCCCGGCGGGTGTGCGGTCGATGGCCGCTCCCCCGATGGCGGTGACCGGACCGGCCTCGGGCCGGATCCCGGCGGCGGCCAGTTCCGCCAGCGCCAGTGCCGCGTAGCCGGACACCAGCCCGGCCAGCGCGGCCGCCGCTCCCCGCTCGATGACTGCCATGTCGATGCTCACACCGGTGACTTCGCAGCGCTGCCGCCGCCGGATTGGTCGTTCACCCCCTGGGGGTGTCCTGCCGGCCGGCGGAAAAGTCCGACGGGTGGGCCACGGCCCTGCCTGGGCTGGGCGGATGGACGGGATACAGGTCGTGGCCGACCAGGCCGAGCACCGGCTTCGCGGTGCTGGACGAGTACCGCTCGCTCGGCCTCCAGGCGGTGTCTCTTCCGGATCTCGCGAGCCCGGCCTGATCCGCAGGACACCCCCTGGGCGCGGCGCCTGAGTACGCGTACTCATGCCTGCCCGCGGCCGGCTCGACATGATGCGGCCATGATCGATTCCCTGACCGAACCCCGATCGTGGCGTGACTGGCGACCCTGGTCGCGCCGGACGTCCCTCGGCGCAGACCTGGCCATCGGTATTCCCCTCCTACTGCTCGGGGTGGGATGGCTCGTGCTGGACTTCATGTTCGGGCACGGCCTGGAGGTCTGGGCCGCGCAGGGGAACCGGGAGCGGATCGACGCGGCGGACCTCGCGCACATCGCGCGGATCCAGCATTACCTCGTGGCCGTGCTCGTGATCGCGGCCCTCGCGCTCGTGTTCCGTGCGCGCTGGACGGCGCTGACGCAGTTGCTCGCCGCCACCCTGGCCGGAGCACTGCTGATGTTCACGCAGCACAGCTGGGACCGCTCCCATCCCAGCCCGGCCGGTGCCGCGTCGGAAGGCACTTCGCGCTATCGCGAGAACAACGGCTTCCGTATCCCCGGTGACATGTCTCCTGCGAGCGCGCAGGACGCGCAGCGGGACGCCGACCGCATCGAGCCCGTCCTCGAACGGCTCTGGGACGGCGGGACGTGGGATCCGGCGAGCGTGCGCGCGGCGCTGCTCGAGGTCGGGTTCCAGGAGGAGCGGTTCGGGCCGAAGGGTGAGTGGCTCGGCGGAACCCTCAGCGTGCGGGACATGGGGCCGCGCTTCGAGACCGACCACTACGTCACGCCCGAGGGCGCATTGGTCGGCGTCCGGGTCCATGACGACGCCTGCGTCACCGCCTACGTGCAGAAGACCAACTATGTGGTGAAGACCAACGGCCCGTACCCCGAGGGCGGTTGCTTCGAGCCGCCTGCCGGTCACTGACCGGCGAACCGCTGAAGAGCGCGCGCCGAGCAGCAATGACACGCTCGTCCTCGCCGACGCGCTGGGGTTGCTGCTGGTCGCAGGGGTGGTGGTGAACATCCGGCGCCGGGCGGGCCTCAGTCCCGGGTGACCAGGCCGGTGACGAGCGCCGCGGTGCGCCGGTGCCAGGCGCCCGCGCCGCGGAGCATCGCGTGGCCGCCCGTGGACATCGGGATGGCGGTGGCGTCGGCGCCCGCGAGCCGGGACCGGCGGACGAACTCCCAGGACCCGGCGGCCGAGGTGACCCGGTCCTCCTCGTCGTGCAGCAGGTAGAGCCGTCGGCCCGCGAGGTGGTCCACCGGTTCGCCCGGCGGACACCAGGGGGCGAGGGCCACCACGCCGTGCACCAGGGGCGCGCCGGCCGCCCGCAGCGCCGCCCGGCCGCCCATGGAATGGCCGACCAGGACCACCGGTACGTCTCCGGCGAGTCCCCGCAGCCGCGTGAGGGCCGCCTCCGCGTCCCGGGCGGCGTCGCAGCGGGAGCCGTTCCAGCCGCGGTGGCGGTAGCGCACCTCCGCCACCAGGACATCGCGGCCGCGCGTCGCGCGGACGACGGCGGCCGCGAAGGGCCGCATCCGCAGCGCGGGCAGGTTGACCAGGGGTGGCGGCTCCGGCCCCTCCTCGCGCCCTCCGTGCAGCAGCAGGACCGCGGCCGCCGGGGTCGCGGGGGACGTACGGAGCACGAGGGCGCGGCCCTCGCCGGTGGCCTCCGTGCCCCGCTCGGTCCCGGCGCTCACCCCGCCTCCCGGGGTATGCGGCGCGGCGGGCGCGGGAAGAACCCGCTGGTGCGGGCGGCGTAGGCGGCGTAGCCGGGCCGGTCCGCCATGTGTGCCTCCAACAGTCTCTTGCCGCTGCCCCAGATCAGCAGCGCGCTCATCACCAGCGGTGAGACCAGTGTGAGTGCCGCAGTCTGCCAGGTCGCGCAGGCCAGCAGATAAAGGCCCCACCAGACGAGGAAGTCGCCGAAGTAGTTGGGGTGCCGCGTCCAGCTCCACAGACCGCGGTCCATGATCGTTCCTCGGTGCTCGGGGCGTTCCCTGAAGCGGGCCAGCTGGAGGTCGCCGACCGCCTCGAAGAGCAGTCCGGCCGCCCAGAGCAGCAGGCCGGCGGCGGCGAGCGGCCCGAGCGGAACGGGCACGTACGACGCGGCCTGTACGGGCAGCGAGACGAGCCAGACCAGCGCGCCCTGGAGGAGGTAGACCTTGCGCAGGGCGTAGAGCCGGGTGCTGCCCGGCGCCCGGGCGAGCATGCGGGCGTAGCGCGGGTCCTCGCCGTGCCCCCGGCCGCGCCGGGCGATGTGCAGGGCGAGGCGCAGTCCCCACACGACGGTCGCCGCGGCGACGGCGAGACGCCGGCCGTCGTCGCCGTACCCGCTCGACAGCAGCCAGCTGGTGAGCGCCACCGCGGCGAAGGCGGCTCCCCAGGCGATGTCGACGATCCGGTGCAGGCCCTTGACGGCGGCCACGGCGAAGGTGACCAGCATGACGGCGAAGGCGGCGCCGGCCGCGGCGGCGAGGTTCACGGACAGCGCGCCCCCGTCGACGCCGGTCGCCAGGGCCTGGGCCTGGGTCGCGACGGTCATCGGGGCTCCCCTGGCCCGTGCCGGTCGGCGGTGAGCAGGAGTTGGCGTACGTCCAGGTAGCGCGAGCGGAACCCGGCCTCGGAGTAGGCGAGGTAGAGCTCCCACATGCGGTGGAAGGTGCGGTCGAAGCCGAGGGCGGAGACGGAGTCGGCCCGGCGGTCGAATTCCTCGCGCCACAGCCGCAGCGTCTCCGCGTAGTGGTCGCCGAAGCCGTCGTCCGCCACGGTGCTCAGCCCGGCCGCCGCGCTCGCGCGGGCGATCGCCTCACGGGAGGGGATGAGGCCGCCGGGGAAGATGTACTTGCTGATCCAGGTGTGTGTGCGGGCGGTGAGGAGCATGCGCTCGTGCGGCATGGTGATGGCCTGGAGGGCGACGCGGCCGCCGGGGGCGAGGAGCCGGCGCAGGGCGGCGAAGTAGGTGGCCCAGTACTCGGCGCCGACCGCTTCGATCATCTCGACGCTGACGACGGCGTCGAAGGCGCCTTCGACGTGCCGGTAGTCGCGCAGTTCGACGGTGACGCGGTCGCCGAGGCCGGCCGCGGCGATGCGTTCTCGGGCCAGGTCGCGCTGCTCGGCGGAGAGCGTCACGGTCAGCACGTCGGCGCCCCGGGAGGCGGCCCGGATCGCCAGCTCGCCCCAGCCGGTGCCGATCTCCAGCAGCCGGGTGCCCGGTCCGACGTCCGCGAGGTCGAGGAGCCGGTCGATCTTGCGGTGCTGGGCGGCGGTGAAAGTGGCGGGTGACGCGGGGAAGGCGGCGAAGACCGCCGAGGAGTAGCTCATGCTCCGGTCGAGGAACAGGGTGAACAGTTCGTTGGACAGGTCGTAGTGGCGGTGGATGTTCTCCCTCGCCCCCTCGGGGGTGTTGCGCTGCTGCTCCGGGCGCCCGCGCACCCAGGCTTCGCGCAGTCGGCGCAGCGGCGCCGGCACCAGGTCGTCCACGTGGGTGGCGAGCACGGTCAGCGCTCCGACCAGGTCGTCGCTGTCCCATTCCCCGGCCATGTACGACTCGCCGAAGCCGATCAGGCCGTCCGCGCCGATCCTGCGGTGGAAGGCCTCGGGGTCGTGGAGGGTGAGGGTGGGCAGCGCTCCCGCCTGCCGGGGGACCCGGTAGGCGGGCGGCTCTCCGCCCCCGTGCCGGACCCGCAGCGGGAGCCGGGCGAGGGCGCGGCCGATGATCCGCTCGGCGACGGCGGTACGCAGGGCCGAGGCGCGGGGCGGCCGGGCCACGTCGGGCCAGCGCGCCGGGTCGACGGGTGCGGGCGCGCTCTCGCGGGCCGGGAGGTACGAGACGGTCACAAGGTGCCTTCCTGCGTGGGACGGACGGGACGGGGGCGGACCGGGAGGCCGCGGAGGAAGAGGCGGATGCCGTGGAAGCGGATGCCGGCGGAGACCCGGGCGGTGGAGAAGGGGTGGCGCAGGGCGGCGCCGAGCAGGGCGCGGGCGCCGGCCGGGCGGTGGCGGCCCGTCACGGTCGCGGTGAAGGGGCAGGTTCCGTCGTCCTGGCGCAGTTGCACGGTCAGGTCGAGCCGGTCGCCGGGGACGGGCAGCCGCATCCGGTAGAAGCCCTCGACCGCGAAGAACGGCGAGACGTAGAAGTCCTTCGGGACGTCGGTCAGTCCGTCGGCGCCGGGGCGCAGCAGGTAGCAGTGGCGCTCGCCGTAGGTGTTGTGGACCTCGGCGACGACGCAGACCGGGGTACCGGCGCGGTCGTGGCACCAGTAGAGGGTCAGCGGGTTGAAGACGTGCCCGAGGACCCGGGCGTGGGCGAGCATCAGGACGTGCCCGTCCGCGTTCTTCACGCCGTGGGCGGACAGCTGCGCCTCCAGGCCCGCGCGCAGGGTGGGTGCCCGGCCGCCGAAGTGGTCCCGGGGGTCGAACCGGGCCAGCGGGCGCAGCGCCCGGGGGATGCGGGGCGGCTCGTCGATGTCGATGAGCCACAGGTAGGTGCGCTGCTGGAAGGCGTGGCGGACGGGGGTGGTGCGGGCGTGGGCGACCGTGCACTCGTACAGGGCCGGTACGCGGGGCGGGACGGCCCGCCCCGCGGGGCTGTCGTTCACCACCTCACCCCCAGGGCCTCGGCGGCGGCGACGCCGGAGAGGCAGCCGTCCTCGTGGAAGCCCCAGCCGTGGTAGGCACCGGCGAAGGCGGTCACGGACGTGTTCAGCCGGGGCAGTTCCTGCTGCGCGGCGACGGACTGCGGGGTGTAGACGGGGTGTTCGTACACCATGCGGGCGATCACGTCGAAGGGGTCGACCCGGCCGCGGGCGTTGAGGGTGACGATGTGCGGCTCGGCGGTGGGCAGCCGCTGGAGCCGGTTCATGTCGTAGCTGACCTGGACGGTCTCGGGCCGGGCCGAGCAGGAGGGGAGCCAGTAGTTCCACGAGGCGCGCGCGTGCGCGGAGCGCGGCAGCAGCGAGGTGTCGCGGTGCAGCACGGTGGGATTGCGGGAGTAGGTGAACGCGCCGAGGATCCGGATCTCGTCCTCGGTCGGATCGGCCAGCAGGCGCAGCGCCTGGTCGGGGTGGACGGCGACGACCACGGCCGCGTACGGGGTCGAGTCGCCGTCCGGGGTGAGCACGCGCGCGTGGTCGGCGGCGCGCACGACGGCCCGGACCGGGGTCGAGGTGCGGACGGAGGTCAGGTGCTTGGCGGCCTTGGCCACGTAGCTCGCCGAACCGCCCGTGACCGTACGCCACTGCGGGGATCCCTTGACGGACAGCAGTCCGTGGTGGGCCAGGAAGCGGAAGAGGTACCGGGCGGGGTACTGGAGGGCGGTGTCCGGTGCGCACGACCAGACGGCCGCGACGAGCGGGATGGCGAAGTGTCCGACGAAGTAACGGGAGAAGCCGCGCCGGTCGAGGAACTCCCCCAGGGTCTGCCCGGTGTCGGGGGAGGCGAGCAGCTGCCGGGCGGCGCGGTGGAAGCGCGGGACCTCGGTGAGCATGCGCAGGTGGCGTCCGCGCAGCCAGTTGCCTCCGCCGAGCAGTCCGGCCGCGCCCCGGGCGCCCGCGTACTCCAGGCCGCAGCCGTCGCACCGGACGGACATGCTCATCTCGGATTCCTGGGTGGTGACGCCGAGTTCGCGGAACAGCCGCAGCAGGTGCGGGTAGGTGCGCTCGTTGTGCACGATGAATCCGCTGTCCACGTGGACCGTTCCCGCGTCCTCGGTGGGCAGTTCATGGGTGTGGGCGTGGCCTCCGAGGCGGTCGTCCGCCTCGTACAGCACCACGTCGTACGTGCGTTGCAGGATGTGGGCGGCCGTCAGCCCGGCCACGCCTCCGCCCACCACAGCGACTCTCCTCCGGTCCACGTCACTCAACCCCTCGCGCTCGCCTGCCCCGCACGGCCGGTGCCGGGCGTTTCACGGGTACTTCGGTGCCGGACGGCCGGCGGATGGGATCTTGTTTCGACGGCTGTCGGGGACCGGCCGGCTCCACCACCTCCACCGGCGCTGCCGCCGGTGCTGCCGCCACCGCGGGCCTCGCCGCCGAGGCAGTGGCGCATCCGGTGCAGCCCCCGGCGGGCGTGGCTCTTGACGGTGCCGAGCGGCAGCCCGGTGCGCTCCGCGATCTGGGCCTGGGTCAGGTCCGCGTAGAAGGCCATGGCCAGCACCTCCCGCTGTGCGCGGGGCAGTTTCGCCAGTTCGCCGGTGACGAGGAGCCGGTCCAGGACGGTTTCCGGGCCCGCCGCCGGCTCGCCCGTGGGCGGCAGGGCGGCGCCGGCCGCGGCGGCCAGGTCGAGCCGGCGGGTACGGGCCGTGAGCGCGTCGGCGATCTTCCGCCGGGTGATGCCGACCAGCCAGCCGGGGAACGGTCCGCGCTCGGGCCGGTAGCTGGCGCGGCCCTGCCAGGCGGCCAGGAAGACCTGCTGGCTGACGTCCTCGGCCTCCCTGGAATCGCCGAGGGTGCGGGCCGCCAGGGTGAGGACGAGCCCGCCCCAGCGCCGGTACGCGGCGCTCAGGCACCGCTCGTCGCCGCGTACGAAACCGTCGGCGACCTCGTGGTCGAGGAGCCGCTCCCGGTCCGCGGTCGCGGGGGACGGCCGGACGGTGACGCTCGGTGCGCTCATGGCGACTGCTCCTCGTGGCCGGGACGCGGGACCGGGTTCCCGTCCAGATTCCGCCCCGCCCGCGCATCGATTCCACTCGCATCGATTGTGCGTCGCATGATGGATGCATGAACGAGCCCGCACAGCCCGGCGAGGCCGCCGGGCCGGCCGAGGCCGCCGAGCCCGCGCACGGTGTCACCACCGGAGCCGTGGCCCGCCGGCTGGGGGTCGCCCCGACGACACTGCGCTCCTGGGACCGGCGGTACGGCATCGGGCCGGCCGCCCGTGAGGACGGCAGGCACCGGCGGTGGACCTCCGGGGACATCGCCGTCCTGCAGGAGATGTGCCGCCTGACCGCGTCGGGGGTGCCGCCCGCGGAGGCGGCGCGCGCCGCGCGCGCCGCCCGCGCCGGTCCGGCGCCCCTCGTGCCCGCTTCCGCCCCCGCCGCACCGGGCCGCCAGCCGGGATCGGGCAACGGCCTGCCGCTCGGCGACGTGCGTCAGGAGTGCCGGGGGCTGGGCCGGGCCGCCGTCCGCCTCGATTCACCGACCATGGACGAGATGCTCGGCTCCCTGATCGGCGAGTACGGCCTGGTCACCACCTGGGAGGAGGTGATGGTGCCGACCCTGCACGCCGTGGGGCGCAAGTGGGAGACCTCGGGCGACCAGTACGTCGAGGTCGAGCACCTGCTCTCCTGGCACGTCTCCACCGCGCTGCGCCGCGTGAGCATCGGGGCGCTGTCCGGGCCCCGGGCGAGCGCTCCCCCGATCCTGCTGGCGTGCGTACCGGGCGAGCAGCACACGCTCCCGCTGGAGGCGCTCGCCGCCGGTCTCGCCGAACTGAGCCTGCCCGCCCGGATGTTCGGGGCGGCGGTCCCGCCCGAGGCGCTCGACCAGGCCGTGCGCCGGACGGGGCCGGTCGCGGTCGTGCTGTGGGCCCAGGCCCGCTCCACCGCGCACCACGCCCTGGCCCGGCACGTCGCCGACACCACCTGGGGGGTCAAGGGCGCCCGCGCCCGGACCACGGTCCTCCTGGCGGGCCCCGGCTGGGCGGGGCCCGTACCCGCCCCGGGCATGCTGCGCCCCGGCGGGCTGCGGGAGGCGCTGGGCCTGCTGCGCGGACTGTGCGAGGCGGCGACGACCGCCGCGGCAGGAGGAGGCGGAGGCGGTGCGGCCGCTCACCGCTCCTGACCGGCACGGGCCTGCTCGCCCCCCGAGGCGCCGACCAGTCCGTACGGCGGGTGCTCACCGGCCGCGGCGAGCGCTGCCCGCAGGTCCCTCGCCCGCTGCCGCCGTGGTGGGCCGGGTGACCGGCGTCGAGCCGTTCGGCGCACCGTCCAGCCGGGTCTCGTACCGGGGCGGTCGTAGGCGCACACCCGCGTGAACCGGGCGGCCTGCGGGAGCACCGCCGACGGGCCGGGCTTCAGGCCGGCCTCCGGGCGCGCGGCGGGCCCGGACCAGGCGTCTTCCGAATACCCGTCCAGTCTGGCACCCACCTGTGACCGCCGACAGCCGATGGGGTCACGGGCCGTCCTTGCCGCGGGCCCGCCGGAAGCGGGCGAGCCCTTCCGGGAGCCCGACCAGGGGATCCGGGTAGTCGTACCGGGCCCGTTCCAGGCCGGCCAGCCGCCAGGGCTCGTGGACCGAAGAGCCCGGCAGGCCGGCGAGTTCCGGGACCCAGCGGCGTACGTACGCGCCGTCGGGATCGTACCGCTTGCCCTGGATCACCGGGTTGAGCACCCGGTTGGGGCGGCTGTCGGTGCCGGTACCGGCCACCCACTGCCAGTTGAGCTGGTTGTTGGCCACGTCGCCGTCGACCAGCAGGTCGAGGAAGTGGCGGGCTCCGGCGCGCCAGTCGATGTAGAGCGTCTTGGTCAGGAAGGACGCGGCGAGCAGCCGGCCCCGGCCCGGCATCCAGCCCTCATGTGCGAGTTGCCGCATGGCCGCGTCCACCACGGGATAGCCGGTGCGGCCCTCCTTCCAGGCCAGCAGGTCGGCCTCGGCCGCCTTGCCGCGCCGCCAGCGGTCGTCCCGGGTGCGGTAGTCCCGGGCGGCGGCGCCGGGGCGGGCGGCGAGGAGCTGGTACTGGAAGTCGCGCCAGCAGAGCTGCCGTACGAAGGCCTCGGCGCCCGCCCCGCCCCGGGACCGCGCCCGGTGCACGGCCTCGGCCGCCGAGACCGCACCGAAGTGGATGTACGGGGAGAGGCGGGAGGTGGCGTCGCCGGGGAGGTCGTCGTGGCCTTCCTCGTACCCGTCGGCGTACTCCCCCAGCCAGTCCGTGAGCCGCTGCCTGCCCTCCCGCTCGCCCCCGGTGGCCAGGCCCGCCGAGACGGATGCGACGGCGGCGCGGGACGGGAGCGCCTCGGAGCGGATGGCGCCGGGCACCCGGACCTCCCGCGGCGGCGCGAGCGGCTCGCGCAGCCGCTCGCCCGACCAGCGCCTGAAGTACGGGGTGAAGACGGCGAAGTGATCGGATCCGCTCGGGGTCACGGCGCCGGCGGGCAGGGCGGTGACCACGCCGTCGTGGACGTACAGGCGCCGCCCGTCGGCCTCCAGGGCGCTGCGCAGCCGCTGCTCGCGGTGCAGGGCGAAGGCGCTGCACCCGGCCGCCATGTGCACCTCGTCGGCGTCGGCCTGCCGTACGACGGCGCACACCTCGGCGACGGGGTCCCCCGAGCGCACCACGAGGCGGCCGCCGCGCTCGCGCAGCCCGGAGTCGAGTCCGGCCAGGCAGTCCGCGAGGAAGGCGAGCCGGTTGGGCGCCGCGAAGCCGGCGCGGTCCACCGCCGGGTCGCGGACGAAGAGCGGAACGGTCTCGTTCCCCTGGCCCAGCGCGGCGCGCAGCGGCGGATGGTCGTGGACGCGGAGGTCCGAGGTGAACAGGACGACCGAGACGTTCATGGTGGTGCTCCTGGCATCGGGCCACCGGGCGGACGCTGGAGGTGCCGCGCGGTGGTCGCTGGGCTGGCCTTGCCCGTCATTCGGCGCGCGCGGCCCCGGCGGATGCAGCGGACGCGGGGGATGCGGATCCGGCGGATGCGGCCGGGTCGCGGTCCTCACCCGCCTCCGCCGTGCGCGCGATGTTGCGGGCCATGCCCCCGAAGACGACGGCGTGGAACGGCGAGACGCTCCACCAGTACAGGTGACCGGCCAGGCCGCGCGGGTGGAAGAGCGCCCGCTGCCGGTACCGGGTGCGGCCGTCACCGTCCTGCTCGGCGTACATCTCCAGCCAGGCGAGGCCGGGCAGCCGCATCTCGGCGCGGAGCCTGAGCAGCCGGCCGCGTTCGATCTCCTCGACCCGCCAGAAGTCCAGGGAGTCGCCGACCCGCAGGTGTGCGGCGTCCCGGCGGCCCCGGCGCAGTCCGACGCCCCCGACGAGCCGGTCGAACCAGCCGCGGACGGCCCAGGCGAGGGGGAAGGAGTACCAGCCGTTCTCCCCGCCGATCCCCTCCACGACCCGCCACAGGGCCTGCGGCGAGGCTTCGACGGTGCGTTCGCGCACATCGGAGTAGAGGCTGCCGCCGGCCCAGTCGGGGTCGGTGGGCAGCGGGTCGCTCGGCGCGCCGGGCACGGAGGCGGAGGACCAGCGGGTGAGGACCTGGGCGTCGCGGACCTTCTGGAGGGCGTAGGTGAGGGCCGTGTCGAAGTCGAGGGGGGCACCGGGCGGGTCGGGCACCCAGGTGGCGATGTCGTGCTCGTCGCAGACGACCTCGTACTTGAGGGACTCCGCGAGGGGGCGGGCGATGGCGCGGGGCACCGGGGTGACCAGGCCGACCCAGTGGCTGGAGAGCCTCGGGGTGAGGACCGGTACGGGCAGGATGAGCCGCTGGGGCAGCCCGTCGACCCGGGCGTAGCGGCGCATCATGTCGAGGTAGGTGAGGACGTCGGGGCCGCCGATGTCGAAGGCGCGGCTGACCTCGGCGGGCATGCGGGCGCTGCCGACCAGGTAGCGCAGGACGTCGCGGACGGCGATGGGCTGGATACGGGTGCGCACCCAGCTGGGGGTGACCATCACGGGCAGCCGCTCGGTCAGGTAGCGGAGCATCTCGAAGGAGGCCGAGCCGGAGCCGATGATGACGGCGGCGCGCAGCACCGTGGTGGGGACCCCGGAGTCCAGGAGGATGCGCCCGACCTCGGCGCGGGAGCGCAGATGGGGCGAGAGGTCCCGGTCGGGAACCCCGCTCGGGGTGAGTCCGCCCAGGTAGACGATGCGGCGGACGCCGGCGGCGCGGGCCTGCTCGGCGAAGTTGCGTGCGGCGAGGCGGTCGGTGTCCTCGAAGCCGCGCCCGGTGCCGAGGGCGTGCACGAGGTAGTAGGCGACGTCCACGTCCCGCAGGGCGGGGGCGAGCGACGCGGCGTCGGTGACGTCGCCGCGGACGATCTCCACCTGGCCGGCCCAGGGATGGTCGCGCAGTTTCTCCGGGGTGCGGGCGAGGCAGCGCACCCGGTGGCCAGCGGTGATGAGCTCGGGGACGAGCCGGCCGCCGATGTAGCCGGTGGCTCCGGTGACCAGGCACCGTGTGGCCGGGGCCGAGGGTCCTTGTGCGTCCGTCATGGAGTTGCTCCGATCGGGTGTCGCGGGTGCTCCCGGAGTACTTCCAGGGGCACGGTCCGGCTGGATGCACGGACCGCCGCCCACGAGCTGATCGTCCGGAGCGCGCCTACTTCGGCATGAGGACCGTGTCGACGATGTAGACGGTGGCATTGGCGGTGGGGACGTTGCCGCAGACCACCTTGGAGGAGTTGTTCACCTGGTAGGCGGTGCCCGAGCCCTTGGTGGTGATCATTCCCTTCTGGAGGGTCTGGAAGGAGCCGCTCCCCAGTTGCTGCGGGGTGAGCTTCTCGCCCACCACGTGGTAAGTGAGGATCTTGGTCAGGGTCGCCTTGTCCGCCAGGACCTTGTCCAGATCCGCCTTCGGGATCTTCGCGAACGCGTCGTTGGTCGGCGCGAACACCGTGATGTTCTGGGCATTGTTCAGCGTGTCCACCAGGCCGGCCTTCTTCACGGCCGTGACCAGCGTCGACAGCGCCGGGTTGTTCGAGGCGGCGGTGGCCACCGGGTCCTGCGCCATACCGTCGAAGGAGCCCGCGCCGCTCTTGGGCACCGAGGCACACGCGGGGCCGAACGGACCGCCCGCGCCCGCTTCGATCTCACCGATCGGCTGGGGTGAAGAGACCGCGTCGGGCGCGGCGGCTCCCTGATTGCTCGTACTCTCCTCCGAACAGGCGGACAGTGCCAGCGGAAGCAGCACTGCGGCGGTCACGGCGAGGGCGGCACGGCGGAAGGTGTGAATGCTCATGGTCTCTCCTGCGTCTACGGGACCCACCCATCGGTGAGTCACGCCGCCTATTCGGCACCGGCCCTCATCCGGATGGCCCCCTCACCCGAACGGACGGCGACCCGCACAAGCTGTCGAGCCGTGTTCCCGGGCTGCCGAAGGCCCTGTCCGCCGCGACCCATCCACCTGCCCCTCGGCTCCGAATGAGCTGTGCAACCGAGTACTCCTGGAGGACCTCCCCGGTGAGAGAGAACGTGCGCATAGGCCGGCATCCGTCGGCCGCTCCCGACCTGCCGGAACTGATGGGCCGGGTGGCCCGCGGTGATCAGCAGGCGTTCACGGCCGTCTTCGAGGCGGTGTCGGGCCCCGTGCTGGGCCTCGTACGGACCGTGCTGCGGGACCCGGCCCAGTCCGAGGAGGTCGCCCAGGAAGTACTGGTCGAGCTCTGGCGGACCGCCGCCCGCTACCAGCCGTCACGGGGGTCGGTGATGAACTGGGTGCTGACCCTGGCCCACCGCCGGGCCGTCGACCGGGTGCGTTCCGCGCAGGCGTCGACCAACCGTGAGAAGCGGGCGGCGCTGCTGGACCACACCACGGCCTACGACGAGGTGGTGGAGCAGGTGGAGAGCCGGCTGGAGCGCGAGCAGGTACGGCGCTGTCTGAACGGGCTGAGTGAACTGCAGCGGCAGTCGGTCACCCTGGCGTACTACCGTGGTCTGACCCACCGGGAGGTCGCGGAGTTGCTGGCCCTGCCGTTGGGTACGGTGAAGACACGGCTGCGCGACGGGCTCATCCGGCTTCGTGACTGCCTGGGGGTGGGCGTGTGAACACCGCGGATCCGCACACGTTGACGGGCGCGTACGTGCTCGACGCCCTGGAACCGGACGAACGGACCGCCGTCGAGCGGCACCTCTCCGACTGCATGTCCTGCTCGCTGGAGGTCCGGGAGTTCTCCGAGACCGTCACGCGCCTCGGGCTCGCCGTGGCGGCGCCGCCGAGTCCCGCGCTGCGGGACGCGGTGATGCGACAGATCGCGACAGTACGCCAGGAAGGGCCCTCGACGGTGAAGTCCGGACGCGGCGGCCACGTACGGCCCCGCTGGCGGCCGGTGTCGAACTGGGCCCTGGCGGCCTGCATCGCGGCGGCCGTGGCGCTCGGCGGGGTCGCGGTGTCCCAGTACGAACAGGCCGAGGACGCCCGGCAGCAGGCGCAGCAGGCCCGTCTCACCAACGACGCGGTCGGCGCGGTGCTCGCGGCCACCGACGCCCGGGTGTCCACGGCGCCGCTGCGGGGCGGAGCGGTGGGCACGGTGGTCGTCTCGGCCTCCCGCAACCAGGCCGTGTTCGCGGCCTCCGGCATGCCGGCGCCGCCCGGCGGCAAGGTGTACCAGCTCTGGTACGACGACGGCGGCGGGAAGATGCGTTCGGCGGGGCTGATGGACACCGGTACCCCGGCGACGGCCACCCTGCTCGACGGCCCGGTCAACGCGGCGTCGGGGATGGGCGTCACCGTCGAACCGGCCGGCGGCTCACCGCGGCCGACCTCGGCTCCGGTGGCCCTGCTGGCCTTCCCGACGGTCTGAGCCGGGTACGGGCAGCCCTCAGGACGCCCGGAAGCGGTTGCGGTACTCCGTCGGCGTCGTGTCGAGCTTGCGGCGGAAGGCACGGACGAGGGTGTCGGTCGTGTTGAAGCCGCAGACGGTCGCGACGCGTTCGAGGGTGTCGTCCGTGGACTCCAGCCGGTTGCGGGCCACTTCGACGCGGGCCGATTCGATGTAGGCGGCCGGGGTCGTCCCCAGTTCCGTCTTGAAGATCCGGGTGAGCTGCCGTTCGCCGACGTGCGCCTGTTCGGCGAGGTCGGCGACGGTCAGCTCCTCGGCGATGTTCCGCATGACGTAGTGGCGGAGGTCCTCGATGCGGCGGGTCGTCGACACCGGCTCGAGCGGGACGCTGAACTGGCTCTGCCCGCCGGGCCGTTTCAGGTACATCACCAGCTGGCGGGCGACGCGCAGGGCGGCGGCCTCGCCGAAGTCGTCGGCGACGAGGGCCAGCGAGAGGTCGAGGCAGGCGCTGATCCCGGCGCCGGTCCACACGTCCTGGTCGCGGATGAAGATCGGATCGGCGTCGACCTCGATCGAGGGGTGCTCGTCGGCGAGTTGGCGGGCGGTCGACCAGTGGGTGGTGGCGCGCCTGCCGTCCAGCAGCCCGGCGTCCGCGAGGATGTGCGCGCCCACGCAGACGGATGCGACGCGCCGGGCCGTGGCCGCGAGGGTCCGCACCCGGTCGACCACGGCGGGGTCGGCGAGGGCGCGGACCCGGCCCCGGCCGTCGACCTCCACCGACCCGGGCACCAGCAGGGTGTCGATGCTCCGCCCCGCCACCTCCTGGAAGGTGGTGTCGGGGAGGATCCGGACCCCGGCGGAGGTGGTGACGGGGTCCATGGTCTCGGCGGCCAGGGCCACGCGGTATCCCGACGCCTCGCCCAGCTCCCGCTGCAGCAGGGCGAACACCTCGGGAGGTCCGGTGACGTCCAGCAGGTCGACGCCGTCGAAGAGGACGACGACGATGAACCGTCCGACGGTGCTCAAGGGGGTCTCCGTTCGGTACGACGACGGCCGTGTCAGGACCCACCGTATGTCGGTTTCTGCGGGTTGGATGACATTGCCGACATCCGGGGTGGGTCCTAGCGTGGAGAGCACGGCCGCCGCTCCGCGGCCGGCACCTCTCGACGTGACACCCCAGGAGGGTATTTCCATGTCCAAGACGACCCTGCGCGATCTGAGCGGCCTCGATCAGAGCCCGGCGTCACCGGCCGGAGCGACGCTGATCCTGATCGACTGCCAGAACACCTACACCCGGGGCGTGATGGAGCTGACGGGATGGGAGGCCGCCCTCGACGCCGCCGCCGCGCTGCTGGCCCGGGCCCGTGAGGCCGGGGCGAAGGTCATCCACGTGATCAACGACGGCGGCGAGGGAAGCCCGTACGACATCCGGGCCGAGATCGGCCGGATCCACCCCCGGGTGGCTCCCGTCGAAGGCGAACCCGTGGTCGTCAAGACGGTCCCCAACGCCTTCGTCGACACGGACCTCGGCGACCACGTGGACGCCGCCGGCCACAAGGACGTCATCCTCGCCGGGTTCATGACCCACATGTGCGTCACCTTCACTGCGGAAGGCGCGTTCCTGCGGGGCAACCGGCCCACGGTCGTCGCGGACGCCTGCGCGACCCGGCCGCTGCGGACGGCGGTCGCCGAGGTGTCAGCCGAGCAGCTCCACCACTCCGCGCTGGCCACGATCGCCGATCTCTACGGGGTCGTCGTCCCGTCCGTCTCCTCCCTCGGCTGAGCCGGCGGCCGGGCCGGTCAGCCCGCGGTCGCCACGAGGCGTCGCAGTGCGGCCTGGGCGGGTGGGCCCCAGGTGGGCTTGCCGCCCGGGCGGCCACGGACGCCGGCTTCGCCGATCAGGATGCCGCCGAGGGCGCGCTGCACGGCCCAGCCGCGGGCGCGGCGCAGGGTCGCCTCGTCCGGGGCCGGCCGGTAGGCGGCGTGGAAGCGGTCGGCGGCGCCGTCGGGCAGCAGGATCCAGGGGGCGGCCAGGTCGCAGGCCGGATCGCCCGCGCAGAGATCACCGAAGTCGATCACACCGCAGAAGGAGCCGTCGGCGGTCAGGACGTTCGCCGGATGGAGGTCTCCGTGGAGCCACAGCGCCGGGCCCGCCCAGACGGGCGCGGCGACGGCGTCCTCCCAGACCGCGCGGACGGCGTCCGGATCGGGGATCAGCCCCAGCTCGGTGGCCGAGGCCAGCCCCTCGGCGACCCCGCCGGCGATCGCCGCCAGCGGCCCCCCGCGGCCGTAGTTGCCGGCGGGTGCCCCGTCGGGGGCAGGCCGGTGAAGAGCCGTCAGGAAGGCGGCCAGCCCCTCGGCCGCGTCGGCGGCGTTCGTGGCCGGGGCGCGGTCGGCGGGCTCACCGGGCACCCAGGTGGTGACGATCCAGGGGCGCGGGAACCGCTCGGAGGGCTCGCCGATGCGCTGCGGGACGGGAACGGGCAGCGGCAGGGCCGGGGCGAGGGCGGGCAGCCAGGCGTGCTCCTTGCGCAGCAGCGCGTCCGCGGACGGCGTCGCCCAAGGCAGCCGGACGGCGAGGTCCTCCCCGAGCCGCCACAGCTGGTTGTCCCAGCCCCGGGCGCCGAACCGCACGGGGCGGTCCGCCAGATCGGGGTGCTGATCGCGTAACAGGTCCCGGACCAGCTCCGCGGTGACCTCTGCTTCGGTGTGCGTCATGCGGACCAACCGTAGCGGAGGCCGTCAGGGCGTCAGAGCTCCTCGCCGAGCGGCAGCCGGTGGATGCCCGGCAGGTACTCGTCGAGCTCCCCCGGGGTGAACCGGGACATGCCCACGACGTGCCAGAACTCACCGGCCACATCGCCCTCGTACTTGTACCCGCCGGCCGGTGTCAGCGCCGCCCAGCCGCCCGTCATGCCCATCAGCGTCGCACGCAGGGACGGCGGTTCCCCGTCCGCCGGGACGTTCCAGAGCCGTACGGTGCCGTCCTCGGCGCCGCTCGCCAGGGTCGTGCCGTCCGGGGAGAAGGCGAGCGAGAGCACCCGGCCGGTGTGGCCGACGAGGTCGGTGAGGTGCTCGCCCGTCTCCGCGTCCCACAGGCCGACGGCCCGGTCGTCGCCGCCGGTGGCCAGCAGCGGGCGGCTCGGGTGGGCGGCCACCGTCCACAGCCTGCCGCCGCGTCCGCGCAGGCGCCGGTCCGCCTGCCCGTCCCGCCAGACGATGGCCGTACCGTCCCAGCTCGCGCTGGCGAGCCAGGCGCTCCCCGGGCCGTACGCGACGCCGTACACCCGGTCGGCATGCCCGCCGAGCTGCTCCAGGAGACCTCCGCTCCTGGCATCCCACACCCGTACGAAACTGTCGTCGCAGCCGGTGGCCAGTACGTCGGCGTCCGGGCGGAAGGCGATCGAGCGGACCCGGCCCCGGTGCTCGGCCAGTGTCGACACGGGGGAACCCGTGGGGCGGAACCAGACGCGGACGGAATCGTCGTCGTTGGCGGTGGCCAGCAGGGTCCCGTCGGCGTTGAAGGATTCCGCCCAGACGTGCTCGGTCTCGGCGTCGAGCTCCCGCAGGTACTCGCCGCCCACCGGGTTCCAGAGGTACATGTCACCGTCGTTGCTGGCCGTGGCCAGGATGGGTTCGAGGGGGCTGAAGGCCGCCGAGACCAGCCGGTCTCCGCGCCCGGTGAGCTCTTCCGTACGCCGGCCCGTGCGCGTCTCCCACAGCCGTACGACCCCGTCGTTCCCGGCGGTGGCCAGCTGCGTGCCGTCCGCGCTGAAGGCGACACCGCTGATCCTGCGGCCGTGGCCGCGCAGGATGCGCTTGCCCTGGCCGGTGGCCGCGTCCCAGATCTGCGCGCCGCCGTCGTTGCCGACGGTGAGCAGCTGGCTGTCGCCGGGCCGGAAGGCGCACGCCCAGGCCGTGCCGCGGTGCTCGGTCGGCTGCTGGGGATGGAGGGCGATCGTGTAGCCGTGGGGGCGCCCGGTGACCGTCCACAGCCGGACCGCGCCGTTGCTGTCGCAGGCGGCGAGGAGCTTGCCGTGGTCGCCGAAGAGCACCTGGTAGACGGCTCCGGTGCCCCGTTCGAGGATTCCGGCGGGGGCGCCGACCACCGGGTCCCAGAGCCGCACCTGGCCGTCGGTGTCGCCGCTGGCGAGGAGGTTGCCGTCGGGGTGGAAGTCGAGGACGTACACCCGGCCGGTGTGTCCGGTGAACTCGTGCAGCAGCCGCGCGTCGGCCGTACGCCAGATCCGCACCGTGCCGCCCTGCCCGGGCGCGCCCCGGTCGGCGGTGGCGAAGAGGGTCCCGTCGGGGCTGAACCGGGCGCGGTAGACGGCCCCCTGGTGGCCGTCGAGCTCCCGGACGCAGTGCCCGGTGTTCAGGTCCCAGAGCCGTACCTTCGCGCTCGCGTCCCCGGTGAGCAGCAGGCCGTCCGGTCCGTAGACCGCGGTGTAGACGGGCGCGGTGTGACCCGGCATCCGGTGCACGGGCTCGCCGGTGGCCGTGTCCCAGACCGTGACCAGGCCCTCTCGGTCGCCGGTCGCGAGCAGGGTGCCGCCTGCGTCGAAGGAGACCGGCCACACGCCGTCGGGGTGGACCCGCAGGTGGTGCCGGCACGTCCCGGTCACCGGGTCCCAGAGCCGTACGGCGCCGTCGGAGCCGCCGGTGGCGATGACGTCCGGCCGGAACTTCACGGCGTACACGCGCCCTTCGTGCCCCTGGAGGGTGCGCACGGCGCGGCCGTCGTCGGCGCCGCAGACCAGGACGGAGCCGTCCTCGCTGCCGACCGCGAGGAGTTCGCCGTCGCTGCTGTACGCGATGGGTTCGGGGAGGCGGCTGGTGCGCACACCGAAGCCGTACGGGACCCCGACGGCGGAGGGCCGGAACCCGGCGTCCACGGGCATCCCGGGGGCGATCGCGGCGGTCCCGAGCTCGGGGGCCGACCGCACCGCGTCGTCCATCGTCACGTCGATGAGCGCGGCCCGGTGCCAGCGGCTGCCGGTCAGCAGGGCGCCCCGCAGATCGGTCCGGGTCAGCCGGGCCCGGCTGAGGTTCGCGCCGGTCAGGTCGGCCCGGCTCAGGTCGGCCCGGTCGAGGCGGGCGCCGGTCAGCCGGGTGCCCCGCAGCAGCGCGCCGGAGAGGTTGGCGCCGATCAGCCGGGCGTCCGTCAGATCGGCGTCGGTGAGGTCGACCCCGGAGAAGTCACGGTGCGAGAGGTCCTCACCGGCCAGCCGGGCGCCGCGCAGGTCGGCGTTGGCCGGTACCCGGAGCCGGTCGGAGATCCGGACGGCGTTGGCGCGGGCGGCCTCGCTGACCGCGCGCCCCGGGGAGTCGAGGACCTCGCGCACCCAGCGGGCGCACTGCTCGTGGTCGGCGAGGTCGCAGAAGAACTCGACGGCGAGCTGGCTGAGCGGGCGCGCGAGGAGCAGGGTGTGCTGTCCGCGGGCGAGCTGGCGGGCGGCCTCCCGCGCCACCAGCCATTCGATGACGGAGCCGTGGATGAACTGGAAGACCCCGTCGTCGCTGCGGACCAGCAGGCTGCCCGCGCCGACCGCCTGGGCGCGTTCGGAGGGGGTGAGCGGGGACTCGGTGAGTTCGCTGAGGGTGTCGGCCACGGTCTCGGTGAGCTCGTCGAGCCGCAGGGCGCTGCGGCCGCTCTCCCACAGCCGCCAGGCCAGCGCGGTGACCGCGGCCCACAGCTGGTCGATGGTGAGCCCGGGCGGCGCGCCGGGCCCGCCCTGGCCGCGCCGTTCCTCGTGGTCGAGCCAGGAGGTGAACACGTCCTCGTACAGCCGGGCGGGGCTGAGCGCCCGGCCCGCTCCGGCGACCGCGCGCAGCTGGTCCTGGCTCAGATCGGCGACGAAGGAGAGCAGCCGGGGGTTGCGGCAGAGCATCAGGAGGTCGGGGATGTTGCGCAGGAGCTGGTAGCGGTGGTCGGCGGCGCGCTCGTCGCCGTAGCTGCGTACGAGGTAGGAGCGGATCTGGGCGGGGGTGAAGCCCTCGACGGCCAGGATCCTGCGCTGTGGGAGCAGGCCGACGCGCTCGCCGAGCGCGGTGAGGACCTGGGCGTGCGATTTGAAGTGCTGGGTGCGGCTGCTGACGACGATCTTGGCGTGGTCGACGGCCGCGTCGAGGAGGACCTGGAGGTGGTCGGCGGCCCGGTCGTAGCTGACCCGGTTGACCAGTTCGTCGAAGCCGTCGAAGAGCAGGACGACGCGGCCCTGGGCGAGCATGTAGCGCAGGGCCCGCAGGTCGATGGTGTCGACGTCGTGGCCGGCCAGGTGGGCGGCGACCAGGCCTTCGAGGCTGTGCGCCCGGTCGAGGGAATTGAGCGGGATCAGCAGCGGGGTCAGGTGCGGGAGCTGTTCGCAGATGCGCCGGGCGAGCTCGCGCAGGGCGAAGGTCTTGCCGTGTCCGAAGTCGCCGAGGAGCAGGACGAACCGGCCGTGATCGGACTCCAGGAGTTCCAGCAGCTCCTCGACGAGTCCGTCACGTTCCTGGCCGTCGGGGCGGTCGGCGTCGCGGTAGCGCTGGGGGAGGTAGAGGCCGGGGGCGTACTGCTCGCTGCTGCTGAGCCGGGCCGTCTGCGCGGCGACGTAGCCCCGGAGGTCGAGCAGGCCCTGGAACTCGATGAAGCTGCGGACCCGGACCCGGACGCCGTGGGCGGCGGCCCGGCGGCGCAGCCCGCCGGCCGGGGCCTCGCCCGCGTACACCAGGACGGCCTCGGAGCCGGTGTCGGTCGCGTGCACCTGGGCGATGAAGCGGTCGAGTTCTTCCTCGGTGGGGCTCCCGGGGTGGACGGCTATGCGCTGCTGCTGGACGACGCCGTCCTCCTGCTCCTGCCAGGTGGCCATGATCTGCACCATGTCGCCCGGTTCGCGGCGCGGGACGTCGCGCAGCCGTACGCCCTCCCGGCGCACGCGGCAGATCTCCTTCACCCGTTCGGCGAGCGAGGCGGCCGGATCGTCCAGGGGGGCCCGGCCGCCGGCCCGCTCGACCTCGATGACGGCGGGCAGTTCCGGTACGGGGAAGACCCGGCGGGTCTGCCGCCACGCGGCGGGGAAGGTCTCGGACGCGGAGGTGATCCGGTCGTCCCAGCGGGTCACGCCCTCGGCGCCGACCTGGAGCAGCTGGAACCGGGCGGGGGCCGCGGAGCCGAACAGGGGCAGCTCACCGGCGCCCCCGGAAGCCGCGGAAGCCCCGGAAGTCCCGGCGAGCTGGGTCCGGCTGGGCGCGGAGGTGGTGGTGCGCGGGCCGCCGGTCGGCCCGTGCAGCAGCAGGTGCAGCCGCGGGGCGGCCAGCCGGGCGAAGGTGTCGGCGTCCCGCAGTCCGCCGGGGCCGCCGACCGCGTCACCGGGGCGGCGGCCGTCGGTGAGCGGGTGGCGGAGCGCGCCGATGCGCAGCCAGCCCTCCTCCTCGTACCGGCGCATGGCCTCGGCGAACCAGGCGGCCTGGTCGCGGCCGATGAAGCCGTACTGCTCCTCGGGGCGGTGGCTGTAGGCCATGGAGGAGTTGAATCCGGCGACGACCGTGCTCAGTTCGGGCACCGGGAAGAGGGTCCAGGGCTGGTCGCTGTCGAAGACGGTGTCCAGGCCCTGGTAGAGGCCGCGGAACAGCCGGGTGTAGTGGCGCCATTTGGGCCAGTACGGGGGCTGCGGTGCCACCTCGTCCGCCTCGCAGGTGTGGAAGTAGGCCTGGGATGCGGCCTGGTTCACGTCCTGCGCGCCCGGCACCACCATCACCCGCTGGGGGGACAGGTCGAGCTGGGACCGCAGCGCGGTGAGGAAGCTGAGGGCCTGGTCGCATTCGCGCGGGCTGCCGGACGCGGTGAGGTCACCGGTGACCACCATCAGATCGGGGGCGGGTGCTCCTGCGTCCCTGAGCATGATGAGGTCGCCGCGGATCTGCCGGCTGAGCGAGTCGGGTTCGCGGCCGCGCCCGAAGTCGGGCCCGGCCAGGTGCAGGACGGTCACGGTGTCCTGGGCGCCGTGTCCGGCCGCGGCGGCCTGCGGGTAGAGCGGTGCCCGGGCCGGCCGCCGGCGCCCCGACCAGCCGGGGCCGGCGAGCGCGCTCGGCTGCGGCCGGCCCGGATTGGGCTGCTCCGGGTGGCGGACGGGTCCTGGTCCGCTCCCCGGATAGCCGGGACGGCGGCCCGGCCGGGCATGGCCGTCGACGGCCTGCCCGACCCGGTTCAGCAGCAGGGAGCGGGCCGCGTCGATGTCCGCCACGCCGACGAGGTCGACGTAGGTGATGGTGGCGAGCAGTCCCTCGATCGGGATCTCGTCCACCCGGACGGTCAGCAGCCTCCGTTCGGGCGACTCGGGCGAGGCCCGGAGCGCGGCCTGCCATTCCATGCGACCGTAGGTGGAACGCTCGTAGTGGCGGGACAGTACGGCGATGACCGCCAGGGACTCGCTGACCCCCCGGTCCATGAAGTCTATGAAGTTGGTTCCCGGTACGAAGTCCCAGGCCTGCACCACCGTGCGGTAGCCGGCTTCCTCCAGGGTCCAGGCGATCCATGCGGCCCATTGTTCGTCTGCCGGGGAGTAACTGATGAAGAAGTCGAACTCTCTTGCGGGAGCGCCGAATTGCCCGTCCGTCATCATGAGTCCATCGTAGGGCCGTGCCCCCTGCGGCGGGTTTGTCCCGTCAAGGGCGGGGCGATCCCGTGCGGGCCGCCGGAGACGTCGCCCGGGCGGGCCTGTCCGGTTCCTTCCGCCCCGTCTGATGCCGGGGCGTGTGTATGTGCGAACCTGTTCGGCGTGTCCCTCCTCAGGCGTCTGCATCCCCTGGACTGGCTGGCCGGCGGCCTGCTCGCACTCGGTGCGCTGTGCGTCGCCACGGGCCTGCTGCCCACCGGACCCGCCACGGACGTGCTGGAGCGCATCGGACCGCTGGTGGTGTTCCTGGCCACCGTCATCGTCCTCGCCGAACTGACCGGCAAGGCGGAGGTCTTCGACGTCGTCGCCACCTGGGTGGCCCGGGCGGGGCGCGGCCGGTACCCCCTCCTCTTCTGTCTCTGCGTGCTGTTCGCGTCCGTCACCACCATCACCCTCAACCTGGACACGACGGCGGTCCTGCTGACCCCGGTGATGCTGGCGCTGGCGACCCGGGTCGGTATCGCGCCCGTACCGCTGGCGATGACCACGGTGTGGCTGGCGAACACGGCCAGCCTGCTGCTTCCCGTGTCGAACCTGACGAACCTGCTGGCCGCGGACCGGATCGCACTGAAACCGTCGGAGATGGCCGCCACCATGTGGGCGCCGCAGCTGGCCGCCATCGCGGTCACGATGGCCTGCCTGTGGGGCTTCTACTGGCGCCCGGGGCGCCGCGGCGAGACCCGCTACACCCCGCCCCCCCTGCCGCGCCCCGCGGACCCGGTCCTGTTCCGGGTGAGCGCGGTGGCGTGCGCCGGATTCCTGCTGGCGATCCTGCTCGCCGACGTACCGCTGTGGTCGGCGTCGATGGCGGCCGCGCTGATCGTGGTCGTGGCCTTCTGGGTGCGCGGCCGGGAAGCGCTGCGCCTCTCCCTGATCCCCTGGCGGCTCCTCGTCCTGGTCCCGGGGATGTTCCTGGTCGTGGAGACGGTCAACGCCCACGGGCTGCACGACATCCTCGCGGCAGCGATGGGCTCCGACAACGGCGTCGTCGGCACGCTGAGGTCGGCGGCGGTCGGGGCGGGCTTCTCGAACGTGCTGAACAACCTCCCGGCCTATCTGGCGGGCGAGGCGGCCATTGGGGTGGCCAACCACGAGCAGCTGCTCGCCCAGCTGATCGGCGTCAACGTGGGGCCGGTCATCACGCCGTGGGCCTCGCTGGCCACCCTCCTGTGGTTCGAGCGGTGCCGCTGGCACGGCACCCGGATCGACCTGGGCCGCTTCTTCGGCACGGGCTTCGTGCTGGCGGTGGCGGGCACACTGGCGGCGACCCTGGCACTGGCGGCCACGACCTGAAGCGTGCCTCTTCGGGAGGTTGGTCAGCTGATCGGATGTGTCCGTCCGATGAGTGACCACTTGCCGCGACCACACGCCGTCGGCCCCGCGCCTGCGGCGTTCTCCGGCGACCTGGGTCAGCCGGTTCCTTCTACGAATTTCGGCATCGGTCCGGATTCCCTCACAAGGACATCGTGCCGAGCCGGCGGGCTATGCGGACGAACGACCGGACCATCGGGCTGTCGTTGTCCGAACGCCAGACCAGCCCCCACCGCAGGACGGGCATGTCACGAACGGACACGTACGTGACGTCGGGGCGGACGTAGAAGCGGGTGACCTGATTGCCCAGGAGGTGGATGACCTCCCCGTCGGCCACGAGCGTGTACAGCTGGTCCAGCGTCGTGACCTGGAACTTCCGTTCGATGGCACGACCGCTGGCCGCGGAGAACGGGACGAAGGCGTCCTCGAAGTACTCGGGCTGGAGTCCGTCCGGCCCGGCCACGCCGTGGTCCGCGAACGCTTCCAGGGTCACGGACGAGCGTCCGGCCAGCCTGTGGTCGGAGGCCATCAGTGCGACCCTGGGCTCCACGAAGAGCACCGGCCCCACGGTCAGATCGGGTTCTTCCACCGGAAGCCATGACAGCAGCAGGTCGATCTCTCCGTTGCGTAGCGGCGCGAACGGGTCGATGTAGCCGTTGTGGTTCAGCCGCAGTCCCCACTGCGGATGCTGCGAACGGAAGGCGTCCCAGAAGGGCCGCAGTTCGTGGCCGTTGGTGACCATCAGGCCGATCCTCAGGATGTCCGTCTGGCCCCGGGCGGCGAGCCGCGCCCGGTCCATGCTCGCCTTCAGGCCTAGGAACACCGGCCGCAAATCCCCGAGCAACTGCTCACCCACCGGCGTCAGCCGTACCCGCCGGCTGGTCCGCTCGAACAGTTTCGCCCCGATCGACCGTTCCTGCTTCTTGATCGCCTGACTGATCCGTGCCGAGGAAACGTGCAGCCGTTCGGCTGTCCTTCCGAAGTGCAGCTCCTCCGACAAGGTCAGGAAGATCTCGATGTCGCGCAGCTCCACGCGCCCCCACGCCCCCTCTCGTTCGTCACCCTTGCTTGACCGGGCGTTGCATGATCAGCCGTCGATCATCATCTTGTCCAACCCGGATGCTCGGTGGATGAGCGTCGTCACCACCAAGGTGTCGCCGACCGTGGAGGACCTGCCCCTCACGGATCTCGTGTCCTCCTCCTGACCACGCAGGAGGGGACGTCCAGCACGTTTGCGGTGCGGCACGATCAACCCCGTTCCCAGGCAGGCGCCTTCGGTGATCACCGCGGTGCCCGCCGCTTCCGGGTAGACCGGACTCGCGCCAGACATGGTCCTCGAGGAAGCGCCCGCACTGAACCCTTTAGGCCGTGGTGACGGACCCCACCTCGTCCAGGAGGTACGCGAGGATCTCGCCGCGTGCCGCCACGAAGCTTCGCCCGGTGTCGGCCCCTGCGAAGCCGGGTCTGAACGCCGTCCCGGACAGCGTGCGCAGCTCCACGCCCGCCTCGGCCGCGAGCAGCGCCCCGGTCGGCAGGTCGACGCCCTCGGCGCGGTAGCCGACGAAGGCGTCGATGGTGCCGCGCGCCAGCAGGCTCCAGCCGAGCAGCGGCGCCCACAGCTGCAGGACGCGCCGGCAGCGCAGCTCCAGCACCGCGCGCAGGGCCACCGCCGTCACGTCGCCCCGTTCCACGGCGTACCCCTGGGTCCAGGCGACGACGGGGCCGGAGCGCGGCAGGGTGGGGCCGGGGCCGGGCAGCGCGCCGGACGGCCCGTGGGCTCCGTACCCCCGGACCGCGTGCCAGGTCTCCCCGGTGACCGGCTCGTGCACCACTCCCATCACAGGAGTACCACCCAGACACAGCCCGATCCCCACCGCATAGGTGGGCAGCCCGATGACGACGTTGTTGCTGCCGTCCAGCGGGTCGACCAGCCAGGTCCGTTCGCCCGCCGCCTCCAGGAGCCCGGCCTCCTCGGACAGGATCCGGTCGTGCGGGAAGTGGCGCTGTATCCGGCTGAGCACGAGCTTCTCGGCGGCGAGGTCGAGGTCCACCTGCACGTCCCCCGACCCGCCCTTCGTCCGCACGCACCGCGCCGTGCCGAAGCGCCTGCGCAGCAGGCCGCCCGCCTCTTCCGCCGCGGCGACGGCGACCTGCCTCTCGTGGTCGAAATCAGGCCCGCTGCTCGGCATCGATCCTCCTGAGGACGGTGTGGACGCTGCGCACGGTCTGCGCGGTGTCGCACAGCCGGCGGGTCGTGCGGCGCGGCCGGCCGTCGAGCGGGCCGAGCGAGAGGTCGAGCTGCCCGGGGATCGACATGCCGTGCACCAGGGTGGCCGCGGGTTCCATGCCTTCCAGTGCGGTGGCGTGGAACTCGCCGGCCGGCAGGGTGTACGTCTCCCCGCCCGCGCTGATGTGGGCGGGTCCGGGCTCGCTCCGTACCAGGAGCGAGGTCGGCCGGATCTCGTCCACGCCGTCGCTCCCGCTGAACACCTCGAAGACCCGGTGGGTGGCGCCCTCCTCGCCGTCCCGCACCGCGCTCGTCCGTACGGGCACGTTGGCCACCCGCCCGTACAGCACGCGGCTGCGCAGTTCCCAGCTGTGGGCGTGCATCGGTGACGCGTCCGGATCGGCGCGGTTGCCGGTCTCGAAGAGGTGCACGCAGATTCCGCGCGGTCCTTCTCTCAGCAGTGGCAGGCAGAGGAATCCGAGCGGATGACGGACAGCATGTAACTCCCGGGTCCCGGAGGCGATCTCCTCCAGGGTGGCGAGAGTGCTTTCGAGCTCGCGGTCCATGGGCACGCGCCGGAGCGCATCACCTCCTGTAGGGGTCCTCCGCGTGCAGGGCCTTTTCGATGATCTTGCCGATGTCGCTGTCGGTGAAGACGCGCGGCAAGGGCAGCCGCAGGTCGTCGAAGAGCGTCCGCACCTCGTCGACGGTGGGCTCCTGGCCGAGCGGGGAGGCGACGCGCAGATCGAGCACGGTCGCCTGCTCGCGGCTCTGGTGCAACTCGGTTACGTAGTAGTCGTAGAGCGGTTGCCCACGCTCCACCAGCAGGTTCACCCGGGACCGGTCGTCCTGGGTGATGACGAGGCAGGTCTCCGACAGGTCGAACCGCAGGGTCGGGACGGCGGCCGACAGGTGCACGCTGATCTCCAGCGTGGTCAGCTGCCGCTGGTACCAGCAGGCGGCGAGGACGGTCGCGTACGACTCCCGGCGGACCCGGTCGGTGGTCCACACGTCGTCTCCGCGACGCTGCCCGCCGAACATCTGCCGGAACCGGGCATACGCGGCGCAGGCCCGCTCGTCGGCCGGATTGACGATGTCGATCTTCACGTTGAGCTGGGAGCGCTGTTCCTTGGCGGCGGCCACGCACAGGGGCAGGGTGACCGCCCGCAGGTAGGTGCCCGTACCGCCCTTGAAGTACCAGAGGTTGGTGTGCTGACGGGCCTTGCGCAGCGCCTCGCCGACCTCGTTGCCCGAGAGCGAACGCACCATCGCGAGGTCTTCCAGGGCCTGCCGGGTCCCGCTCATCGCCTCCTGGATGCTCGCGGGCCGGCGCACCCGCTCCACGATCGACCCGGTCGCGAGGAGGCCGAGCACGACGAGGGTGGCACCCGAGGAGACGTCGTCACTGATGACGTCGCCGAAGATGTCGAGGAGTCCGACCGCCATCGCGATGCCGAGGGCGACCACGACGTCGGCGTTCCGCAGCACCCAGGCAACGAAGCGTTCCAGCCGCCCCACGTGCGCTGCCATGAACGCACCCCCCTCCCCCACCCGTGTTCCGATGGTAGGAGACGCGCCGGTGGCGCCACCAGAGCGACTTCACGTCGCGCGGCCGCCGTTGCCGCCGTCATCGCCGCCGCCGCCCGTCAGCAGGCGGGAGCGCAACCGCTCCGCGGTCCGCTCCGACAGGCCGGCCCGGTCCGTGAGGTAGCCGTGCACGGATCCGTACCGGGCCTCGAGGTCCGCGAGCACCAACTCCATGATCACGGCGGGGGCGCGGCCGTAACTCGGCCACTTCATGACCCGGCCCGGGTGAGCGGCCCGCCAGTCGGCGGCGAGCCGCTCGGTGGCCAGTTCGGTGAGCGCGAAGTCGGCGAGGACGTCGGCCCGGTCCACCCCGAGCAGGGTCAGCAGGAAGACTCCGATGAGTCCGGTCCGGTCCTTGCCCGAGGTGCAGTGGAAGACCAGGGGTCCGGGTGCGTGCGCCAGCTCCTCCAGTACCTGCCGGATCTCCTCGGCCCCGTCCTCGGTGACCTCGGCGAACCGGTCCGCGAGGTAGCGCCAGGGGTCGATGTCCGGGTCGATCTCGGCCTGGTCGTAGGGCCGGTGCTCGATGCTCAGGTTGACGTAGCGGAACCGCTCCGCCTCGGGCACCCGCCCCTTGGCCTCGATCTCCCACGGATACCGCAGGTCGATCACGGTCCCGATCCCGAGCTCCAGGAACCGCTCCCAGTCGCCGCCCGCCAGCTTGCCGAGCGAGTCGGCCCGGTACACCGTCCCCCACCGGACGTTCCGGCCGTCGGCGGACCGATAGCCGCCCAGGTCACGGAAGTTGTGCAGACGCTCGAACTCGACGTGCCGCTTCATCGATCTCTCCCCCGTCTTCGGACTCCTTACCGGACACCCTGCCGCAGACCGGCCGCCCGACGGAGTGTCCGCAGGAGACTGGGCCGAAGATCACAACCGGGGAGGCCTCAGCCCTCCGCGGCGGGGATGAGGGATCCCCAGGTCTTGATGCCGACGATGCCGTCCGGGCCGCCGGTCTCCCGCGGGTACGCGGACCGGAACCGCAGCACGGCCGCGTCGGTCCCGGGGCCGAAGGGGACGAACATCCGCCCAGCTCAGAGCCGGTTTCCTGGGCTCGTCCCAGGGCCGTCCCGCGGCTCGGGGTGAGCGGGATTCCGCCCGCCCCCGCAGGGCCGGTCACAGCCCTGCAAGGGGGTCAGAACGCCAGCCGGAACAGTGCGCCCCCGCCCGGGGCGGCCTCCGCCGTGAGCTCGGCGGAGTGCGCCCGCGCGATCTGCCGCGCCATGGCGAGGCCGAGCCCCGACCCCGGCAGGGCGCGGGCCGCCCCGGCCCGGTAGAACCGGTCGAAGATGTGCGGCAGGTCGTCCGGCGAGATCCCCGGGCCGTGGTCACGGACCGTCAGCTCCGGTCCCCGGTCCGGGAGGCCCGCCACCAGCTCCACCTCGACGGGCAGCCCGTCCCGGCTGAACTTGGCCGCGTTGTCGAGCAGGTTCCCGAGCAGACGGCTGAGTCGCGCGGGTACCCCCGCCACCACGACGGGCTCGGCCGGCACGCGTACGTGGAAGGGCACGGCCGGCCAGTGCGTCCGCGCCGCCTGCGTGCAGTGCTCCACCAGTGCGCCCAGCCGGACCTGTTCCACCAGCGGCTGCGGCTCTTCGTCGCGTGCCAGCTCGATCAGGTCGTTGACGAGCCCCGTCACCTCCCGCAGCTGCCGCCCCAGCGCGGCCGAGGCGCGCTCGCGCTGCTCGGGGGTGAGCCGATCGGCCCGGGCCAGCAGTTCGGCGTTGGTCCGCAGTGCCGTCAGCGGGGTGCGCAGTTCGTGGGAGGCGTCGGCGACCAGCTGGCGCTGCGCGGCGATGGACTGTTCGAGCTCTCCCAGCATGGTGTTGAAGCTGGTGGCCAGGCGGGTGATCTCGTCCTCGCGTCCCGGTGGGGGCAGTTCGATGCGGTGGCGGGCGTCGCGGGTGGCGGCGATCCGCTCGGCGGTCGCGGTGAGCCGGGCGACCGGGGCCAGGCCGGTCCGTGAGACCCAGTAGCCGAGGAGGGCGGCCAGCAGGACACCGGCGGCAGCTGTCAGGACCAGCCAGCGGGCGGCTTCCTCGATGCCGTCCAGGGCGGTGTCGGCCCGCAGGGCGACCTGGAGCGCGCGGCCCTTGGCGTAGTCGGTGGTGAGCATCCGGGCGGGGTGTCCGGCGACCGTGATGTTCGTGTAGTAGGGGGACTTCGTGCCCTCGGCGACCTTGCGTGCGGCGGGGGCGACGGGGAGCTGTCCCGGCGGACGGGGGTCGTCGGCGGGGTCGGCGGGGACGACCTCCGCGCAGGCGGGCGCCGCCAGGAACCGGCATTCCCCGGCCAGGACGCCCGGCGCGGCCCCCGGGTTGCGCTGGGCGGCGAGCCGCGCGGACTGGGTGAGGCTGAGGTCGAGCTGCTCGTAGAGTGCGGACCGGACCACCAGGTACGCCGCCGCGCACACCCCGACGGCCACGAGGGCCACGGCGGCGGTGACCGACAGCGCCAGCCGGGTGCGCAGCGGACCGCGCCTGCGCCAGACCCGGCCGAGCCGCCGGCGGCCGCCGCTCACGCCGCCTCCAGCCGGTAGCCGACCCCGTGGACGGTGTGCACGAGCCGGGGCTCGCCCGCGGCTTCCAGCTTCCGGCGCAGGTAGCCGACGTAGACGGCGAGGGAGTTGGAGTCCGGCCCGAAGTCCCGTCCCCACACCAGTTCGAGGATCAGCTCGCGCGGGAGCACCTGGCCGGGGTGGCGCAGGAACAGTTCGAGCAGGGCCGCTTCGGTCCGGCTGAATTCCAGCGGGCGGCTCCCCCGGCGGCCGGTGCGGGTCGCCGGGTCCAGGACGAGGTCGGCGAAGCCGAGCGGGGCGGCCGCGGTGCCGGCGGGTCCGGGCGCGGCCCGTCGCAGGAGCGCGCGGACCCGGGCGACCAGCTCGTCCAGGGCGAAGGGTTTGACGAGGTAGTCGTCGGCGCCCGCCTCCAGTCCGTCGACGCGCTCGCTGACGGAGTCGAGCGCGGTCAGGACGAGAACGGGAGTACGGTCGCCCAGCGCCCGCAGCTGCCGGCAGACGGCGAGGCCGTCGAGCACGGGCATCATCACGTCGAGGACGACCGCGTCGGGCTCCCAGGCCGCGACCTGGGAGAGCGCCGCGAGGCCGTCCGGGGCGCCCCGGACCTCGTACCCCTCGACCGCGAGTCCGTCCTCGACGGCTGCCCGCACCTCGGGCTCGTCGTCGACGACGAGGATGCGCTGCCTGCCCGTACCGCCTGAACCGCGCGTGCTGCTTGTGCTGTCCGTGGAGCTCATGGGGCAAAGCCTGCCAAAGGCTTCTGAGAAAACCTCTTAGAACGTTCTTGAGCCAGGGGAAAGGAGAGGCTTAGGAAGCGCCGTTGCGGAGCCCTTGCGGCCAAGGGTTCCGGCTCCCCACTGTCCATGGCAGTCCAGGCAGATCCTGCTTGTGCTGCCTCTCGTGGCTCCCCGATTGGCTCCCCGAGTACCGCCGCCGGCCCTCAGGCGTCGGGGCGCTTCCATACTTCGGGGCCGCCGCCCTCCCAGGTGATCGGCCCGTCCTCGCTCAGGTCCACGTCCTCCAGGCCGGCGCGACGCAGGAACTCGGCAACGTCCCTCGGCGTCTGCGCACGCCCGAGGTCCACGTCCACGCCGAGCGCATGAACGGTGACCTTCCGGCCGCCCTTGGGGGACACCGGATGCACGATGATTTCCGTCTGGTCCGACACGCCCCCAGCCTGCCGTGCCCGCGCCGGTCCAGCACGCCGAGCGCGCTGTCCGGCCGACGGCGCGTGCAGGGATCCACACCGAGACGCGGCCGGTACGGGCGACCGTGGCTGGGTGGAGCAGGCGAGCCACACACGGCTCCGGAGGCCCCGTGCGCGCCTGGCCCCTCGGGGCGGGCGCGGGCGCGGCGGGCAGGCACTGAACTGCGGCTATCCGCTGCGGGCCGCCGGATCGGCTCTTAGAACGTTCTTAGGGCGCACCGGGAGTGTGCGCACATGACCACCACCACACACCGCACAACCGCGGCACTCTCCGTCGTGATCGGTGCGGGCGGCACCGGCGGGCACATCTATCCCGGTCTCGCCCTCGCGGAGGCGCTGCGCCGCGCCGTGCCCGGAGCCGTGGTCTCGTTCATCGGGACCGAGCGGGGCCTGGAGACCGAGCTGATCCCCGGCGCCGGCTACCGCCTGCACACCGTCGACATGATCCCCTTCGATCCCGCGCTGGGCGCGAAGCGCTACCTGCTCCCCGCGGCGCTGCTGCGCTCGGCGCACCAGGCGCGTGCGGTGATCCGGGCGCAGGGTGCCCACATCGTCGTGGGCATGGGCGGATATCCCAGCGCCCCCGCGGTGCTCGGGGCCCGGCTGGCGGGGCTGCCGGCGGTGATCCACGAGTCGAATGCGGTGCCCGGGCGTGCCAACCAGTTCGCGGCCCGGCTCACCCCGCACGTCGCGGTGGCCTTCGACCGCAGCCGGGGCCACCTCTCGGGCGGTGACCGGGCGCTGACCACCGGGATGCCGATCTCGGCGGCCCTGTCCGGCCTCGCGGAACTGCCCGGCCCGGACCGGGCCGCGCTGCGCGCCGAGGCCCGGCGCGCGCTCGGAGTGCCCGCGGGGCGCCGGCTGATCGTCTTCAACGGCGGCAGCCTGGGCGCGGTCCGCCTCACGCGGGCGGCAGCCGCGCTCGCCGACCTCTGGCAGTACCGGGACGACGTACAGCTGCTGGTCAAGACCGGTCCGGACGCGCTGGCGGACACGATGGCCGAGCTGCTGTCGTCCGGTGGGCAGCGGATCGCCCGGGCCGTGCCGTACCTGGACCGGATGGACCTCGTCTACGCGGCCGCCGACCTGGTGGTGTGCCGTGCGGGCTCGGCGACCGTCGCCGAGCTGGCGGCGACCGGGGTCCCGGCGGTCCTGGTGCCCTACCCGTACGCGCCCGGCGACCACCAGACCCACAACGCGCGGGTGCTGTCGGACGCGGGGGCGGGACTGCTCCTGCCCGACGCCGAGACCACCGCCGAACGTCTCGCCGGCCTCATCGGGCCGCTGCTGGCCGACCCGGCCCGGCTGTCGGCGATGGCCGGCGCCGCCGACCCCGGCCCGCACGCGCGGGCCGCCGAACTGCTGGCCGCGGAAGTCCTCCGCGTCGCCGGCCTCGTCCCCACCCCTCACCTGGAGCGCATATGAACAGCTGGACCGACCGCACCGTCCTCGTCACCGGCGCGGAGGGCTTCATCGGCTCGACCCTGGTGGACCTGCTGGTGTCGCGGGGGGCGAGGGTGCGCGCTTTCGTCCACTACAAGCCGTACGCCGAGAAGGGCCACCTGGCGCGCTACCTCGGCGACCCGGACGGTCCGGTGGAGATGTGGGCGGGCGATGTCCGTGACGCGGGCCGGGTCAGCGACGCGGTGGCCGGCTGCGACACCGTCTTCCACCTGGCGGCGCTGATCGGGATCCCGTACAGCTACGCCTCGCCGGGCGCGTACGTGCAGACGAACGTCACGGGCACGCAGAACGTGGCGGAGGCCTGCCGGCGCCACGGCGTACGGCGTCTGGTGCACACGTCGACCAGTGAGGTCTACGGGACGGCGCTGACCGCCCCGATCTCCGAGAGCCACCCGCTGCAGCCGCAGTCCCCGTACTCCGCGTCGAAGATCGGCGCGGACATGATGGCGCTCTCCTTCCACCACGCCTTCGAGCTCCCGGTGACGGTGGTGCGCCCGTTCAACACGTTCGGGCCGCGCCAGTCGGCGCGCGCGGTCATCCCGACGATCCTGGCGCAGCTGCACGCCGGCTCCCGGGAGATCCGTCTCGGCTCGCTCACGCCGACCCGGGACTTCACGTACGTGACGGACACGGCGGAGGGCTTCCTGGCGGTGGCGGAGTGCGACCGGGCGCTGGGTGAGGTGGTCAACCTCGGCACTGGCGAGGAGATCTCGGTCGGCGCCCTGGCCGAGGCCCTGATCGCGGCTTCCGGCCGGGACGCGGAGGTGGTGGTGGACCCGACCCGGCTGCGCCCGTCGGGCAGCGAGGTCCAGCGCCTGTTGTCGGACAATTCCCGGGCCCGTGACTGGGCCGGCTGGCGGCCCCGGGTCGGCCTGGAGGAGGGCCTGCGCCGCACCTCGGACTGGATCGCGGCGAACCCTTCCCTCTTCGCCCCGGACCGGTACGCGGTCTAGCGGGCGCGTGGGCACCGCCGGGCGGATAACCCGGTGAACCGATGACCGGTCGCCGGATATCTTGGTTCGTCCCGCACCGATCACGGAGGTCCTCCCGCATGAGCAGCACGACGCCGTCCTTTCCCGATCGGATGGAGCTGACGGGCGAGGGTCTGGTCCTGCGCGACTGGACGGCGGCGGACCTGGCGTCGATGCCCGGGCTGTTCGACCACCCGGACGTCGCGTACTGGACGCCGATCGTCTCCCCCTTCGACGACGAGGCCGCCCGCAACCGTCTGAACCGGGCGCGGGAGCTGCGCCAGGAGGGTACGGCCGTCCTGCTGGCCATCACCGTCGACGGCGGCGCCCCGCTCGGCGAGGTGATGCTCAAGCGCGCGCCCGAGGGCACGGAGCTCGGATACGCGCTCGGTCCGGCGCACCGGGGCCAGGGTCTGGCCGCCCGCGCGGTGCGGGTGATGGCCGCTTATGCCTTCGAGCAGCTGGGGGTGGACCAGGTGATCCTGGAGCTGGAGGCCGAGAACGCCTCCAGCGTCGGCGTGGCCACCCGGGCCGGTTTCCGTCTCCTCGACGTGCCGTTGATCACGGGCGAGGAGAAGGGCCGGGCCTACGCGCTCCAGACCTGGGGCCTCGACCGCTCCTGACCCCGGAGGGCCGGGCCGGAGACGCCCACCGCGGCAGCTGCGGATCGCGGATCGGGGCCCGGGAGGGCGAAAGCCTCGGACAGCAGCTCGTAGGAACGCCGTCGGTCCGCCGGGTCGCAGGTCAGGGTGTTGACGATCAGCTCGTCCACGCCGTGGCTCCCGGCGAGGGCCGTCAGTACCGCGGACACCTGTTCCGGCGCTCCGGAAACGAGGGCCGTGCGGTGCACCTTGGCCCGTTCCAGTTCCGCGCCCGTCCAGCGGTGGCGGCGCGTGGTCTCGTACGACGGCAGCGGGCCGTCCTGTCCGAGGTCCTTGCGGGCGCGCCACAGCAGCAGGCTCTGGGCCAGTTCCTCGGCGCGGCCGGCGCTGTCCGCCGTCACCACGCGTACCGCAAGCGCGCCGCCCGGCCGGTCGCCCGTGGAGGTGCGGAACCGGTCGCGGTATTCCTCGAAGGCCTCCTGGCCGCCCGCCGGGGAGAAGAAGTGCCCGAACGCGAACTCCGTACCCAGCAGCCCGGCCAGCCGCGCCGACTCGCGTCCCGCGCCCAGGAGCCACATCTGCGGCGGGACCGGTGCGTGCGGGACGACTCCGCCCTCCCCCAGCAGTGCGTGCAGCTGCGCCAGCCGCTGCGGGAAGTCGCGGGCGGGGCCGCCGGCCCGGCCGATGCCGAGGTCGACCCGTCCCGGGTGCAGGGAGGCCAGTACGCCGAACACCTCGGCCACCTTCGCCGGGTCGTAGCGGGGCAGCAGCACCCCGCCGGTCCCGATCCGCATCCGCGCGGTGTGGGCGAGCAGGGTGCCCGCGAGGATCTCCGGCGCGCTGCTCGCGAAGCCGGGCGAGTCGTGGTGTTCGGCGACCCAGTAGCGGGTGTAGCCGAGGCCCTCGGCGGCGCGGGCGAGATCCACGGAGGCGCGCAGCGCCTGGTCCGGGGTGTGGTCCTCGCCGACCGGCGTCTGGTCGAGTACGGACAGTCGCAGCTTCGTCATGACGGGCCGCCTTTCAGTGCTGGTGGACGGGGAGGCCGGTGGCGCCCGCCATGGTCGCGGGCACGATCCTGAAGTCCCGTTCGAAGACCAGGTTGTGGAGGTCCGCGGCGGCGATCGCGCGCAGGGTGGGCAGTTCGGCGGCTGCCTGTGCGTCGTCGAAGACGTTCAGCGGCCATTCGGACACCGTCGCGCCCCGCAGGTGCGGGTGGTGGAAGGAGGCTCCGTAGTGCGCGTACAGCGTCACGGGCGGGATGTCGGCGGCCGACTGCTCGTCCCACCACAGGGTCCAGGCGTGGAAGAGGCTCCGGTCGCCGGCTCGTTGGACGCCGCTGGCGTCGATCACGCCCTGTCCGAGGAGCAGTTCGTCGTTGAGCTCGCCGAGCGCCTGGCGGGCGTACGGGTCCAGCAGGCGCGCGGCGGTACGGAAGTGCTCCTCCTTGTCGGGGCGGGAGACGGAGCCGCCGTGGATGCCGTCGCGCAGATCGGCGAAGTGGCGCAGCAGGGCGTCGAGGTTGGGGACGTCGGAGGTGGTCATATCAGCTCCAGGTAAGGGAAGAGGGTGCGGCTTCGGGGCCGTTCGGTGAGGTCAGCCGGCGCAGGGCCAGCCCGAGCCAGCCGCGCATCGACGCCGCCGGGTGCCCGCCCGGGCCGCGGCCCGGCTGCAGGAACGCCCCGTGGCCCGTCTGCCGGAACTCCCGCAGGGCGACCTCCACCCCGGCCGCCCGCAACAGGCGCCCGTAGTGGTGCACGTCGTCGCTGACGGGGTCGAGGTCGCCGGTGGCCATCACGGCCGGTGCGAGTCCGCGCAGGTCGGCGGCTTCGAAGGGGGTGCTGTGGAGCCGGGTGCCGTCCGCGGCGACCGGCCGACCGGGGTGCCGGTAGTCCTGCCAGGCCGCCATCAGGTAGGAGGCCGTCGGGAACAGGTCCGGGAAGCGGTGGTACGAGGCCGCCGCGCAGGCGGGGTCCAGCGGCGGGTACGCCAGCACCTGCGCGGCCAGCGGCAGCCCGCGGTCGCGGCAGACGAGGGCGGCCGAGGCGGCGAGGGTGCCGCCGGCGCTGTCCCCGCCGACGGCGAGGACGGGCACGGCTCCGG
Source organism: Streptomyces sp. NPDC040545 (assembly GCF_055595065.1). Classification (NCBI taxonomy): domain Bacteria; kingdom Bacillati; phylum Actinomycetota; class Actinomycetes; order Kitasatosporales; family Streptomycetaceae; genus Streptomyces; species Streptomyces sp. NPDC040545. The sequence continues at coordinate 191,306 of NZ_JBVIWA010000017.1, forward strand.
CGGGCCCGTCCTGCTGTTCCCCGGCCCAGGTCAGGGTGGACAGGATGTCCTCGACCATGGCCGGGTGGCGTACGTCGGGAGCCAGCCGGTAGTCCACGCTCACCACGCCGAAGCCGGAGTGGCGGGCGAGTTCGGCGGTGGCGCCGTGCCAGTCCTGGGCGGATCCGGCACGCCAGCTGCCCCCGTGGGCCCACACCAGCCAGCCCTGCGGTGAAGCGTTACCGGGCCGGTACACCCGGGCGGGAAGGCGCCCGGACGGGGTGGGCACGGACACCTGTTCCCAGCTGACGACGGTGGGTGTGGCCATCGGGGTTCCTTTCCATCGGTAGCCGGCGCTCGCGCCGGGCCCGGGGCCAACGTTCGCGGCCGGGGCAGGGCTGTCACAAGGCGGAGTTGCCTTAGTGGAGGTGCGCACTTCGTCAGCTGGGCTGCTTGGTGCGCAGGAAGAGGACGGTGGTGAGGGTGCCGACGAGGACGATGGCGGTGTTCACGATGACCGCGGTCGTGATCCCCGCATGGATATCGGTATTGGCCGC
>NZ_JBVIWA010000018.1:0-177699 GCF_055595065.1 Streptomyces sp. NPDC040545
CGCCGAGACCCGCGAGGTCCTCGTCAGCGCCCTCGCGATGCTCCGCAACAAGCACGCCGATCTGCCGTCCCGCAAGCACGGCAACCCGCCGCAGTAACCGCGAAGGAGACCTGCCACCACATGAGCATCACCGCCGACACCCTGCTGAAGGTCGAGAAGGGCAACGCCGCCCCCGAGGAACTCGCCGCCATCACCGCGATCCTCCTCGCCCGCGCCGCCGCCACGCCCGACGAGACCCCGGTGCGCCTGCCCGGCCAGGCCGGCTGGCGCCGCCTGGAGCGCACGCCCGGCTTCCGCGCCCCGCACAGCTGGCAGGGCTGAGTTCCCGAGCCCAGAAGGCCCCGCACCCGTCCAGGGTGCGGGGCCTTCCGCGTACCCCCGCAGGGGGCCGCCGTACGCGCGAGGCTCCGCAGGCGCCAGGGAGACGCAGGAGCCGCTCCATGGCGAAGGCCCCCGCGTCGCGACACGGGGGCCTGTCGGGTACGGCAGGGCTGCTACCGCAGGCGCGCCATGAGGGCGTGCTCGACGAGCGTGATGAGCGCGCTCTTGGCGTCCGCGCGGTGGCGGGCGTCGGTGGTGATGATCGGGGCGTCCGGGCCGATCTGCAGGGCCTCGCGGACTTCCTCCGGCGTGTAGGCCTGGTTCCCGTCGAAGCCGTTGAGGGCCACGACGAAGGGCAGGCCGCTGTTCTCGAAGTAGTCGACGGCGGGGAAGCAGTCGGCGAGGCGGCGCGTGTCGACGAGCACGACGGCGCCGATGGCGCCGCGGACCAGGTCGTCCCACATGAACCAGAAGCGGTCCTGGCCCGGGGTACCGAAGAGGTACAGGATCAGGTCCTGGTCGAGCGTGATGCGGCCGAAGTCCATGGCGACGGTGGTGGTCGTCTTGTCACCGGTGTGGGTGAGGTCGTCGATCCCGGCCGAGGCGCTGGTCATCACGGCTTCGGTGCGCAGCGGGTTGATCTCGGAGACCGCGCCGACGAACGTGGTCTTGCCCACGCCGAAGCCGCCCGCCACCACGATCTTCGCGGAGGTGGTGGAGCGAGCAGGAGCCGCTCCGCCGTTAGAGCTTGCGAAGTCCACTGAGCACCCTTTCGAGCAGTGTCACATCTGGCTGGCCACCGGCAGACTCGTCGCCGCCGGGCTGGTGAATGGCGACAAGGCCCGCCTCCGCCAGGTCGGCGACGAGGATGCGGGCGACACCAAGAGGAATGGAGAGAAGTGCCGAGATCTCCGCGACGGATTTGATCTCCTGGCACAGACGGCAGATGCGCTGGTGCTCGGGCAACTGCCCTTGCAGACGCGCGGGATCCGCCGTGGTACTGACCAGCGCCTCGATGGCGAGCTGGTAGCGCGGCCGAGTACGGCCGCCGGTCATCGCGTACGGACGCACCAGCGGGTTGTGGGCCTTCGGCGCCGGCTGCCGCGCGGCGCGCGGAGGCGGCTGCTGAGGCATCTGGTACTGGGGCTGCTGGGGCTGTCCGTACGGCTGCTGCTGGTAGGGGTTCTGCTCCTGCACGGGCCGGCTCGGTGCGGAGGGAAAGTTGAAGCGGTTCTGGTCGTGCCCACCCTGCGGCTGCTGCGCGCCGCCATAAGGATGTCCTCCGGGTGTTGTCACGTTTCCTCCTCCGACTCCAAGTACGCAGTACTCCCTGTGGAACCGCGCCACCGCACCCTATGGTGCGATGGCGCGAAACGCACTGCCTGTCTGCTAGTTGAGAAGACTTCCTTGCAGCTCGGCGCGCAGGTCCGGGGTGAGGACACTGCCCGCGCGATCCACCAGAAGAGCCATCTCGTAGCCCACGAGGCCGATGTCACATTCCGGGTGCGCGAGCACCGCGAGGGACGAACCGTCCGAGACGGACATGAGGAAAAGGAATCCCCGGTCCATCTCGACCACGGTCTGGTTGACGGCACCACCCTCGAAGATGCGAGAGGCACCGGCGGTCAGCGAGGTCAGTCCGGAGGCCACGGCCGCCAGCTGATCGGCGCGGTCGCGCGGAAATCCGTCGGACATCGCCAGAAGAAGGCCGTCGGCGGAGACCACCACCGTGTGGGACACCCCGGGGGTGTTGTCCACGAAGTTGGTGATCAACCAGTTCAGGTTCTGTGCCGCCTGGCTCATCGGGCTCACACTAACGCTCCTGGTCATAGCTGTTACTTGACTGCTCAGAACCCGCGCTGCGTCCCTGCTGGACACCGCGCCGCAGGTTGCTCAACCTGCCGCGGACGTCCTCCGGAGCGCGGGAGACCTGGGGGCCGCCCTGCGGGGTCGTCTCCGCTGCGCCCTCGACCAGGTTGGCCTTGGGCACGCGCCGAGGGAGACCGGACGGGGTGACCCCGCCCGCCTTCGGCTCACGGAGCTTTCCGGCCTGCTGCCAGCGTTCGTCGTTGCGCGAACGCCAGGCGGCGGTGCCTTCAGTTCCCTCCGGCGCCCGCTCCGTTTCGGCGGGCTGCTGCTGACGCGGCGACCGCTGTTCGAAGAGGGATCCGGTGGACTCCGCTTCCTGCTTCCCGGGCGGCCACTGCTGCTGGCTGCCGCGTCGCGGCAGGCCCGCTCCGGTCACCGCGTGACCGGTGTCGGCAGCGGCACCCGGACGGTCGAAGCCTACGCGCTCCGGAGCCGGTTCGGGGACGGCCTGGGATTCCGATTCAGTCCCGTAATCCTGCTGGTAGGCAGCCGGATAGGTGTTCTGTTCGGGCCATTCGGCCTGCCCCGACCCGGCTTCGAAGCCATTGTCGTAGCCCTGAGCGGCCGGCTGCTGGTCCGGGTAACCGTCTTCCGTATAGCCGTAGTCCTGCTGCGGGTACGCCTCGTAGCCCTGCTGTGCCTGCTGAGCCTGCTGGGCCTCGTAGGAGGTGTCGTAGGCCTGCTCGGACTGCTGCTCGTAGCCCTGGTACTCCTGGTACCCGTGCTCCGGCTGAGGTTCCGGATACTCCTGGGCGGAGTACTGCTGCTGTTCCTGCGGGTAACCCACCTGGGCCGCCAGTGCGGCCCGGCGCTCCTGCTGTCCCAGGGACCGGCCGACCGGGTCGGCGGCGAGGCCGTCGGAGCCCTGCTGCTCGTACCGAGAGTCGTCGAAGCCGAGCTCGGCGGCGGTGCGCAGCGGGGCGGCCTGCTGGGCCTGCTGCTCCGGGATGATCTGCGAGACCGTGAAGTCGTCGTCCGGGATGCCCTCGCCACCGCCACCGTGGGTGATGGCGTCGGGGAGCATGACCAGCGAGGTGGTACCGGCAGCCTCGCCCGAGGGGCGCAGCTGGACGCGGATGCTGTGGCGGTCCGCCAGCCGGCCGACCACGAACAGACCCATGCGCTGCGAGATCGCGGCGTCCACGGTCGGCGGGTTGGCCAGCTTGTGGTTGATGTCCGCGAAGTCCTCGGCGGTGAGGCCGATGCCCTTGTCGTGGATCTCGACCATCACGCGGCCGTCGGGCAGACGCGTGGCGTTGACACGGACCTTGGTCTGCGGGGAGGAGAACGTGGTGGCGTTCTCCAGGAGCTCGGCGAGCAGGTGCACGAGGTCGGTCACGGCCTGGCCGTGGATCTCGGCCTCCGAGACACCGGAGAGCTCGATGCGCTCGTACTGCTCCACCTCGGAGGAGGCGGCGCGCAGGACGTCGACGAGCGGGACCGGCTGGTCCCAGCGGCGTCCCGGCTCTTCGCCCGCGAGGATGAGGAGGTTCTCGCCGTTGCGGCGCATACGCGTGGCCAGGTGGTCCAGGCGGAAGAGGTTCTCCAGCTGGTCCGGGTCGGCCTCGTTGTTCTCCAGGTCGGTGATGAGGGTCAGCTGGCCCTCGATCAGCGACTGGTTGCGCATGGAGAGGTTCGTGAAGATCGCGTTGACGTTCCCTCGCAGGAGCGCCTGCTCGGCCGCGAGCCGTACCGCTTCCCGGTGGACCTGGTCGAAGGCGCGGGCGACCTCGCCGATCTCGTCCTGGGAGTCGATGGGGATCGGGTGGACACGGGTGTCCACCTTGCCGGGATCGGTGCGCGAGAGCTGGTCGACGAGCATCGGCAGACGCTGCTCGGCGATGTCGAAGGCGGCGGCGCGCAGGCGGGCCATCGCGCGGCCCATCTGGCGGGCCATCATGCCGGCGAGGATGAAGGCGGCGAGCAGGGCCACGACCACGATGGCGCCGTTGACGATGGCGTCGGTGCGGGCGTCGTCGGAGACCGCGACGGCGTCCTTGACGGCCTTGTCGAGGAGTTCCTTCTCGACCTCGTCGTAACCGTCGAACTTCGCGGTGGCGGCGGCCTGCCAGAACGCGGGGGTCGCCCCGGTCTCGGAGAGCTTCTTCTTGCTCTCGCTGTTGGCGATCGCGTCGGTCATGCCGGCGAGCGCGGAGTCGTTGATCGTCGGCGGCGGCGTGAAGCGGACACCGGCCTGCTCGGCCTGGTGCTTCGCGTCGGCGATCTTGGCCTTGCCCTCCTCGGACTTCTTGGCCATGACCGCCTTGAGGCGGTTCACGTCGTCCTCGGTACCCGCCGCGACGTACTCGCCGATGGCGATGTCCTCGAGGTAGGCGTAGGAGGAGAAGGCGACGAGCTGAGCCTTGCGGGTGTTCTCGTCGGCGCTCGGGCGCACCAGCAGGTGCGTACCCACGGCGCGCTGCAGCGAGTTCGCAGCCTTGGCCAGCTGGATCGCGTAGACCATGCGGCCGTACGAGGTCACGTTGCCGGTGCCGAGACCGAGCTCGTTCGCGAACTGCATGAGGTAGTGCTGGACCAGCACATAGCCCTCTTCGGTCGGGATGGGCCCGGCCGCGGTGGGCAGATTCTTCTTGGGGCTCTCCAAGGCCGCCACGTACGCCTTGTCGCGTACGGCGTCGAGCTTGGGCTCCTCCGCGCGGAAGAGGTCCAGGCGCCGCTCCAGGCCGAGGTTCTTCGGCATGTCCTTGACGGCCTGGTCGAACTTCTCCTTGGCCGCGGCGGTGTCCGCGTAGGCCTTGAGGACCTTCGGGTCCTTCGTCTGGCCGTTCAGGAGGGGCTCGGCGGTCAGGTCACGCTCGTTGAGCAGTGCCTGGCTGTAGCCCGAGGCCGCCTGGACGACCATGGCTATGTTCTCGGCGTCCTTGGCCTCGTTCCAGGTGTCGATGGAGCCCTTCACCTGGAAGCCGCCCATGACCAGACCCACGAGGGCCGGCACGAGCAGGATGGCGTTCAGACGGGTCGGCACACGCCAGTTGCGGGGCGAGAACCTGCTGCTGCTCCCGCTGCTCGCGGGCGGGTCCACGGGCACGTCGACGGGCGACGCGGCCGCTCGCGGCGGCGGGGTGAAGTTGCCGCGCGCGGGTTCATCCGCGGGGCTTGCGATGCTTCGCCTCACTCGACCAACAACCTCTCGGCGGTGCTACTAGCTAGTTCGTTGAATTCCAGCACGGTTAACGGCCGTGTTCCAAACAGTTGAATCCGGCCGTACCCAGAAGCTTATGCCCTACGTAAACCGGACATAAAGAGCGTCCTGCGGCAAAAGCGGGGGCAGTTGTGCGCGCAGTGGTACCAGGCGACCGCACCCCGTTGCCAATTGGCCGTAATTCTCTGTCGAAACGTTATGAACGACAGGAGCGGGCCGTGTCGTAAGACACAGCCCGCCCCTCCCGCGCGACAACTGAAACCGTGTTACTTGAGCCGCGCCATGAGGGCGTGCTCGACGAGCGTGATGAGCGCGCTCTTGGCGTCCGCGCGGTGGCGGGCGTCGGTGGTGATGATCGGAGCACCGGGGCCGATCTGCAGGGCCTCGCGGACTTCCTCCGGCGTGTAGGGCTGGTGACCCTCGAAGCCGTTGAGGGCCACGACGAAGGGCAGGCCGCTGTTCTCGAAGTAGTCGACGGCGGGGAAGCAGTCGGCGAGGCGGCGCGTGTCGACGAGCACGATCGCACCGATGGCGCCGCGGACCAGGTCGTCCCACATGAACCAGAAGCGGTCCTGGCCCGGCGTACCGAAGAGGTACAGGATCAGGTCCTGGTCCAGGGTGATGCGGCCGAAGTCCATGGCGACGGTGGTGGTCGTCTTGTCACCGGTGTGGGTGAGGTCGTCGATCCCGGCCGAGGCGCTGGTCATCACGGCTTCGGTGCGCAGCGGGTTGATCTCCGACACGGCTCCGACGAACGTGGTCTTGCCCACGCCGAAGCCGCCCGCCACCACGATCTTCGCGGAGGTGGTGGAGCGAGCTGGAGCCGCTCCGCTAGATGTTCCGAAGGCCACTGAGCACCCTTTCGAGCAGCGTTACATCCGGCGTGCCGCCGGCCTCTCCATTGCCCGGCTGGTGGATGGCCACCATTCCGGCCTCCGCCAGGTCGGCGACGAGGATCCGGGCGACACCGAGCGGCATCGACAGCAGTGCGGAGACCTCGGCGACCGACTTGACCTCGCGGCACAGCGTGCAGATGCGCTGGTGCTCCGGGAGCAGGCCGGACAGGTGCATCGGATCGGCGGTGGTGCTGACCAGAGCCTCGATGGCGAGCTGGTAGCGGGGCCGGGTCCGGCCGCCGGTCATCGCGTACGGACGCACCAGCGGCTGATCGCCTTCCGAGTACGAGTCTCCGTACGAATCGGAGTAGGCGGGGGGCGGGGTCATTGATCCTCCGGGCTGGACAGCAGTGGTCAGCGTGCCGTCTTACGGGGCGGCCGGTGGGGGGAACGGGATGACGGCCTGGCGGGCGTACTGGATTCCGGGGCGGGGCCCCGATCTCCCGGCCGGTAGTACCGTCCGGCCGGGAGAGTGGGAAGTCAGCCGAGCAGACTTCCCTGGAGTTCGGCGCGCAGGTCCGGGGTGAGGACACTGCCCGCGCGATCCACCAGAAGAGCCATCTCGTAGCCCACGAGGCCGATGTCGCACTCGGGGTGCGCCAGTACGGCCAGCGAGGATCCGTCCGAGACGGACATGAGGAAGAGGAAACCCCGGTCCATCTCGACCACGGTCTGGTTGACGGCGCCACCCTCGAAGATACGGGAGGCACCGGCGGTCAGCGAGGTCAGTCCGGAGGCCACGGCCGCCAGCTGATCGGCGCGGTCGCGGGGGAATCCTTCGGACATCGCCAGAAGGAGTCCGTCGGCGGAGACCACCACCGTGTGGGACACCCCGGGGGTGTTGTCCACGAAGTTGGTGATCAACCAGTTCAGGTTCTGTGCCGCCTGGCTCATCGAACTCAACTAACGCTCCTGCTGGTAAGTGGGGTCGATGTGGTAACTGCCGGTCGCCGGTCCGTTGTTGCCGGCCTGACGGCCCTGCTGGATACCGCGTCGGAGGTTGGTCAGACGGCCGCGGACGTCGTCCGGCGCCCGCGAGACCTGCGGACCCGCCTGTGCCTCGGTCTGCTGCTGCGCAGTGCCGGCCACGAGGTTCGCCCGCGGGACCCGGCGGGGCAGCCCTGAGGTCGTGATGCCGCCTGCGGCGGGCTGACGCACGCGTTCGGCCTGCCGCATCAGCTCGTCGTTCGGCGAGGACCGCCAGCTGACGGTCGGCGTGGTGCCGGTCGCCGTGACGGCGGACTCGGCCGCCTGCTCCTGCCCGCGCTGCGGCAGCGGCTGCTGCTGCGGAGCCGCCGGAGCGGACTGCTGGCCCTGCTGGGGGATCGCCGTGCCCGGTCCCTGCGCGGGGGGCTGCTGCCCCTCCTCGCGGAACCAGTTCGATTCCAGGGTGTCGAAGATCGGGCTGCGGGCGTCGCCGGAGCTCTGGGCCGGGGGCAGTGCCTCCGGCCGGTGGGCCTGCGGCAGCCGCGGGGTCTCGGGACGCGCGGCCGGTGCGGGTGCGTACCCGTTGCCGGCCTGCGGAGCCTGAGCCTGGGGCTGCTGGGGCTGCTGGGGGGCGTAGCCGCCGACACCGGGGCCGCCGGGACGCTGGGGCTGGTAGCCCGGGCGCTCGAACTGTCCGGTGGAGGACGGGTTCATGGGGCCCCGCACGTCCGGACGCTCGAACTGTCCGGTCGTGCTGTTGCCGCCGTCCGCCTGGGGCATCGGGGCGTTGAAGTCCGGGCGGGCGAACTCGGCCGTCGAGCCGGGGCCCGACAGCTCGTCGTGACCGCGCGCCTGGTCGCTGCCCCAGCTGGTGGTCTGCGGGCCGGGGAGCTCCGCACGAGGAGCGCCACCGCGCGGCGGCAGCTGCGGCCGGGGTCCGTTCGAAGCCGGTGCCGCGGGCGGGGCCGGCTGCTGGGACTGCGACTGCTGGGGCTGCTGCTGCTGAGGCTGCTGGGGTCGCTCGAAGCCGTTGCCCTGCGGGTATCCGGTCGGACCGGAAGCCGGACGGGCCTGCGGGCCACCGCCGAACCCGGCGCTGGCGACCGGACCGCGCGCCGGCAGCGGCGCACCGGAACCGAAGGCACCCTGGCCCTGACCCGCGGTGGTCGGACCCTGCTGCGGACGGCCACCGGGCCCACCCTGCTGCGGGCGACCGCCCTGCGGACGCTGGCCGGGGCCGTCGCGGCCCGGCAGAGCGGCGCGCTGGCCGCCACCGGCGACCTGACCGCGCTGCGGGCCCGAGCCCACGGACGGACGTGCGGCCGGACCGCCTACGGCACCCTGGGCACCGGGAGCACCCGGAGCGCCACCGGGGCCGCCCTGGCCCGGCATCGGAGCCGGCTTCTTGCCGCCCTGGGCGACGTCCACCGGCAGCATGACGAGGGCCGTCGTACCACCCGAGTCGGAGGGGCGCAGCTGGATGCGGATGCCGTGTCGCAGGGACAGGCGGCCGACCACGAACAGACCCATGCGCCGGGAGACGGAGACGTCCACGGTCGGCGGCGACGCGAGTCGCTCGTTGATCGCGGCGAGGTCCTCGGGGGAGAGGCCGATACCGGTGTCATGGATCTCGACGAGCACGCGGCCGTCGGGAAGTGCGTGACCGGTGACCTTGACCTTGGTCTGCGGGGAGGAGAACGAGGTGGCGTTCTCCAGCAGCTCGGCGAGGACGTGCACGAGGTCGTTGACCACGCGGCCGGCGACATCGGTGCCGGGCACCGAGGCCAGCTCGACGCGCTCGTACTGCTCCACCTCGGAGGCCGCGGCACGGAGCACGTCGACCAGCGGGACGGGGCGGGTCCACCGGCGGCCCGGCTCCTCGCCCGCGAGGACGAGGAGGTTTTCGCCGTTACGGCGCATGCGGGTCGCGAGGTGGTCGAGCTTGAAGAGCGAGGACAGCTGGTCCGGGTCGGCCTCGCGCGACTCCAGTTCGGAGATGAGCGAGAGCTGACGCTGGATGAGGCCCTGCGAGCGGCGCGAGAGGTTGGTGAACATCGCGTTGACGTTGCCTCGCAGGAGGGCCTGCTCGGCGGCGAGTCGGACGGCCTCGCGGTGCACGTCGTCGAATGCCGCGGCCACCTGGCCGATCTCGTCGCGGGTGTGCACACCGACCGACTCCACGGACGTGTCCACGTCCTGTGGGTCGGACTCGGAGAGCTGCTTGACGAGCTCGGGCAGCCGGTCCTGCGCGACGCGCGTCGCGGTGTCCTGCAGGCGGCGCAGCGAGCGGATCATCGAGCGGGCCATGACGAAGGCGCCGACGAGGGAGACACCGAGGACGAGGAGGATCAGGGCACCGTTGATGATGGCGTCCTGCTGGGCCTCGTTCTTCAGCTCACGGGCCTTCTGCTCCATCTCCTCGAGCAGGGTCAGCTCGATGACCTTCATGGCCTGGAGCTTGGTGCCGTCGGCGTCGTACCAGTCGAGCCAGGAGCGGTTCTTCTCCCGGAGGAACGCGTCCTGGCTGGCCAGGACGCGGCGGGAGTAGCCGTCGGCGGTGGAGATCTCGGAGTTGCTGTCACCCAGACCCGCGAGGAGCTCCTCGGTCCGGCCCTGGTAGACGAGTCCGAAGGTCGTCTTCGCCTGCTGCTCGCCCTTCTGGGCGGAGAGGGCGTAGAGCCGGTCGTTCTCCTTCAGCTCACCCTGGCGCTCGTTGGTGTCGGGGAGCGAGGCGGCGATGATCGCGCGCTGGATGGAGGCGTACTCCTTGGCGGCGGAGAACGCGGCCAGGGCACGGGTACGCTTGATCATCTCCGGGTTGGAGGTGGCCTGCGCCATGTCCTGGGAGAGCGAAAGCAGCGAGACGATGACCGCGTTGTACTCACTGACGGTCTGCTGGGCGCCGTTGACGTACGCCCGGGTGCGGATCGTCTCGATGTTGGTGAGCTGACGGCCGATCTGCAGGACGTTGTTACGGATCGACCGGAGCGTGTCGTCCTTCGCGCCCGTGCTGTCGACCTTGTCGGTCGCGGCGGCGAAGGCCTTGGCAGCGGTGTCCGTCTGCTGACGGACGACGTCGACACTGCTGGTCGTCTTGCCCCTGGAGAGGGAGAGCGGACCTGCGGAGAGGTCGCGCTCCTCCTGGAGCATGGCGGCCAGGTTGGTGGCCTGTCGCGTCATCGTCGTCAGCAGCTGCATGTGCTCCAGCTGTGCGATGTCGTTGAGCGAGTCGTTGATACGGAAACCACCGAGCGTGGTGGCGGCGACGACCGGCAGGGTCAGCAGCGACACCAGTCGCGTACTGATGCGCCAGTTCTGCATGGCGAGACGAGAACCGGGCCCGTTCGGGGCCTTCGGTATCGCCTCGTCCTGCTCAGCCGGTCCGGCAGGCGCGGGGGATCCGGCTTTCGCCTTGACCCTGGCCTTCACGGACTTCCCACGGCCCTTCGCCTTCACCGCGGCGGAGGTGTCGGGGCCTGCGCCTTCGACAGCCGGCCCGCGGTTCTGGGCGTGCTGGGGCGAGGAGCCACGGTCGGTCCCGCCGCGCGGCTCCTGCTCCGCCGCAGCGCTGCCATCCCTCTTGAATCGTCCCTGCACTAGCGTCGCAACCTCTGGACCAGGCGTCCCGCCGGGAGACCGGTGGGACGGTGTCGAGTCGTGGGGCACTTGCCGCCCCATGGTGGTCGTCGGTGACCGGCGCGTCTTCCTCTCTTTGCCACCGCGCTCGGCGCGGTGTCGCGCCACCTGCGCGCCGGCTCATTCCCGCGGCGGTCCCGCGAATTCCAGCACAGTGGAGGATCTCCAACAAGGTGCGAGTGTCGGGCCGGAGAGTCGGTTACGGCTTGTGATAGATGGGCTACACGATGTGCGACTGCATTCGGTAGAAACCGGACTTACGCCATCCAAACAACGTGGCCGTCAAGGTGTCCCAGTCGAGATGATCAGGAGCGGAATGGCGCATTCAGTGGCGCAATGTCCGTTTCGGGGGGTGAAATTGACTGTCCATTATGCCGGTAATGTCGGGTCAAGGGTGAGCAAACTCACACAGCCGTGGCCATTACTTCCTGGTTCGCCGGGGGATTCAGATGTTTAGCCTTGCCCCTTAAAGGGTTGGCGCCAGGGTTGGTGCATACGACAACCGACATCCATAGATCGAACCGAGGACCCCGAACTCCGATGAAGACGACGACGATGTTCCGCAACATAGCCAACCCCCGCCGCACGACCCTCGCGCACCTCAAGGACGCCGAGGACCTGCAGGCGGCACCGGCCACCCCGGAGCACGCCGTCGAGCTGCCGACGCAGACCGCGAACCCGCGCCGCACCGTCCTGATGAACGTGCCGGTCGCCGCCGCCGCGGAGTAGCCACCCCCCAAGAACGTGAAGCGCCGCTGCCCGCCGCGTTAGCCTGGGGTCCGCAGACTCCAGCCAGCGGAAATACAGAGGGGCAGACGCAACAGGTGCGCATCGCCAGGTTCTCGATCGACGGCAACGTCGCGTTCGGCGCGGTCGAGGGCGACGGCGCCCCCGGCGACGACTCCACGCTCGTCCTCGACATCATCAAGGGCATCCCCTTCGCGGACTTCGAGCTCTCGGGTACGAAGGTCCCGATGAGCAAGGTCCGGCTGCTGCCGCCCGTGCTCCCGAACAAGGTCGTGGCCATCGGCCGCAACTACGCGGAGCACGCGGCGGAGCTCGGCAACGCCATCTTTGACGATCAAGGCCGTCCCGACGCCCCGATCACCTTCTTCAAGCCCTCCACCTCGGTGGTCGGCCCGGGCGACCCGATCACGTACCCCTCCTTCTCCCAGGACCTCCACCACGAGGCGGAGCTCGCCGTGGTCATCGGCCGCATGTGCCGCGAGGTCCCCAAGGAGCGGGTCAAGGACGTCATCCTCGGCTACACCTGCGCCAACGACGTCACCGCGCGCGACGTCCAGCAGCGGGAGAAGCAGTGGGCCCGGGCCAAGGGCTTCGACAGCGCCTGCCCCCTCGGCCCCTGGATCGAGACCGACCTGGACCCGAGCGACCTGACCATCCAGTGCACGGTCAACGGCGAACAGCGCCAGCTCGGCCGCACCAGCGACATGGTCCGCTCCATCGAGGACCTGATCGTCCACATCTCCGAGGCCATGACGCTGCTGCCCGGCGACGTCATCCTCACGGGGACCCCGGCCGGAGTCGGCCCCCTCAACGTCGGCGACGAGGTCGCCGTCACCATCGAAGGCATCGGCACTCTCACCAACAAGGTGATCAAGCGTGGTTAACGGACCTGTCCGCGTACGTTTCTGTCCCTCCCCGACCGGCAACCCCCACGTGGGCCTGGTCCGGACCGCACTCTTCAACTGGGCGTTCGCCCGCCACCACGGCGGTACGTTCGTCTTCCGCATCGAGGACACCGACGCGGCCCGTGACTCCGAGGAGTCCTACGACCAGCTGCTCGCCTCGCTGCGCTGGCTCGGCTTCACCTGGGACGAGGGTCCCGAGGTCGGCGGCCCGCACGCCCCGTACCGCCAGTCCGAGCGCATGGACATCTACGCGGACGTCGCGAAGAAGCTGCTCGACGGCGGCTACGCGTACCACTGCTACTGCTCCACCGAAGAGCTCGACGCCCGCCGCGCGGCCGCCCGCGCCGCCGGCAAGCCCTCCGGGTACGACGGTCACTGCCGCGAGCTCACCCCCGTGCAGGTCGAGGCGTACCAGGGCGAGCACCGCCCGGCGATCGTCCGCTTCCGGATGCCGGACGAGCCGATCACCTTCACCGACCTGGTGCGCGGCGAGCTGACCTTCACCCCGGAGAACGTGCCGGACTTCGGCATCGTCCGGGCCAACGGCGCCCCGCTCTACACGCTGGTCAACCCGGTCGACGACGCGCTGATGGAGATCACGCACGTCCTGCGCGGCGAGGACCTGCTGTCCTCGACCCCCCGCCAGATCGCCCTCTACGCGGCGCTGATCGAACTGGGCGTCGCCAAGAGCACCCCCGCCTTCGGCCACCTGCCGTACGTGATGGGCGAGGGCAACAAGAAGCTCTCCAAGCGCGACCCCGAGGCCTCGCTCAACCTGTACCGCGAGCGCGGCTTCCTCCCCGAGGGGCTGCTGAACTACCTCTCGCTCCTCGGCTGGTCCTTCTCCAAGGACCAGGACGTCTTCTCGATCGAGGAGATGGTCTCGAAGTTCGACATCGACGGCGTGAACGCGAACCCGGCCCGCTTCGACCTGAAGAAGGCCGAGTCGATCAACGCCGATCACATCCGCCTGCTGGACCCGAAGGCCTTCGCGGACGCCTGCGCCCCGTGGCTGCAGGCCCCGCACGCCAACTGGGCCCCCGAGGACTTCGACGCCGAGGCCTGGGCGCGGATCGCCCCGTACGCCCAGACCCGGGTGACCGTCCTGTCGGACATCACGGCCAACGTCGACTTCCTGTTCCTGAAGGAGCCGGTGGAGGACCAGGCCTCGTGGGACAAGGCGATGAAGGGCGAGCCGGCCGCACTGCTCACCACGGCGCGCGCCAACCTGGAGTCGGCGGACTGGGCCGACCCCGAGTCGCTCAAGCAGGCCGTCCTGACCGCCGGTGAGGCCCACGGCCTCAAGCTCGGCAAGGCCCAGGCCCCGGTCCGCGTGGCCGTGACCGGCCGCACGGTCGGCCTGCCGCTCTTCGAGTCCCTGGAGATCCTGGGCAAGGAGCGCTCGCTGGCCCGTATCGACGCGGCGCTGGCCAAGCTCGCCGCCTGACCGCTCCCGTACGAAGACCAGGCCCGGACCCCGAGGCAGTTGCCAGGGGTCCGGGCCTGAGTTCTGTGGTCCGGGCTCCGAGGTCCGAGCGGGATTTCCGCCTCTGCAATGAACCGGACGCGTACAGCAGCCCTTTTCCTGCACGCCCCGACGGCCCGCGAGTGTTCGGAATCCCTGCGGAAATCCAGAATCGACCGACCCGGGCCCCTCTTTCCGGGATCGACCCCGGAGGTCGCGGCGCCGCGCTGTACGGGGCCGGCGTCCGCGGTCGCGCCGCGTCCTCCTGCGGCGCTCCCTGTGCCAGGCGTCCGGCCGGAACGAACACGGCGAGCACGGCAGTTGCCACCTCGGCCCGTTCCGGCTGTGTGTAGCCGCTGCGGTCGGACCCCGAGGTCAGGGGAAATGAAAATGGAGAACTGAATTCCATTTCTTGCGTCCGTGAGACATGGTCCACAGGGGTTTCGCATACTTGGGGCATGGTCATCCGAGCGGTTCTCTGGGACATCGACGACACCCTCTTCGACTACACGGGGGCCGACGCCGCCGGGCTGGCGAGGCAGGTGGAAGCCGCGGGTCTGGCGGACCGGTACGGGACCCCCGCGCAGGCGCTCGCGCTGTGGCGGGAGATCACCGACCGGCACTGGGCGCGCTTCGCGGCCGGCGAGGGCACCTTCCAGGGGCAGCGGCAGGAGCGGGTGCGGGAATTCCTGGAGGAGCCCGGGATGACCGCGGACGAGGCCGACGCCTGGTTCGACCGGTACGTGGAGCACTACAAGGCCGGCTGGAGCGTCTTCCCCGACGTGGTGCCCGCCCTCGACGCCCTCGCGGCCGACTACCGGCACGGGGTGCTCTCCAACTCCTCCCTCGCCAACCAGGACCCCAAGCTGCGCGACCTCGGGCTCCGCGACCGCTTCGAGGTGCTGGTCTGCGCCGTCGAACTCGGGATCAGCAAGCCCGAGGCGGGGGCCTTCCTGGCCGCGTGCGAGGCGCTCGGGCTGCCGCCCGGCGAGGTGGCGTACGTGGGGGACCAGCCGGAGATCGACGCAAGGGGAGCGCGTGACGCCGGGTTGACGGCCGTCTGGATCGACCGCGACGGCGGCCGCGGCCCCGGGCCCGACGGCGCGCACCGCATCGAGGGCCTTGACCAGCTCCCTCAGCTGCTGGCACGGGATACCCGTTTTGGAGCACGGTCAGGCATCCGGTAATGTTCTTTCTGCGCCGCCGGAGCGGGCCGAGAGGCCGGACGGAGGCGCCACCCAAAGAAAAGCCCCCGCAAGGGGTTGACTTTTGGTGGGGTATAGTGTAATTGGCAACACGAGGGTTTCTGGTTCCCTTATTCTAGGTTCGAGTCCTGGTACCCCAGCGCAGTGCAGCAGTAACGCAGTGCTTTGCCCCCGTTGTGTAGCGGCCTAGCACGCCGCCCTCTCAAGGCGGTAGCGCCGGTTCGAATCCGGTCGGGGGTACAGATCCTTCCCGCGAGATCTCTTGGGTCGCACCCGGACGTCTCGAAGCAGGATCGCTAGGGCCCCCGTTGTGTAGCGGCCTAGCACGCCGCCCTCTCAAGGCGGTAGCGCCGGTTCGAATCCGGTCGGGGGTACTGGTCTGGTCTAGACCACTTTGGGCTATAGTGTAATTGGCAACACGAGGGTTTCTGGTTCCCTTATTCTAGGTTCGAGTCCTGGTAGCCCAGCGCAGTAACAGCAGCACCAGCTAGCCCCCGTTGTGTAGCGGCCTAGCACGCCGCCCTCTCAAGGCGGTAGCGCCGGTTCGAATCCGGTCGGGGGTACGCATCGAAGAGGCCCTCCGCGTTCATCGCGGAGGGCCTCTTTCGTATATGCCGGCGCACAGATAAGTAACGGGCCCGAAGGCGCGTGTCAGGACGTGTGCGGCGTCGTACGCGCCCCCGGGCCCGGGGGACGGGCGGGGGAAAAGGCCCTGTGGGCCCGAAGGGGCTCAGCCCGAGCGGCGCAGGGCCTCCGTGAGCCGGGCGGCCGCGTCGATGACGGCCTGGGCGTGCATCCGGCCCGGGTGGCGGGTCAGCCGCTCGATCGGTCCGGAGACCGATACGGAGGCCACCACGCGGTTCGACGGCCCGCGCACCGGCGCCGACACGGAGGCCACGCCGGGCTCCCGCTCGCCGATCGACTGCGCCCAGCCGCGACGCCGGACGCCCGAGAGCGCCGTCGCCGTGAAGCGCGCGCCCTGAAGACCGCGGTGGAGCCGCTCGGGCTCCTCCCAGGCCATCAGGATCTGCGCGGCCGAACCGGCCTTCATCGGAAGCGTCGAGCCCACCGGGACGGTGTCCCGAAGGCCCGACAGCCGCTCCGCGGCCGCCACGCAGATGCGCATGTCTCCCTGACGGCGGTAGAGCTGCGCGCTCTCTCCCGTCACGTCACGGAGGTGGGTGAGTACCGGTCCCGCCGTGGCCAGCAGGCGGTCCTCGCCGGCCGCGGCGGCGAGCTCCGCCAGCCGCGGTCCGAGGATGAACCGGCCCTGCATGTCCCTCGCCACCATCCGGTGGTGTTCCAGTGCCACGGCAAGGCGATGTGCCGTGGGTCGTGCGAGCCCTGTCGCCGCGACCAGCCCGGCGAGGGTGGCCGGACCGGACTCCAGTGCGCTCAATACCAGAGCTGCCTTGTCGAGAACGCCGACGCCGCTAGAGTTGTCCATGAAACGATATTCGCGTCTCACACTGTGAAACGCAAGTTCAATTTTTCCAAGAACCAGCGAGTCTGTATGTGCGGGTCCACGAACCACTGGGTCCGAGCCGTCGTCCGGGACGTGGGGTACGGGCGGCACGGCGCACAAGATCTCTATGAAGCGCCGGCACAACCGGCCGGCCGGAGGGAAAGCGATGGGTAGGACACTCGCGGAGAAGGTCTGGGACGACCATGTCGTCCGGCGCGCCGAAGGCGAGCCCGACCTCCTCTTCATCGATCTGCACCTGCTGCACGAGGTGACCAGCCCGCAGGCCTTCGAAGGACTGCGTCAGGCCGGCCGCAAGGTCCGACGCCTCGACCTCACCATCGCGACCGAGGACCACAACACCCCCACCATCGACATCGACAAGCCGATCGCCGACCCGGTCTCCCGCGCCCAGCTGGAGACGCTGCGGGCGAATTGTGCCGAGTTCGGCGTGCGCCTGCACTCGCTGGGCGACGTGGAGCAGGGCGTCGTCCACGTCGTGGGACCGCAGCTGGGTCTGACCCAGCCCGGCACCACCGTGGTCTGCGGCGACTCGCACACCTCCACGCACGGCGCCTTCGGCGCGCTGGCCTTCGGCATCGGTACGAGCCAGGTCGAGCACGTGCTGGCCACCCAGACGCTGCCGCTGGCCCGCCCGAAGACGATGGCGATCACCGTCACCGGCGCGCTGGCCGAGGGCGTCACCGCCAAGGACCTGATCCTGGCGATCATCGCCAGGATCGGCACCGGCGGCGGCCAGGGCTACATCCTGGAGTACCGGGGCGAGGCCATCGAGAAGCTGTCGATGGAAGCCCGCATGACCATCTGCAACATGTCGATCGAGGCCGGTGCCCGTGCGGGCATGATCGCCCCTGATCAGACCACCTTCGACTACCTGCAGGGCCGTGACCACGCCCCCACGGACAAGGACTGGGACGCGGCGGTCGAGTACTGGAAGACCCTGCGCACGGACGACGACGCGGTCTTCGACGCGGAGGTCGTCATCGACGGCACCGCGCTGTCCCCCTTCGTCACCTGGGGCACCAACCCGGGCCAGGGCGCGCCGCTGTCGGCCCACGTCCCCGACCCGGCTTCGTACGAGGACGCTTCGGAGCGCCTGGCCGCCGAAAAGGCCCTGGAGTACATGGGGTTGACCGCCGGACAGCCGCTGCGGGACATCAAGGTCGACACCGTCTTCGTAGGTTCCTGCACCAACGGCCGCATCGAGGACCTGCGCGCCGTCGCCGGCATCGTCGAGGGCCGCAAAGTCGCCGACGGCGTACGGATGCTGGTCGTCCCGGGCTCGGTCCGGGTCGCCCTGCAGGCCGTGGAAGAGGGTCTGGACAAGGTCTTCAAGGAGGCCGGCGCCGAGTGGCGGCACGCGGGCTGTTCGATGTGTCTGGGCATGAACCCCGACCAACTGGCTCCCGGTGAACGCTCCGCGTCCACCTCCAACCGCAACTTCGAGGGCCGGCAGGGCAAGGGCGGGCGCACCCACCTGGTCTCCCCGCAGGTGGCCGCCGCCACCGCGGTGCTGGGCCATCTGGCCTCGCCCGCCGACCTGTCCGCCGCCGACGCGACCGCCGGAGTCTGAACCATGGAAGCCTTCACCACCCACACCGGCCGGGCCGTCCCGCTGCGCCGCAGCAACGTCGACACCGACCAGATCATCCCGGCCCACTGGCTGAAGAAGATCACCCGCGACGGGTTCGAGGACGGGCTCTTCGAGGCCTGGCGCAAGGACCCGGAGTTCGTCACGAACCGCCCGGAGCGCGCCGGCGCGACCGTCCTGGTCGCCGGCCCCGACTTCGGTACGGGTTCCTCGCGCGAACACGCCGTCTGGGCCCTGCAGAACTTCGGCTTCAAGACGGTCATCTCCTCCCGCTTCGCCGACATCTTCCGCGGGAACTCGCTGAAGAACGGCCTGCTGACCGTCGTCCTCCCGCAGGAGACCGTCGAGCAGCTGTGGAAGCTGACGGAGGCCGACCCGGCCGCCGAGATCACCGTCGACCTGGTCGACCGCCAGGTGCGAGCGGAAGGCGTCGTCGCGGAGTTCGAACTCGACGACAACGCCCGCTGGCGTCTGCTGGAGGGCCTGGACGACATCTCGCTCACCCTTCAGAACGAAGCGGACATCGCCACGTACGAAAGCGCCCGACCCACCTTCAAGCCGCGCACGATTCAGGCCTGATTCCTGCCTGATCAGCGCTTATTCACCTTCGGGTGATCACATCGACAACACTGTGCCCCCCGCCCTCCGGCGGGGGGCACAGCCGTTTGTTGAGGCCCCGTGAGGCGACAACTCGCCCCAGATGGCACAATCTGTGCATGGAACGCGACAGTCAACTCGAGCTCTACGAACTCGTCGCGGACCGGTTGAAAGAAGCACACACACGGGTGCGCTCACTGCAAGTCCCGGAGGGCGTAAGGATGGCGCTGTCCCGGAAGCTGTTGGTCGTCACGGCCGCGGCGAAGCATGATCTCGCCGATGCGGCAAGGCGCCTGGACAGGTTGATGAAGGACCTCGACGAGGGTCGATTCCCTGAAGGCGACTGATGCGAAGGAACTCCGTAACGGCCTACAGCGTTGCGGCACTAGGGTGATTAGCCCGTTTCGTGTTTGATTTGCGGTATATATCCGCCTAACGTGCGAAATAAGCTTGAACACATTCGTTCTGGCGAAGTCTCCGAAGGGGAAGACGTGAACAAGGCGCAGCTCGTAGAAGCGATTGCCGACAAGCTGGGCGGCCGTCAGCAGGCCGCGGATGCTGTCGACGCGGTACTGGACGCGATCGTCCGCGCTACCGTCGCGGGCGACCGGGTCTCGGTCACGGGCTTCGGCTCGTTCGAGAAGGTCGACCGTCCGGCCCGTTACGCCCGTAACCCGCAGACGGGTGAGCGCGTCCGGGTCAAGAAGACCTCTGTGCCCCGCTTCCGTGCCGGCCAGGGCTTCAAAGACCTGGTCAGCGGCACCAAGAAGCTCCCCAAGGGTGGCGAGGTCTCCGTGAAGAAGGCGCCCAAGGGCAGCCTTACGGGTGGTGCCTCCGCGACGGTCAAGAAGGCCGCGGCGAAGAAGGCCACCACCGCCAAGAAGGCCGCGGCGAAGACCACGGTCGCAAAGAAGGCGACGGCGAAGAAGGCCACCGCGACCGCCAAGAAGGCGGCGGTGAAGAGCACGCCCACGGCGAAGAAGGCCACGGCCACCGCGAAGAAGACGACCGCGACCGCCAAGAAGACGACGCCCACGGCGAAGAAGACCACCGCCGCCGCGAAGAAGACCGCCCCGGCGGCCAAGAAGGTCACCGCCGCGACGAAGGCGCCCGCCAAGAAGACGGCGACGCGCAAGGCCACCGCGAAGAAGACCACGGCCCGCAAGAAGTAGGGGTACGGGTCACACACGCCGGGCCGGCTTCCCCCTGCTGGGGAAGCCGGCCCGCGGTGCGTTCCGTCGCAGGTCAGACGGCCGGGCGGCCGAACGGCCGGGCGGTCAGAAGGTCTGCAGCGTCACCAGGGTGATCCGCAGGCCCGCGCCCTCGCCGTCCGTCTCGATCCGCACCCGCTGCCCGGGCCGCAGCAGACGCAGGCCGCCCGCGTCGAAGGCCGGGGCCTCGAAGGGCACCGGGGTGCCGTCGTCCAGCAGCACACTGCCGCTGCGGGTCTCGGAGTCGTACGTGTACGCGGTCGCCTGCATACGGGCACTGTATCGGGCGGTGTGGCGCCCCACGCCGAGGGTGAGCGCGGTGCGCAGATCGGCCGCCGTGTCCACGTCCCGGCGCACGCTGTCGACGTCCGCCAGAGCGATTTCCACCGCCCCCGAGGCCGAATGTCTGGCCCGTGACGGCCCCCCGAAGGAGGGCGCCAATTCCACGTCCGGCGCGGCGGAAAGCAAGGTCGTCCCGATTCCGGCCGCATCCGCCAGAAATGCCCGCGGAAATACCGAGGCGTTTTCGAGCACGCGTAGCAATTCGGGGGGCCGCAGCGCCGGCAGATCGGCGTTCATCGCGGCGACCGCGGCACCGGGCCGCCCCGACCGCGCCGCCCGCGCCCCGTGGGCCAGCGCCGCGTTGAGCCCGGCCGCCGGGGCGTCCGGCACGATCCGCGCGCCCAGCCGGGACAGTTCCGCACCGGCCGCCGCGTCGTCCGTGACGACCACCACATCCGCGACCGCCGCGCAGGCCAGGGCCCCGGCGACGGTGTCCTGCGCGAAGGCCAGCGCGAGCCCGGGACGCGAGGCGCCCACGGCCGCCGCGAGACGGCTCTTGGCCACCGCCAGAGGCTTCAGCGGGACCACCAGACTCCAGACGGCGTTCGTGACGGACCCCTTCCCTGCGGCGCGCTCCGGCCCAACCCCGGACCATGGTCAGGTCATGGCCGGGTCATGTGTCGGCCCATTGTCGCCTCCCCCCGGGCGACCCGGGAGCCCGGTGGCGTGAGCGGGGCGTACGGTGTTCTCGACAGAGACCGGCCCCGGGGCGACACTTGTCCGGCCGACGAGGTGCCCAGACTCCCCAGCCGACGCTGGGAGGTACCCCAGCCCACCGGTCCAGAGGAAAGGTGTCCGAGTGTCCCGCCGCAGAATCGGCTTCTGGTACCGCCTGGCGGCGGTCATCGCAAAACCGCCGCTGGTAGTGCTCTTCAAGCGGGACTGGCGGGGAATGGAGCACATTCCGGCCGAGGGCGGCTTTATCACCGCCGTCAATCACAACTCGTATCTGGACCCGCTCTCCTACGCGCACTTCCAGTACAACACCGGCCGAGTGCCCCGATTGCTCGCGAAGGCCGCCCTCTTCAAGGTCCCTATTGTCGGGTCGATCCTGCGCGGCTCCGGCCAGATCCCCGTCTACCGGGAGAGCACCAACGCCCTGGACGCATTCCGGGCCGCGGTGGACGCGATCGAGCGCGGTGAATGCGTGGCCTTCTACCCGGAGGGCACCCTCACCCGCGACCCCGACATGTGGCCCATGGCCGGCAAGACCGGCGCCGCCCGCGTGGCGCTGATCACCAGGGCACCCGTCATCCCCGTGGCCCAGTGGGGCGCGAACCTCGCGATGCCCCCCTACGCCAAGGAGGACAAGGTCCGGCTCTTCCCGCGCAAGACCCTCCAGGTGCTCGCCGGACCGCCGGTGGACCTCTCCGCCTTCTACGACCGGGAACCCACCCCGGACGTCCTGCGGGAGGTCACCGAGGTCATCATGGCGGCCATCACCGGCCTGCTGGAGGAGGTGCGCGGCGAGACCGCGCCCGAGCAGCCGTACGACCATCGCAACGCCAGGGCGGAACAGCGGCGCAAGGCCGCAGGGGAGGGCAACAAGTGACACGTCCCGTGAAGGCGACCGTCTTCGGAACAGGCTCCTGGGGCACGGCCTTCGCCATCGTCCTCGCCGACGCCAGCTGCGAGGTGACGCTGTGGGGCCGCCGCCAGGAGGTGGTCGACGCCATCAACACCGGCCGGACCAACCCGGACTACTTCCCCGGCGTCGAACTCCCCGCGAACCTCAGGGCCACCACCGACCCGGCCGAGGCCGCGGCCGGCGCGGACTTCACCGTCCTCGCCGTCCCGTCCCAGACCCTGCGCGAGAACCTCGCCGCGTGGGCGCCCCTGCTGGCCCCCGACACCGTGCTCGTCTCCCTGATGAAGGGCATCGAACTCGGCACCGCCAAGCGGATGAGCGAGGTCATCGAGGAGGTGGCCAAGGTCCCCGCCGAGCGCATCGCCGTGGTCACCGGCCCCAACCTGGCCGCCGAGATCGCCGCCCGCCAGCCCGCCGCCTCGGTCGTCGCCTGCGTGGACGAGAGCGTGGCCCAGCGCCTCCAGGCCGCCTGCCACACCGCGTACTTCCGCCCGTACACGAGCACCGACGTCACCGGCTGCGAGCTCGGCGGCGCCGTCAAGAACGTCATCGGCCTCGCCGTCGGCATCGCGGACGGCATGGGCCTGGGCGACAACACCAAGGGCTCGCTCATCACCCGCGGACTCGCCGAAGCGACCCGCCTCGGCGTGGCGATGGGCGCCGACCCGCTCACCTTCTCCGGCCTCGCGGGCCTCGGCGACCTGGTCGCCACCTGCTCCTCGCCGCTCTCCCGGAACCACACCTTCGGCACCAACCTCGGCCGCGGGATGACCCTGGAGGAGACCATCGCGGTCACCAAGCAGACCGCCGAGGGCGTCAAGTCCTGCCAGTCCGTGGCGGATCTGGCCCGCCGCCACGGGGTCGACATGCCCATCACCGACACCGTGGTGGACATCGTCCACCACGGCAAGCCGACGCTGGTCGCGCTGAAGGAACTGATGAGCCGCAGCGCCAAACCGGAACGTCGCTAGCTCCTTTCCGGACGCATGAGCGGGTACTCTCGTGGCGATATGAGCAGCGAGAACCTCCCCCAGACCCCTGAGCAGCAGGGCCGCAAGCCCCGCGTGGCCGTCGTGTTCGGCGGCCGCAGCTCGGAACACGCCATCTCGGTCGTCACGGCGGGCGCCGTGCTGCGCTCCATCGACCGCTCCAAGTACGAGGTGCTGCCCATCGGCATCACCACGGACGGCCGATGGGCGCTGACCGCCGACGAGCCCGAGCGGATGGCCATCGCCGACCGCAAGCTCCCGAGTGTCGAGGAGCTCGCCGACTCCGAGGACGGCGCCGTCGTGCTCTCGGTCGACCCCGCCAGCCGCCAGGTCGTCTACACCGAACCGGGCGCCGTCCCCAAGGCCCTGGGCGAGGTCGACGTCGTCTTCCCCGTCCTGCACGGCCCGTACGGCGAGGACGGCACCCTCCAGGGCCTCCTGGAGCTCTCCGGCATCCCGTACGTCGGCTCCGGCGTCCTCGCCTCGGCCGTCGGCCAGGACAAGGACTACATGAAGCGGGTGTTCACGTCCTTCGGGCTGCGCGTCGGCCCGTACGTGACCATCCGCCCCCGCGAGTGGGAGGCCGACCGGGACGCGGCCACGGGCAGGATCCTGGACTTCGCCGCCGAGCACGGCTGGCCGCTGTTCATCAAGCCCGCCCGCGCCGGCTCGTCCATCGGCATCACCAAGGTCGACGACGCCTCCGGCCTGGACGCCGCGGTCAAGGAGGCCCGGCGCCACGACCCGAAGATCATCGTGGAGGCGCTGCTGCGCGGCCGCGAGATCGAGTGCGGAGTCCTGGAGTTCGAGGACGGGCCGCGCGCGAGCGTCCCCGCCGAGATCCCGCCGGTGTCCAGCCACGACTTCTACGACTTCGAGGCGAAGTACATCGACTCCGCCTCCGGGATCGTGCCCGCCCCGCTCACCCCGGAGCAGACCGCCGAGGTGCAGCGGCTCGCGATCGAGGCCTTCGAGGCCGCGTCCTGCGAGGGCCTGGTGCGCGCCGACTTCTTCCTCACCGAGGACGGCACCTTCGTCATCAACGAGATCAACACGATGCCGGGCTTCACGCCGATCTCCATGTACCCGCTGATGTGGCAGAAGACGGGCATCGAGTACCCGGAGCTGGTGGACAGTCTGATCCAGGCGGCCCTGCGCCGCTCCACCGGCCTGCGCTGACAGTCGTCCGAAAAGCCGACCGCCCGCCGACCGCCTTCGAGGCGGTCGGCGGGCGGTCGGCTGCTCGGTACCCCGTGCGCGGTACGCGGAGCGCGGTACTCAGTAGGAGGCGATGCCCTCGGGCACGGTCGCGGTGATGGCCGTGGACAGGCCGACCAGCATCCCCGCATCCGTGGCATGCTCCTTGTCGACCTGGACCTCGGTGTAGGCCAGCCGCAGCCCGGTGGTGAACCGGAACCCCCCGCCGGAACCCTCGTCGAGCTTCTCCAGCAGCCAGGCGACTCCGTTCACGTGGACGCCCTCCTGCTTCGGATCGAGCATCTTGGGGGGCTTGGGGATACCGCACCGCAGTACGATCGCCGAGCCGCCCCACGCGGCCGTCAGATCGGACTCCGGTTCGGTTCTGGTCCGCGCCAGGCCGGCCACCGTCTCCGGGAGCTCCTTGTGCAGTGCCGCACAGAGTCCCGCGACGGCGGCGGGCGGCGTCGGCGGTGGGTCCACCCGGGCTTCGGATCCGCCCGGGGAGCACGCCGCGGCGGCCAGGACGGCCATCGAGGCGGGCAGGGCGGACAGGGCGCGGACACGCAGGGGCCGGTGGTGGAGGGACATCACCGGCCAAGAGTAGACGGGGGCTACAGATGGACCACCGGGCAGGTCAAGGTGCGGGTGATCCCCTCCACCTGCTGGACCTTGGCGACGACCATACGGCCGAGGTCGTCCACGGTGTCGGCCTGGGCGCGCACGATCACGTCGTACGGGCCCGTCACATCTTCGGCCTGGATCACCCCCGGGATCTGGCCGATGGACTCGGCGACGAACGACGCCTTGCCCACTTCGGTCTGGATAAGGATGTACGCCTGTACCACGGAACCTCCAGGGCGGCCACGAGGATCATTTCCCCTAACCTTCGGGTGGGCCCCACACGATTGAACGGGCCGGGGGAAGAAGGGACGCCACGGTACCGCGTCGCCGTGCGCCGCGGGGAGACCCGCGGGCCCGGCGCCACGCACAGCGGGGCGTACGGAGAGCAGAAGTTGACGTATCTGTTGACGGTACCCAGAGCTGAGACGGCTCGCGACCGCAAGCGGACTGGGCAAGAAGGGGCACAGCGATGAAGGGCACTGTCGGCGAGCTGGGGGAGTTCGGGCTGATCAGGGAGCTCACCTCACGGCTCACCACCACCCCGGCGGTCCGGCTCGGGCCGGGCGACGACGCCGCGGTGGTGTCCGCCCCCGACCGGCGGGTCGTGGCGAGCACCGACATCCTGCTGGAGGGCCGGCACTTCCGGCGCGACTGGTCCACGGCCTACGACGTCGGCCGCAAGGCCGCCGCGCAGAACCTCGCCGACATCGCCGCCATGGGCGCGGTGCCGACCGCGCTGCTGCTCGGCCTCGTCGTCCCCGCCGAACTGCCGGTCACCTGGCCCACCGAGCTGATGGACGGGATCCGCGACGAGTGCCAGGTCGCCGGCGCGGCCGTGGTCGGCGGGGACGTCGTCCGCGGGGACGTCATCACCGTCGCCATCACCGCCCTCGGCGACCTGCGCAACCACGAGCCCGTCCTGCGCTCCGGCGCCCAGCCCGGCGACGTCGTCGCCGTCACCGGCTGGCTCGGCTGGTCCGCGGCCGGCTTCGCCGTGCTCTCGCGCGGCTTCCGCTCCCCGCGGGCCTTCGTAGAGGCGCACCGGCGCCCCGAGCCGCCGTACCACGCGGGCCCCGCCGCCGCCGGACTCGGCGCCACCGCCATGACCGACGTCAGCGACGGCCTGATCGCCGACCTCGGGCACATCGCCGACGCCAGCAAGGTACGGATCGACCTGCGCTCGGCGGCCGTCGACATCCCGACCCAGATGCACGACATCGGGCAGGCCGTCGGCGTGGACCCGCTGCAGTGGGTGCTCACGGGGGGAGAGGACCACGCGATCGTGGCGACCTTCCCGCCCGACGTGAAGCTCCCCGCCCGCTGGAAGGTCATCGGCGAGGTGCTCAACCGCTCCGCGCTGCCCCAGGTGACCGTCGACGGCGCGCCCTGGACCAGCACCGGAGGCTGGGACCACTTCGGGGCCGACCCGGCCGCCCAGGACGGCGCGCCGTGAGCTCCGCCCCGCCGCTGTGCCTGACCGTCGCCGGATCCGATTCCGGCGGCGGCGCGGGCATCCAGGCCGACCTCAAGACCATGCTGGCGCTCGGGGTCCACGGCATGAGCGTGGTGACCGCCGTGACGGCGCAGAACTCGCTCGGGGTACGGGGAGTGTGGGAACTGCCCGCCGAGGCCGTCACGGCCCAGTACCGGGCCGTGGTGGACGACATCGGGGTCCAGGCCGTGAAGACCGGCATGCTCTCCTCCGCCGCCCTCGTGGAGACGGTGGCCGGGCTGCTGGCGGACACCCGCGCCCCGGCCGTCGTGGACCCCGTCGGGGTCTCCAAGCACGGGGACGCGCTGCTCGCCGCCTCGGCGCTGGACGCCGTACGCAAGGAGCTGCTGCCACGGGCCACGGTGGCCACCCCCAACCTGGACGAGGTGGCCCAGCTCACGGGCGTGGTGGTGGAAACCGAGGACGACATGCGGCGGGCCGCCGACGCGATCCTCGGCCACGGGCCGCGGTGGGCGCTGATCAAGGGCGGGCACCTCGCGGCGCACCGCCACGAGGCGGTGGACCTGCTCACCGACGGCACCGATGAGCGGTGGCTGCGCGCCCCGCGGCACGACAACCGGCACACCCACGGCACCGGCTGCACCCTCGCCAGCGCGATCGCGGCGGGCCTGGCCAGGGGACTGCCCGTCCCGGAGGCGGTCATGGCCGCCAAGGAGTACGTCACGGGCGCCATCGCCGCCGGCTTCGCGCTCGGCGGGGGCATCGGCCCGGTGGATCACGCCTGGCAGTGGCGCTGAACCCGCTGCGACAGCCCGGCCGGCCCTCCGGCCGGGCCCCCGGGAAAGGCAAAAGGCCGGTTCACCAGAGGTGAACCGGCCTTTTTGGCAACCGGAAAGGGCTGCGCTACGACGGGAGGCGTCAGCGCGAGACCTTGCCGGCCTTGATGCACGAGGTGCAGGCGTTGAGGCGCTTCGGCGTCCCATTGACCACGGCACGGACGCGCTGGATGTTCGGGTTCCAGCGACGCGAGGTGCGGCGGTGCGAGTGGGAGATGTTGTTGCCGAAGCTCGGCCCCTTGGCGCAAACGTCGCAGTTGGCAGCCACAGGTCACTCCAAGACTTCAGATGCAATTACAGTGAAACCGGCGCACCGGATTCAGAGGTCTGAAGTGGTTTGCCGGGGGAATGGCCCGACTCTCGCCGGGCAACCGGAGCAGCATACAACGACTGCGTCCGTCCAAGAAAACTACCATGGCCGCCGCCGCCCCCGCCCCGCGGTCCCGACGCCCGGGCGGTCCTTCGTTACCCTGCGGTGAACCCTGGCCCGCACAAGGAGGAACGCCCGGTGCCGCACGAGTCGCAGCCGCAGCACCCTGACGAGCTCGACGCCGAAGCGGTGCGCACCTGGAGCTCCCTGGCCCTGGCCGCACTGGGCCGGGCCCGCGAGGACATCGACGCGATCAACGTCTACCCGGTCGCCGACGCGGACACCGGCACCAACCTCTACCTCACCGCCGAATCGGCCGACCGCGGCCTCGCCGAGGCCTTCCCCGAGGTGACCGACGGCACAGGGCGGACCTCCCTCGCCGAGGCCGTACGGGCCTGGGCGCACGGAGCACTGGTGGGAGCCCGCGGGAACTCCGGGACGATCCTGGCGCAGCTGCTGCGCGGGGTGGCCGACGTACTCGGAGACGAGCCGGCCGGGCCGGCCGAGCGGGCGCAGCAGGCCGGACAGGGCCCCGGCGGGCTGCTGGCCCGCGCGCTCACCCGGGCCGCCGAGGAGGCGTACGCGGCCGTCGCGCACCCGGTGGAGGGCACCATGCTCACCGTCGCCGGCGCCGCCGCCCGGGCCGGCGAGGCGGCCGGAGCCGCCGCCGGGACCGCGGCCGACGTGGCCCGGGCCGCCTACGACGGGGCCCGCGCCGCCCTGGCCGAGACCCCCGGGCAGCTCGCCGCGCTGGGCCGGGCCGGAGTGGTCGACGCCGGGGGCTGCGGGCTGGTCGTGGTCTTCGGCGCCCTGTGGCAGGCACTGTCCGGCCAGGAGGCGGCCGCCGAACCCGTACGCGGCCGCGCGGTGCCCGTACCGCAGTCGCCGGACCCCTGCGCTCAGGAGGACGACGGGCCCGCGTACGAGGTGATCTACCTGCTGGAGGCCTCCGAGGCGGCCGTCGGCGAACTGCGCGAACGCCTCGACGCACTCGGCGACTCACTGGTCGTGGTCGGCGGCGACGGACTGTGGAACGTCCACGTCCACGTCGACGACCCCGGCGCGGCCGTGGAGGCCGGAGTCGTGGCCGGACGGCCCTACCGGATACGGATCACCCACTTCGGGGACGAGCGCCGCCGGGCGCGGGGCGAGCGCGCCCAGCGGGCCGTGGTCGCCGTCGTCCCCGGCGAGGGACTGGCCGGGCTGTGCGGGGAGGCGGGAGCGACCACCGTGCTCGTACGCCCCGGGGAGCCGCCGGCCGTGGCCGAACTGCTCGACGCCGTCCGCCGCGCCCACGCCCGCGAGGTGGTGCTGCTGCCGGGCGGCGCCGAACTGCGCGCCGCCGCGGCCGCCGCGGCCGAACAGGCCCGCGCCGAGGGCGTACGGGTGGCCGTGATCCCCACCCGCTCCGCGGTCCAGGGCCTGGCCGCGCTCGCCGTGCACGACCCCGAGGGCAGCTTCGACGAGGACGTGGTCGCCATGACGGCGGCGGCCGGCGCCACCCGGTACGGGGAACTGGCCGTCGCCGAACGGCAGTCCTTCACCTCGGCCGGCATCTGCCAGGCCGGCGACGTGCTCGGCCTCATCGACGGGGACGTCGCGGTGATCGGCTCGGGCCTGGCCGAGACCGCCGAGGCCGTCCTGGACCGGATGCTGGGCTCCGGCGGCGAACTCGTCACCCTGGTCCTAGGACCCGACGTACCGGACGCCGTCGCCGAACGCCTTGAGGCCTACGTCCAGCAGGGCCACCTCGCCGTGGACACCGTCACCTACCGGGGCGGCCGGTACTCGGCGCCGCTCCTGGTCGGGGTGGAATAGCGGGCTTGTCAGCGCCATGGTGTGCAATGGAACACGTGCCCGCGCTCGACGAAGACCTCAAGAAGACGCTCGGTCCCGCCACCGCCAAGGTGCTGGCCGAGCAGCTCGGCCTGCACACGGCCCTGGACCTGCTCCACCACTACCCGCGGCGGTACGCCGAGCGCGGTGAGCTGACCTCTCTGGCCGAGCTCGCCGACCAGATCGACGAGCACGTGACCGTCGTCGCGCAGGTCGCCGACGCCCGGATCCTGACCTTCAACGGGGGCCGCGGCAAGCGGCTGGAGGTGACCATCACCGACGGCAGCGGCCGCCTCCAGCTGGTCTTCTTCGGCGCCGGCGTCCACAAGCCGCACAAGGACCTGCTGCCCGGCAGCCGCGCGATGTTCGCCGGCAAGGTCTCCAAGTTCAACCACAAGCTCCAGCTCGCGCACCCGGCCTACGAGCCGCTCGGCGGCGACGCCTCCGACCGGGACGCCGCGGCCGCCTTCGCCGGTCAGCTCATCCCGATCTACCCGGCCTGCGCCAAGCTGGAGTCCTGGAAGATCGCCAAGTGCGTGGACGCGGTGCTGCCCAGCGCCCAGGACGCCGTGGACCCGCTGCCGCCCGCCCTGCGCGAGGGCCGTGGACTGGTCCCGCTCACCGAAGCCCTGCTGAAGATCCACCGTCCGGGCACCAAGGCCGACATCGAGGACGCCCGCCAGCGCCTCAAGTGGGACGAGGCCTTCGTCCTCCAGGTCGCCCTGGCCCGCCGTCGGCACGCCGATTCCCAGCTCCCGGCCGTCCCGCGCCGCCCGGTCCCCGGCGGCCTGCTCGACTCCTTCGACGCGAAACTGCCCTTCACCCTCACCCAGGGCCAGCAGACCGTCTCGAAGGAGATCTTCGACGACCTCGCCACCGAACACCCCATGCACCGCCTCCTCCAGGGAGAGGTCGGCTCGGGCAAGACCCTGGTCGCGCTGCGGGCCATGCTCGCCGTCGTGGACAGCGGCGGGCAGGCGGCCATGCTCGCGCCCACCGAGGTGCTCGCCCAGCAGCACCACCGCTCCATCACCGAGATGATGGGCGAACTGGCCGAGGGGGGCATGCTCGGCGGCTCCGACCGGGGCACCAAGGTGGTGCTCCTCACCGGCTCCATGGGGATGCCCGCGCGCCGCCAGGCCCTGCTCGACCTGGTCACCGGCGAGGCCGGGATCGTGATCGGCACGCACGCACTGATCGAGGACAAGGTGCACTTCCACGACCTCGGCCTGGTCGTCGTGGACGAGCAGCACCGCTTCGGCGTGGAACAGCGCGACGCGCTGCGGTCCAAGGGGAAGCAGCCCCCGCACCTGCTGGTGATGACCGCGACCCCGATCCCGCGCACGGTCGCCATGACCGTCTTCGGCGACCTGGAGACCTCCGTCCTCGACCAGCTGCCGGCCGGACGCTCCCCGATCGCGACGCACGTGGTGCCCTCGAAGGACAAGCCGCACTTCCTCGCGCGGGCCTGGGAACGGGTCCGCGAGGAGGTCGAGAAGGGGCACCAGGCGTATGTGGTGTGCCCCCGCATCGGGGACGGGGAGGACGATCCCAAGAAGAAGTCCGCCGAGGACGACGGCGACAAGCGGCCGCCCCTCGCGGTCGTGGAGATCGCCGAGCAGCTCACGCGCGGACCCCTGGCCGGGATGGCCGTCGAGGTGCTGCACGGCCGGATGGACCCGGCCGACAAGGACGACGTCATGCGCCGGTTCGCCGCCGGCGAGGTCAAGGTGCTGGTCGCCACCACCGTCATCGAGGTCGGGGTGAACGTCCCCAACTCCACCGTCATGGTGATCATGGACGCGGACCGGTTCGGCGTCTCCCAGCTCCACCAGCTGCGCGGCCGCGTCGGCCGAGGCTCCGCGCCCGGTCTCTGTCTGCTGGTCAGCGAGATGCACGAGGCCAGCCCCGCGCGGGCCCGGCTGGCCGCCGTCGCCGCCACCCTCGACGGCTTCGAGCTCTCCCGGATCGACCTGGAACAGCGCCGCGAGGGCGATGTGCTCGGCCAGGCCCAGTCCGGAGTCCGCTCCTCGCTGCGCATGCTCGCCGTCATCGAGGACGAGGAGGTCATCGCCCAGGCCCGGGAGGAGGCCACCCGCGTCGTCGCCGAGGACCCCGCGCTGGAACACCTGCCGGGCCTGCGGACCGCGCTGGACGCCCTGCTCGACACCGAGCGCGAGCAGTACCTGGAGAAGGGCTGAGCGGCACGACCTATCGTTGGAGTGCCGCGGCAGCGCCGGGGCACCCCCCTACCGCCGTACCGAAGGACCCCAGATGACCCGCGTGATCGCCGGCAGCGCCGGCGGGCGACGGCTGGCCGTGCCCCCCGGCACCGGCACCCGTCCGACCTCGGACCGGATGCGCGAAGGCCTCTTCTCGACCTGGGAGTCGCTGCACGGCGTCGAAGGGGCCCGGGTGCTCGACCTGTACGGCGGCTCCGGCGCCGTCGGCCTGGAATCGCTCTCCCGGGGCGCCGCCCACACCCTGCTCGTGGAGGCCGACGCCAAGGCCGCCAAGGCGATCCGGGACAACATCCGCACGCTGGGCCTGCCCGGCGCGGAGTTCCGCGCGGGCAAGGCCGAGCAGATCGTGGCGGCCAGGGCCGCGGGGGACCCGTACGACATCGTCTTCCTGGATCCGCCGTACGCCGTGGACAGCGCGGAACTGCGGGAGATCCTCCTCACACTCCGGTCCAATGGCTGGATCACGGACGATGCGCTCGTCACCGTGGAGCGCAGCACCAGGAGCGGCGCCTTCCCGTGGCCCGAGGGCTTCGAGCCGCTCCGGTCGCGCAAGTACGGCGAGGGCACCCTTTGGTACGGCCGCGCCGCTTTCACCAGCGAAGACTCATGAACGAGGGAGTTCAGTTGCGCCGCGCCGTCTGTCCGGGGTCCTTCGATCCCATCACCAACGGACACCTCGACATCATCGGACGCGCCTCCAGGCTCTACGACGTCGTGCACGTCGCCGTGATGATCAACCAGTCGAAGCAGGGCCTGTTCACCGTCGAGGAGCGGATCGAGCTGATCCGCGAGGCCACGGCCGACTACGGCAATATCCAGGTCGAGGCCTTCCACGGCCTGCTGGTCGACTTCTGCAAGCAGCGGGACATCCCCGCCATCGTCAAGGGCCTGCGCGCGGTCAGCGACTTCGACTACGAGCTCCAGATGGCCCAGATGAACATGGGCCTGTCGGGCGTCGAGACGCTGTTCGTCCCGACCAACCCCACCTACAGCTTCCTGTCCTCCTCGCTGGTCAAGGAGGTCGCGGCCTGGGGCGGTGACGTCGCCCACCTGCTGCCGGCGCACGTCCACGCGGCGCTCCTGGAGCGGCTGCGCAACCGCTGACCGACTGACAGGGCGTCAGGCGGTGTCGGGGGCCCGCCCGGTGGCCTTACAGTCGTCCCGTCCGTCTCAGGAACCGCCTGAGGCCGAGAGAGTGCGAGCCCCCATGGACGTGCAGAAGAAGCTCGACGAGATCGTCGCGGCCGTCGGCGGCGCCCGGTCCATGCCCATGTCGGCCTCCTGCGTGATCAACCGCGCCGAGCTGCTGGAGCAGCTCGAAGAGGTGCGCCAGGCACTGCCCGGCTCGCTCGCGCAGGCTCAGGAGCTCATCGGCGGCCGGGAGCAGATGGTCGAGGAGGCCCGCCGGGAGGCGGAGCGGATCATCGACGCGGCCCACAACCAGCGCGGTTCGCTGATCTCCGACACCGAGATCGCGCGGCGCTCCCAGGCCGAGGCGGACCGGATCCTGGAGGAGGCCCGCAGGGAGGCGGAGGAGATCCGGGCCGAGGCGGACGACTACGTCGACAGCAAGCTCGCGAACTTCGAGGTCGTGCTGACCAAGACCATCGGCTCGGTGGACCGAGGCCGGGAGAAGCTCCTGGGCCGCGGCCCGGGTCTGGACGAGCACGGCTACCCGGACATGGACGCACCCGAGCGCAGCCACGACCCCGAGACGCAGCGGCAGCAGGCGGACGCCTACGTGGACACCAAGCTGGCGACCTTCGAGGCGGTGCTCTCCAAGACGCTGGAGGCCGTGGGCCGCGGCCGCCAGAAGCTCCTGGGCCGGGTCCCCACGGACGACCTGGGCGTGCACATGGCTGCCCAGGACGCGGTGGGCGGACAGCAGTCCCGCTCGGCGAGCGACTCGGACTTCCTGGCGGGCCTGGCGGAGCCGGAGCCGCTGCACGCGCAGGCACCGATCCCGGCGCAGGCGGAGCCCGTGTACGACACGTACGGCTACCAGCAGCCCGCCCAGCCCGCCGCCCAGCAGCAGGACGCGTACTCCTACCAGGACCCGTACGGCGGCTACCAGCAGCCGGACCCCTACTCCACCGCGGGCGGCGCCTCCGGAGCGGGCTACGCGGCGAGCTACGACGCGCAGCAGCCCGACCCCTACGCCGCGTACCAGCCGCAGGCCCAGCAGCCCTCGCTCGACGAGACCAGCCTCTTCGACACGAGCATGATCAACCTGGACCAGCTGCGTCAGTACGAACAGGGGCGCTAGACCGGATTGGGCGCTGGGCGCCGCTGCGGGTATCCTGGCTGTTCGGTCGCGCGTATGCACCGCGATCCATGCTGCCCTAGTGCGGCGGAATCTTTGATCTTCAGCGATCTGTGAAAGCAGGAACGGCCCTGAATACCCGCCTCGACCACCGCAACCCCCTCGTGTTCGACACGCACGAGCTGGGCCGGCGTCCTGGTGCCATGCAGCGGCTGTCCCGTGAGATCGCGGCACCGGCGGACTTCGGTCTCGTCGGCGTCATCGGAGTGCCGGAAGGCGCCCCGGTGAAGCTCAGCCTCCGCCTGGAGTCGGTCATGGAAGGGGTGCTTGTCACAGGCACCGCCCGTGCGTCGGCCGTGGGGGAGTGCGTAAGGTGTCTGGAGTCCGTCGAGCGCGAGCTCAAGGCGGACTTCCAGGAGATGTTCTCGTACCCTGACGCCGACGACCGGAGCCGCTCCAAGGCGGAACCGGCCGACGACGCCGAGGACGACGAGGACACGCTCTTCCTCGAGGACGGTTTGTTCGACCTCGAACCCGTGCTGCGGGATGTGGTGGTGCTCGCACTGCCCATGCAGCCGGTGTGCCGGGAGGACTGTCTCGGACTGTGCCCCGATTGCGGGCTCAGCCTGAACGACGACCCGGACCACCACCATGACGCCGTCGACATCCGTTGGGCGGCATTGCAAGGACTCGTCGTGACCGATCAGGACGGCGAGAAGGACAACATGAGCGGCACTGCCTCTGACGGAGTTCAGGGCGCCGCCGAGAAGCAGGAGAAGTAGCCGTGGCTGTTCCGAAGCGGAAGATGTCGCGCAGCAACACGCGCCACCGCCGGTCGCAGTGGAAGGCTGCGGTCCCCACCCTGGTTTCGTGCGAGCGTTGCCAGGAGCCGAAGCTCCAGCACATTGCGTGCCCGAGCTGCGGCACCTACAACAAGCGCCAGGTCCTCGAGGTCTGAGCGGCTGGTGAGAGGCGCAATGTCTGAGCTGTCCAACGCTGAGAAGCAGGCAGACAGTAACAACGCGGCCTCGTCCCACACGCTTCTGGAAGGGCGGCTCGGGTATCGACTCGAGTCCGCCCTTCTGGTGCGTGCGCTGACCCACCGCTCGTACGCGTACGAGAACGGCGGTCTGCCCACCAACGAACGCCTGGAGTTCCTCGGGGACTCCGTGCTGGGCCTGGTGGTCACGGACACGCTGTACACGACCCACCCGGATCTCCCCGAAGGCCAGCTGGCCAAGCTTCGGGCCGCGGTGGTCAACTCGCGCGCACTGGCGGAGGTCGGACGCGGCCTCGAACTCGGCTCCTTCATCCGGCTCGGCCGGGGCGAAGAGGGCACGGGAGGCCGGGACAAGGCCTCCATCCTCGCCGACACCCTTGAAGCGGTGATCGGCGCGGTTTACCTCGATCAGGGCCTCGACGCGGCCTCGGAGCTGGTTCACCGGCTCTTCGACCCGCTCATCGAGAAGTCCTCGAACCTCGGAGCCGGCCTGGACTGGAAGACCAGTCTCCAGGAACTCACGGCGGCCGAAGGCCTTGGCGTGCCCGAGTACCTGGTCTCCGAGACCGGTCCGGACCACGAGAAGACCTTCACTGCTGCCGCTCGCGTCGGTGGTGTCTCGTACGGCACCGGCACCGGCCGCAGCAAGAAGGAAGCGGAACAGCAGGCAGCGGAGTCCGCATGGCGCGGGATCCGTGCCGCCGCGGACGAGCGGACGGCGGCCGCGGCAGCTGCCGCAACCGCCGGTCCGGCGGAGGTTCCGGCTTCGGCCGGGACCGAGAACGGCGGGGTGCCGACGCCCGCCGACTCGGCGCCGGACGCCTGACCCTTCCTTCGGGACGTACCCGCCCGCCCCTGCCTCGCAGGGGCGGGCGGCTGTCGTTTTCGGCGGCCGGTACGCTCGCCGGGAGCGTCAGATCCACTCCCACCGGAGGTGCCCCGTGCCCGAGTTGCCCGAAGTCGAAGTCGTGCGGCGGGGGCTGGAGCGCTGGGTGGCGGGGCGGACCGTCGAGGCCGTCGAGGTCCTGCATCCGCGGGCCGTCCGGCGCCATCCGGGCGGCGGGGCCGACTTCGCGGCGCGGCTGCGCGGGGAGACCGTCGGGGTGCCGCAGCGGCGCGGGAAGTACCTGTGGCTGCCGCTGGAGGGCCGGGACCTGTCCGTGCTCGGACACCTCGGGATGAGCGGGCAGCTGCTGGTGCAGCCGCAGGACGCCCCCGACGAGAAGCACCTGCGGATCCGGGTGCGCTTCGACGACGACGCCGGGACGGAGCTGCGCTTCGTGGACCAGCGGACCTTCGGCGGCCTCTCGCTGCACGAGGTCGCCGCCGGCAGCACCGACGGGCTGCCCGACGTGATCGCGCACATCGCGCGCGATCCCCTGGACCCGCTGTTCGACGAGGGCGCCTACCATCTCGCGCTGCGCGCCAAGCGGACCACCGTCAAGCGGGCGCTGCTGGACCAGTCGCTGATCAGCGGGGTCGGCAACATCTACGCGGACGAGGCGCTGTGGCGCGCCAAGCTGCACTACGAGCGCCCCACGGCGGGCCTCACGCGCCCCCGGAGCGCGGAACTCCTCGGCCATGCCCGGGACGTCATGAACGCCGCCCTCGCGGTCGGCGGCACCAGCTTCGACAGTCTGTACGTCAACGTGAACGGGGAGTCGGGCTACTTCGACCGTTCGCTCGACGCCTACGGGCGCGAGGACGAGCCGTGCCGCCGTTGCGGTACGCCGATACGGCGCCGGCCGTGGATGAACCGGTCGAGCTACTTCTGCCCGCGCTGTCAGAGGCCGCCGCGCGTGGCGTCGTAGGACTGCCGGGCGCCCAGCACCGCCGGCATGTTCCCCTCCAGGCAGTGGATGAGCGCGAGCAGCCGGTCGGCGACCTCGACGCCGAGCGGGGTCAGTTCGTAGTCGACGCGCGGCGGGTTCGTGGGCTGCGCCTCGCGGTTGACTATGCCGTCGCGCTCCAGCGCGTGCAGGGTCTGGGAGAGCATCTTCTCGCTGACGCCCTCCACCCGTCGGCGCAGCTCGTTGAAACGGCACGGGCCTTCGCGCAGGGCGCCGACGGTGAGGCTGCCCCAGCGGCCGGTGACGTGTTCGAGGGTTTCCCGGGACGGGCAGGCGCGCGCGAAGACATCGAACGGTTGTGCCGTCTCGGCGGCTTCGGTACAGGCAGGGGTCTCCATACCGTCAGCGTACTCGCCCGCAGCGCTAACTCGGGGGTTGCGCTTTCTAAAAGTTAGTGATTCTCTTTGTCTCGTCGCACCACGTCCTGTGCCGCGACGAGAGTTTTCCCGAGGGAGAGATCAGCCTTGTCCGCAATCACGCACACCCCCGTCGTCTCGATCGCCTACCACTCCGGCTACGGCCACACCGCCGTCGTCGCCGAGGCGGTCCGCAGCGGCGCCGTGGACGCCGGGGCGACCGTTCACCTGATCAAGGTCGACGAGATCGACGACGCCCAGTGGGAGCTCCTCGACGCCTCCGACGCGATCGTCTTCGGCTCCCCGACGTACATGGGCACCGCCTCGGGCGCCTTCCACGTCTTCGCCGAGGCCTCCTCGAAGCGCTGGTTCGGCGACGCCTGGCAGGACAAGGTGGCGGCCGGCTTCACGAACTCCGCGTCCAAGAGCGGCGACAAGCTGCACACCCTGCAGTTCTTCCAGATCCTGGCCGCGCAGCACGGCATGAGCTGGATCAACCTGGGCCTGAAGCCGGGCTGGAACTCCAGCACGGCATCCGAGAACGACCTGAACCGTCTCGGCTTCTTCTCCGGAGCCGCCGCCCAGACCAACTCCGACGAGGGCGCGGACGCGGTCCACAAGGCCGACATCGCGACCGCCGAGCACCTGGGCCGCCGCGTCACCGAGCAGACCCGCATCGTCATCGCGGGCCGCGCGGCCCTGGCCGCCGCCGCGGCCTGAGCCCCAGGGCTCGCCTCAGAAGCCGAAGTCCTGGGTCCACCAGGGGCCGCCGTCGGCGACCTGGATGCCGACGCCCAGGGTGCGGAACTCGCAGTTGAGGATGTTCGCCTTGTGGTCCGGGCTGTTCATCCAGGCCTTCATCACGGCCTCGGCGTCACCCTGGCCGCGGGCTATGTTCTCGCCGCCGAGGCCTGAGATGCCGGCCTTGGTGGCGCGGTCCCAGGGGCTGTTGCCCTCGGGGTCCTCGTGACTGAAGAAGCCGCGGGTGGCCATGTCCAGGCTGAAGGCCCCGGCCAGCGCCGCGAGCGGCGGATTGGCCCGGACCGGGCCGCACCCGGCCAGCGCGCGCTCCTGGTTCACCAGGTCGACGACGGCGGACTCCTCCGCGGAGTGGCCGTCCAGGGGCGGGCGCGGCGCGGCGGTGGCCGGCTTCGAGGGCGCGGGGGCCGGGGCCTGGCTCGTGGCGGGTGCCGGGGCGGTCGGCGCGACCGGCGCGGCCGGGCTGGTGCGCGGGGCCTTGGGGGACGGGGCCTTGGTGGACGGGGCCGGCGTGGCCGACGGGGTCGACGGGGAGGGGGAGGCGCTCGGCGAGGCGGACGGCGAGGGCGGGGCGCTCGGGGAGCCGCTCGGCGAGGCGGACGCCGACGGCGAGGCCGGGGCCGACGGCTTCGGGGACGCGCTGCCCGACCCGGTGCCGGCGGAGGCGCGGCCGGAGAGGTTCACGAGGCCGTTCTGCTGCGGCAGAGCGGCATCGGAGCCGGTCGAGGACTTGGCCTTGGCCGCCGTGGTGGGGGCGTCCGTACCGCTGACACCCACATAGGGGAAGGAGCCGCCGACCGGCACCATGCCGGTGGTGACGGCCGCGGTGCCGAGGGCGACGGCCACGGAGATGCCCAGCAGGCCGGTGCGCAGGGCGGTGCCGCGCTTGCCGCCGCTGTGCGGCGGGGCGGGGAGTCGGTGACGGCCCATCGGAGCGTGCCTTCCTTGCCGGGTCAAGATCATCCCTTACCCACCCAAATGGGTGAGTTCATTGGTGCGCGACTGTACGCCATGGGGCCAGGGGGGCGATGTGTCCCGAAAGTGCCCGCCCGGTTAGCGTTCACGCATGAATGAAGATGTCCGTCTGACCGCCTGGGTGCGCGGCCGTGTGCAGGGAGTGGGCTTCCGCTGGTTCACCAGGGAGAACGCCCTGGAGATCGGCGGGGTCGTCGGCTTCGCGCTCAACCTCGATGACGGGCGAGTGCAGGTGGTCGCCGAAGGTCAACGTGAGAATTGCCACCGGCTGCTCGACTGGTTGCGCTCCTCCGACACGCCCGGCCGGGTGGACGGGGTGACAGAGATCTGGGGCACACCGCGCGGTGGCTACGACGGATTCGGGATGCGGTGACCGATCGACTGATCATGCACTCATCACATCTCTGAGCGTCCGCACACGGTCGGAACTGCGCATTCGTCGTCGACGCGTTGCCGACGACGGCGATCCGTGGAACGCTCGAAGATGAGGATGATCTCCACACCCCTTGCGGGGACCGGGGCGCGCGCCGATACGGGGCGTGATCGTGTTGACCGTCAAACTTTTTGGTGAGACGCTGGAAGCCCCGCGCACCTGAGCTGTTTGGCAGTGTTGGCAGTAGTAAGCGCAGTGACTGTCAGTCGCTGTCGGACAT
The DNA here is from genome assembly GCF_055595065.1 of Streptomyces sp. NPDC040545. NCBI lineage: Bacteria > Bacillati > Actinomycetota > Actinomycetes > Kitasatosporales > Streptomycetaceae > Streptomyces > Streptomyces sp. NPDC040545. The sequence continues at coordinate 39,351 of NZ_JBVIWA010000018.1, forward strand.
CCGCGGGTGCGATTCCCTCACGACCCACACCGCTTCGGTCGGTCACTCAGTGTGGAGGACCATCCATCATGGCAAAGGCGCTTCTCGGTTACGTCGGCGGTTCCGACCCGCGACTCCTCGCCGAGATGCGACGGCTTCAGCAGCGCGTCCAGGACCTCGAGTCCGAGCTCGTACGGATTCAGTCCGAAAATGACGCGCTGAACGCGGCCGCCGCTCAGCACGACGGAGACTCGCTGCTCGGCAGCATCGACATCGACGTACCCCAGGCGGAGCCTGCGCTCACCTGACCCGTGCTTCACTCGTCGCTCGACTCCAGCCCCGCATGATCTGCAAGGGACGCTCCGGCGTCCCTTCTTTCTTTCCTCGTTCCTCTTCCCTCGCCTTTCCCGCCCTCTTTCCCCGACCGCCGTGCCGCGTACCACAGGGCCAGGTGGGGGGCCTGATCCCATTGGCGTCAGTTGTGCCCAGCACCTTCATGGGTGAAACCGAACGCGAAAGGTAGAGTCCGGCGGCGTGCACCTCAAGTCCCTGACCCTGCGTGGCTTCAAATCCTTCGCGTCCGCCACCACCTTGCGCTTCGAGCCCGGGATCACCTGTGTCGTGGGCCCGAACGGCTCCGGCAAGTCCAATGTGGTGGACGCGCTGTCCTGGGTCATGGGCGAACAGGGGGCCAAGTCCCTGCGCGGCGGGAAGATGGAAGACGTCATCTTCGCCGGGACCACCGGGCGCCCGCCGCTCGGACGGGCCGAGGTGTCCCTGACGATCGACAACTCCGACGGCGCGCTCCCCATCGACTACGCCGAAGTCACCATCACCCGGATCATGTTCCGCGGCGGCAGCAGCGAGTACCAGATCAACGGCGACACCTGCCGCCTGCTCGACATCCAGGAACTGCTCTCCGACTCCGGCATCGGCCGCGAGATGCACGTCATCGTCGGACAGGGCCAGCTGGACTCCGTACTGCACGCCGATCCCATGGGCCGCCGCGCCTTCATCGAGGAGGCGGCCGGCGTACTCAAGCACCGCAAGCGCAAGGAGAAGGCGCTGCGGAAGCTGGACGCGATGCAGGCCAATCTCGCGCGCGTCCAGGACCTGGGCGACGAGCTGCGGCGCCAGCTCAAGCCCCTGGGACGGCAGGCGGCGGTCGCCCGGCGGGCGGCCGTGATCCAGGCGGACCTGCGCGACGCGCGGCTGCGGCTGCTCGCCGACGACCTGGTCGTACTGCGGCGCGCCCTCGACGCGGAGATCGCGGACGAGGCGGCGCTCAAGGAGCGCAAGGAGGCCGCCGAGGCCCAGCTCGCGGGCGCCGTGCGGCGCGAGGCGGAGCTGGAGGAGGCGGTACGGGAGCTCGCACCGCGGCTGCAGCGGGCGCAGCAGACCTGGTACGAGCTGTCGCAGCTCGCCGAACGCGTCCGGGGGACCGCCTCCCTGGCGGACGCGCGGGTCAAGAGCGCCTCGGCGCCGGCCGAGGAGGAGCGGCGCGGCCGCGATCCCGAGGAGATGGAGCGGGAGGCCGCGCGGATCCGTGAGCAGGAGGCGGAACTGACGGCGGCTCTGGAGGCGGCCTCGCGGGCGCTGGAGGACACGGCCGAGCACCGGGCGGAGCTGGAGCGGGCGCTGGCCGAGGAGGAACGCCGGCTGCGGGACGCCGCGCGGGCCATCGCCGACCGGCGCGAGGGACTGGCCCGGCTGACCGGGCGGCTCGGCGCGGCCCGCTCCCGTGCGGGGGCGGCGCAGGCCGAGATCGACCGGCTCGTCGCGGCGCGGGACGAGGCGCAGTCCCGGGCCGCCGCCGCGCAGGAGGAGTACGAGGCGCTGGCGCAGGAGGTCGGCGGCCTCGACGACCCGTCGGCCGACACCGACCACGAGAGCGCGCGGGAAGGGCTGGCACGGGCGGAGGCGGAACTGTCCGCCGCCCGGGAGGACCTGTCCGGGGCGGAGCGCTCACGGGCGGCCGTCTCGGCGCGCCGGGACGCACTGGCGCTGGGGCTGCGCCGCAAGGACGGTACGGGCGCACTCCTCGCGGCGCGGGAGCGGCTGGCCGGGATGCTGGGACCGGCGGCGCAGCGGCTGTCGGTGACCCCGGGGTACGAGGTCGCCGTGGCCGCCGCACTGGGCTCGGCCGCCGACGCGCTGGCGGTGGCCTCCCCGGGGGCGGCGGCCGAGGCGATCCGCCACCTCCGTGAGGCGGACGCGGGCCGCGCCACCCTGCTGATCGCCCCGGCCGTACCCGGCCTCCCGGGCCAGGCCCCGGCCGGATACGCCGACTCGGCCGGGGACGCGGGAGCGGCTGCCGGGGGAGCCGGATCCCCGGGAGCGGTCCCCCGTCCGGCCCCCTCCCGGGACGGAGATCTGCCCGCGCACGCAGCCGCACCGCACCTGCCGGCGAGCGTCGGGACATCCGCCCCGGCGGGCGCGCCCGTACCGGCCGCCGGGCTGGTCGGCGGGGACGCGGAGGTGCGGCGGGCCGTGGAGTGGGTGCTGCGGGACCACGTCGTGGTCGGGACCCTCGACGAGGCCGAGGCGCTGGTCGCGCAGCGCCCCGACGCGGTGGCCGTGACCCTCGACGGTGATGTGCTCGGGGCGCACCTCGCGCACGGCGGCTCCGCCGGAGCCCCCAGCCTGATCGAGGTGCAGGCGGCCGTCGACGAGGCAGCGGGCGAGCTGGCCCGGCTGGGCGTCCGGTGCGAGGAGCTCGCCGGCGCCCGGGCGGCCGCCCAGGCGCGCCGGCAGGACGCCGCAGCCCTGGTCGAGGAGCTCGCCGAGCGGCGGCGCGCGGCGGAAGCGGCCCGGGCCGGGGTCGCCCAGCAGCTCGGACGGCTCGCCGGGCAGGCGAAGGGCGCGGCCGGCGAGGCCGAACGCAGCGCCGCCGCCGCGGCCAGGGCCCAGGACGCCCTGGAACAGGCGCTGGCCGAGGTGGAGGAGTGCGCGGAGCGCCTCGCGACCGCCGAGGAGATGCCGGTGGACGAGGAGCCGGACGGCTCCAGGCGGGACCGGCTCGCCGCGGACGGGGCCAACGCCCGGCAGACCGAGATGGAGGCCCGGCTGCAGCTGAGGACCCTCGAGGAGCGGGTCAAGGGGCTGTCCGGACGAGCGGATTCACTCGACCGGGGGGCCCGTGCGGAACGCGAGGCCCGGACCCGCGCCGAGCGCCGCCGGGCCCGGCGGCGCCACGAGGCGGAGGTGGCCCGGGCGGTGGCCGACGGGTCCCGGCAGCTCCTCGCACACGTGGAGGTGTCGCTCGGCAGGGCCGACGCGGAACGGGTGGCGGCCGAACGGGCGAAGGGCCTGCGCGAGCGGGAGCTCGGCGAGGCGCGCAACCGCGGCCGGGAGCTGAAGGGGGAGCTGGACAAGCTCACCGACTCGGTCCACCGCGGCGAGGTGCTCGGCGCCGAGCAGCGGCTGCGCATCGAGGCGCTGGAGGCCAAGTCGCTGGAGGAGTTCGGCATGGCGGCCGCCGGGCTGGTCGCCGAGTACGGTCCCGACCAGCCGGTGCCCCCGTCCCCGGCCGCCGAGGGCGAGGTGCTGCCGCAGGACCCGCAGGACCCGCGGAACCGGCCCGGCCCCTTCGTCCGGGCCCAGCAGGAGAAGCGGCTCAAGGTCGCCGAACGCGCCTACCAGCAGCTCGGGAAGGTCAACCCGCTCGCCCTGGAGGAGTTCGCGGCGCTGGAGGAGCGCCACCAGTTCCTCAGCGAGCAGCTGGAGGATCTCCGTAAGACGAGGGCCGATCTCCTTCAAGTCGTGAAGGAGGTCGACCAGCGCGTCGAGCAGGTCTTCACCGAGGCGTACCGGGATACGGCCCGGGAGTTCGAGGGGGTGTTCTCGCGCCTGTTCCCCGGTGGCGAGGGCCGGCTGATCCTCACCGACCCCGACAACATGCTGACCACCGGCATCGACGTCGAGGCCCGTCCGCCGGGCAAGAAGGTCAAGCGGCTGTCGCTGCTCTCCGGCGGCGAGCGCTCGCTGACCGCCGTGGCGCTGCTGGTGTCCATCTTCAAGGCGCGCCCCAGCCCGTTCTACGTGATGGACGAGGTCGAGGCCGCGCTCGACGACACCAACCTGCAGCGGCTGATCCGGATCATGGAGGAGCTCCAGGAGAGCTCGCAGCTGATCGTCATCACGCACCAGAAGCGGACGATGGAGGTCGCGGACGCGCTCTACGGCGTCTCGATGCAGGGGGACGGGGTCTCCAAGGTCATCAGCCAGAGGCTGCGCTGAGGCCCGTAGTTACAAGAAGTGAATTCAATGTCAGCAATCTTCCGGACACGGCAACTTCAGGCCAAGTATTGACTTCAGAAACTGAACGCATAGGCTCGCTCCGCTGTCTCCCGCCTTCGAGTGGTGCCCGATCTTGAACTGTGCGCCACTGTGAGGACGGACAAAACCCCCACGGAGCACACCTTGACCAGCAGCACATCGCGGGCCCCGGCACCAGGCGGCGGATCCTCGCCGCACCCCGAGCACCTCGGCCACGTCATCTTCATCGCCGCGGCCGCGGCCATGGGCGGCTTCCTCTTCGGGTACGACAGTTCCGTCATCAACGGCGCCGTCGTCGCCATCCGCGAACGGTTCGACGTCGGGTCCGCGGCGCTCGCCCAGGTGATCGCCGCCGCGCTGATCGGCTGCGCGTTCGGCGCCGCCACCGCGGGCCGCATCGCTGACCGGATCGGCCGAATCCGCTGCATGCAGATCGCCGCCCTCCTCTTCACCGCGAGCGCCCTCGGTTCGGCCCTGCCGTTCGCCCTCTGGGACCTCGCCATGTGGCGCGTGATCGGCGGCATCGGCATCGGCATGGCCTCCGTCATCGGACCCGCCTACATCGCCGAGGTCTCCCCGGCCGCCTACCGCGGCCGCCTCGCCTCCTTCCAGCAGGCCGCCATCGTCATCGGCATCGCCGTCTCCCAGCTCGTCAACTGGGCCATCCTGAACCTCGCCGACGGGGACCAGCGCGGCAACATCGCGGGTCTGGAGGCCTGGCAGTGGATGCTGGGCGTCATGGTCGTCCCGGCCGCCCTCTACGGGCTGATGTCCTTCGTCATCCCGGAGTCCCCCCGCTTCCTGATCTCCGTCGGCCGCAACGACGAGGCCAGGAAGGTGCTGACCGAGGTCGAGGGTTCGAAGATCGACCTGGACGAGCGCGTCGCCGAGATCGAGCACGCGATGCGCTCCGAGCACAAGTCCACCTTCAAGGACCTGCTCGGCGGCCGCTTCGGCTTCCTGCCCATCGTCTGGGTCGGTATCGGCCTCTCGCTCTTCCAGCAGCTGGTCGGCATCAACGTGATCTTCTACTACAGCTCCTCGCTGTGGCAGTCGGTCGGCATCGACGCGAGCGCCTCGTTCCTGTACTCCTTCGAGACCTCGGTCGTGAACATCGTCGGTACGGTGATCGCGATGATCTTCGTCGACCGGATCGGCCGCAAGCCGCTCGCGCTCATCGGCTCCGTCGGCATGTCGATCTCGCTGGGCCTGGCCGCCTGGGCCTTCTCGTACAAGTCCGGGGTCGGCGACGACATCTCCCTGCCGCACGCCCAGGGCATCGTGGCCCTGGTCGCCGCCAACTGCTTCGTCCTCTTCTTCGCCCTCTCCTGGGGCGTGGTCGTCTGGGTGCTGCTCGGCGAGATGTTCCCGGGCCGCATCCGGGCCGCGGCCCTCGGCGTGGCCGCCGCCGCCCAGTGGATCGCCAACTGGGTCATCACCGTCAGCTTCCCGACGCTCTCGGACTGGAACCTGTCCGGCGCGTACATGATCTACACCGGCTTCGCCCTGCTCTCGATCCCGTTCATCCTCAAGTGGGTGCCGGAGACCAAGGGCAAGGCGCTGGAGGAGATGGGGTAACCACCCCCGCCAACGCCCCGTCTCCTCGATACTGCCCCGGCTCAGTCCTTGAGCCGGGGCAGTACCTGTTCGCAGAGCAGGTGCAGGCTCCGCCAGCCCTCGTCCAGCGGCATCCCGCCGCACAGCGGGTGCAGGACCAGGTTCCCCGCCTCGCCCGCGGCCCTGCCGTACGCGACCGCCTCGTCCGGGGTGAGGATCCGGTAGACGCCCTCCGCGCGCAGCTCCGCCACCGAGCGCGCCGCCGACCGTACGGCGCTGCGGATGTCCTTGGACTGCCAGGACGCGTACGTGGCCGCCTCGTGGAGGAAGCGCTCGCCGTGCTCGGCCCAGACCCGGTCCGGGTCCTCCGCGATGTGCAGCAGCGGGGTCTCGGCCGCCGGCATCATGCAGAAGCCCTCCGTGCCGTACTCCGCCAGCCGCGCGGTGTAGTACGCCTCCAGCTCCGGCAGGTGCGCGCTGGGGAAGAAGGGCAGCCCCAGCCGGGCGGCGCGGCGGGCCGCGGCCTCGGAGCTGCCGCCGACCAGGAGCAGGGGGTGCGGCCGGGTGAACGGCGCCGGGGTGACCCGTACCGTGCGGCCGCGGAACTCGAAGGGTTCGCCGGTCCACGCCTTCAGCAGGGTCTCCAGCAGCTCGTCCTGGAGCCTGCCGCGCCGGCCCCACTCCACGCCGTGCTGCTCGTACTCCTCGGGCCGGTAGCCGATGCCCGCGACCGTCACCAGGCGGCCACCGCTCAGCAGGTCGAGGACGGCTATGTCCTCGGCGACCCTCAGCGGGTCGTACAGCGGGCCGATGACCGCCGAGACGGTGACGGCGATCCGGCGGGTCGCGCCGAAGACCGCGCCCGCGAAGGCGAAGGGGGAGGGCAGCCAGTTGTTGCCGGTGCCGTGGTGCTCCTCGGTCTGGATGGTGTCGATCCCGCGGTCGTCCGCGTACCGGGCCATCTCCAGCGCCGCCTTGTAGCGGGCGGAGAGGGACTCGGGGGTGCCGTCGGGGTCGACGAGATTGAACCGGGCCACGGTGATGGGCATGGAGAAGTCCCCCTTCGCCGGATGTGGGTGGGCGGGCGAAGGGGGACGTTAGCTGACGTGACGTCAGTTGGACAGGGATCCGGCGAGCTCGCGCTCCCCGGCCGCGGCCGGCTCCACCGGAGCCGTGCGCGGCAGTACGGCGTACAGCGCGGCCGAGGTGAGGATGCCCGCGGCCCAGCCCAGGCCGTTCTCCCCGATCCAGGTGGAGGCGAGCGGTCCGGCGAACCAGTCCACCTTGGTGAACAGCAGGCCCACGACGAGGGCGAGGCCCCACGCGGTCATCGCCTGCCAGGCGTAGCCGCCCTTGTACCAGTAGGCACTGGTCCGCGTGGTGTCCAGCAGCGCGGGGCCGTCGTAGGCCGTACGGCGCAGCATGTCCACGCCGAAGACGCCGATCCAGGCGGAGAAGGCCACGGCCAGCAGCGTCAGGAAGGAGATGAACGAGCCGAAGAAGCTGGTGGCGACCACCATCAGAAGGAAGCCGAAGACCAGGCTGATGACCGCGTTGACGCTGACGGCCGCGGCGCGCGGGACCTTGATGCCCAGGGTCTGCGCGGTGAACCCGGCCGAGTACATGGACATCGAGTTGATCAGCAGCATGCCGACGAGCGCGATGAGCAGGTACGGGACCGCGATCCAGGTCGGGAGCAGCTCGCCGATGAAGGACACCGGGTCCTGGGCCGTGGCCAGGTCCGGGGTGCCGACGGCCATGACCGCGCCCATCAGGACCATCGGGAGCACGACCACGCCGGCGCCGCCGACCGTCGCGCCGACCATGGCCCTGGAGGAGGCGGTGCGCGGCAGGTAGCGGGTGAAGTCGGGGCCCGAGGGCACCCAGCTGATCCCGCCGGCCGCGATCGTGCCGATGCCCGCGATCATCATCGCGCTGGAGCCGGCGGGCTTGCCGAAGACGGCGGACCAGTCGGTGGTGAAGACCAGGTACCCGAGGACGAGCACGCTGAAGGCGCCGAAGAGGTACGTCGACCATGTGGAGCAGACACGCAGCGCGTTGATGCCGAGACCCGAGACCACGAAGGTGCAGCCCACGAAGAACAGCAGGGTGACGACGATGAGCGGGGTGCTGCTGCGGACCCCGAACAGCAGGTCGAGCACGGTCAGTACGGCGTAGGCGCCGCTCACCGCGTTGATGGTCTCCCAGCCCCAGCGGGCCACCCAGATCAGGGCGCCCGGGAAGAGGTTGCCACGCTGGCCGAACACCGCCCGCGAGAGGGCCATGCCCGGGGCGCCGCCGCGCTTGCCCGCGATGGATATCAGGCCGACGATCCCGTACGAGACGACCGGCGCGGCGACCGCGACGACGAGCACCTGCCAGATGTTCAGCTTGTTGAAGATCACCAGCCCCGCACCCATGGTCAGCAGCAGCACGCTGATGTTGGCGGCGACCCAGGTGGGTACGAGCTCGCGGACCCGGCCGCCGCGCTCGCTGTCCGGGACCGGTTCCAGACCGCGGGTCTCGATCGCGGTTTCGGCTGCGCCGTCGGCGGGCTCGGCAGGCATGCGATTGCTCCGTTGGGGAGGTTATGAGGGTAAGTCGCCCATCATCATGGATTTGCTGCTAAAACCACAAACCGCGGCTTACGCCCTGGTCCGCGCGCCCAGGTTCCCGGCTCCGGGGCGGCCGTGTCCGATACTGGTGGGGTTATGGACATCCTCATCCTTGCTGTAGTCATCGCCCTGGTCGCGGTCGGTGTGATCAGCGGGCTCGTGGTCAGCAGCCGCAAGAAGAAGCAGCTGCCGCCGCCGGCACCGCCGAGCACGCCGACCATCACTGCCCCGCCTGCCGAGCCGCAGGTGGGGGAGGACGCCGTAGAGACGGCGGAAGAGCCGCGCCGCACGATCGAGGAGGTCGGGCTCCCGGAGGCCGAGGCTCCCGTCGAGGCGCCGGTGGCCGAACCCGTGCCCCCGGCCCCGGCCGCGCCCGAGATCGAGGTTCCCGAGCCCACCGCCGGGCGCCTGGTCCGGCTGCGGGCCCGCCTGGCCCGGTCGCAGAACTCCCTCGGCAAGGGGCTGCTCACGCTGCTCTCCAGGGAGCACCTCGACGAGGACACCTGGGAGGAGATCGAGGAGACCCTCCTCGTCGCCGACGTCGGTGTCGTGCCGACCCAGGAGCTCGTGGACCGGCTCCGCGAGCGGGTCAAGGTGCTCGGCACCCGGACCCCGGCGGACCTGCGCGCCCTGCTCAAGGAGGAGCTGCTGACCCTGGTCGGCACCGACTTCGACCGCGCCGTGAAGACGGAGAGCGGCGAGGACACCCCCGGCGTGATCATGGTCGTCGGTGTCAACGGCACCGGCAAGACCACCACCACGGGCAAGCTGGCCCGGGTGCTCGTCGCCGACGGCCGCTCCGTGGTGCTCGGCGCGGCCGACACCTTCCGCGCCGCCGCCGCCGACCAGCTCCAGACCTGGGGCGAGCGCGTCGGCGCCCGTACCGTACGCGGCCCCGAGGGCGGCGACCCGGCCTCGATCGCCTACGACGCGGTCAAGGAGGGCATCGCCGAGGGAGCCGACGTGGTGCTGATCGACACCGCGGGCCGCCTGCACACCAAGACCGGCCTGATGGACGAGCTCGGCAAGGTCAAGCGCGTCGTGGAGAAGCACGGTCCGCTGGACGAGATCCTGCTGGTCCTGGACGCCACCACCGGGCAGAACGGCCTGACCCAGGCCCGTGTCTTCGCCGAGGTCGTGGACATCACCGGCATCGTGCTGACCAAGCTCGACGGCACCGCCAAGGGCGGCATCGTCGTCGCCGTCCAGCGCGAGCTGGGCGTACCGGTCAAGCTCATCGGCCTCGGCGAGGGGCCGGACGACCTGGCGCCCTTCGAGCCGGAGGCCTTCGTGGACGCCCTGATCGGCGACTGACCACGGTCCCGCACGGACACCTGTGCCCCCGCGTTCCGCCGGAACGCGGGGGCACCGTCATGTGCGCGTCCGGAACGGACACCCCCTAGCGGCGCAAGCGGTGGCAGATGTACGCGAGGGTCCCCAGCAGCAGCCTGGCCTGCGGCGGGCCGCCGGCGGAGTCGAGCGCGGGCGGCCGCAGCCAGCCGACCTGGCCGAGCCCGGCGCGGTCGGAGGGCGGGGCCGTCACGAAGGCGCCGTGGCCCAGGGCCCGCAGGTCGAGGTCGGCGTCGTCCCAGCCCATCCGGTACAGCAGCTGCGGCAGTTCGGCCGCCGCCCCCGGGGCCACGAAGAACTGCGCCCGGCCGTCGGCGGTGACGATGACCGGGCCGAGCGGCAGGCCCATCCGCTCCAGGCGTACCAGCGCGCGCCGCCCGGCCTCCTCGGAGACCTCGATGACGTCGAAGGCGCGGCCCGCGGGGAGCAGTACTGCGGCGCCCGGGTACTCGCCCCAGGCCTCGGTGACCTCGTCGAGGGTGGCCCCGGCCGGGACCGTGGGGGCGAAGGCCAGGGGATGCGCCCCGGGTGCGCGGCACTTGGCGTCCCCGCAGGAGCAGTCGCGGGCGGGCGCCGCGGCGCGGGCGCCGGGGACCACGTCCCAGCCCCACAGCCCGGTGTACTCCGCCACCGCCGTGCACTCCGAGGTCCGGCCGCCGCGGCGCCGGGTGCCGGAGCGGAACTCCTTGGTGCTGCGGCTGCCGCCGATCGTGAAGCCCATGCCCATGCCCCCTCCAACGGGTCGGACGTGCCGGTGGTTACGAAGCCGGTGCGACGACCTCGGCGGGACCTCTGCCGGCAGTCCCGCCGCGGGGTGTTCTCCGATGCCGCCCGGCGCACTCCTCGCCGCGCGCGCCCCGAGCGCACTCCAGTCCAACCGATCCGCTTTCACCTCGGTGTCAAGTGAATCGCGCCTGGCGGGTGGCTTGTTCATTCGAAGGGGTGGCGAATGGTGGCGTTTCTGGAATCGACCTGGCCGCAGGGGTGATCGTAGGATTACTTTCGGTACACGAAACCGAAGGCGACCCATCCGTGGGTATGCCGGAGGCAATACGTGAAGGACCTGTGAAGGTCCGTGGTGGCGCCCGGCGCCCCGGCCAGGGTTTCGTGTGGAAGATGCTGAGCGGATGGGGGCGTTCCAGTGAGCGGCAATGGCGCAAGCGGAACGATGGACGATGCTGCTGCGCGCAATGACCAGCTGACCTCGTGGTTCGTCCGCAGCGGCTGGTCCAAGGGTGAACTCGCCCGGCAGGTCAACCGCCGGGCGCGCCAGATGGGTGCCCACCACATCAGCACGGACACCTCCCGGGTGCGCCGCTGGCTCGACGGTGAACAGCCCCGCGAACCCGTCCCGCGCATCCTGTCCGAGCTGTTCTCCGAGCGCTTCGGCTCCGTCGTCGCCATCGAGCAGCTCGGCCTGCGCACCGCCCACCAGACCCCCTCCATCTCCGGGGTCGACCTGCCCTGGGCCGGCCCGCAGACCGTCGAACTGCTCGGCGAGTTCTCCCGCAGCGACCTGATGCTGGCCCGCCGCGGCTTCCTCGGGACCTCGCTCGCCCTCTCCGCCGGCCCCGCCCTCATCGAGCCCATGCAGCGCTGGCTCGTCCCGGTACCGGCCGCCGACCCGGGACCGCGCGGGGCGGGGCCGACGGGGGCCCTCGGCGGCCACCGCCCGCCCCGGCTCTCCGAACCGGAACTCGACCTCCTCGACGCCACCACCGTCATGTTCCGCCAGTGGGACGCCCAGTGCGGCGGCGGGCTGCGCCGCAAGGCTGTCGTGGGCCAGCTCCACGAGGTCACCGACCTGCTCCAGGAGAACCACCCGGCGCCGGTCATGAAGCGGCTCTTCAAGGTCGCCGCCGAACTGGCCGAACTGGCCGGCTGGATGAGCTACGACATCGGCCTGCACCCCACCGCGCAGAAGTACTTCGTCCTCGCGCTGCACGCCGCCAAGGAAGGCGGGGACAAGCCCCTCGGCTCGTACATCCTCTCCAGCATGAGCCGCCAGATGATCCACCTGGGCCGCCCCGAGGACGCCCTGGAACTCATCCACCTCGCGCAGTACGGCAGCCGCGACTGCGCCGGCCCGCGCACCCAGGCCATGCTGTATGCGATGGAGGCCCGCGCGTACGCCAACATGGGCCAGCCCAGCCGCTGCAAGCGGGCCGTGCGGATGGCCGAGGACACCTTCTCCGACGTCGGCTTCGCGGGCGAGCCCGAACCCGACTGGATCCGCTTCTTCTCCGAGGCCGAGCTGAACGGCGAGAACTCCCACTCGTACCGGGACCTGGCCTACGTGGCCGGGCGCAGCCCCATGTACGCCTCCCTCGCCGAGCCCGTCATGGAACGGGCCGTCGAGCTCTTCGAGAAGGACGAGGAGCACCAGCGCTCCTACGCCCTCAACCTCATCGGCATGGCCACCGTGCACCTGCTCCAGCGCGAGCCCGAGCAGGCCGCGGCCCTCGTCGACCGGGCCCTCGACGTGGCGGGAAAGGTGCGGTCCGAACGGGTGAACACCCGCCTGCGCAAGACCGTCGACACCGCCGCCCGTGAGTACGGCGACGTCGCCGAGGTGGTCCGGCTCACCGACCACCTCGCCTCCCGGCTCCCCGAAGCCGCGGAGGCCGTCTGAGGGCCCACGCGGCCGCACCCAAGGCCCCGGCCGCGGCAGTCACCCCGTGAAGCCCGATCAGGCTCCCCCAGCCAGGACATCCGGGTACTGCCGCGGCCGGCTTTTGTGATCCACCTGTTCATTGACGCGTAACACGCCCGCCCTCTTCGTCACGGGCGCGAAACACCGAGCGGCGCCGCCGGAAACCGGCCTGCGCGAATCTCGGGGTCATTAACCGGCCAGCCTCCCCAGCCCGGCCGGGCACCCCTTTTACGCCGCTCAGGTTTTCACGATCGCCCGCACGCGAACGTACCGACGACGAGGAGACGCCGATGGCATCAGCCATCACGACCCTCGCGGCAGACGCCCCGACGCTGTCTGCCGCGAACACCGGGTTCATGCTCATCTGCTCCGCCCTGGTCATGCTGATGACCCCGGGACTCGCCTTCTTCTACGGAGGCATGGTCCGCGTCAAGAGCAGCCTCAACATGCTGATGATGAGCTTCATCAGCCTCGGGATCGTCACGATCCTGTGGGTCCTGTACGGCTTCAGCCTCGCCTTCGGTACCGACTCCGGTTCCCTCATCGGCTGGAACTCCGACTACGTGGGCCTCAGCGGCATCGGGATCACCGAGCTGTGGGACGGCTACACCATCCCGGTCTACGTCTTCGCCGTCTTCCAGCTGATGTTCGCCGTCATCACCCCCGCCCTGATCAGCGGCGCCCTCGCCGACCGCGTGAAGTTCAGCGCCTGGGCCCTGTTCACCGTCCTGTGGGTCACCGTCGTCTACTTCCCCGTCGCCCACTGGGTCTGGGGCGCGGGCGGCTGGCTCTTCGAGCTCGGCGTCATCGACTTCGCGGGCGGCACGGCCGTCCACATCAACGCCGGCGCCGCCGCCCTCGGCGTGATCCTGGTCATCGGCAAGCGCGTCGGCTTCAAGAAGGACCCGATGCGCCCGCACAGCCTGCCCCTCGTGATGCTCGGCGCCGGTCTGCTCTGGTTCGGCTGGTTCGGCTTCAACGCGGGCTCCTGGCTCGGCAACGACGACGGCGTCGGCGCGGTCATGTTCGTGAACACCCAGGTCGCCACCGCCGCCGCCATGCTCGCCTGGCTCGGCTACGAGAAGCTGCGCCACGGCTCCTTCACCACCCTCGGCGCCGCCTCCGGCGCGGTCGCCGGCCTCGTCGCCATCACCCCCTCCGGCGGTGCGGTCAGCCCGCTCGGCGCCATCGCGGTCGGCGCCATCGCCGGTGTGCTCTGCGCCATGGCGGTCGGCCTCAAGTACAAGTTCGGCTACGACGACTCCCTCGACGTGGTCGGCGTCCACCTCGTCGGCGGTGTCGTCGGCTCCCTCCTCGTCGGTCTCTTCGCCACCGGCGGGGTCCAGTCCGACGTGGCTGGCCTCTTCTACGGCGGCGGCCTCGAACAGCTCGGCAAGCAGGCCATCGGGGTCTTCTCCGTCCTCGCCTACTCTCTGGTGGCGTCCGCGCTGCTCGCCTTCCTCCTCGACAAGACGATCGGGATGCGGGTGTCCGAGGACGTCGAGGTCGCCGGCATCGACCAGGCCGAGCACGCCGAGACCGCCTACGACTTCAGCGGAGCCGGTGGCGGCGCGACCTCGCGCAGCACCGCCGCACCCACCCCCTCCGCCGCGAGCAAGAAGGTTGACGCATGAAGCTGATCACCGCGATCGTCAAGCCGCACAAGCTGGACGAGATCAAGGAAGCCCTCCAGACCTTCGGAGTGCAGGGCCTCACGGTCACCGAGGCCAGCGGCTACGGCCGCCAGCGCGGCCACACCGAGGTCTACCGCGGTGCCGAGTACCAGGTCGACCTCGTCCCCAAGATCCGCATCGAGGTCCTGGTCGACGACTCCGACGCCGAGGAACTGATCCGGGTGATCGTGAGCGCGGCGGCCACCGGAAAGATCGGTGACGGCAAGGTGTGGAGCGTCCCCGTGGACTCGGTCGTACGGGTCCGCACCGGCGAGCGCGGCGCTGACGCGCTCTAGGTGACAGGAGCTCCCGGGTGACGAGCGTCGAAGAGAACACCGACCACACGGCCGACTCGGGACCCAGCGGATACGCCGCGGCCCGGCTGCGACTCCTCCAGGAGGAGTCGCAGTCCGGGCCTTCGCGCCGTTCCGCCCTGGCCGGGCTGACCGACGAATGGCTGAACGCCCTGTTCACGACCGCCGTACGGGAGACGGGCGTCCGCGGCGCCACGCTGGTGGCCGTCGGCGGCTACGGGCGCGCCGAACTCTCCCCGCGCAGCGACCTCGACCTGGTGCTGCTGCACGACGGCAAGTCCGAGCCGCGGGCGCTGGGCGCACTGGCCGACCGGCTCTGGTACCCGGTGTGGGACCTCGGCCTCGCCCTCGACCACTCCGTACGCACCCCGGGCGAGGCCCGCCGCACCGCCGCCGAGGACCTCAAGGTGCACCTCGGCCTGCTGGACGCCCGCACCGTCGCCGGTGACGCCGGACTCCTGGCCGGCCTGCGGACCTCCGTACTGGCCGACTGGCGCAACCAGGCGGCCAAAAGACTCCCGGAACTGCACTCCCTGTGCCGCGAGCGGGCCGAGCGGGCCGGGGAACTGCGCTTCCTGCTCGAACCCGACCTCAAGGAGGCCCGCGGCGGCCTGCGCGACGCCACCGCGCTGCGGGCGGTCGCCGCGTCCTGGCTGGCCGACGCCCCGCGCGAGGGCCTCGCCGAGGCCCGGCGGCGCCTCCTGGACGCCCGGGACGCCCTGCACCTGGTCACCGGCCGGGCCACCGACCGCCTCTCCCTCCAGGAACAGGACCAGGTCGCGGCCCAGCTCGGATTCCTTGACGCGGACGCGCTGCTGCGCGAGGTGTACGAGGCCGCCCGCGTCGTCGCCTACGCCGCAGACGTGACCTGGCGGGAGGTCGGACGCGTCCTGCGGGCCCGTGCCGCCCGGCCCAGGCTGCGCGGACTGCTGGGCACCCGCGGAGACCGGGCCGCTGCTGCGCGGGCGCCCCTGGCCGAAGGCGTGGTGGAGTCCGAAGGCGAGGCCGTACTGGCCCTGGCCGCGCGCCCCGACCGCGATCCCGTACTCGCCCTGCGGTTCGCCGCGGCCGCCGCGCAGGCCGGCCTGCCGGTCTCCCTGCACGCCGTACGCAGACTCGCGGCGCAGGGAAAACCGCTCCCGGTGCCCTGGCCGGCCGAGGCACGCGAGCAACTGCTGACCCTGCTGGGGGCGGGGGAGCCGACGTTGGCCGTGTGGGAGGCCCTGGAGGCCGAGGGCCTGATCACCCGGCTGCTCCCGGACTGGGAGCGGGTGCGCTGCCGCCCCCAGCGCAATCCCGTCCACACCTGGACGGTCGACCGGCATCTGATCGAGACGGCGGTGCGCGCCTCCGCCCTCACCCGCCGGGTCGGCCGCCCCGACCTGCTGCTGATGGCCGCGCTCCTGCACGACATCGGCAAGGGCTGGCCAGGAGACCACTCGGTGGCCGGCGAGACCATCGCCCGCGACGTCGCCGCCCGCGTCGGCTTCGACCCGCACGACGTCGCCGTGCTCGGGGCGCTCGTACGGCACCACCTGCTGCTGATCGACACCGCCACCCGGCGCGACCTGGACGACCCGGCGACGGTCCGCGCGGTCGCCGAAGCCGTGGGCTCGGTGAGCACGCTGGAGATACTGCACGCCCTGACCGAGGCGGACGCCCTGGCCACCGGTCCGGCCGCGTGGAGCGCGTGGCGGGGATCGCTCGTGGCGGACCTCGTCTCGCGGGTCGCCGCCGTACTGCGCGGCACGGCCCCGGCGGCCGGCGAACCGGAGATCCCGACCACCGAACAGGAACGCCTGGCGGTGGAGGCCCTGCGTACCGGGGAGCCGGTCCTGGCGCTCCAGGCCCGCCAGGAGGACGACGCGGTCGGCGTGGACCTCGTCGTCGCCGTCCCCGACCAGCCGGGGGTCCTCCCGGCGGTGGCCGGCGTCCTGGCCCTGCACCGGCTCACCGTACGGGCGGCCGACCTGCGCTCCATGGAGCTCCCGGACCGGCTGGGCGAGGTCCTGGTGCTGCGCTGGCGGGTGGCGGCGGAGTACGGCGCGCTGCCGCAGGCCGCCAGGCTCCGTACCGACCTGGTCCGCGCCCTGGACGGCTCGCTGGACGTCCCGGCCAAGCTGGCCGACCGCGAGGCCGCCTATCCGCGCCGGCGCGGGGTGGTCCCGCCGCCGCCCCGGGTCACGATGGTCCCGGACGTGTCCTCCCTGGCCACGGTCCTGGAGGTGCGCGCGCCGGACGCCGTCGGCCTGCTGCACCGGATCGGCCGGGCCCTGGAATCGGCGGGCGTCAGGGTGCGCAGCGCCCACGTCTCCACCCTGGGCGCGAACGCGGTGGACACGCTGTACGTCACCACACCCGAGGGCAAGCCCTTGGGCCCCCAGGAGGCAGCATCCCTGGCCGGCCTGGTGGCTGCTGCCCTGTCGTAGCGCGGGGGGCCGCTGCGCGGAGCGGTCCCCTACCCGCCCTTCCACCGTTCCCCGGGGCTCCGCCCCGGTCCCCGGCCCTCAAACGCCGGGCAGGCTGGATTTGCGCAGCAAATTCCAGCCCAGCCGGCGTTTGATGCGCGGGGACCGGGGCGGAGCCCCGGGGAAAGTCGACCGCAGGGCCGGATGGGCGGCCGGGCCGGATACCCTGGGGGACGACCACAACGCCCCCGACCCGAGGAATCGCGACCACCGTGTTCGATACGCTCTCCGACCGCTTGGCGAATACCTTCAAGGGCCTGCGCGGCAAAGGCCGGCTGTCCGAGGCTGACATCGACGCAGCGGCCCGGGAAATCCGTATCGCGCTCCTCGAGGCCGACGTCGCCCTCCCGGTCGTCCGCTCCTTCATCGCGAACGTCAAGGAACGCGCGCGCGGTGAAGAGGTCAGCAAGGCCCTGAACCCGGGCCAGCAGGTCCTGAAGATCGTCAACGACGAGCTCGTCACCATCCTCGGCGGCGAGACCCGGCGGCTGCGCTACGCCAAGACCGCCCCCACCGTGATCATGCTGGCCGGTCTCCAGGGTGCGGGTAAGACCACCCTCGCCGGAAAGCTCGGCCTCTGGCTGAAGGGGCAGGGCCACACCCCGCTGCTGGTCGCGTGCGACCTCCAGCGCCCCAACGCCGTCAACCAGCTGAGCGTCGTCGCCGAGCGCGCCGGTGTGGCCGTGTACGCGCCCCAGCCCGGCAACGGCGTCGGCGACCCGGTCCAGGTCGCGAAGGACTCCGTCGAGTACGCGCGGACCAAGCAGCACGACATCGTCATCGTCGACACCGCCGGCCGCCTCGGCATCGACGCCGAGCTGATGCAGCAGGCCGCGGACATCCGCGACGCCGTCAGCCCCGACGAGATCCTCTTCGTCGTCGACGCCATGATCGGCCAGGACGCGGTCAACACCGCCGAGGCCTTCCGCGACGGCGTCGGCTTCGACGGCGTCGTGCTCTCCAAGCTCGACGGTGACGCCCGAGGTGGTGCCGCGCTCTCCATCGCGCACGTCACCGGCAAGCAGATCATGTTCGCCTCGAACGGCGAGAAGCTCGACGAGTTCGACGCGTTCCACCCCGACCGCATGGCGGGCCGGATCCTCGACATGGGTGACATGCTCACCCTCATCGAGCAGGCCGAGAAGACCTTCTCGCAGGCCGAGGCCGAGAAGATGGCGGCCAAGCTCGCCAAGGGCCCCAAGGAGTTCACGCTCGACGACTTCCTGGCCCAGATGGAGCAGGTCCGCAAGATGGGCTCCATCTCCAAGCTGCTCGGCATGCTGCCCGGCATGGGGCAGATCAAGGACCAGATCAACAACATCGACGAGCGTGACGTCGACCGCACCGCCGCGATCATCAAGTCGATGACCCCGGCCGAGCGCCAGGACCCGACGATCATCAACGGCTCGCGCCGTGCCCGTATCGCCAAGGGCTCCGGCACCGAGGTCAGCGCGGTCAAGTCGCTGGTCGAGCGGTTCTTCGACGCCCGCAAGATGATGTCCCGCATGGCCCAGGGCGGCGGCATGCCGGGCATGCCCGGCATGCCCGGGATGGGTGGCGGCCCCGGCCGGCAGAAGAAGCAGGTCAAGCAGGCCAAGGGCAAGCGCAAGAGCGGCAACCCGATGAAGCGCAAGGAAGAGGAGGCCGCAGCCGCGGCCCGCCGGGAGCAGGGCCCGCAGGCGATCGAGCCCGCGGCCGCCGGCAACCCCTTCGGCCTTCCGGCGGGCGGTCAGGGCGGCGAGGACTTCGACCTTCCGGACGAGTTCAAGAAGTTCATGAAGTAACACCCGCGCACGTGGGTGAGGAGGGCCCCGGCCGTGTTCGCACGGTCGGGGCCCTGCTGTTCTCCGCTGGGGCGGCAGCCTGATATATCCCTTATGGTCGGCCGGGAGGATGGCAGAAGGAGGCGCCCCGTGCCCAGCCCCACCCCCGTACCTCCCCGCGACAGGGCCGACACCCCCTGGCGCTCGGAAGGCGCCCCGCCCAGTCCTCCGCCGAAGAAGAAGGGGCTGCCGGGCGGCTGGCGGGGGCTGATCCTCGCGGCCCTGATCGTCTACCTGGTGGCCAACCTGGTGCTGTCCTTCTTCAACGAGGGGGACGAGCCGACGATCTCGTACACCGAGTTCAGCAAGCAGGTGGCCGCCGGCAACGTCTCGAAGATCTACTCCAAGGGCGACGCCATCCAGGGCGAGCTGAAGGCGAAGCAGCCGCTGCCCGACGGCGACAAGGGCGACTACACCAAATTCGTCACCCAGCGCCCGGCCTTCGCCGAAGACGCGCTGTGGGCCGACCTCACCAAGCAGAACGTGACCGTGACGGCCTCCCCGGTCGTCGTCCAGCGCAGCTTCCTCGCCAACCTGCTGATCTCCCTCGCCCCCATGCTGCTGCTCGTCCTCCTGTGGGTGGTCATCGCCCGCCGGATGGGCTCGGGAATGGGCGGCATGGGCGCACTGGGCCGCAAGGCACCGCCCAAGCCGGTCGAGCTGGAGACGGGCTCCCGCCGCACCACCTTCGAGGACGTGGCGGGGATCGACGAGGTCGAGGGGGAGCTCAACGACGTCGTCGACTTCCTCAAGAACCCGCAGGAGTACCGGAGGATGGGCGCCCGGATGCCCGGCGGGGTCCTGCTCTCCGGCCCGCCCGGCACCGGCAAGACCCTGCTGGCGCGGGCGGTCGCGGGCGAGGCCGGGGTGCCCTTCTTCTCCGCCTCCGCCTCCGAGTTCATCGAGATGATCGTCGGGGTCGGCGCCTCCCGGGTGCGCGAACTGTTCACCGAGGCGCGCAAGGTGGCCCCCGCCATCATCTTCATCGACGAGATCGACACCATCGGACGGGCCCGCGGCGGCGGCAGCGCCATGGGCGGCCACGACGAACGCGAACAGACCCTCAACCAGATCCTCACCGAGATGGACGGCTTCTCCGGCTCGGAGGGCGTGATCGTCCTCGCGGCCACCAACCGCGCCGACGTGCTGGACCCCGCCCTCA
Source organism: Streptomyces sp. NPDC040545 (assembly GCF_055595065.1). NCBI lineage: Bacteria > Bacillati > Actinomycetota > Actinomycetes > Kitasatosporales > Streptomycetaceae > Streptomyces > Streptomyces sp. NPDC040545. The sequence continues at coordinate 59,223 of NZ_JBVIWA010000018.1, forward strand.
CCCGCCCCGGCCGGTTCGACCGCATGGTGGTCGTCTCCCCGCCCGACCGGGTCGGCCGCGAGGCCATCCTGCGCATCCACACCCGCGACATTCCGCTCGCCGACGGCGTCGACCTGGCACACGTGGCCCGTACCACCCCCGGCATGACCGGAGCGGACCTGGCCAACCTGGCGAACGAGGCCGCGCTGCTCGCCGTCAAACGCCGGCAGACGCAGGTGACCGGGGCGGACCTTTCGGACGCCCTGGAGAAGGTCCAGCTCGGCGCCGAGAGACCGCTGGTCATGCCGGAGGAGGAGCGCCGCCGCACCGCCTACCACGAGAGCGGCCACGCCCTGCTGGGCATGCTCCAGCCCGGCGCCGACCCGGTCCGCAAGATCACGATCGTGCCCCGCGGCCGCGCGCTGGGCGTCACCCTCTCGACCCCGGACGCGGACCGGTACGCCTACACCGAGCCGTACCTGCGCGGCCGCATCATCGGCGCGCTCGGCGGCATGGCGGCCGAGCACGTCGTTTACGACGTCGTCACCACCGGCGCCGAGAACGACCTGGAGCAGGTGACCAACATCGTCCGCGGCATGGTCGGCCGCTGGGGCATGAGCGAGCGGATCGGCCGCCTCACCGCGATCCCCTCCGACGGGCAGAGCCCCTACGGCCTCTCCGCCGCCCCCGCGACCCTCGACGCGGTCGACCACGAGATGCGGCGCATCGTGGACGAGTGCTACCTGGAGGCCTGCCGCCTGCTGCGCGATCACCGCCCGCAGCTGGACGCCCTGGCGCGGGCCCTCCTCGCCAACGAGACCCTGGACGAGACGGCCGCCTACGCCGCCGCGGGCATCACCCGGATGACGAAGGGGCACGGCACCGACTGAGGGCGGCCGTCAGCCCACCCGGGCGATCACGTACCGGAAGATGTTCGGCAGCCACACGGCGCCGTCGGATCGCTCGAACGGGTGGAGCGCCTCGGCCAGCTCCTTCTCCGCCAGCACGGAATCGGCCGTGCCGTCGTAGAGCCCGGTCGACAGCAGTCCGCGTACCGCGCTGTCCACGTCCGCATACCCGAACGGGCAGAACACCCGCCCGGAACCGTCCGGCCGGAGCCCGGCCCGCTCCACCAGCGCGTCCAGATCCCGCGGCGCGGGCCCGCCGCCGAGGACCGAGGGCACCGTGCAGCGCTCCGCGGGCCCCCAGCCGGCCAGCACCACCGCCCCGCCGCGGCGGACCGCGGGCAGGGCCGCGGCCAGGGCCGCGGGCGCCGGGGAGAAGGCGAGCAGGGCGTCGTACGGGCGGGGCGGGGCCGGTGGCTCCGGCGGGGCCGCCAGAACCTCCAGCAGCCGCTCACGGGCCAGCGCCCGCCGGGCCGGATCCGCCTCCACACCCGTGGCCACGGCTCCCCGCCCGGCCGCGAGCAGCAGCGGCAGCCCGGCTCCGCAGTCCAGCCCGAGCAGCCGGTCGCCCGGCCCGACCTCCAGCCGGTCGTAGACCGCTTCGTACAGCGGTACAAGCATCCGTTCCTGGATCTCCGCCCAGTCCCGGGCGACGAGCGTCGCCGTCGGCGTCGGTGTCATCGAAAGAGCGCTCCTGATTCCGTGTCGCCCCCTTGCCCCCGTTGCCAGAGAACTCCCCATTCGCCCCCGCGTCCAGAGGAGCGTGCCACCCGATTCACGCATCGCGTGCCCGGCGCCGTACGATTCGCGGCATGGCAAAGGCACCCGTTCTCACCCCGCAGGCGGAGGATTTCCCCCGCTGGTACCAGGATCTGATCAACAAGGCCGAGCTGGCCGACAACGGTCCGGTCCGAGGCACCATGGTCATCCGACCGTACGGCTACGGCCTGTGGGAGCGGATGCAGCAGGAGATGGACGCGCGCATCAAGGACGCGGGCGCCCAGAACGCGTACTTCCCGCTCTTCATCCCGCAGTCGTACCTGACGAAGGAAGCCGAGCACGTCGAGGGCTTCGCCCCCGAGCTCGCGGTCGTCACGCACGGCGGCGGCAAGGAGCTGGAAGAGCCGGTCGTCGTCCGGCCCACGTCCGAGACGATCATCAACGACTACTTCTCCAAGTGGGTCCAGAGCTACCGCGACCTGCCCCTGCTGATCAACCAGTGGGCCAACGTGGTCCGCTGGGAGATGCGCCCGCGCGTGTTCCTCCGTACGAGCGAGTTCCTCTGGCAGGAGGGCCACACCGCCCACGCCACCTACGAGGACGCCCGCGACTACGCCGCCCGCATCCACACGGACGTCTACGGCGACTTCATGACGAACGTGCTCGGCATCGACGTCGTGCTCGGCCGCAAGACCGCCAAGGAGCGCTTCGCCGGCGCCATCAACACCCTCACCCTCGAGGGCATGATGGGCGACGGCAAGGCCCTGCAGCTGGGCACGAGCCACGAGCTCGGCACCAACTTCGCCAAGGCCTTCAACACCCAGTACCTGTCGAAGGAAGGCAAGCAGGAGCTTGTCTGGCAGACCTCGTGGGGCGTCTCGACCCGCATGGTCGGCGGCCTGATCATGTCCCACGGCGACGACAACGGCCTGCGGGTCCCGCCGCGCCTCGCGCACGTCCAGGTCGTCGTCATGGCGATCAAGGGCGACGAGGCCGTCACCAAGGTCCGCGAGCTGGGCGCCCAGCTCAAGGCCGCGGGCCTGCGCGTGCACGTGGACGACCGCGTCGACACCCCCTTCGGCCGCCGCGCCGTGGACTGGGAGCTCAAGGGCGTACCGGTCCGCATCGAGATCGGTCCCCGCGACCTGGAGGCCGGCACCGCGATGCTGGCCCGCCGGATCCCGGGCGGGAAGACCCCCGTGCAGATCGACGCCCTCGCCGACCTGCTGCCCAAGGTGCTGGACGAGGACCAGGCGCAGCTGCTGCGCGAGTCCCGCGAGCGCCGTCTGGCCCGTACGTCCGACGTCGCGACCATCGGGGAGGCCGCCGAGGCCGCCGTCGCCGGTGGCTGGGCGCGGATCCCGTGGGCGGACCTCGGCCCGGAGGGTGAGGCGAAGCTGGCCGAGCAGGCCGTCTCCGTGCGCTGCCTGATCGCCGAGGACGGGTCGGTCCCGGAGGCGGACGACGCCCCCGGTACGCTCGCGATCGTCGCGCGCTCGTACTGACCGGGCCGACCGGCTCGTGTGCCCCGGCGTGCGGCTCGTGCCGCGCGCCGGGGCCGGTTCATGTCGGTCGACCGGGGCGGCTTGGTCGACGTTACGTACCGACTCCTCCTGAGATCGGCGCACCCGTCCTCGTCAGGACGCATGAGACTGAACTGACTGGTACGTGCAAAAAATTTGGAATGGCCCGGAATCGGAACACCCGGGCACCTCGGCTCGTTGTCACGACGTGAGCACGACACCACCTGTTCTCGCCGCAGAGCTGGCGCAGGCGTGGGCCGATATTCAGCGGTACCACCCCGAGCTGCCTGACCTTGCCGCGCCCGAGTCCCTGATCGGAGAGTCCTCGTCCGCCTGCGGCGCCGAGCTCTCCTTCGAGCGACTGCTGCACGAGGCAGTCCACGGCATCGCCGCCGCCCGCGGTGTCCGCGACACCTCGCGCGCAGGCCGCTACCACAACCGCAGATTCCTCGCGATCGCCGAGGAGATGGGGCTGGACCACTCCGAGGAACCGCACGCGAGCAGCGGGTTCTCCCTGGTCACGCTCAATCCGGAGGCGAAGCGCCGCTACCGTCCCACCATCGAGCGGCTGCAGCGCGCGCTGAAGGCACACACGGCCGCCACCGCGGCCGACACCAAGCGCAGCTTCCGGGGACCTGCCGCCCGGCACGGTTCCTCCGGCGGCGGCGTGCGCGTCAAGGCCGTCTGCGACTGCGGGCGCAACGTCCGGGTGGTCCCCTCCGTGCTGGCCCAGGCACCGATCGTGTGCGGTGGCTGCATGAAGCCCTTCCGCATCCCCGACGTGGCCATCGCGGCGGCCTCCTGACCGCCCTTCCGGTCGCCGCCGGGGCCACCGCCCCACGGCGAACCGGCCGCCGGGCCATCGCCCCCACCGGGGCGCCGCCGACGGCGCACGCACGGGTGGCCCGTACCGCCGCACCGCCGGCGGGCACCGGTCCTGCCCGCCCGGCTGAGCGCGCCGCAGGCGTATGGCACAATGGCTAGCTGTACTCGACAGTCGCATAGGACCCCTCTCTCCTCCGGCTGACGCGTCCATCGGGCACCCGAGTACCGCAACCCCACGTGGCATCTCATGTGCCCAACCACGTCAAGTTCAGGAGACACCACTCCAGTGGCAGTCAAGATCAAGCTCAAGCGCCTCGGCAAGATTCGCCAGCCGCACTACCGCATCGTCGTCGCCGACGCCCGCACCCGCCGGGATGGTCGCGCGATCGAGGAGATCGGTATCTACCACCCGACCTACAACCCGTCGCGCATCGAGGTCAACGCCGAGCGTGCGCAGTACTGGCTGTCCGTCGGCGCCCAGCCCACCGAGGCTGTGCTCGCCATCCTGAAGCTGACCGGTGACTGGCAGGCCCACAAGGGTCTCCCCGCCCCCGCGCCGCTCCTGCAGCCGGCGACGAAGGAGAGCAAGCGTCGCTCCTTCGACGAGTTCGCCAAGGCCCTCGAGGGCATCGGCGAGGGCAAGGGTGAGGCCATCACGCAGAAGGCGAAGAAGGCCGACAAGAAGGCGGACGAGGCTGAGGCCGCCGCCGAGTCGACCGAGGCCTGATCATGCTCGAGGAGGCTCTTGAGCACCTCGTAAAGGGCATTGTGGACAACCCCGACGAAGTGCAGGTCGCCTCGCGCAACCTGCGCCGCGGGCAGGTGCTCGAGGTCCGGGTTCACCCCGACGACCTCGGCAAGGTGATCGGCCGCAACGGCCGCACCGCACGTGCTCTGCGTACCGTCGTGGGCGCCATCGGCGGCCGTGGGATCCGCGTCGACCTCGTCGACGTGGACCAGGTCCGCTGAGCAGTTGATTCACCGGCACGGGCCGGGGAGGGCGTTGGTCGCCCGCCCCGGCCCGTGTCGTTTCTGCCCCCGGGCAGGAGCGACCATTGAAGTGAGCAACCACGCCGCAGTAAGGGAAGAGCACAGTGGAGTTGGTAGTCGCGCGGATCGGCCGCGCCCACGGCATCAAGGGTGAGGTCACCGTCGAGGTGCGCACCGACGAGCCGGAGCTGCGACTGAGTCCCGGCGCCGTGCTCAAGACGGACCCCACGACGGCGGGGCCCCTGACGATCGAGACGGGCCGCGTGCACAGCGGGCGGCTGCTGCTCCGCTTCGCGGGCGTCAAGGACCGCACCGGAGCCGAGTCGCTGCGCAACATCCTCCTGATCGCCGAGGTGGACCCCTCCGAGCTGCCGGAGGAGGAGGACGAGTACTACGACCACCAGCTGATGGACCTGGACGTGGTGCTGGAGGACGGCACGGAGATCGGCCGGATCACCGAGATCTCCCACCTGCCCTCGCAGGACCTCTTCATCGTCGAGCGCCCGGACGGCACCGAGGTGATGATCCCCTTCGTGGAGGAGATCGTCGCCGAGATCGACCTGGAGGAGCAGCGCTGCGTCATCACCCCGCCGCCCGGGCTGATCGACGAGCGTGACGCCGTCGTCGTCTCGACCCGGGACGAGGACGCCGCCGATTCCGGGGACGACGCCTGATGCGACTCGACGTCGTCACGATCTTCCCCGAGTACCTGGAGCCGCTGAACGTCTCCCTCGTCGGCAAGGCGCGCGCCCGCGGGCAGCTCGACGTCCACGTGCACGACCTGCGGGAGTGGACGTACGACCGGCACAACACGGTGGACGACACCCCGTACGGTGGCGGTCCCGGCATGGTCATGAAGACCGAGCCGTGGGGCGAGGCCCTGGACTCGGCCCTGGCCGACGGCTACGAGGCGGGCGCGCACGGTCCCGTCATCGTCGTCCCCACCCCCAGCGGCCGCCCCTTCACCCAGGAACTGGCCGTCGAACTCTCCGAGCGGCCCTGGCTGATCTTCACGCCGGCCCGGTACGAGGGCATCGACCGCCGGGTCATGGACGAGTACGCCACGCGCATGCCGGTGTACGAGGTCTCCATCGGCGACTACGTCCTGGCGGGCGGTGAGGCCGCCGTGCTGGTGGTCACCGAGGCCGTGGCCCGGTTGCTGCCCGGGGTGCTCGGCAACGCAGAATCGCACCGCGACGACTCCTTCGCGCCGGGCGAGATGGCGAACCTGCTGGAGGGGCCCGTCTACACCAAGCCCCCGGTGTGGCGCGGCCGGGACATCCCCGAGGTGCTGCTCAGCGGGCACCACGGCAAGATCGCCCGGTGGCGCCGCGACGAGGCCTTCCGCCGGACCGCGCAGAACCGCCCCGACCTGATCGAGCGCTGCGAGGCCGCCGGCTTCGACAAGAAGGACCGGGAGATCCTCTCCGTCCTGGGCTGGCAGCCGTCCGCCGACGGCCGATTTTGGCGCAGGGCCCAGGCCGTGGAAGAATAGGCGGCTGCTGTGTGCTCGCGGGCGCCCCTGCCACAGGGGGACCGTCGTCCGCCGGGCCCCGCAGCTCCCGAATTCTCTACGGAAACCCGCACTGGCGACCTGTGGCGTCATGCGAAGAAAGCAGACGAAGAACATGTCTCACCTGCTCGACGGCGTCAACGCCGCCACGCTCCGCACGGACGTCCCGGCCTTCCGCCCGGGTGACACGATCAACGTGCACGTCCGCGTCATCGAGGGCAACCGCTCCCGTATCCAGCAGTTCAAGGGCGTAGTCATCCGCCGCCAGGGTGCCGGTGTCTCCGAGACCTTCACCGTGCGCAAGGTCTCCTTCAGCGTCGGTGTGGAGCGTACCTTCCCGGTCCACTCCCCGATCTTCGAGAAGATCGAGCTCGTCACCCGCGGTGACGTTCGCCGCGCCAAGCTGTACTACCTCCGTGAGCTCCGCGGCAAGGCCGCGAAGATCAAGGAGAAGCGCGACCGCTGAGGTAACTCCCGGAGTCCGGAGGCGGCCGGATAGGCTCGCCCCCGATGGACACCGAAGCACCTCACACGCAGCGCGGCCACTCTTCCCCCGTCGAGGGGGAAGGGCGGCCGCGTTTTGCGTTCCCCCGGACCGGGCGGACGGCCGGCGGGCGACCCCTCACCTGGCGCCGCGCCGGAGTGCTCGGTGTGATCTGCACCGTCTTCCTGCTGCTGTTCAGCAATTTCGTGGTCCAGCCCTTCCTGATCCCGAGCCGCTCCATGGAGCCGACGCTCCAGGTCGGGGACCGGGTGCTGGTCAACAAGCTCGCGTACCGTTTCGGCGAACAGCCCCGCCGGGGGGACGTGGTGGTCTTCGACGGCACGGGCTCCTTCGTACGGGAACGCCCCGACGGCAATCCGATCGGCACCGTGCTGCACGGCGCGGCCTCGGCGCTCGGGCTGGCCGAGCCGTCCGACACCGACTTCGTGAAGCGGGTCGTGGGGGTCGGCGGCGACGACGTGGTGTGCTGCGACGCCGGCGGGCGGGTGGCGGTCAACGGTGTGCCGCTGGAGGAGCCGTACCTCCATCCCGGCGACGCGCCCTCGGCGGTGCCCTTCCGGATCGTCGTACCGCTCGGGACGCTGTGGGTCATGGGTGATCATCGTTCGCAGTCCCGGGACTCCCGGGACCACCTGGGGGAGCCGGGAGGGGGGATGGTGCCGGTGGAGAAGGTGATCGGGCGGGCCGACTGGATCGGTTGGCCGCTCTCGCGCTGGGACGACATCGGTGGTGGTCATGGGTAGCCGAGGGCGGTCGAAGGACGGACGGGGACGGGACTGGGAATTCGAGCCCGAACCCGAGCCGGAGCCCACCCCGGCTCCGGTGGTGGAGGGCGGCCGGGTGGAGGGCGGCCGGGCCGAACGGCGCCGGACGGCCCGCAAGGTGCGCCGGCGGCGCCGTACGCGCCGGGCCGGCGAGGTGCCGCTGCTGGTGGTCGTGGCGCTGTGCATCGCCCTGCTCCTCAAGACCTTCCTGGTGCAGGCCTTCTTCATTCCGTCGGGCTCGATGGAGCAGACGATCCGGATCGGCGACCGGGTCCTGGTGGACAAGCTGACGCCGTGGTTCGGCTCCGAGATCGAGCGCGGCGACATCGTCGTGTTCAAGGACCCCGGCGGCTGGCTCAAGGGCGAGGCGGCCCGTCCGCCCAAGGACCCGATCGTGGTCAAGCAGATCAAGCAGGCACTGACCTTCATCGGCCTGCTGCCCTCGGCCGACGAGCAGGACCTGATCAAGCGGGTCATCGGCGTCGGCGGGGACACCGTCAAATGCTGCGACAGCCGGGGCCGGATCACCGTCAACGGATCGCCCCTCGATGAGCCGTACGTGAACCCGGGCAACACTCCTTCGGACATCACGTTCGAGATTCAGGTGCCGGAGGGCCGGCTGTTCGTGATGGGCGATCACCGCGCGAACTCGTCCGACTCCCGGTTCCACCTCGACGAGGGCTTTCAGGGCACCATCCCCGAGAGCGGGGTGGTCGGGGAGGCCGTCGTGATCGCCTGGCCCTACGGGCACTGGACCCGGCTGGAGCAGCCGGCGACCTTCCGGATGGTCCCCGATCAGGCACGGCGCGAGGGACGCGGCCGACGACGGCGCCGTCGGAGCGCGCCGTTCGCATAGTGTGTCCTCGGTCTCCCGCGCCTTAGGGAACTCCCGCTCGTTAAGGGAGGGGAGGGCCCGTGCCGGATTCGGCGCGGGCGGCAATCGCGAGTGAGGAGTGGATGTGGGGGACGTGGCGGTAGGCGCACGGTCCGGACGCGACGAAGGCGAGGAGCGGCCGGACGACGCCGTCGAGCGCGAGACCGAGGAGGACGGCGATGCCAAGGAGCACGCGCACCGGTCCTTCTGGAAGGAGCTCCCGCTCCTCATCGGCATCGCCCTGCTGCTGGCCCTGCTGATCAAGACGTTCCTGCTGCAGGCGTTCTCGATCCCGTCGGCCTCGATGCAGAACACCCTGCAGATGGGTGACCGGGTGCTGGTGGACAAGCTGACCCCGTGGTTCGGCTCCGAGCCGGAGCGCGGCGAGGTCGTCGTCTTCCACGACCCCGCGGACTGGCTGTCGGGGCAGCCCACTCCCGAGCCGAACATCCTCCAGCAGGTGCTCAGCAAGATCGGCCTGATGCCGGACGCCTCCGAGAAGGACCTGATCAAGCGGGTCATCGCGATCGGCGGGGACACGGTCGAGTGCAAGAAGGGGGGACCGGTCGTCGTCAACGGCAAGGAGCTGGACGAGCCGTACATCTACCCCGGCAACACCCCGTGCGACGACGCCCCGTTCGGCCCGATCACCGTGCCCAAGGGCAAAATCTGGGTCATGGGTGACCACCGGCAGAACTCCGAGGACTCCCGCTACCACCAGCAGGACTCCACCAAGGGCTTCGTCCCGGTGGACAAGGTCGTCGGGCGGGCCGTGGTGGTCGCGTGGCCGGTCACCCGCTGGGCCACCCTGCCGGTCCCGGACACCTTCGACCAGCCGGGCATCGGCAACCAGGCCGCGGCGACCGCGCTCGGCCTCGGGGCCGCCGGGCTGGCCCCGGTCGGGCTCGGCCCGGCAGCACTGGGGCTCGCGGGAGCCGTCCCGCTCGTCATGTGGCGCAGGCGGAAGCTGACCAGCGGCCGTACCGACGGGTAGGGTGCCGCCCAGGTCGACGATCCCGAAGTGTAGGGGCGCTGCAATGGGCGGAACACAAGCAATACGCAGGGGCAAGGATGGCCGCGGCGGTCTCGGCAATGTGCTGTCGGGAATCGCCGTGGCCATCGGCTTTGCGCTCTTCCTGGGCGGCTTCGTGTGGGGGGCGGTCGTCTACCGGCCCTACACGGTGCCCACCGACTCGATGATGCCCACGGTGCGGCCCGGGGACCGGGTGCTGGCGCAGCGCATCGACGGCGCCGAGGTGCGCCGCGGGGACGTGGTCATCTTCACCGATTCCCTGTGGAGCGATTCCCCCATGGTCAAGCGGGTCGTCGGCATCGGCGGCGACGTCGTCAAGTGCTGCGGCGCGGCCGGCGAGCTGACGGTCAACGGCACCCGGCTGGACGAGCCGTACGCCGACACCACCAAGCCGGCCACGGACCTGGCCATGCCGCCCGGACAGACCGCACCCTCCGGGACCCCCTTCGAGGTGGCGGTCCCCGAAGGCAACCTCTTCCTGCTGGGCGACCGGCGGGCCGCCTCCCTGGACTCCCGGGCCCACCTGCAGGAGACCGGGCAGGGCAGCGTGCCCCGATCGGCGGTCAGCGCCCGCGTCGACGCCCTGGCCTGGCCCTCCGTGTCGATGGTGGAGCGGCCGGCCACGTACGCCGCCCTGCCCGGCGGGATCTCGCGGCCCGGGCCGCTGCGCCTCCAGGTGGTGGCGGTGCTGGCCGGGGCCGTCCTGGTGGTGCTGGGGGCCGCGTACGGCCCGGTCGCACGGGTCCTCGCACGCGGACGGCGGCAGGAGCGGGCCGGTGTCCGCTGACCCGGCCGCCGGGCACGGCCGCCGGAAGGTGTCGCGGGTGATCCTGCTGGACCCGGCCGACCGGATCCTCCTGCTGCACGGCTTCGAACCGGCCGACCCCTCCGACGACTGGTGGTTCACCCCCGGCGGCGGGCTGGAGGGGACCGAGAGCCGGGAGCAGGCCGCACTGCGCGAGCTGGCGGAGGAGACCGGGATCACGGAGGTGGAGCTGGGCCCGGTGCTGTGGCACCGCTACTGCTCCTTCCCCTTCGACGGGCGGCGCTGGGAGCAGGACGAGTGGTACTTCCTGGCCCGGACCGCCCGGACCGAGACCGAGATGGGCGGCCTCACCGAGCTGGAGCGGCGCAGCGTCACCGGAGCCAGGTGGTGGACCTCCGAGGAACTTCTCGCGGCCCATGAGACGGTGTACCCGACCAGACTCGCCGAGCTGCTCCGTACGCTGCTCGACGACGGTCCTCCGGGTGAGCCGGTGGTCCTGGCCCCGGAAATCGTTTAGGGGCGCAGGGGCCTGGCGCACAATAGGGGGACGCACGGCTGAAGGGGAACATGCCATGAGTGCCGAGGACCTCGAAAAGTACGAGACCGAGATGGAGCTGAAGCTCTATCGGGAGTACCGCGACGTCGTCGGGCTGTTCAAGTATGTGATCGAGACGGAACGCCGTTTCTACCTCACGAACGACTACGAGATGCAGGTGCATTCGGTTCAGGGGGAGGTCTTCTTCGAGGTCTCCATGGCCGACGCCTGGGTCTGGGACATGTACCGGCCGGCCCGCTTCGTGAAGCAGGTGCGGGTGCTGACCTTCAAGGACGTGAACATCGAGGAGCTCAACAAGAGCGATCTCGAACTGCCCGGCAGCTGAGGCCGGCACCCGCGAGGCCGCCTCACCCGCAAGGGTGAGGCGGTTTTCCACAACGGCCGGACCGTCCACCAAGATCCACAAGGTGGGCGGGGGTGCGGGACCGTCGGTGCCGGAGGTGGTGCCGGATGAACGCGAAGTGCGTGGCACAGCAGGCATTGGGGCGGTACGGCGAGGAACTCGCGGCACGGCGGCTGACCGAGGCCGGGATGACCCTGATCGCGCGGAACTGGCGGTGCCGCGGCGGCGAGATCGACATCGTCGCCCGGGACGGGGACGCCCTCGTCGTGTGCGAGGTCAAGACCCGCCGGGCGGGCCAGTTCGAGCATCCCATGGCCGCCGTACGGCCCGCCAAGGCCGAGCGCCTGCGCACGCTGGCCGGGCGCTGGCTCGCCGACCACGGCGGACCACCCCCGGGCGGCGTGCGCATCGACCTCGTCGGGGTCCTGCTGCCGCGGCGCGGCGCCCCCCAGGTGGAACACGTCAGGGGGGTGGCCTGATGGGCTTCGCGCGCGCCTGCTCGGTGGCCCTGGTAGGAGTCGACGGCGTGGTGGTCGAGGTACAGGCCGACCTGGAACCCGGCGTGGCCGCCTTCACCCTGGTGGGACTGCCGGACAAGACCCTGGTCGAGAGCCGGGACCGGGTGCGGGCGGCCGTGGTCAACTCGGGAGCGGCCTGGCCGCAGAAGAAGCTCACGGTCGGACTGAGCCCGGCCTCCGTACCGAAATCCGGCGCCGGCTTCGACCTGGCCGTCGCTGCGGCCGTGCTCGGGGCCGCCGAGGTGGTCGACCCGGACGCGATCGCCGACCTCGTCCTGATCGGGGAGCTGGGGCTGGACGGCCGGGTGCGCCCGGTCCGCGGGATCCTGCCCGCCGTCCTCGCCGCGGCGGAGGCCGGCTACCGGCAGGTGGTGGTGCCGCAGCAGTGCGCGGCCGAGGCCGCGCTCGTACCGGACGTCTCGGTCCTCGGCGTACGCAGCCTGCGCCAGCTCATCGCGGTCCTGACCGGCGGGGAGATCCCCGAGGAGGAACCCTGCGACCCGCCCGGCAGGCCGGACCCGATACTGGCCGGACTGCTCGTCCCGGGGGCGGGACTGGGCACGGGCCTCGCCCGGGGCCGGTCCGGCCGGGAGGACGGCACGGACTTCCCCGACCTCGCGGACGTGGCCGGGCAGCACACGGCGCGCCGCGCCCTGGAGGTGGCGGCCGCCGGAGGACACCACCTCTTCCTCAGCGGACCGCCCGGAGCGGGCAAGACCATGCTCGCCGAACGGCTGCCCTGGCTCCTGCCGCCCCTCACCCGTCAGGATTCTGTGGAGGTCACGGCCGTCCACTCGGTCGCGGGAATCCTCCCGCCCGGCGAACCGCTGGTCGCCAGACCGCCCTACTGCGCGCCGCACCATTCGGCGACCATGCAGTCCCTGGTGGGCGGCGGGACCGGGGTCCCCAGGCCCGGGGCGGTCTCCCTGGCCCATCGAGGCGTTCTCTTCCTGGACGAGGCCGCGGAGTTCCACAGCCGGGCGCTGGACGCGCTGCGGCAGCCCCTCGAATCGGGACACGTGGTCATCGCCCGCGCCGCCGGAGTGGTAAGGCTGCCCGCCAGGTTCCTGATGGTGCTCGCCGCCAACCCGTGCCCGTGCGGGCGCCACACCCTGCACGGAGCCGGCTGCGAATGCCCGCCTTCGGTGATCCGGCGTTACCAGGCGCGGCTGTCCGGGCCGTTGCTCGACCGGGTGGACCTGAGGGTGGAGGTCGAGCCGGTGACGCGCTGCGACCTGCTGGGGCAGGGCGGCCGCGGAGAATCCACCGCGGTGGTCGCCGACCGGGTGCGGCAGGCCCGGGAGCGCGCCGCGGCCCGGCTCGCCGACACGCCGTGGCGGCTCAACTCCGAAGTGCCCGGGCAGGAACTGCGCACCCGATGGCAGGCCGGGTCCGGCGCGCTCGCCCCCGCCGAGCGCGATCTGGAACGGGGACTGCTGACCGCGCGCGGGCTGGACCGGGTGCTGCGGGTCGCCTGGACCGTGGCCGACCTGCGGGGGCGGGACCGGCCCGAGGCGCTGGACGTGGCCGTGGCGCTGGAGCTGCGGACCGGGATCGCCCGCGGGGCGATGTCGCTGCCGGGGGCCGGGACATGACCGGCTCCGGGGACGCGGAACTGCTGGCGCGGGCCGCGCTCACCCGGGTGCTGGAGCCCGGCGACGCACACGGCGGGCGGTGGCTGCGCGAGTTCGGAGCGGTGCGGCTGATACGGCTGCTGACCGACCCCGGGGCGGAGCCGGACACTCCGTCCGGGGTGGGACCCGAGCGGCTCGCCGGATACCGCAGACGGGCCGCGCTGGCCGATCCCGGGCGGGACCTCGCCGATGTTGCCGAGGCAGGGGGCCGGTTCGTCCACCCGGGGTCGGCCGAGTGGCCGACCCAGCTCGACGACCTGGGCGACGAGAGGCCCGTCGGACTCTGGCTGCGGGGCCGGCCGAACCTGCGCACCTGGGCGCTGCGTTCGGTCTCCGTGGTCGGGGCCCGCGCCTGCACCCCGTACGGCGCGCACATGGCCCAGATCCTGGCCGCCGGGCTCGCCGAGCGGGGCTGGGTCGTGGTGTCCGGCGCCGCGTTCGGGATCGACGGCGCCGCCCACCGAGGGGCCCTCGCCTCGGGCGGCGCGACCGCGGCGGTGCTGGCCTGCGGGGTGGACGTCGCCTACCCGCGCGGACACGCCGGGCTGCTCGGCCGGATCGCCGGGCAGGGGCTGATCCTCGGGGAGCTGCCACCGGGCAGCCACCCGACACGCAGCCGGTTCGTCCTGCGCAACCGGGTCATCGCCGCCCTCACCCGGGGCACGGTCGTCGTGGAGGCCGCGCACCGCAGCGGTTCCCTGGTCACGGCCCGGCGGGCGCAGCGCCTGGGGCGGTTCACGATGGGCGTCCCCGGACCCGCCACCAGCGGGCTCTCCGCCGGGGTGCACGAACTGCTGCGGGGCGAGGCCGTGGTCGTCACCGACGCGGCCGAAGTGGTCGAGCTGGTCGGGGCCATGGGTGAGCTGGCCCCCGAGCGGCGCGGCCCGGTGCTCGCCCGGGACCTGCTGGACCCGGACACCGCCCGGGTGCTCGAAGCGCTGCCCGCCGGCCGCCCGGCGGACGTGGCCGAGCTGGCACTTGCCTCCGGCACCGGCGCCGATGAAGTCATCGGCAGACTGTACGAACTTCACTCTCTGGGGTTCGTCGAACGGCAGGGCGACGGCTGGCAGTTGAGCAGACAAACGGCTGGAGGAGGCACACAAACCGGAGCTGCCCGGCGAGGCGGTCGTTGACCTGGGGTGTTCCGGTGAAAGAGTGAAACCGATGAGAGACGCGGTCTTCCCGGTGGCGTTCGCCGGGACCGAGCGCCAGGCGCCGGTCCCGGGGCGCCCGCGCGAGTCCGGGCGCCTCCCGGCCCCCGCGCCATCCCGTACTCTTCGCGCACCGCGACAATCCCGTCACGCTACGCTCCCAAGGAATCCGGCTCCGGCAAAGGCGAAGCATGCCCCAGCACACCTCAGGGTCCGACCGCGCTGCGGTGCCCCCTGCTGCCCGAGGCAGCGTGCGGTCCACCGCGCCCTCGTCCCTGGAGGTGCTGTGGCGCTCGTACAAGGAATCGGGCGACGAGCGGCTGCGGGAGCAGCTGATCCTGCACTACTCGCCCCTGGTGAAGTACGTGGCCGGCCGCGTCAGCGTGGGCCTGCCGCCCAACGTGGAGCAGGCCGACTTCGTCTCCTCCGGGGTCTTCGGGCTGATCGACGCCATCGAGAAGTTCGACATCGACCGGTCGATCAAGTTCGAGACGTACGCGATCACCCGGATCCGCGGCGCGATGATCGACGAGCTGCGGGCGCTGGACTGGATCCCGCGCTCGGTTCGGCAGAAGGCGCGCGCCGTGGAACGGGCCTACGCCACGCTGGAGGCCCAGCTGCGGCGCACCCCGACCGAGAGCGAGGTCGCCGGGGAGATGGGGATCGGGGTGGAGGATCTCCACACCGTCTTCAGCCAGTTGTCGCTGGCCAACGTGGTCGCCCTGGAGGAGCTGCTGCACGTCGGCGGGGAGGGCGGCGACCGCCTCTCGCTGATGGACACCCTCGAGGACACCGCCGCCGACAACCCGGTGGCGGTGGCCGAGGACCGCGAGCTTCGGCGCCTGCTGGCGCGGGCCATCAACACGCTGCCCGAGCGGGAGAAGACCGTGGTCACCCTCTACTACTACGAGGGCCTCACGCTGGCTGAGATCGGCAATGTCCTCGGCGTCACCGAGAGCCGGGTCAGTCAGATCCACACCAAGTCCGTCCTGCAGTTGCGCGCGAAGTTGGCAGATGTAGGCAGGTGAGCTTGCGCCACCTCCGTACAGTGGATGCGTGCCCAGGATTCGAGCGGCCTCCGTGGCCGAGCACCGGTCGATGCAGCGCGGCGCCCTCTTGGACGCTGCGCGGTCCCTGCTGTCCGAAGGCGGGACGGAGGCGCTGACCTTCCCCGCCCTCGCGGAGCGCACCGGGCTCGCCCGGTCCTCCGTGTACGAGTACTTCCGCTCCCGCGCCGCCGTGGTCGAAGAACTGTGCGCCGTGGACTTCCCCGTGTGGGCCGCCGAGATCGAAGCGGCGATGGAGCAGGCCCCGTCGCCGGAGGAGAAGATCGAGGCCTACGTGCGCAGCCAGTTGGGGCTGGTGGGCGACCGGAGGCACCGGGCGGTCGTGGCCATCTCGGCCAGCGAGCTCGACGCGGGGGCCCGCGAGAAGATCCGCGCGGCCCACGGCGGTCTCGTGGCGATGATCGTCGAGGCGCTGAGCTCCCTGGGGCACGCGGAGCCGCGACTGGCCGCGATGCTGTTGCAGGGGGTCGTGGACGCCGCTGTGCGCCGGATCGAGCTGGGCGCCGCCGAGGATCCCGCCGTGGTGACGGAGGCCGCCGTGGCCATGGCCCTGCGGGGCGTCCGGGGCTGAGGTCCCCGGGGCTCCGCCCCGGACCCCGCGCCTCCAACGCCGGCGGGCCGGATCGCGCAGGGGGTTCGGCCGGCAGGAGGCGGGGTGTCGCGCGGGGGAGCAGGCTCAGCGGGTTGAGATAGGTCTCGCCCGCGAGAAGGCCCCAGTGCAGGCACGGCGCCGGGCAGTGCGAGCCTTCCGTCAGAACCGCCACCACCTGGCCCGCCGCGACCTGCTCGCCCTCCGTGACCAGGGGCCGGACCGGCTCGTAGGTGGTGCGCAGCCCGTTCGGCAGGGCCAGCGAGAGCACTCCGCGCCCGGCGACGGGCCCGGCGTGGTGGACGCGGCCGGCCGCGACCGCCCGGACCTCCGCGCCCACGGGCGCGGACAGGTCCACCCCGCGGTGACCGGCCGCGTAGGGGGTCGGCGGCGGGTCCCACCAGCGGGCCACCGACAGCGGGGCGGGCAGCGGGCGGACCCCGGGAAGGGCCGGCTGGGCCAGGGCCAGGAGCAGGCTGAGCAGCAAGGTCGTCATGGACCCCAGCGTCCCGCGCATCCCCGGACCGCCGCCCCGGCCTGTGGATCGCCGCGGTGTTGTGGACAACGGCGTCACCCGGCATACCGCCGGGTCCCGTACACTTCTTGTGGCGATCCGGGTCACCGGGTCGACTTCGCACGCCCCGGCGCCAGGCTGAAACAGCCAGGTGACAGCGTCTCTCGGTCCCTCATGGGGGCAGGGCGCGGTGGGGCGTCAGGAACCAAACCGAGAAACCAAGGAGATGGCCATGGCCGTCGTCACGATGCGGGAGCTGCTGGAAAGCGGCGTCCACTTCGGTCACCAGACCCGCCGTTGGAACCCGAAGATGAAGCGCTTCATCTTCACGGAGCGCAACGGCATCTACATCATCGACCTGCTGCAGTCGCTGTCGTACATCGACCGCGCCTACGAGTTCGTGAAGGAGACCGTCGCGCACGGTGGCTCCATCATGTTCGTCGGTACCAAGAAGCAGGCCCAGGAGGCCATCGCCGAGCAGGCGACGCGCGTTGGTATGCCGTACGTCAACCAGCGGTGGCTGGGTGGCATGCTCACCAACTTCTCCACCGTCTACAAGCGCCTTCAGCGTCTGAAGGAGCTTGAGGCGATCGACTTCGAGGACGTCGCCGCCTCGGGTCTCACCAAGAAGGAGCTCCTGGTCCTCTCCCGCGAGAAGACCAAGCTGGAGAAGACCCTCGGTGGTATCCGCGAGATGTCGAAGGTCCCCAGCGCCGTCTGGATCGTCGACACCAAGAAGGAGCACATCGCCGTCGGTGAGGCGCGCAAGCTCCACATCCCGGTCGTCGCGATCCTCGACACCAACTGCGACCCCGACGAGGTCGACTACAAGATCCCGGGCAACGACGACGCGATCCGTTCCGTCACCCTGCTCACCCGCGTGATCGCCGACGCCGTCGCCGAGGGCCTCATCGCCCGCTCCGGCGCTGCGACCGGTGACTCGAAGCCGGGCGAGAAGGCCGCCGCCGAGCCGCTCGCCGAGTGGGAGCGCGACCTGCTCGAGGGCGAGAAGAAGGCCGACGAGACCGAGGCCGCTCCGGCTGCCGAGGCCCCGGCCGCCGAGGCTGTCGAGGCTCCGGCCGCCGACGCCGAGCAGGCCTGACCCACTGAGAGCGCCCGGCGTTCACACGCCGGGCACTCGCAGCACGGACGATGACGGCGGGGGAGCCGCGCCACGAGCGCGGCGCCTCCGCCGTTCACCCGTAGATCTACGACTTCGAGAGAGAATCACAGACTCATGGCGAACTACACCGCCGCTGACGTCAAGAAGCTCCGCGAGCTCACCGGCGCCGGCATGCTGGACTGCAAGAACGCGCTCGTGGACGCCGACGGTGACGTCGACAAGGCCCAGGAAGCGCTCCGCATCAAGGGTCAGAAGGGCGTCGCCAAGCGCGAGGGCCGTTCTGCCGAGAACGGTGCGGTCGTCTCCCTCATCGCCGACGACAACACCTCCGGTGTCATCGTCGAGCTGAAGTGCGAGACCGACTTCGTCGCCAAGGGCGAGAAGTTCCTGGCCGTCGCCAACCAGCTGGCCGCCCACGTGGCCGCCACCTCCCCGGCCGACATCGAGGCGCTGCTCGCGTCCGAGATCGAGCCCGGCAAGACCGTCACCGCTTTCGTCGACGAGGCCAACGCCAACCTCGGCGAGAAGATCGTCCTGGACCGCTTCGCGCAGTTCAGCGGCGGCTACGTGACCGCGTACATGCACCGCACGATGCCCGACCTGCCGTTCCAGATCGGCGTCCTGGTCGAGCTCGACAAGGAGAACGCCGAGGTCGCCCGCGGCGTCGCGCAGCACATCGCCGCGTTCGCCCCGCAGTGGCTGTCCGCCGAGGACGTCCCGGCCGAGAAGGTCGAGTCCGAGCGTCGCATCGCCGAAGAGGTCACCCGCGCGGAGGGCAAGCCCGAGGCTGCCATCGCGAAGATCGTCGAGGGTCGCGTCAACGGCTTCTTCAAGGACGCCACGCTGCTCGGCCAGGCGTACGCCCTGGACAACAAGAAGTCCGTCCAGAAGGTTCTGGACGAGGCCGGTGTCACCCTGAAGCGCTTCACCCGCATCAAGGTCGGCATCTGAGTCCGTCCGTACGCGACGGACACCGGACCCCGGTAGGGTCTGAGGCAGTCGTCCGCGCTTGCGCGAGGCGACCGCAGATCTGACGAGGAGGCCATTGCCGTAGAGGGAACCGCAAGGACCCACCGGCAATGGCCTTCTTCGTATGTGCACGAGGAGATCTCCATGAATCAGGGCGTGGACCCCCACACCGCATCCGACGACAAGAGCGACCAGGACAAGAAGGGCCGCCGCTTCATGCTGAAGCTGTCGGGCGAGGCCTTCTCCGGTGGCGGAGGGCTCGGCGTCGATCCCGACGTCGTCCACGCCATCGCGCGTGAGATCGCCGCGGTGGTCCGCGACGGCGCGGAGATCGCCGTCGTGATCGGCGGCGGCAACTTCTTCCGCGGCGCCGAACTCCAGCAGCGCGGCATGGACCGGGCCCGGTCCGACTACATGGGCATGCTCGGTACCGTCATGAACTGCCTCGCGCTCCAGGACTTCCTGGAGAAGGAGGGCATCGACTCCCGCGTGCAGACCGCCATCACCATGGGCCAGGTGGCTGAGCCGTACATCCCGCTGCGTGCCGTGCGGCACCTGGAGAAGGGCCGCGTCGTCATCTTCGGCGCCGGCATGGGCATGCCCTACTTCTCCACCGACACCACGGCCGCCCAGCGCGCCCTGGAGATCGACGCCGAGGCCCTGCTCATGGGCAAGAACGGTGTCGACGGGGTCTACGACTCCGACCCGAAGAAGAACCCGGACGCGGTGAAGTTCGACGCGCTGGAGTACAGCGAGGTCCTCTCCCGCGACCTCAAGGTCGCCGACGCCACCGCGATCACGCTCTGCCGCGACAACAAGCTGCCGATCCTTGTTTTCGAGCTCCTGGCCGAGGGCAATATCGCCCGCGCCGTCAAGGGTGAGAAGATCGGCACGCTCGTGAGCGACCAGGAAACCCGGGCCTGAGCAGTCCGCTGCCGGACCGAGCGAGCCGTAGGCCGGCTCGCCGGCCCCGCCCGCCCGCCTGAACCATCCATATCTGACATGCAGGAGCACGTGGTGACCGAAGAGATCCTCCTCGAGGCCGAGGAGAAGATGGAAAAGGCCGTCGTCGTCGCCAAGGAAGACTTCGCCGCGATTCGCACCGGCCGTGCGCACCCGGCGATGTTCAACAAGATCGTGGCGGAGTACTACGGCGCCATCACGCCCATCAACCAGCTCGCCTCCTTCTCGGTGCCCGAGCCGCGCATGGCGATCGTGACCCCGTTCGACAAGAGCGCCCTGCGCAACATCGAGCAGGCCATCCGCGACTCCGACCTCGGTGTCAACCCGAGCAACGACGGCAGCATCATCCGGGTGACCTTCCCCGAGCTGACGCAGGACCGCCGCAAGGAGTACATCAAGGTCGCGCGCACCAAGGCCGAGGACTCGAAGATCTCGCTCCGCGCCGTCCGCCGCAAGGCCAAGGACGCCCTTGACAAGCTGGTCAAGGACAAGGAGGCCGGCGAGGACGAGGTGCGCCGCGCGGAGAAGGAGCTCGACGACACCACCGCGAAGTACGTCGCGCAGGTGGACGAGCTCCTGAAGCACAAGGAAGCCGAGCTCCTCGAAGTCTGATGAACGACACTTCCTGGCAGCCGGAGCCGGTTCCGGCGGGTCCCGCATACGATGCGCAGGTGGGCCCGCACACTCGGCCCATGCCCATCGTGCCCGATGCCGCCGGCCGTGACTTCGACGACCGGGAAGCACGCGATCGGGGGGTCGCCGCCGACAGCGACCCCCTCTTCCGCGCCGATACGCCGCCGCAGGAGCCCATGCCCAGCCCCCCGCCTCCGCATGCCCAGCAGCCGCAGGACGCCTCGCCCCCGCCGCCGAAGAAGCGCGCGGGCCGGGATCTGCGTGCCGCCATAGGGGTGGGCGTGGGTCTCGGCGCGGTGATCTTCGCCTCGCTGCTGATCGTCAAGGCCGTCTTCGTCGGCGTCATCGTCGTCGCGGTCGTCGTCGGCCTGTGGGAGCTCACCTCCCGGCTGCAGGAGCAGAAGGGCATCAAGGCCCCGCTGGTCCCGCTCGCGGTCGGCGGCGCCGCCATGGTCATCGCCGGATACGTCCGGGGGGCCGAGGGCGCCTGGGTCGCCATGGCCCTGACCGTGCTGGCGGTCCTGGTGTGGCGGATGACCGAACCACCCGAGGACTACCTCAAGGACGTCACGGCGGGCGCCTTCGCGGCGTTCTACGTGCCCTTCCTGGCCACCTTCGTCGCGATGCTCCTCACCGCCGACGACGGCGCCGAGCGCGTGATCACCTTCCTGCTCCTGACCGTGGTCAGTGACACCGGGGCCTACGCGGTCGGCTGGCGCTTCGGCAAGACCAAGCTCGCGCCGCGCATCAGCCCCGGCAAGACCCGCGAGGGCCTGTTCGGCGCGGTGGCCTTCGCGATGGCGGCCGGCGCGCTGTGCATGGAGTTCCTGATCGACGGCGGTTCCTGGTGGCAGGGCCTGCTGCTGGGCCTCGCGGTCGCGGTCAGCGCCACCCTGGGCGACCTGGGCGAGTCGATGATCAAGCGGGACCTGGGCATCAAGGACATGGGCACGCTGCTGCCGGGACACGGCGGCATCATGGACCGGCTGGACTCCCTGCTTCCGACGGCCCCCGTGGTGTGGCTGCTGCTGGCCGCCTTCGTCGGCACCGGCTGACCTGCGAAAAGGCGTCGCAGGACGCCGGGCGGTTACTCTTGGAAGGCGCGCTGCTTCTGCGGCGCGCCTTTCGTCTTACAAGGAGTACCTGCCATGGCCCGCCCCGTTCCGGGAGAGCTCACCTTCGTCGCCCCTCGCGGGGCCAAGAAGCCGCCCCGGCACCTTGCCGACCTGACCCCGGCCGAGCGCCGCGAGGCGGTCGCCGCGATCGGCGAGAAACCGTTCCGGGCCAAGCAGCTCTCCCAGCACTACTTCGCCCGGTACGCGCACGACCCGGCCGAGTGGACCGACATCCCGGCCGGCTCGCGGGAGAAGCTCCAGCAGGAGCTGCTGCCGGACCTGATGAGCGTCATCCGGCACATCTCGTGCGACGACGACACCACCCGCAAGACCCTGTGGAAGCTGCACGACGGCACGCTCGTCGAGTCCGTGCTGATGCGCTACCCCGACCGGGTCACCATGTGCATCTCCTCGCAGGCCGGCTGCGGCATGAACTGTCCGTTCTGCGCCACCGGCCAGGCGGGCCTGGACCGCAACCTGTCCACCGCCGAGATCGTGCACCAGATCGTCGACGGCATGCGCGCGCTGCGCGACGGCGAGGTCCCCGGCGGCCCGGCGCGGCTGTCGAACATCGTCTTCATGGGCATGGGCGAGCCGCTCGCCAACTACAACCGCGTGGTCGGGGCCATCCGCCGGCTCACCGACCCGGAGCCCGACGGCCTGGGCCTGTCGCAGCGCGGTATCACCGTCTCCACCGTCGGCCTGGTCCCGGCCATGCTGCGCTTCGCCGACGAGGGCTTCAAGTGCCGCCTGGCCGTCTCGCTGCACGCGCCGGACGACGAGCTGCGCGACACCCTCGTACCCGTGAACACCCGCTGGAACGTCCGCGAGGTGCTCGGTGCGGCCTGGGAGTACGCCGAGAAGTCGGGCCGCCGGATCTCGATCGAGTACGCCCTGATCCGCGACATCAACGACCAGGCCTGGCGCGGTGACCTCCTGGGCAAGCTGCTCAAGGGCAAGCGTGTGCACGTCAACCTGATCCCGCTCAACCCGACGCCGGGCTCCAAGTGGACCGCCTCGCGGCCCGAGGACGAGAAGGCCTTCGTGGAGGCCATCGCCCGCCACGGCGTGCCGGTGACCGTACGGGACACCCGGGGCCAGGAGATCGACGGCGCGTGCGGCCAGCTGGCCGCCTCGGAGCGCTAGATTCCGCTTCTGTTCGATGCGATTCGGCCAGGGGGTACCCTGTGGCCGAACCAATTTCATATTCCGACAGGGGAGCGCCACAGCGCTGAGAGTGCGGTATCCGTCACCGCAGACCCTCTGAACCTCGCCCCGGTCATTCGGGGTAGGAAGTTCGGTCACCACTCTTGCTGTTGCGCCCTGCCCGGCGTCCGCTCTCGCGGCGCCGGGCAGGGCCGCGTCTTCTCCTGGACATCCCAGGAGGAATTCACCGATGAGCACCACCAAGAAGCTGGCGGGCGTCGCGCTCGCGGCCGCGCTGGGCGTCACCACGCTCAGCGCCTGTGGCGGCGGCGCCGCCGAGGACAAGACCGCGGGGGCGGGCGACGCCCCGAAGTCCAAGACCGTCACGCTCGTCTCGCACGACTCCTTCAACGTGACCGAAGCGGTCCTCAAGGAGTTCGAGCAGCAGAGCGGCTACACGGTCAAGGTCCTGAAGTCCGGGGACGCGGGCGCGGCGCTGAACCAGGAGATCCTCACCAAGGGCTCCCCGCGCGGCGACGTCTTCTTCGGCGTGGACAACACCCTCCTCTCGCGCGCTCTCGACAACGGCATCTTCACCCCGTACGAGGCCAAGCGCCTGGCCGAGGTGAAGCCCGAGTACGTGCTCGACAAGGAGCACCGGGTCACCCCGATCGACTCCGGTGACATCTGCGTCAACTACGACAAGGCGTACTTCGCCGAGAAGAAGATCGCCCCGCCGCAGACGCTGGACGACCTCACCAAGCCGGAGTACAAGAACCTCCTGGTCACCGAGAACGCCGCGACCTCCTCGCCCGGTCTCGGCTTCCTGCTCGCCTCCGTCGGCAAGTACGGCGAGGACGGGTGGAAGGACTACTGGAGCAAGCTGAAGGCCAACGGCGTCGAGGTCGTCGACGGCTGGGAGCAGGCCTACAACGAGCGCTTCTCCGGCTCCGCGGGGGGCAAGAAGGCCAAGGGCGACCGCCCGCTGGTCGTCTCCTACGCCTCCAGCCCGCCGGTCGAGGTCCTGTACGGCGAGCCGCAGCCGGCCGAGGCCCCCACGGGCGTCTCCACCGGCACCTGCTTCCGTCAGATCGAGTTCGCGGGTCTGCTCAAGGGCGCCAAGAACGAGGAGGGCGGCAAGGCCCTCGTGGACTTCCTGGTCAGCAAGAAGTTCCAGGAGGACATGCCGCTCCAGATGTTCGTGAACCCCGTGACGAAGGACGCCGCCCTGCCGGAGCTGTTCACCAAGCACGGTGTGGTGGTCGAGAAGCCGGAAAACGTGGCTCCCGAGACCATCGCCAAGAACCGTGAGCAGTGGGTCAAGGCATGGACCGCGCTCGTCGTGAAGTAAGCGGTACCAAGGAGCCGGGCGTGGCGCCGGGGGACGCCGCGCCGGGCCCCGGCCCCCGCGAGGGGGCGCGGGCGACCGCCGTGCGGCTCGCCCTGATGGCCGTCCCCCTCGCCTTCTTCGGGCTGTTCTTCGCCTACCCCGTCGCCGCGATCGTCGGGCGCGGCCTGAAGACCGGCGAAGGGTGGCAGTTCGGCCGGTTCGCGGAGGTGCTGGGCCGGCCCGACATCGCCGACGTGCTGTGGTTCACCACCTGGCAGGCGTTCGCCTCCACCCTCCTCACCCTGCTGATCGCGCTCCCCGCCGCGTACGTCTTCGCCCGCTTCGAGTTCCCGGGCAAACAGCTGCTGCGCGCCGTGGTGACCGTTCCCTTCGTGCTGCCGACCGTGGTGGTCGGCACCGCCTTCCTCGCGCTGCTCGGGCGGGGCGGCCTGCTGGACGAACTCGCGGGCGTCCGGCTCGACACCACCGTCTGGGCGATCCTGCTCGCGCACGTCTTCTTCAACTACGCCGTCGTCGTCCGCACGGTCGGCGGGCTGTGGGCCCAGCTGGACCCGCGCCAGGAAGAGGCCGCCCGGGTGCTGGGCGCCGGGCGGTTCACCGCCTGGCGGCGCGTGACGCTGCCCGCGCTCGCCCCGTCGGTGGCCGCGGCCTCCCTGATGGTGTTCCTGTTCACCTTCAGCTCCTTCGGTGTCGTGCTGATCCTCGGCGGACCCTCGTACTCCACCCTGGAGGTGGAGGTCTACCGGCAGACCGCGCAGCTCCTGGACCTGCCGACGGCCGCCGTCCTGACGATGGTGCAGTTCGCCGCGATCGGCGCGATCCTCGCCGTGCACGCCTGGACCGTCCGCAAGCGCGAGACCGCGCTGCGGCTGGTCGATCCGGGCCGCACCACGCACCGGCCGCGCGGCTGGGCGCAGCGCACCCTGCTGGGCGGGGTGCTCCTGACCGTCGCGCTGCTGATCGTGCTGCCGCTGGGCGTGCTCGTCGAGCGCTCCTTCGACACCCCCGGCGGCTACGGCCTCGGCTACTACCGGGCCCTGCAGGACGCGGGCGCCGGCGGCGGGACCTTCCTGGTCGCGCCGCTGGAGGCGATCTGGAACTCCCTGCAGTACGCGCTCGCCGCCACCGCGATCGCCCTGGTCATCGGGGGACTCGCGACCGCGGCGCTGACCCGGCGCGGGGGCCGCTTCGTACGCGGCTTCGACGCGCTGCTGATGCTCCCGCTCGGGGTGTCCGCGGTGACCGTGGGCTTCGGCTTCCTGATCACCCTGGACGAGCCGCCGCTGGACCTGCGGACCTCGTGGATCCTGGTGCCGCTGGCGCAGGCCCTGGTGGGCGTGCCCTTCGTCGTACGGACCATGCTGCCGGTGCTGCGCGCGGTGGACGGGCGGCTGCGGGAGGCCGCCGCGGTGCTCGGCGCGTCGCCGCTGCGTGCCTGGCGGGAGGTGGACCTTCCGCTGGTGCGGCGGGCGCTGCTGATCGCGGCCGGGTTCGCCTTCGCCGTGTCGCTGGGGGAGTTCGGCGCGACCGTGTTCATCGCGCGGGCGGACCGGCCGACGCTTCCGGTGGCCGTGGCGCGGCTGCTGGGGCGGGCCGGCGAGCTGAACTACGGGCAGGCGATGGCCCTGAGCACGATTCTGATGCTGGTGTGCGCGGTGTCCCTGCTGCTGCTGGAGCGACTGCGGCCCGACAAGACCTCCGGAGAGTTCTGATGACACTGCTTCAGCTGGAGGGGGTGTCGGTCCGCTTCGGTGAGCGCGCGGCCCAGTACGCCCTGGACGGCGTGGACCTCGCGGTCGCCGAGCACGAGGTGGTGTGCGTGCTGGGGCCGAGCGGAAGCGGCAAGTCCACGCTGCTGCGGGTCGTCGCCGGACTGCAGCAGGTGTCCGCCGGCCGGGTGTTGCTGGGCGGGGCCGACCAGGCCGGCGTACCGGTGCACCGGCGGGGCGTGGGGCTGATGTTCCAGGACCACCAGCTGTTCCCGCACCGCGACGTCGGCGCGAACGTCTCCTTCGGGCTGCGGGTGCGGGGAACCGGACGGGCCTCGTCCGCGGACCGGGTCGCGCAACTGCTGGAGCTGGTCGGGCTCCCCGGGGCCCAGGGCCGGGCGGTGGCCTCCCTGTCGGGCGGCGAGCAGCAGCGGGTGGCGCTGGCCCGGGCGCTGGCACCGTCGCCGCGGCTGCTGATGCTCGACGAACCGCTGGGGCAGCTGGACCGGGGGCTGCGGGAGCGGCTCGTGGTGGAGCTGCGGGGGCTGTTCTCCCGGCTGGGCACGACCGTGCTGGCCGTCACGCACGACCAGGGCGAGGCGTTCGCCCTGGCCGACCGGGTGGTGGTGATGCGGGACGGCCGGATCGCGCAGGCCGGGACCCCGCTGGAGGTGTGGCAGCGGCCCGCGTCGGAGTTCGTGGCGCGGTTCCTCGGCTTCGAGAACGTGGCCCCGGCCGTGGTCTCGGGCACGCGGGCCGCCACCGCGTGGGGCAAGGTCCCCGTACCGGCCGGATCCCCCGAAGGGGAGCAGCGGCTGCTCATCCGCCCGGCCGGCGTCGTGCTCTGCGCGGCGGGCCTGCCCTGCGAGGTGCTCTCCCGCACCTTCCGCGGCACGCACGTCGCGCTGCTGCTGCGGCCGGAGGCGGGACCGGTGCTGGAGGCCGAGTGCGGGCCGGCGGGGGCGCCGGCCGTGGGGGACCGGGTCGAGGTGACGTTCACCCCCGCCGAGGTGGTCGTACTGCCTGAAGAAGAGACGTCCTAGGGACGGATGCCGTCACAGGCGATCGGCAGATGGCGCGGGCCGCGCAGGACCGCGTTCTGCCGGTACTGGGGCGGGTCCTCCAGCAGCCGCGGATTCTCCAGCCGGCGGGCCAGCTCGCTCAGCGCCAGCTGGGCCTCCTGCCGGGCCAGCGGCGCCCCGAAGCAGCTGTGGATCCCGCTGCCGAGCCCGAGGTGCTGGATGTCCTTGCGGTCGGGGTCGAAGCGGTCGGGATCCTCGAACCGCTTCGGGTCGCGGTTCCCGGAGGCCAGCATCAGCCACAGGGACGCGCCCTTGGGGATGGTGACACCGGCGACCTCGATGTCGGAGAGGGTGGTGCGCTGGGGCAGCAGCTGCACGGGCGGCTCGTACCGCAGCAGCTCCTCGACGATCGGGACGGCCAGGTCAGGATCGTCCCTCAGCCGCTGGAGGACCTCCGGATGGCGCAGCAGCGTCAGCATCCCGTTGGTGATGAGGTTGACCGTGGTCTCGTGGCCCGCGATCAGCAGCAGCGCGGAGGTGCTGAGCGCCTCCATGGTGGTCATCGCGCCGTCCGGGCCGTCCGCCGTCGCCAGCTGGGACAGCATGTCGTCGCCCGGCTTCTTGCGGCGCTCCTCGATCAGCCCGGCCAGGTACATGCCCAGCTCCATGCGCGCGTCCATCGCGCCCTTGCCGTGCTGCGTCGGGTCCGCGTCCGGGTCGGGGTCCAGGCTGGCGGCCAGGGTCTCCGCCCACACGTGGAAGCGGGGCTCGTCCTCGCGGGGGATGCCGAGCAGCCGGCAGATGACCGAGACCGGGAACGGGTAGGCGAACTGGTCGACGAGGTCGATCCGGTCCATCTGTCCGGTCTCCACGATGCCGTCGATGAGCCCGGAGACGAGGCCGCCGAGTTCCTCGCGCATGTCGTGCACCCGGTGTGGGGCGTGCGGCGGCCCGAAGGGGCGGTTCGTCATCCGCCGCAGGCGGTCGTGGTCGGGCGGGTCGAGCTTGAGGAAGGACGGGGGCAGCGTCGTCCCCTCCTCGTCGGACTGACCCCCCAGTGGATCGTCCCCGGTCGCCTTCAGGTTCTTGGCGTCGGAGCTGATCCGCGGGTCGTGCAGGAGGCTGTGGATCTCGTAGTACGTGCTGATGACGTACGGCCCGTCCCCGTCATGGGACACCGGCGTCTTGCGGAGTTCCTCGTACAGCGGGTACGGATTCGCGCGGTTCGCGTAGTCGATGATCTCCCGGAGCAGGGCTTGTGTCATGACAGGTCCTCGTGATCCTCGGGGGAGGGCGCGGCGCGGCGCGGCCGGTGGTGCGTGCGGACGAAGGTCATCTTCCGGGCGTGAAGGTCATCTTCCGGTCCGCCGGCGAGTAGCCGCTCAGCGTGATCGTCGGCCCGTGGGTCGGGACGGAGGGGTCGGGGAAGTCGGCCGGCAGCGGCTTGGCCCCGTCGGGCCTGCGGTCCACCGTGGAGAACGGCGGCGGGAACGGCGCCGTGGCCTCGATCTGCTGCTCGTAGAACGGCAGCCACCGGCAGTTGTCGAAGGTGACGGCGGCGATCATCCGCCCCTGGTACCCGTACACGGCCGCGAACCGGCGCTCGGCGAGCGAGCCCTGGGTGATGAGGATCTCGGTCCCCATCGGCGGTACCCCGACCGACTTGATGTTCACGCCGAACTGGGAAGACCAGAACGCCGGAACCCACAGGTGGGGGCGGCGGTCGGCGCTCTCGCTGAGCATGTTGTGCGCGGCGGTGTCCGCCTGGGCGACGGCGTTGCCCCAGTGCTCCAGCGACAGGAACTGGTAGCCGAACAGGGCGTGCGGGGAACGTGCCACATCGCCCGCCACGTAGATGTCATCGGTGACGATGCCCCGGACGTCGAAGGCCCGGCAGCCCGCATCGCAGGCGATGCCCCGCGGACCCGCGCCCAGCCCGGAGCCGGCGAGCCACTCGGTATTGCGCTGCGCGCCCAGCGAGACGACCACCACGTCCGCCTCGACGGTGGACCCGTCGGAGAAGTGGGCGGCGCGGACCCGCCCGGAGGGGTCACCCTCCAGCGAGGTCACCATGACTCCGGTACGCAGGTCGACGCCGTTCTCGCGGTGCATCTCGGCCGCCACCGCGCCGATCACCCCGCCCAGCGCTCCGACCAGCGGCGCGTCGCCCCGTTCGGCGACGGTGACGTCCAGGCCGCGCTCCCGGCACGCGGAGGCGATCTCGGACCCGGTGAACCCGGCTCCGATGACCAGCACCTGGCGGGGACCGGCGGCCAAGGCCCGTTGCAGCCCTTCGGCGTCGTCGCGGGTGCGCAGGACGAAGACACCCTTGAGGGCGCCCTCCTCCGGGTTGGGCCACGGCCGGGCGCGTACGCCGGTGGCGATGAGCAGCCGGTCGTACTCGACCTCGTCGCCGTTGCCGAGCCTGACCCGGCGGGCGGCCATGTCCAGGCCGGTGGCCGCGACCCCGAGGCGCCAGTCGGCGTCGATCGCCCGGCGCCGGGGGAGCGCCGTGTGGTCGGCGACCGCCTTGCCCAGCAGGACCTGCTTGGACAGCGGGGGCCGGTCGTACGGCTCGTACGGTTCGTCGCCGATCACCGTGAGCGAACCGGCGAAGCCCTTCTCGCGCATGGTCTCGGCGGCCCGCAGACCGGCCAGGGACGCGCCGACGACGACGATGCGGCCCTCGCGCTTGAGGCGCTCCAGGGATCCGTCGTGTGATCCTGCACCGGTCACTGGGCGCCTCCGGAACGGGATCCGGCGCCGGCCACGGCATCCGGGGTCACCATGTTCGCCATGTCCTCGTCCGTGATCTCCAGAAGGATGGCCTGCACGGGACAGGCGGCCACGGCACGCAGGACGTCCTCGCGCTGCTCCGGATCCGCCTGCGGGTTGTAGAGCAGCGACTCGTCGCCGTGCATGGCGAAGACATCGGGAGCGAGGAATGCGCACTGGGCGTATCCCTGGCAGCGGTTGAGGTCGACGACAAGCCTCATGACGGTTCTGCCTTTCCCTCGGCCGTTCCTCCCCGTCACCCCCCGAAGCCCCCGGGGCCTCCCCTTCCCACCAGCATGCACGCGGCGCCCACGGGCCGCCTGCCGGAGTAAGGGGCTCCAGGTCAGGGCGGTTCCGTGGGAGTCGGAGCCCGGCGGGCGGTGCCGCGCCCCACGCGCAGGATGTACAGGCTGAGGATCAGCGCCCAGGCCGGGAACACCAGCTCGGACCAGGGCACTCCGGAGCCGACCACGAGCAGGACCAGGCCGACGACGGTGCCCAGCAGGGCCAGTGGCCGCGGGAAGACGCCGAGCATCCGCCCGATGGTCGAGGTCGCGAGGACGAAGACGGCCGCCATCCGCATGGCGTACGTCGCGAGGAGGGTGTAGGCGTAGTGGCGGCCGAATCCGGAGGGCGTCTCCTCGGCCAGCACCGTGCCCGCCGCCGCGGCGGAGGCGAACAGGGTGGCCACGAAGACGAATCCGCTGCCGAGGAACACGGTGGCGACGAACCGGTCCTCGGCCGGACCCGTGTGTGCGCGCAGTGCGCCCATGAACCAGAGGAAGAAGATGCCCGCGAAGGGCACGATCTCCAGTGCCACTTGGACCGCCCAGCGCTTGTCCGGGTCGACGGGCGCGTCGGCGACGTTGCCCGACGGGATGGCGATCCGCATGAGGACGATCGCGGCCCCGAGCAGCAGGGCGAAGGCGATTCCGGCCATCCCGGCCGCGCGTGGTGTGTCGAGCCGATCGGTCGTGGGACTCACGGACCCTCACTCTCTCCCCCGCTCCAGCAAGCGGCAGACACCGCCGCGCCACCACCGGGGGGCGGCCGACCGGGTGAGGGGACCCGGCCGGCCGGTGGGTCAGCCGACCGGCTCCGGCACCGGGGTGACGGCTCCCTCGTCGGCCCCCTCGTGCTTGCCGTACCAGGCGACCGCCACAGCTCCGGCGACGGCCATGACGAAACCGAGGACCGCGAGCCAGGCAAGGCCGGGGCGGGAGGCGTCGCCGAGCCACAGGACGCCGATCGCGCCCGGCAGGACCGTCTCGCCGACGACCAGGGCCGCGGTGGCGCCGTTCACCGAGCCGATCTGGAGGGCGACCGTGTGCAGGTACATACCGCCGATGCCCGCCACCAGAATGGCGTAGAGGGCCGGGTCGGTGAGGAGCGTGCCGAGGTCGAACGGGTCCACGCCGTTCAGGATCCGGACGCCGACGCCGAGCGCGCCGAAGCCGAGACCCGACAGCAGGCCCGCCAGGATCGC
Source organism: Streptomyces sp. NPDC040545 (assembly GCF_055595065.1). Classification (NCBI taxonomy): domain Bacteria; kingdom Bacillati; phylum Actinomycetota; class Actinomycetes; order Kitasatosporales; family Streptomycetaceae; genus Streptomyces; species Streptomyces sp. NPDC040545. The sequence continues at coordinate 90,284 of NZ_JBVIWA010000018.1, forward strand.
GGCGCCGCCGCCGAGGAGGCGTACGGCCACGGTGCCGCCCACCATCAGCAGCAGGGTGATCCCCAGCAGCCACCAGTGCGTGGACATCGGCGCGTGGTGGCCGCCCTCGTGGCCCGCGGCCGTCGCCAGCAGCACCAGCGCGGTGCACACGACACCGATCGAGGTCCATTCCTTCCGGCTCAGCCGGATGCCGAGCATCTTCACGCTCAGCACGGCCGTGATCACCAGGTTGGCGCTGATGACCGTCTGCGAGAGGAAGAGGGGAAGCAGCCGGGCGGCCAGGGCCCCGAGTCCGAAGCCCACGAAGTCCAGGATGGTGCCGACGATGAATTCCCAGGTCATCGCCGCTTTCGCGGTCGACGACAGGTTGGGGCCGCCATGGGCGGTCACCCCGGCGGCGGCGGGGGACATGCGTGCGGCGCGGCGCGAGCCGACGGCTTGCAGCACGGATCCCGTGCCGTAGCAGATGGACGCCGCGACAGCGGTCAGCAGGCCTATGAGCACCAAGGGCTCCGTTCACGTCTGGCAGGTTTTGCGGTACCTCTGCCAGACGTCGGAACGGGCCGGGAAGTTGCTTCCGGAACTCAGCTCATCGACGCGAGGACGCCCGGAACCTCGTCCACCGAATCGACGAGCGCGATCCGGGACTCCATCGCACGGCCGCGCGCCAGTGCCTGGAGCAGGGGCCACGCCGGCAGGTGCTCGGTCCAGTGGGTGCGGCCGACCAGGATCATCGGGGCCGGCTCGCCCCGGGACTCGTAGTAGTTGGGCGTCCCGTTGTCGAAGATCTCCTGGACGGTGCCCGCCGCGCCGGGCAGGAAGACCACGCCCGCGTCGGAGCGGGCCAGCAGCCCGTCCTCGCGGGTGGCGTTCGCGAAGTACTTCGCGATGTGGCCCGCGAAGGCGTTCGGCGGTTCGTGCCCGTAGAACCAGGTCGGGATGCCCACCGAGTCACCGCCGGCGGGGAAGCGCTCGCGCACGGCGAAGGCCGCGCGCGCCCAGTCGGACACCGACGGCGCGAAGGAGGGGGCCTTGGCCAGCAGCTCCAGGGCCTCGGCGAGGGCCTCGTCCGGGGCCGGGGCCAGGTAGGCGCCGAGGTTGGCGGCCTCCATCGCGCCGGGGCCGCCGCCGGTGGCCACCGTCAGCCCGGACCGGGTCAGCGCCCGGCCCAGCTCGGCCGCGCCGCGGTAGTCCGTACCGCTGCGAACCATCGCGTGGCCGCCCATCACACCGACGACCCGGACACCGGCGAGATGCTCGTCGAGGGCGTCGGAGATGGCGTCGTCATGGACGGAACGGAGCATCGAGGAGAAGACGTCGCCGTCGGACTTCGTCTCCTGGAACCAGGCGTACGCCTCGGCGTCCGGGGTGATCTCGTACCCGCCGGGCAGTCCGGTGAAGAGCTCCTCGGGCGTGTAGAGCAGGCCCCGGTACGGGTTGAACGGCAGGTCCGGTACGGGCGGGAAGACCAGCGCGCCGTCGGCGCGGACCTTCACCGCCGCGTCGGGCTCCATCGCGCAGCCCAGGAACACGGCCGCCGAGGTGTCGGCGGCCAGCAGCGCGAAGGTCCGCTCCAGCAGGTTGACCGACTGGATCCGGTAGCCGCTGAGCGAGCCGCGTGCCACGACCTGGTCGAATTCGGCGAGCGTCTCGATCTCGATGTCTGGGTTGACCATTCGGCCCACCCTAAGGGCTGCTCGGGTCAGCGGGTCAATGCCAGCGACGTCAGCTGCGCCACACCCCAGCTGAGCGGTACGCACACGGCCAGGAGCGCGGTGGCCCGCAGACTCGCGGCGGTGCGAAGGACGTTGGACGGGGCGCCCAGGTCGAGCAGGGCCGTGCGTCCGGGCTGCCGGCTCCGGCGGGCCTCCACCACGGATGTGAGAAGGGTCGCGGCGGCGCACAGGGTCACCAGGGCGACGGCCGGCCAGGTCAGCGGGCCCAGCGGGACGGGCAGCCCGCCCCGGTCACGCAGGGCGAACGCGGTCAGGGCGCCCGCGGCCACCGAGCAGAGCACCCCCAGCGGGGGGCCGATCAGGGGGGCCTCCTCCTGGAGGGTCCGCCCGGCCAGCAGCCGCAGCGCTCCCGGGCGCACGGCCTGGACCAGACTCCCGCAGGCGTAGGCGAGCCCCGGTCCGGCGAGGGCGAGCCCGACCGCCGTCAGCGACCAGCCGATGAGCATCCCGGCGTCGACCCGGCCCGCGTAGGCCGAGGCCGCGAGCCCACAGGCGGTCAGGGCGATGCCCCAGGGCAGTCCGGTCTGGGGGGCCAGCGGCGGGCGCGGGCGCAGCGCGAGGGCGGTGGCGGCCGAGGCGGTCAGCGGGATCAGGGCCAGCAGGGTGAGGGCGCCCGCCACCGGCAGCGGCTGGTCGGCTTGGAGCAGCTTCGCCCCGGCCCCGTCGAACGGCAGCCCCGCCAGCTCCCCGCGCAGGTGGAGGAAGACGGCCAGGGCCACGGCGCTGCCCAGGGCGCAGGCGACGGCGGTGGAGATCGCGGCGGCCAGCATGAGCCGGACGGGTCCCAGCCCGACGGCGTCCAGTCCCTCGCGGGGCTGGGTCGCGGGGTCGGCTCGGGCCACGACGACGGCGAAGTGGACGGTGACGGCCAGCGGGATCAGGGCCCACAGCAGGCGAGGGAACGATCCGGCGGGCCGGGCCACGGCACCGGCGAGTACATAGAGGAGCAGGAATCCGGTTCCGGCCGAGGCCGCGGCGACGAGGAGCCGCCGCAGCTGGACCAGCGGCCGGGAACCGCGGGCTAGGCGGAGAGCGAGCACGCGGTCTGGTCCTCCGTGGTGTCGGCGACGGGGGAGGCGTCGGCCGCGGCCCCCGCGAGGCGGCCGTCGAGCAGGGCGATCCGGCGGTCCGCGACGGCCGCGGTGGCCTCGTCGTGGGTGGCCAGCAGCACGGTGATGTCGTGGGAGCGGGCCGCGGTGGTGAGCGTACGGAGCAGCAGGGCCCGCTCGGTGCGGTGCAGGGGGGCCGTGGGCTCGTCGGCGAAGATCACCGCGGGCTCGTTGACCAGGGCCCGGGCGAGTGCGACCCGCTGGCACTCGGCGCGGGTCAGGGCGCCGGGGCGCTTGCGGGACAAGCCGGCGATGTCGAGGCGGTCCAGCCATTCGCAGGCGGCTTTGCGGGCGGTGCGGTGGGAGGCCCCGGCGAGCAGCAGGGGCAGGGCCGCGTTCTCCCAGACCTTCAGCTCGGGCAGCAGCTGGGGCTCGTGGCCGATCCAGCCGAACCGGTCGCGGCGCAGCCGTTCGCGGACGACCGTGCCCATGGTGTGCACGGGGAGGCTGTTGAACCAGACCTCGCCCTGCTGGGGGCGCAGCTGCCCGGACAGACAGCGGAGCAGGGTGGTCTTGCCGCTGCCGCGGGGACCGGTCAGGGCGAGGATCTCGCCCTGGCGGACCGCGACGGAGATTTCGACGAGGGCGGGGGAGCCTCCCCCGGACTTCGTCCGGGGGGACCCCCTGTGGGAGTAGTACAGGGACCGAGCCCACAGGACGTCATTGTCAGGCGGGGCAATGTCCGGTGGAGCCACCATGGCGTACACCTCCGTCCGAGGGAACGAAGCGGAACCGGTCGAAGTCACTGGCGCCGCACTGAGATGTAAAGAGACGAACGTCTTGGATGGTGACAGCACACGGCCCGGACCCCCGCGTTCTCACTCGAACGGAGGATCCGGGCCGTGTGGTTGGACTACAGCGGTCGGGCGGTCTGAGCGCCGGTTACAGCTTGGTCCATGCCTCGGTGAGTACCGAGCGCAGGATTCCCTCGATCTCGTCGAAGGTGCCCTGGTCGGCGATCAGCGGCGGCGCGAGCTGGATGACCGGGTCACCGCGGTCGTCGGCCCGGCAGTAGAGGCCGTTCTCGAAGAGCGCCTTGGAGAGGAAGCCGTAGAGCACGCGCTCCGTCTCCTCGTCCGTGAAGGACTCCTTGGTGACCTTGTCCTTGACGAGCTCGATGCCGTAGAAGTAGCCGTTGCCGCGGACGTCGCCGACGATCGGCAGGTCGTGCAGCTTCTTCAGCGTCGAGAAGAAGGCGCCCTCGTTGTCCAGCACGTGCTGGTTGAGGCCTTCCTTGTCGAAGATGTCGAGGTTGGCCAGCGCGACGGCCGAGGAGACCGGGTGGCCGCCGAAGGTGTAGCCGTGCAGGAAGGTGTTGTCGCCCTTGTAGAACGGCTCCGCGAGGCGGTCGGAGATGATGCAGGCGCCGATCGGGGAGTAGCCCGAGGTCATGCCCTTGGCGCAGGTGATCATGTCCGGGACGTAGTCGAACTTGTCACAGGCGAACATGGTGCCGAGGCGGCCGAAGGCACAGATCGTCTCGTCGGAGACGAGCAGCACGTCGTACTCGTCGCAGATCTCGCGGACCCGCTGGAAGTACCCGGGCGGCGGCGGGAAGCAGCCACCGGCGTTCTGCACCGGCTCCAGGAAGACGGCGGCGACGGTGTCGGCACCTTCGAAGAGGATCTCCTGCTCGATCTGGTCGGCGCACCAGCGGCCGTAGGCCTCCGGGTCGTCGCCGAAGATCGGGGCGCGGTAGATGTTGGTGTTCGGCACCTTGTGCGCGCCGGGGACCAGCGGCTCGAAGGGGGCCTTCAGGGCAGGCAGGCCCGTGATGGACAGGGCGCCCTGCGGAGTGCCGTGGTAGGCGACCGCACGCGAGATGACCTTGTACTTGGTGTGCTTGCCCTGCAGCTTGAAGTACTGCTTGGCGAGCTTCCAGGCGGTCTCCACGGCCTCGCCGCCACCGGTGGTGAAGAAGACCTTGTTCAGGTCGCCCGGGGCGTAGTGGGCGAGGCGCTCGGCGAGCTCGACGGCCTTGGGGTGGGCGTATGACCAGATGGGGAAGAACGCGAGTTCCTGGGCCTGCTTGTAGGCGACCTCGGCCAGTTCCTTGCGCCCGTGACCCGCGTTGACCACGAACAGTCCGGCGAGACCGTCGAGGTAGCGCTTGCCCTTGTCGTCCCAGATGTAAGTGCCCTCGCCCCGGACGATGGTGGGGACGGGGGAGTTCTCGTAGGACGACATGCGGGTGAAGTGCATCCACAGGTGGTCGTACGCGGTTTTGGAGAGGTCCTGGCTCACGGTTATCGGGTTCCCCACATGTAGGTCTGCTTCTTCAGCTTCAGGTAAACGAAGCTTTCGGTTGATCGCACGCCGGGGAGCGTGCGGATCTTCTTGTTGATCGTTTCGAGCAGGTGGTCGTCGTCCTCGCAGACGATCTCCACCATCAGGTCGAAGGACCCGGCGGTCATCACCACGTACTCGCACTCGGCCATGGCGGTCAGCGCGTCGGCCACCGGGTCGAGGTCGCCCTCGACGTTGATGCCGACCATGGCCTGGCGCCGCAGGCCCACGGTGAGCGGGTCGGTGACGGCGACGATCTGCATGACGCCCTGGTCGAGCAGCTTCTGCACCCGCTGGCGCACGGCTGCCTCGGAGAGGCCTACGGCCTTGCCGATCGACGCATAGGGACGGCGACCGTCCTCCTGCAGTTGCTCGATGATCGCCAGGGACACAGCATCGACCGAAGGGGACGGTTGTCTGTTCCTGGAATCTGCGCTTCGACTGACCACGACCTCACTGTGCACGAGGGTCGTCTGTTCCGCAAGACGGAATCGATGAAATTCGTTGTTTGAAGACTCTGATCTCACTGATTTCGTAGTTGGTGGCGTCTGGGTCTGTCGAAAGCCTCCGCCGAGAGGCTAGGCTTGGTAATCGTCTCAATCGTTGGACATGTGATCAGGAGTGTGGCTGTAGTGACCACCGAACTGCGTCGTCTGCGCAACTACATCGGCGGGGAGTTCAAGGACGCCGCCGACGGGCGGACCACCGAGGTGGTCAACCCGGCCACCGGCGAGGTGTACGCCACCGCCCCGCTCTCGGGCCAGGCCGATGTGGACGCCGCCATGGCCGCTGCCGCGGCCGCCTTCCCGGGCTGGCGCGACACCACCCCCGCGGAGCGCCAGAAGGCCCTGCTGAAGATCGCGGACGCCTTCGAGGCGCGCGCGGACGAGCTCGTCGCCGCCGAGTCGGAGAACACCGGCAAGCCGCTGGGCCTCACGGCCAGCGAGGAGCTGCCCCCGATGGTGGACCAGATCCGCTTCTTCGCGGGTGCCGCACGCCTCCTCGAGGGCCGCTCGGCCGGCGAGTACATGGAGGGGATGACCTCGATCATCCGCCGTGAGCCGGTCGGCGTCTGCGCCCAGGTCGCGCCGTGGAACTACCCGATGATGATGGCCGTGTGGAAGTTCGCCCCGGCGATCGCCGCGGGCAACACCGTCGTGCTCAAGCCCTCGGACACCACCCCGGCCTCCACCGTCCTGATGGCGGAGATCATCGACTCGGTGCTGCCCAAGGGCGTCTTCAACGTCATCTGCGGTGACCGCGAGACCGGCAAGGCCATGGTCGAGCACTCCACCCCGGCGATGGCCTCCATCACCGGCTCGGTGCGCGCGGGCATGCAGGTCGCCGAGAGCGCCTCCAAGGACGTCAAGCGCGTCCACCTGGAGCTCGGCGGCAAGGCCCCGGTCGTGGTCTTCGAGGACGCCGACATCGCCAAGGCCGTCGAGGACATCGCGGTCGCCGGCTACTTCAACGCCGGCCAGGACTGTACGGCCGCCACCCGCGTGCTCGTGCACGAGTCGATCCACGACGAGTTCGTGGCCGCGCTCGCCAAGGCCGCCGCCGACACCAAGACCGGCCAGCCGGACGACGAGGACGTGCTGTACGGCCCGCTGAACAACCCGAACCAGCTCAAGCAGGTCGCGGGCTTCATCGAGCGCCTCCCCGCCCACGCCAAGGTCGAGGCGGGCGGCCACCAGGTCGGCGACAAGGGCTACTTCTACGCCCCGACCGTGGTCTCCGGCCTCAAGCAGGACGACGAGATCATCCAGAACGAGGTCTTCGGCCCCGTCATCACCGTCCAGTCCTTCGTGAACGAGGGCCAGGCCCTGGAGTACGCGAACGGCGTCGAGTTCGCCCTCGCCTCCTCCGTGTGGACCAAGGACCACGGCCGCGCGATGCGGATGTCCAAGAACCTCGACTTCGGCTGCGTGTGGATCAACACCCACATCCCGCTCGTCGCCGAGATGCCGCACGGCGGCTTCAAGAAGTCCGGCTACGGCAAGGACCTCTCCGCCTACGGCTTCGAGGACTACACGCGCATCAAGCACGTGATGACCTCGCTCGACGGCTGATCGGCCGCATCGATCACAGCACAGCGTTGACGGGGCGGGCAGTAGACAACATGTCTATTGCCCGCCCCCTCGCGTTCACCGAGGCTGTGCGCATGCCTGAACTCGCCTTCTCCCGCCGTTCTGCGCTGTACGGCCTCGGCGCCGCGGGCCTCGCGGCCGCCCTCGCCGGCTGCGGCGTGCCCGCCGCCTACGTTCCCGAGGAAGGGCGCGAGGGCCCTGACCGTTCCGAGCGGGACCGCAGTGTCGCCTTCTCCAACTGGCCGCTCTACATCGACACCGACGAGGAGGACGAGGAGCGCCGCCCGACACTGGAGGCCTTCTCGGAGCGGACCGGCATCGAGGTCCGGTACGCAGAGGAGATCAACGACAACGACGAGTTCTTCGGCAAGGTCAGCCCGGCCCTGATGAGCCGCCAGGAGACGGGCCACGACCTGATCGTGGTCAGCGACTGGATGGCCGCCCGCTTCGTCCACCTGGGCTGGGCCCAGAAGCTGGACCGCTCGGCCCAGCCCAACGTGGCCCGGCACCTCGACCCGCAACTGCGTTCCCCCGCCTTCGACGAGGGCCGGCTGCACACCGTCCCCTGGCAGTCGGGGATCACCGGCATCGCCTACAACCGCAAGGCCCTGGGCCGGGAGATCAAGTCGGTCAAGGACCTGTGGCAGCCGGACCTGGCGGGCAAGGTCACCCTCTTCTCCGGCCTTGACGAGTCCTTCGCCCTGCTCATGCAGGGCAACGGCGTGGACGTCACCCGCTGGACCGAGTCCGACTTCCACCGGATGTGCGACCAGGTCGAGAACATGGTGAAGAAGAAGCACATCCGCCGCTTCACCGGCAACGACTACACCTCCGATCTGAGCAAGGGCGATGTCCTCGCCTGCCAGGCCTACTCCGGCGACGCCATCCAGCTCCAGGCCGACAACCCGGACATCGAGTTCGTCGTCCCGGAGGAAGGGGCCGAACTCTGGGCCGAGAGCCTGCTCGTCCCCAACCTGGCCCGGCACAAGGCCAATGCCGAGGCCCTCATCGACCACTACTACGCGCCCGAGGTGGCCGCCTCGCTCGCCGCCTCGGTCAACTACGTCTGCCCGGTCCCGGCCGCCCGGGAGGTCCTGGCCGCCTCCGGCGACCAGGAGACCGCCGAACTGGCCGGGAATCCGCTGATCTTCCCGGACGACGACATGCGCAAGCGGCTGGTCGTGGCCCGGGACATCTCCTCGGCCGAGCGCCGGTCCCTCGCCAAGCGCTGGAACGCGATCGTCGGCCTCTGACGGAGCGCCGGGCGGAAGGTATTGAACATGTTCAGCAAATTGGCTGAACGTGTTCAGAAATGGGCGTAGGCTCTCTTCCATGAGCGAGAGAAGCGCCCTTCAGCGGCGGATCCGTGCCTGGTTGACCCTGTTCCTGATCTGCCTGGTGCTCAGCGGCCTCACTGCCTTCCCCCTGGTCAGCGAGCTCCGCTGGGCCAACGCCCTGATCGACCACGAGTGGCTGCGACGGGTGGGCGACGGGCTGGAGCGGGCCGACGCCGATTACCCCTTCCTCCTCTACGGAACCGACTGGCTCGCCTTCGCCCACCTCGTCATCGCGGTCTTCTTCTACGGCGTCCACCGCGACCCGGTCCGCAACATCTGGATCGTCGAAGCCGGCATGATCGCCTGCGCCGGAGTGATTCCGCTGGCCCTGATATGCGGCCCGATCCGGGGCATCCCCCTCTGGTGGAGCGTCATCGACATGTCGTTCGGCGTCTTCGGGGTGATCCCCCTGCTGATCCTCCGCCGCATGATCAAGCGCCTCGAAGCGATGCCTGCTTGACGCCTACCTGGCGAAGGCCGCCATCACGATGCCCAGGACCACCGGGTTCGTGTCCTCTCCCTTGGCGTCCGTGGAGTTGACCGAGTAGACCAAGGTGCGGGACAGGTCCCGCGTCGCACCTATGCCGGTGTTGTACCCGTGCCGGCCGCCCGACTTGCCCCAGGCCACCGTGCCGTCCGGCAGGACGATCCTGGACAGTCCCGCGGTCATCCTGGCGTCCTTCCCGTCGGCGAAGTCCTTCACCGCGGGCACGGTGAACATCTCCTCCAGCTGGGCCGCCGGCACGATCCGCTCGCTGAACAGGGCCTTGGTGAACCGCTCCAGATCGGCCGTGGTCGAGATGATGTCCCCGGCCGCCCAGCGGTCCGAGGAGTTCCACTCGGTCACGTCCCGCAGCTCCCGGGAGCCGTCCGCCTTCGGGAGCGCCTGGTACCCGCGGTTGTGCGGACCGTGGATCCTCGTCTGCGTCCGGGACGGGAAGGAGGTCTGATGCAGACCGAGCGGCCTCAGGATCCGCCGGCCGACCGCCTCCTCGTACGAGGTGCCCGTCACCTTCTCGACGAGCACGCCCAGCAAGGTGTAGTTGATGTTCAGGTAGTGCTGGGCCGAGCCCGGGGTGAACTCCCGCTTCTTCGCCAGGGCATCGGCCAGCTGGTCGTGCGGGTCGGTCACATCGAAGCGGTGCTCCCACTGCGCCTCGAACGAGTCGCCCGGGCCGTCCGCGGCCGGTATGCCGCTGGTGTGGTTGAGCAACTGCCGGACGGTGACCGTGCCGTAGGCATCGGGAACGGTTTCGGGCAGGTACCGCCGGACCGGCCGGTCCAGGTCCACCCGGCCCTCGGCCGCCAGCTGGAGCACCACCGCCGCGGTGAAGGTCTTGGTCACCGACCCCGCCCGGAACCTTCCGTGCTCCTCGGCCGCCCGCCCGGTGACGATGTCCGCGACACCGGAACTGCCCCGCCAGCTACCGCTCGTACCCCCGACGCGGACCAGAGCGGCAGTCGCATCCTTGTGCTCCGCTCCGAGACCGGCGATCGCCCGCTCCAGTACCGCGGCATTCGGCGGGGCCGGTACGAGAGGCGCCGAGACACCCGCCGTGCCCCCCGCCCGTGCGGGAAGCGAAGCGGCGTGTGCGACGACGGGTCCGGACCCGATGCCCAGGACCAGAGCGGCTGCGATCAGCGTGCGCGTACGTGCGTTCATGGTGGTGTGCTCCCCGGTGAGGTCATCGGCGCCGTCTGCCCCGATGACCTCAATGCTCCAGGTCAGAGGGGTAGTTGCGGATCACCCACCAGAGGGGTCTTCACCGGTACGACAACTCACCGGCGCGAGGGAGGCGACACGCCGCACCTCACTCCCCGGAGGGAGCACCCGCCGCGATCAGGCCCGTCTCGTACGCGCAGATCACCGCCTGGATCCGGTCCCGCAGCCCCAGCTTCGCCAGCACGTTCCCCACGTGCGACTTCACCGTGTGCTCGCTCACCACCAGCGCCGCCGCGATCTCCGCGTTCGACATCCCCCGCCCCAGGTGCAGCAGCGTCTCCCGCTCCCGCGCCGTCAGCACCTCCAGCCGCTCCGCCGGAAGCGCGGGCACCCGCACCGTCGCCGCCGTGTACTCCTCGATCAGGCGGCGCGCCACCGAAGGCGCCAGCAGGGACTCGCCCGCCGCCACCACCCGTACGGCGTGGACCAGGTCGTCGCGCCGCACGTCCTTCAGCAGGAACCCGCTCGCCCCGGCGTGCAGGGCCTCGTACACGTACTCGTCCGAGTCGAAGGTCGTCAGCATCACCGTCCGGCACGCACTGCGCGCCGAGATCGACCGGCACGCCTCGATCCCGTCCAGCACCGGCATCCGGATGTCCAGCAGCGCCACGTCCGGCGCGAGCCGGGCCACCGCCTCCACCGCCGCCGCGCCGTCCCCCACCTCCGCCACGACCTCGATGTCGTCCTGGAGGTCCAGGATCATCGCGAAGCCGCTGCGCACCAGCTCCTGGTCATCGGCCACCACCACACGGATCGTCAATTCCCCACCTCCAGCGGCGAGGTTACAAGGGACACCCGCACCGAGTACCCGACCCCGTCCGGGCCCGGGCCGGACTCTGCAGTTCCGCCGTGGGCCGCCGCCCGCTCGCGGATGCCGATCAGCCCGTGCCCGCCCGAGGTGCCACCGGGTCCCCGGCCGTCGTCCGTGACCGTCACCGTGAGCGTCCCCGGTCCGTACACGAGCGTCACGTCCGCCGCCGAGGCCCCGGCGTGCTTGACCACGTTGGTCAGGGCTTCCTGCACCACCCGGTGCACGGTCGCCTCCAACGCGGCCGGCAGCTCGCGCACCGCGCCGGTCCGTTCGTACGTCACCCGCAGCCCGCTGGCGCGTACCCGGTCCACCAGCTCCGTCAGCCCGGCGATCCCCGGCTGCGGGCTCCGGGGCGCGGCTTCGTCGGTGCGCAGCACGCCCAGCATCGCGCGCAGCTGCGCCATCGCGTCCCGCCCCGTCTCCGCGATCGCCTCGAAGGCCGCCTCGGCCCGCTCCGGGGCCCGGCGCACGGCCACCGGTCCGGCTTCCGCCTGCACGATCATGATGCTGACCGCGTGCGAGAGGATGTCGTGCATCTCCCGCGCGATCCTGGCCCGTTCACGTGCGGCGGCCTGCTCCGCCTCGATCCGGTTGGCCCGCTCCAGCTCGGCGGCGCGAGCCAGGGCGGCCTCGGTGTAGGCCTGCCGCGTGTGCTGGAGCCGTCCCAGGGCGTAGGCCGCCGCCGAGACGAAGAGCGTGAACAGCAGTTCCCGGGCCGTCCCCGTCTCCCAGCCCACCGACAAGGCAACCACCACCACGGTGGCCAGCCCCACGGCCGCACGGACCCTCGGGGCGCACTGCAGGGCGACCGTGTAGAAGGCGATGAGGCCGGCGTACGGCAGCGGCTGGCCCGGCCCGTCGACCGCGACCTCGTAGATCCCTCCGATGACCAGGATCGCCGCCAGTACACCCACCGGTGCCCGGCGCCGCCAGATCAGGGGCAGCACGGCGGCCGTGGTCATCGCGTACGAGGTCCAGGTCGCGGGCGGGAGATCGGGCGATCGGGGCACGACGAACGGCATCGTGACGGCCAGCTGCACCAGCAGGGTCAGGCCCAGGTCCTGCCACCGCTCACCGGCGCCGCGTATGCCCTCCCGGAAGACCCGTATCACCGCCCGAGCCCGCTCCGTACGGCCGCCAGCGCGTCCAGCCGGTTCGTGGTGATCGAGTCGACCCCCGCTGCGACCAGGCCCTTCATCGTCCGCTTGGTGTCCGCGGTCCAGGCCGACACGAGAAGGCCGTCCCGGTGCAGCGCGTCCACCAGCTCCCGGCTCACCAGTCCGAAGCGGTAGTTGAGCCAGCGCGGCGCCACGGCGTCGATCAGTGCCCGCCGCGGCGGCGACAGCGAGGTCCAGGTCAGCGCGATCTCCGCGCCCGGATCGGCGGCGCGGACCGCCAGCATGGTGTTCGGGCCCGCGCAGTAGTACGTCCGCTCGCGCGCCCCGCACTCACGGACCTCGCCCACGACGATGCGCACCGCCTCGGGCGTGGCGCCGGGGAGGTCGAGCATCAGCCGGCCCGGCCCGGCGGCCGTCAGGGCGTCGCGCAGCGTGGGAACTCCGCCCAGCGTCAGCCCCTTCAGCTGCGGGGCCGTGACGTCGTCGAGGCGTACGTCGTGGCCCCACAGCCGCAGGAGCGTGTCGTCGTGGAGGAGCACCGGCACCCCGTCCCTGGTCAGCCGTACGTCGATCTCGACGGCGTCCGCCCCGCGCGCGAAGGCGGAGCGGATCGAGGCCAGGGTGTTCTCACGGACACGGTAGGGATCGCCGCGGTGGCCGACGGCAGTCAGAGTGCTCATGTCCCCATTCTCAGGGGCGCAGTTGCCGAGAAGGCGTCAGCGCGCGAGCCATTCCTCGGTGTACGTGTCGATCTCCGCGCTCAGCTTCGCCTTGCCGGCCGCATCCAGGAAGGAGGCCTCGACGGCGTTCTTGGCGAGCTGCGCGAGCCCGCGCTCGTCGAGGTCGAGGAGGCGGGCGGCCACCGCGTACTCGTTGTTCAGGTCGGAGCCGAACATCGGCGGGTCGTCGCTGTTGATCGTGACGAGCACGCCCGCCGCGACCATCTCCTTGACGGGGTGCCGGTCGAGGTCGGTCACCGCGCGGGTCGCGATGTTGGAGGTCGGGCAGACCTCCAGTGCGATCCGGTGCTCGGCGAGGTACGCGAGCAGCTCCGGGTCCTGGGGCGCGCTGGTGCCGTGGCCGATGCGCTCGGCGCCGAGCTCGCGGATGGCGTCCCAGATCGTCTCCGGGCCGGTGGTCTCGCCGGCGTGCGGGACACTGCGCAGGCCGACGGCGCGGGCGGCGTCGAAGTACGGCTTGAACTGCGGGCGCGGGACGCCGATCTCGGGGCCGCCGAGGCCGAAGGAGACCAGCCCCTCGGGGCGGTGGTCGACGGCGAGCCGGGCGGTCTCGGCGGCGGCCTCCAGGCCGGCCTCGCCAGGGATGTCGAAGCACCAGCGCAGGATGACGCCGAGTTCGCTCTCGGCGTCCCGGCGGGCGTCCTCGATGGCCTCCATGAAGGCCTTCTCGTCGATGCCGCGGCGGGTGGAGGAGTACGGGGTGATGGTCAGCTCGGCGTAGCGGATGTTCTGCCGGGCCATGTCGCGGGCGACCTCGAAGGTGAGGGTGCGCACGTCGTCCGGGGTGCGGACCAGGTCGACCACCGACAGGTAGACCTCGATGAAGTGCGCGAAGTCGGTGAAGGTGAAGTAGTCGGCGAGGGCCTCGGGGTCGGTGGGGACCTTCGAGTCGGGGTGCCGGGCGGCGAGCTCCGCCACGATGCGCGGGGATGCCGAGCCGACGTGGTGGACGTGGAGTTCGGCCTTGGGCAGCCCCGCGATGAAGGGGTGCAGGTCGGTCATGGGGGTGCCTCCGGGAGGGACGCGGGTGCGGGCAGGTCGGGATTCATCGTAGGCACGCCCGTGACTGTCGGTGGCAGCGCTTAGCATGGCTGTACGAGAGGGGGGCGCCGTATGACCGACAGCAGTCCCGAGCCGCGAGACCCGTGGGCGCCGCTGGAGCGGCCGGCGGTCGAGCTGGGCAAGCCGCAGGGGGCACCGGGCGTGTCGGGCCCGCCGTCCGTGCACGACCAGCCGACACTCGCCGGGATGCCGGGCGACCAGTACCCCCCGTCCGCGCCGACCCCGTCCGCGCCGACCCCGGCTCCGATACAGACGCCGACCCCGACCCCGCCCCCGATGGCCGGGCCGCCCACGTCCGCGGCGTACGGGTACCCGGCCCAGCCCGGCTACGGGTACCCCGGCGACGCCGGATACCCCGCGCAGACCGGTCACCCGGGGTATCCCGGGTATCCGGGATACCCGGGCCAGGGCGCGTACCCGCCGCCCTACGGGGCGCAGCGCAGCAACGGCTTCGGCATCGCCGCGCTCGTCCTCGGCATCCTCGCGGTCGTCGGCTGCATCACCAGCTTCTTCGCGATAGCGCTCGGGGCGGCCGCGGTCGTCTTCGGCGCCCTGGGCCGCGGCAAGGCGAGCCGGGGCGAGGCGGACAACGGCGGGATGGCGCTCGCCGGCATCATCCTGGGAGCGATCGGCATCGTGCTGGGCGCCGTGATGATCGCGGTCATATTCGCCGGCTTCATGGAGCGCGGGTCCACCGACGACTCGCCCTACGACAGCCCCTACGACAGCCCCTACGACAACTCCCAGGTGCGCGAGAAGGTCTGACCGGACGGCCTCAGGAGGCCCACGGCCAGTCGGCGTCGCGGCCGGCCTCGATCAGGGACACCATCCGGAAGGCCCCGTCGGTGAGCCCGCCGAAGGTGTGCCGGTTCGCGGTACCGGAGGGCGCGTGCCCCACCCGGTAGCCGGCCAGGTTCCAGGTGTAGACCGGAACCGAGGCCGGCACCTCGGCGGTCGGATCGCCGCCATGGCCCCACGCGGCGACCTGCTCGTCCGTGACGATCAACACCCGGTCGTGGCCGTCGTAGTACTTCTTCACCGCCGCGGCCGTGTAGGTCCCGCCGAGCTGCCCGAACCGCTCCAGCACCTTCAGTACGGACTCGCCGCGGCGGCACGGGACCGCCTCGCTGGTCGTACCGAACTGCACGAGGTCGGCCTGCTCGGCCCGCAGCGCCAGCGCCGTTCCGAAAATGGCCGCCGCGTCCGCCCGGTTGAGCTCGGAGCGGTCCGACAGCGGGGACCACATCGACCCGGACCGGTCGACGAGGACCAGCGTCCGGCCCGGCAGGGCCGGTACGTTGGCCAGCGAGTGGCCGAGCGCCTGCTCCAGCGGGTACGACCAGCGCAGCGAAGGCGCGTGCTGATAGGCGGCCAGGTAGCGGAAGGGGAACTGCCGGGACCGCGCGACGACCGCGGGGTCGGAGATCCTCGCCGCGACCTGAGCGGCCACCGCGTCCGAGACCCCGGCCCGGTCGAAGTTGCGCAGGTTGCGCAGCAGCGCCATCGCACCCATGGACGGGATGACCGCCTCCCAGGCGGCCGCGTCCATCGGCCCCTGCAGCCAGCCGGCCAGCGACTCCCAGGTCATGCCCGCCGCCGCGAGCCGCTCCGCCCCGTCCGGGGCGACGACCTGTGCCCGGCGCTCGTGCACCGGCAGCTCCATCAGCGCCCGGTGGGCCACGAGGGTCCGGTTGCCCGCCGGGACCTCGGCGCTCTCCGGGTTGTGCCTGCGGTCGAGGGCATAGCGGAACAGCTCGCCCTGCCAGGGCCTGGCCGGGTCCGGGGAGGCGTGCACGAGGTTGAGGACGTCGCCGAAGCGGAAGGCCTTGGAGTCGGTGTCGTACTTCAGCAGCGAGGTGCCGGAGTAGAGCCGGCGTACGGCGTCGGCGATACCGCGCTTGACGGGCTTGGGCACGTTGCGCCCGTACGCCGCCGTCCAGTAGGCCAGCAGCTCACCGGGCTCGTCCGCGCGCCGCAGTACGGAGTCGACCACCTGGCGGTTCGAAGGCCCGTCGGTGGCGCCCGCGTCGAGCCGGGCCTTCACGTACTCGGCGGCGCCGACGAGCGAGGCGGTCCGCATGTTGGCGTCCGCGCGGAGCCAGCCCAGCAGGCCGGCCGTCCAGACGGGATCCTCGACGGCGAGGGTGCGTACGAGCGCCGCGAACCGGTCGTCGCGCGCCCCGCCGCCCTCGTAGGCGGTCCGCTGCGTCACGAAGTTGGCGACGGCGAGCAGGAACAGCTCGGAGCGCGGGTCGCGCAGGTGGCCCGGGCCGCCCTGAGCGGTGCGGGCGGGTCCGGTGGAACGGACGGGCGAAGTGGGCGAGGCGGGCGCCGGCTTGAGCGCACGCTGGTTGAAACGAGCCATGAGAATCCCCCCGAATTCGATGGAAGCGGGGGAGGCGTCGGGTGAGGGATGCCCGAGATCGGGAGTCGGCGGCGGACTTTATGCCCGGCGAGCTACCTGGCTGCTCCACCGGCCCGTTCCCTTGCGGGTGACGAGCCGGGTGGGATTCGAACCCACGGCCTCCGGGTCCCCAGAAGTAACCGTCGCCTGCGCACCGGGCATCCCCCACGCCGGCCTCCCGAGATCAAGATGGCGGCGGCCTGGGTTTCTTTGCAAAAGAAGGAGCCGCAGCCTGCGCACCGGGAGGTGCGTGACGTAGGTGTCCAGAGATCGAAGCCGGCGAAACCACAAGGTGCTCTACCAGCTGAGCTACACCGGCCCGAAGCCGGTGACGGGACTCGAACCCGCGGCCGCCCGATTATGAGTCGAAGTAGGTCTCGCCTTCGCACCTGGACACTGATCACGTTAGGCGGGCGGTCCGGGCCGCCGCCACGCATTTACGTCAGCGGGACGTCAGCGGGACGGCGGCGGCCCGGCGCCGCCGCCTCACCCGTCCGTCCCGCGCAGCCGCTCGCGGGCCTCCATGAGGGCGAAGCCCAGCAGGTTCAGTCCGCGCCAGCGCGCCGGGTCCAGGGCGCGCTCGTCGTCGGCCGCCAGCCCGATGCCCCAGATCCGGTCCAGCGGGCTCGCCTCCACCAGCACCCGCTTCCCCGTGCCCAGCAGGTACCCGCGCAGCGCCGGGTCGGAGTCGAACTTGTGCACGCTGCCCTCCACCACCAGGGCGAAGCGCTCCCGCTCCCATATCGCGTTGTCGAAGCCGCGCACGAGCCGCCCGACCTTCTTCGCCTCCGCCGGGCTCTTGGCCCCCACAGCGGCGCGCTCCGCCTCGGCATCGCCGAAGAGCCGGGCCTTGCCGGCCATCATCCAGTGCTCCGCCGTCGCATAACGGACGTCACCGACAGTGAAGGAAGCGGGCCACCACTGGCTCAGGCAGCTCGGACCGAGCCTGCCGTCCGGCAGCGGGCGGTGCCCCCAGAACGGCAGGTACTTCACCCGCTCACCACGGCTGACCTGCTTGATCAGTTCGTCCATCATCTCCATGCACGCGAGTCTGGCAGTCGCCACTGACACTTCGTACGGGTTTTTCGGTGTGCCTCGACACATGGTCGACCGATTCCGTCGCGTAATCAAAAGGCAACAACGGAATCACTTGGCCGAGGGCATCACCTCTGCCAGGATCGGCACTCAATTCGAGCTGTAGCTCGAACTGTAGCTACGGAGAGCGTGAGAGCGTTATGGGCAACCGCTTCCAGGTCAAAGACCGCTTCGCAGACGGCGCGCAGTACATCGACGGGCAACTGAGGTCCGGCACCTCCGGACAGTCACACACCGTGGTCGATCCGGCGACCGGCGACGAGGTCCTGACCTACGAGCTCGCGAGCACCGCGGACGTCGACGAGGCCGTCGCCGCCGCCAAGAGGGCCTTCCCGGGCTGGTCCGGCGCCACCCCCGGCGAGCGCTCGGACGCCCTGCACCGGCTGGCGGCCGTCCTGGCCGAGCAGGCGGAGGACTTCGCGTACGCCGAGTCCCTCCAGTGCGGCAAGCCGATCAAGCTGTCCACGGAGTTCGACGTACCGGGGACCATCGACAACACCGCCTTCTTCGCGGGCGCCGCCCGGCACCTCCAGGGGCAGGCGGCCGCCGAGTACTCGGGCGACCACACCTCGTACGTACGCCGCGAGGCCATCGGGGTCGTCGGCTCGATCGCGCCCTGGAACTATCCGCTCCAGATGGCCGCCTGGAAGATCCTCCCGGCGATCGCCGCGGGCAACACCATCGTCCTCAAGCCCGCCGAGCTCACCCCGCTGACCTCCCTGATGTTCGCGCAGGCGGCCAAGGACGCGGGCCTGCCCGACGGCGTGATCAACATCGTCACCGGTGCCGGCCGTGAAGCCGGAGAACACCTGGTGGGCCACCCCGACGTGGTGATGACCTCCTTCACCGGCTCCACCGCCGTCGGCAAGCGGGTCGCCGAGATCGCCACCGCCACCGTCAAGCGGCTCCACCTGGAGCTCGGCGGCAAGGCCCCCTTCCTCGTCTTCGACGACGCCGACCTGGAGGCCGCCGCGCACGGCGCCGTCGCCGCCTCCCTCATCAACACCGGCCAGGACTGCACGGCCGCCACCCGTGCCTACGTCCAGCGCCCCCTGCACGACGCCTTCGTCTCCCGGGTGGCCGAGCTGATGGAGAGCGTCCGCCTCGGCGACCCCTTCGCGCCCACCACCGACCTGGGCCCGCTGGTCTCGCACGCCCAGCGCGACCGGGTCGCCGGGTTCGTCGAGCGCGCCCGCGCCTACGCCACCGTCGTCACCGGCGGCGAGATCCCGGCCGGGGACCTGGCCGAGGGCGCGTACTACCGGCCCACCCTCATCGCCGGCGCCGCCCAGGACAGCGAGGTGGTCCAGTCCGAGATCTTCGGCCCGGTCCTCGTCGTCCTGCCCTTCGACACCGACGACGAGGGCATCGCGCTGGCCAACGACACCCCGTACGGACTCGCGGCCTCCGCCTGGAGCCGTGACCTCTACCGGGCGAACCGGGCCACCCGCGAGATCAAGGCGGGCTGCGTCTGGGTCAACGACCACATTCCGATCATCAGCGAGATGCCCCACGGGGGCTACAAGGCCAGCGGCTTCGGAAAGGACATGTCGACCTACTCCTTCGAGGAGTACACGCAGGTCAAGCACGTGATGTACGACAACACCGCGGTGGCCGAGAAGGACTGGCACCGCACGATCTTCGGGGACCGTCCGTAACCACCTGCGGCCGACGCCGCGTGGGCCCACCGCCTGACCAGCGGTACACCTCCCGAAAGGGCACAGCGCATGGAGCAGTTCGAGCCCGACCGCCTCTCGGCGGCGCAACTCGCCGCGATGCGGCGCAGCCTCACCAGCGGGCGCGGCGCCCTGACCCGCCGCTCGCTGCTGCGCGCCTCCGGAGTCGGAGCGCTCACCCTCGGAGGGCTCTCCGCCCTCACCGGGTGCGGGATCCCGCCCGCCAAACGCGAGGGCGACGCGGCAGCGGCCTCCGACGACCACTCGGCCCAGGAAAAGGAGATCAACTTCTCCAACTGGACCGAGTACATGGACACCAGCGAGGACGAGAAGAGCCGTCCCACGCTGGAGGAGTTCACCAAGCGGACCGGCATCAACGTCAAGTACACCGAGGACATCAACGACAACGTCGAGTTCTTCGGCAAGATCCGCCCCCAGCTGGCGGCCGGCCAGGAGACCGGCCGCGACCTGATCGTGGTCACCGACTGGCTGGCCGCCCGCATCATCCGTCTCGGCTGGGCGCAGAAGCTGGACCCCGCGCGCCTCCCGCACGCCTACGCCAACCTGATCCCGCAGTTCCGCACCCCCGACTGGGACCCGGGACGGTCCTACAGCTACCCCTGGACCGGCATCGACACCGTCATCGCCTACAACGAGAAGGCGACCGGCGGCAAGAAGGTCGACTCCGTCACCCAGCTGCTCGACGACCCCTCCCTCAAGGGCCGCGTCGGCTTCCTCACCGAGATGCGCGACAGCGTCGGCATGACCCTGCTCGACCAGGGCAAGGACCCGGCGAAATTCACCACCGCCGACTTCGACGAGGCCATCGGCCGGCTCCAGAAGGGCGTGGACAAGAACCAGATCCGCCGCTTCACCGGCAACGACTACACCTCCGACCTCGACAAGGGCGACATCGCCGCCTGCCTCGCCTGGGCCGGGGACATCATCCAGCTCCAGGCCGGCAACCCGGACATCAAGTACGCCATCCCCGCCCCCGGATACATCACCTCCAGCGACAACCTGCTGATCCCCGCCAAGGCCCGGCACAAGGCCAACGCGGAGAAGCTCATCGACTTCTACTACGAGCCCGAGATCGCCGCCCAGCTGGCCGCGTACATCAGCTACGTCTGCCCGGTCGAGGGCGTCAAGGACGAGCTGGCCAAGATCGACCCCGCGCTCGCGGACAACCCCCTGATCGTCCCGGACAAGGCGATGGCCGCCAAGGCCCACGCCTTCCGCTCCCTCACCAGCGAGGAAGAGACGGCGTACGAGGAGAAGTTCGCCAAGCTCATCGGCGCCTGACGCACGCCTTGCGGCGGGCCGATCCCGCCGGACCGCCGCGCCGGCCGCCGGACCCCTCCGGCGGCGGCGCGGCCCGCCCCGGCCGACTCCGCTCCGCCGAGCCTCCGACCCCTTGACCCACCCAACCCCGGGACCATCCATGACTGACAAGACCGCGGGCGGCGACGTCCGCCTCTCCGGGATCAGCAAGCACTACGGGACCTTCACCGCCGTGCACCCGCTGGATCTCACCATCCCCCAGGGCTCCTTCTTCGCCCTGCTCGGCGCCTCGGGCTGCGGGAAGACCACCACCCTGCGCATGATCGCCGGCTTGGAGGAGCCCTCCACCGGCACGGTGCACCTCGGCGACCGGGAGGTCACCGACCTGCAGCCGTACAAGCGCCCGGTCAACACGGTCTTCCAGAGCTACGCGCTCTTCCCGCACCTGAGCATCTTCGAGAACGTCGCCTTCGGGCTGCGCCGCCGCGGCATCAAGTCGGTCAAGAAGCAGGTCGACGACATGCTGGAGCTGGTCCAGCTCGGCCAGTTCGCCCAGCGCAAGCCGCACCAGCTCTCCGGCGGCCAGCAGCAGCGCGTCGCCGTCGCCCGCGCACTGATCAACCACCCGCAGGTCCTCCTCCTCGACGAGCCGCTGGGCGCCCTCGACCTCAAGCTGCGCCGCCAGATGCAGCTGGAGCTCAAGCGGATCCAGACCGAGGTCGGCATCACCTTCGTGCACGTCACGCACGACCAGGAGGAGGCCATGACCATGGCCGACACGGTCGCCGTGATGAACGGCGGCCGCGTCGAGCAGCTGGGAGCCCCCGCCGAGCTGTACGAGAACCCGGGCACCACCTTCGTGGCCAACTTCCTCGGCACCTCGAACCTCATCGAGGCCTCGGTGGACTCCGCCGGCTCCGAGGTCGTCGTCTCCGCCTCCGGCACCACCCTGCGGCTGCCCGCCGCCCGATGTTCGACCACCCCCCGCGCGGGCGGAAAGCTCCTGGTCGGGGTGCGCCCGGAGAAGATCTCCCTGGTCCACGCCGACGAGGAGCACACCATCGCGGCCGGCCGCAACAAGGTCGCCGGCCGGATAGCCGACTCCTCCTTCATCGGCGTCTCCACCCAGTACGTCATCGACAGCCAGGTCTGTCCGGAGCTGGAGGTGTACGCCCAGAACATCGAGCGCGACGGCCGCCTGGTGCCGGGCGCCGAGGTGATCCTGCACTGGAACCCGGAGCACACCTTCGGCCTCGACGCCGCCCAGGACATCGACGCGGGCATCGAGACGGTGGAGGAGAGCGCATGACGGCCACCGCGGCGCCGCCCCAGGCGCCCGCCCCCACCGAACCCCCGGTGCACAAGGCGTCCCTGCGCAAGCGGCTGATCCCGTACTGGCTGCTGCTCCCCGGCATCCTGTGGCTGCTGGTGTTCTTCGTGCTGCCGATGGTCTACCAGGCCTCCACCTCGGTGCAGACCGGCTCCCTCGAAGAGGGCTTCCAGGTCACCTGGCACTTCGGGACCTACTGGGACGCCTTCACCGAGTACTACCCGCAGTTCCTGCGCTCCCTGCTCTACGCGGGCACCGCGACCGCGCTGTGCCTGCTGCTCGGGTACCCGCTCGCCTACCTGATCGCCTTCAAGGCCGGCCGCTGGCGCAACCTGCTCCTGGTCCTGGTCATCGCCCCGTTCTTCACCAGCTTCCTGATCCGCACGCTGGCCTGGAAGACGATCCTGGCCGACGGCGGCCCGGTGGTCGGCGTCCTCAACGACATCGGCTTCCTCGACGTCACCAGCTGGCTCGGCATGACCGAGGGGGACCGGGTGCTGGCCACGCCGCTCGCGGTGGTCTGCGGTCTGACGTACAACTTCCTCCCCTTCATGATCCTGCCGCTGTACTCCTCGCTGGAGCGCATCGACACCCGCCTCCACGAGGCGGCCGGGGACCTGTACGCACGCCCCGCCACGGTCTTCCGGAAGGTGACCTTCCCGCTCTCGATGCCGGGCGTGGTCTCCGGGACCCTGCTCACCTTCATCCCGGCGAGCGGCGACTACGTGAACGCCGAACTGCTCGGCTCCACGGACACCCGGATGATCGGCAACGTCATCCAGTCGCAGTACCTGCGGATCCTCGACTACCCGACGGCGGCCGCGCTGTCCTTCATTCTCATGGCCATCGTGCTGATCATGGTCACCATCTACATCCGCCGAGCGGGGACGGAGGACCTGGTCTGATGCGTAATCCCCTCACCTGGCTCCGGCGCAACCTGGTCGTCATCGCGGGCCTCGGCACGCTCGCGTACATGATCCTGCCGAACGTCGTCGTCACCGTCTTCTCCTTCAACAACCCCAGCGGGCGGTTCAACTACGCCTGGCAGGAGTTCTCCCTCGACGCGTGGAAGGACCCCTGCGGGGTCGCCGACATGTGCGGCTCGCTGTCCCTCTCGCTCCAGATCGCCCTCTGGTCCACCCTCGTCGCGACCGCGCTGGGCACCGCGATCGCCTTCGCGCTCGTGCGCTACCGCTTCCGGGCGCGCGGGGCGGTCAACTCGCTGATCTTCCTGCCCATGGCCATGCCCGAGATCGTGATGGCGGCCTCGCTGCTCGCGCTCTTCCTCAACATGGGCATCCAGCTGGGCTTCTGGACGATCCTGATCGCGCACATCATGTTCTGCCTCAGCTTCGTCGTCGCCGCCGTCAAGGCGCGTGTCCTGTCCATGGACCCGCGGCTGGAGGAGGCCGCCCGCGACCTCTACGCCGGCCCGGTGCAGACCTTCGTACGGGTCACCCTGCCGATCGCGGCACCGGGTATCGCGGCGGGCGCGCTGCTCTCCTTCGCGCTCTCCTTCGACGACTTCATCATCACCAACTTCAACTCGGGCAACACCGTCACCTTCCCCATGTTCGTGTGGGGATCGGCCCAGCGCGGTACGCCCGTGCAGATCAACGTCATCGGTACGGCGATGTTCGTCATCGCGGTGCTGGTGGTCCTCGCCGGCCAGATGGTCGGCAACCGCCGCAAGAAGGCACAACCGAAGTAATTCGGGAAAGCACGTCATCAGTTCCGTAGGGAGTTGGAAGCCATGGCCCCAGTCGCCATGCGAAGTGTTGCGAAATCCCTTTCCGAAGCGAAGCCGGTCTCGTACTGGCTGGACGACCCCGGCAAGCCGGCCCCCGAGCCGGCGCTGACCTCCGACGAGCGCTGCGACCTGCTGGTCATCGGCGGCGGTTACAGCGGACTGTGGACCGCCCTGATCGCCAAGGAGCGCGACCCCGGGCGGGACGTCGTACTGATCGAGAGCAAGGAGGCGGGCTGGGCCGCCTCCGGCCGCAACGGCGGATTCTGCGCCGCCTCCCTCACCCACGGCCTCAGCAACGGAATCGCCCGCTGGCCCGGCGAGCTGGCCAAGCTGGAGGAGATGGGCACCCGCAACCTCGACGCCATCGAGGAGGCCGTCGCCCGTTACAACATCGACTGCGACTTCGAGCGGACCGGCGAGATCGACGTCGCCACCGAACCGCACCAGGTCGAGGAGCTGCGCGAACTGCACGAGGAGGCGCTGCGCCTGGGCCTCGCCGACGGCTCCGAATGGCTGGACGGCGAGGCGGTGCGCGCCGAGGTCGACTCGCCGACCTTCCTCGCGGGCCTCTGGGACCGTGACGGCGTCGCCATGCTCAATCCGGCGAAGCTGGCCTGGGGCCTCAAGCGGGCCTGCCTGGAGCTCGGGGTGCGGATCTACGAGAACACCCGCGGCCTCAAGCTGGCCGGGGCCGGCTCCGGGATGACCGTGACGACCCCCTACGGCACGATCCTCGCGCGCCGGGTCGCCCTCGGCACCAACATCTTCCCCTCGCTGGTGCGCCGGGTCCGCCCGTTCACCGTCCCGGTCTACGACTACGCGCTGATGAGCGAGCCGCTCGACGAGGCCCAGCTGGCCGCGATCGGCTGGAAGAGGCGGCAGGGGCTCGGCGACAGCGCCAACCAGTTCCACTACTTCCGGATCACCCGCGACAACCGGATCCTGTGGGGCGGCTACGACGCGATCTACCCCTACCGGGGGAAGCTCGACTCCGAGTACGACCACCGCCCCGAGACCTACCTCAAGCTCGCGGAGCACTTCTTCACGGCCTTCCCGCAGCTGGAGGGGCTGAAGTTCAGCCACGCCTGGGGCGGGGCCATCGACACCTGCTCGCGCTTCTCCGCCTTCTTCGGCACGGCGCACTCGGGGAAGGTGGCCTACGCGGCCGGCTACACCGGCCTCGGCGTGGGGGCCACCCGGTTCGGAGCGGACGTGATGCTGGACCTGCTGGACGGGCTCTCCACCGAGCGCACGCGGCTGGAGATGGTGAAGTCCAAGCCGATGCCGTTCCCGCCCGAGCCCTTCGCCTGGACCGGGATCGCGCTCACCAAGTGGTCGCTGGCCCGCGCGGACGCCCGCGGCGGACACCGGAACCTGTGGCTCAAGACACTGGACCGCTTCGGCCTCGGCTTCGACAGCTAGTGCTGTGACCGGGTTCACTACCATGGAGTAACGAAACCCGCGTCATACCCGCGCCCGGCCCCGCTCTCTCCAGGTGAGAACCCCTCACCTACAGGAAGCGGAGGCCGGGCGATGACGATTCCGGGGGCCAGGACGGCAGTGGACTGGCTGGTGTCGGGGGCGCCGGATCCGGACGCCTGCCGGTGGGAGTGGGAGCGCAACCCGCTCGGGGTCGCCCTGCTGCCCGCCGGCCGGCGCTGGGACGTGCTGATCCTGCCCGGGAAGCTGGGGCGGCCCACCCTCGACGTGCTCCGCCTGCTCCTCGACCGGCCCGGCCCGGTGCTCGCCGACTTCGGCGACTCCAGGGTGGGCTTCTTCGTGCCCGCCGGCACGGCCTCGCGGTGGCTCGGCACGGGCGTACGGGGTGCCGGGTGCGGGAGCTGGATCGTGGTCCCGTATCCCGGCCGGGCGACCGGCGGGGTGCGCTGGCTCGTGCTCCCGCACGGCGAGGGGACGCTCACCGATCCGGCCGTGCTGGAGCTCGCCCTGCACGAGGCGGCCGCGAGCGTGCCGGCGAAGCAGGGTCGGAAGCCTTGACAAGGGTATTGGTCTGGACCACCTTGGGCGCCGCTGACCCCCTCCATCCCCCCATGCACCGGAGGCAGTTGTGCGCAGAGCCCTACCCCTCCTCTCGGCCGCCGCCCTCGCGGTGGCCGGCTTCCTCGCCGCGGGCCCGCCCGCCGCGGCGGCCGACGCCGACCTCGTACGCAACGGCGGCTTCGAAGCCGGCCTCGACGGCTGGAGCTGCTCCGGCGGCAGCGGAGCCGTCGTCACCACACCCGTCCACGGCGGAAGTTACGCCCTGAGGGCCACCCCGGCCGGCCAGGACAACGCCCGCTGCTCCCAGACCGTCGCCGTCGAGCCCGACTCGGCGTACACGCTCGGCGCGTGGGTGCAGGGCGCCTACGTCTACCTCGGCGCGAGCGGCACCGGCACCACCGACGTGTCGGCCTGGACGCAGACGCCGGGTGCGTGGAAGCAGCTGACGACCACCTTCCGCACCGGCCCGTCCACCACCTCGGTGACCATCTACACCCACGGCTGGTACGGCCAGCCCGCCCATCTCACCGACGACCTCACCCTGATCGGCCCGGACCCCGGCGGTCCCGGGCAGCCCCGGCCCCCGGCCGCCCCCACCGGCCTGACCGCCTCCGCCACCTCGTCGGCGTCCGTCGCGCTGTCCTGGTCGGCGGTCCCGGGCGCCACCTCGTACACCGTCCACCGGGACGGCGCGGCGCCGCTGTCCGTCACCTCGGCCTCGGCGGCCGTGACCGGCCTCGCCGCGGCCACCACGTACACCTTCCGGGTCAGCGCGGTGAACGCGGCGGGCGCCTCCCCGCAGAGCGCGCCCGCCTCCGCGACCACGCCCGGTGGCGGGGGAGGCGGCGGGGGCGGCCTCCCCGCGCACGCACTCGTCGGCTACCTGCACGCGAGCTTCGCCAACGGCTCCGGATACGTCCGCATGGCCGACATGCCCGCCTCCTGGGACGTCATCAACCTCGCCTTCGGCGAACCCACTTCGGTGACCTCGGGCGACATCCGCTTCCGGCTCTGCCCGGTCGCGGAATGCCCGAACGCCGAATCCCCGGCGGAGTTCAAGGCGGCCGTCAAGGCCAAGCAGGCGGCCGGCAAGAAAGTGCTGATATCGATCGGCGGCCAGAACGGCCAGGTCCAGCTCGCGAGCACGGCCGCCCGCGACACCTTCGTCTCCTCCGTCAGCAAGATCATCGACGAGTACGGCCTCGACGGCCTGGACATCGACTTCGAGGGCCACTCCCTGTCCTTGGCCACCGGGGACACCGACTTCCGGGCGCCCACCACCCCGGTCGTCGTCAACCTGATCTCGGCCGTGAAGACCCTGAAGGCCCGCTACGGACCGGACTTCGTCCTGACCATGGCCCCGGAGACCTTCTTCGTCCAGCTGGGCCACCAGTACTACGGTTCCGGCCCCTGGGGCGGCCAGGATCCGCGCGCCGGCGCGTACCTCCCGGTCATCCACGCCCTGCGCGACGACCTCACCCTGCTCCACGTCCAGGACTACAACTCGGGCTCGATCATGGGCCTCGACAACCAGTACCACTCCATGGGCGGCGCGGACTTCCACATCGCCATGACCGACATGCTGCTCACCGGCTTCCCGGTCGCCGGGAACACCGCCCGGGTCTTCCCGGCCCTGCGCCCGGACCAGGTCGCCATCGGCCTGCCGGCCACGACCAGCGCGGGCAACGGCCACACCTCGCCCGCGGAGGTGAACAAGGCCCTGAACTGCCTGACGAGGAAGACCGACTGCGGGACGTACCAGACCCACGGCACCTGGCCGGGGCTGCGCGGCCTGATGACCTGGTCGATCAACTGGGACCGCTTCGGAGGCTGGGAGTTCAGCCGGAACTTCGACGCGTACTTCGGAGGCTGAGCCGTCCCGCCCGGCCGGCCCGGTCGGCCCACGCCACTGCGAGCAGCAGGGGAGCGCAGAGCAGCAGGCTGGCCAGTACGTCCAGCGGCCAGTGCCACCCCCGCAGGATCAGCCCGGCGGCCGTCGCCCCCGTGAGGACCAGGGCGGCGGCCGCCGGCCATGCCCGGCGGGTGTACGGGCGCACGAGCAGGGCCGCGCCGAGGTAGGCGACGGCGGCGGTGGCCGTGTGGCCCGAGGGGAAGTAGCCGGCGGCCCAGGGCTCCAGGGGTCCTGGCCGGGCCGTCCACTCCTTGAACGGGATGACCAGGGCCGGCACCAAGGCCATCGCCAGGCCCGCGGCCCCGGCGGCGAGCGCCCGCCCGCGCCGGGCGGCGTAGGCCATGGCCAGGACGAGGACGGGCACGGCGACCGGGATGTTGCCGAGGTCCGAGAGTCGCTCGGTGACGTAGTCGGGGACCGTGCGCACCAGGGCGCGGCTCAGCGCATGGTCCGGGGTCAGCAGCGGGCCGGAGACCAGCACCTGCCAGGTGACCAGGGAGAAGAGGAGGCCGCAGACCGCGGCGATCAGGAGAGGAGTGGCCGGCCGTCCCGGAACAGGGGGGATGGTTCCGGGACGGCCGCCCGGATCGGGTTGCCGGGCGCCCCGGGGGGTTTGGGGCGAACGGCTGTCCGATCGGTGAGGAGTGTGCGCGAACGCATGCCCAGTACGGTGCTGGGGAAGCCCAGTACTGGTGTCGCCCCCGGTTTCCCTGGAGCGGGGTGTCTCACTCATCTGCAGAAACCGTACGGCAGCGAAAGGGGGACCGACAGCAGGATCGCGCTCCCGCCATCGGCCCCCCACAGCTTCTTCACAGCGTCCGCCCGTTACCGCCGGTAGGTACCGGTCGCGGCGTGCGCACGTTCTAGCCGTTCGATCAGATGGCCGTGCCGATGGCCGCGAACGCGGCCTCGATGAGGTCCAGGCCCTCGTTCAGCAGGTCCTCGCCGATGACGATCGGCGGGAGGAAGCGGAGCACGTTGCCGTAGGTGCCACAGGTGAGGACGAGCAGGCCCTCGGCGTGGCAGGCCTTGGCGAGCGCGCCGGCCGCCTCCGGGAAGGGGGTCTTGGACACCGGGTCCTTGACCAGCTCGATCGCGATCATGGCGCCGCGGCCGCGGATGTCGCCGATGATGTCGTACTTCTCCTGCATGGCCGTCAGGCGGGCCTTCATGACGGACTCGATCTTCTTCGCCGCGGCGTTGAGGTCGAGTTCCTTCATGGTCTCGATGGAGCCGAGCGCACCCGCGCACGCCACCGGGTTACCGCCGTAGGTGCCACCCAGGCCACCCGCGTGCGCGGCGTCCATGATCTCGGCGCGGCCGGTCACGGCGGCGAGCGGCAGACCGCCCGCGATGCCCTTGGCGGTGGTGATCAGGTCCGGGACGATGCCCTCGTCCTCGCACGCGAACCACTGGCCGGTGCGGCAGAAGCCGGACTGGATCTCGTCGGCGACGAAGACGATGCCGTTGTCGTTGGCGAACTTCACGATCGCGGGCAGGAAGCCCTTGGCCGGCTCGATGAAGCCGCCCTCGCCGAGGACCGGCTCGATGATGATCGCGGCGACGTTCTCGGCGCCGATCTGCTTGGTGATCTGGTCGATCGCCTGGGCGGCGGCCTCGGGGCCGCAGTTCTCGGCGCCGGTGGGCCAGCGGTAGCCGTAGGCGACCGGGACGCGGTAGACCTCGGGGGCGAACGGACCGAAGCCCTGCTTGTACGGCATGTTCTTCGCGGTCAGCGCCATGGTGAGGTTCGTACGGCCGTGGTAGCCGTGGTCGAAGACGACGACGGCCTGGCGCTTGGTGTACGAACGGGCGATCTTGACGGCGTTCTCGACGGCCTCGGCGCCGGAGTTGAACAGGGCCGACTTCTTGGCGTGGGTGCCCGGGGTCAGCTCGGCGAGGGCCTCACAGACCTCGACGTAGCCCTCGTACGGGGTGACCATGAAACAGGTGTGGGTGAAGTCGGCGAGCTGCGCGGAGGCGCGGCGCACGACGGCCTCGGCGGAGGCGCCGACCGAGGTCACGGCGATGCCGGAGCCGAAGTCGATCAGGCGGTTGCCGTCGACGTCCTCGATGATGCCGCCGCCCGCGCGGGCCGTGAAGACGGGCAGCACGGAGCCCACGCCACCGGCCACGGTCTGGAGGCGGCGGGCCTGCAGCTCCTGCGACTTGGGGCCGGGGATCGCGGTGACGATCTTGCGCTCCTGCGGAACAGCGGTCATAGGGGGCTCCTGGGGGGTGTTTTCGGACGCACTTGTCTCTTTGTCCGCAGGCTAGGCCCGGGAGCGGTGGTCCTGCATGCTCCGTTCGGTAGTGATCACCGCGTGTCCTTGTCCGTCACGGCCATAGGAAGGACCCGGGCGCGCGTCTTGCGGACGGCGCGGCGCATCGGAGCGCGGGTACGGGCCCACGGCCGACGCCGGGCAACTACATTGAGCGACGCAGCGCAGGCACGGGCAGGGGGCAGGGGTTTCATGGACACCGACGGCACGCACGACGGACGGGCGACCCGCTCGGATCGCGTACCGAGACCTGCCGGCGCCCCACAGGCGCACCCTCCGAAGCCGCGTCACGCGCCGGACCGGGGGCCGACCGTCGCCGACTGGCTGCGGACCCCCCGGCCGGTCGCCGAGCCGGGTGTATGGCGCTACGGCCACGTCCCGCGGGCGGCGGTGGAACCGCCGACGACCCCTGACCGGGCTCTTGCCACCGGAGCACTCGTCTCCTTCCTGGCGTGTGTCCTCGTCTGGTCCCTGATGCGCAACACGTACATCCCCTTCTGGGACGCTCCGCTCAACCTCTTCACCCCGGACAGCTGGTACGCCGCGAACGGGGAGCCGGTGATGGGGACGGGCGGGATGCGGGCCAAGCCGATCTACGAGACG
Organism: Streptomyces sp. NPDC040545; assembly: GCF_055595065.1. Lineage (NCBI taxonomy): Bacteria > Bacillati > Actinomycetota > Actinomycetes > Kitasatosporales > Streptomycetaceae > Streptomyces > Streptomyces sp. NPDC040545. The sequence goes on from NZ_JBVIWA010000018.1 coordinate 120,630, forward strand.
CTCTTCGTCTCGGTGCTCGTCTACGGGTTCGGCCGGCTAGGCAGCTGGCGGACCGCGTGGAGCCGCCTGGTCGTCGCGCGCGGCCCCTGGGCACCCGCCCTCGCGGTCGTGCCAATGGCTTGGGTCACGCTCCTCCTCGTCGACAACCACCAGCTGCCGCTCCGGCAGCTGGTCTTCGCGTTCCTGCCGTACGGCACGGACCAAGAGGCCAACCTCGCGCTCGACAGCACGGCGAAGACCGCGATCGACGTGGCCGTCGTCCTGGCCTTCGCCTGGCTCGGTGGCGCGGTCCGCCTGCTGCGCCGGATCCGGCCGGCCGCGGATCCGGCCCGCCCGGACCGCCCCCGGGCGACACCTGCCGAGGAGCCGGAGGACGACCCCGCTCGGTGGCCGCAGTTGCGGGCCGCCGGGCTCGGGGAGGTGGCCGAGCGGCTGGAGGCGGAGGCCGGGGGCGGGCGGATGAACGACGTGGACTACGCCCGGATCCGGCGGGCCTGGGACTCCGTGCGCGTCGACCCCTCGCGGATGCGGGCCTTCGCCGACGCCGTGCGTGACAAGGGAGCCGGGGCCTGTGTGCACCCGTCCGGGGCCCGGGACCTGCCCGTGCGGGCCGCCCGGCACGATCTGCTGGCCCGGCAGGTGCTGCTGGGCACCGTGGAGGACGGCGCCCGCAACCCGTACTCCCGCCGCGGCACCGCCCTCGCCCTCGACCCCGACGTGCTCGGCACCTCCCTGCTCGCCGTCGGCCCCTCCGGCACCGGCAAGACCCGCCACCTGGTGCGGCCCGTCGTCGAGTCGCTCTCGCTCCAGGCCCTCGCCGGCCAGGCCGCCGTCGTCGCCGTCGGCGCGGCCGGCGCCCCGCTCGGACCGGACGCCGCCTTCGACGTCGTGGTCCGGGTCGGCGACCCCGCCTCCGTCTACGACCTCGACCTCTACGGCGGCGCCACCGACCCCGACGAGGCCGCCACCCTGCTCGCCGAGGCCTTCGTCGGGGACGTCCCCGGGATCGACGTACGCCGGGCCGCGACCGCCCTCGCCCAGCTCCTCGGGCCCTTCCGGACGGCCTACGACCGCTTCCCGACCGTGCCCGAACTGCGCGAGCTGCTCGACCAGGTCCCCACCGCCTTCGACGCGCTGCGCCGCGACCTCGCCGGACAGCACGCCATGCTGCGCGAACTCGACGCCCGGGCCCGCCAGCACGGCGCCCCCGCGGACCCCGGTCCCGCCCTCGCCGACCGGGTGGCCCTGCTGGACCGGCCCGCCTTCGCCGGCTTCTTCGACACCACCGGCCAGGGCCGGCCGTTCTCGCTGCGCGCCCTGGAGCACCCGATCCGTGTCCGCGTGGACCTGCCCGAACGCGGGCACGCCGACGCCTCCCGGATGCTGGCCCGGCTGCTGCTCGCCCAGTTCAACGCCGCCGCGGCCGCCCGCACCGACCGCTCCCTCTTCGCCTTCCTCGCCTTCGACGACGCCTCCCACACCCTGACCGCCGAGACCGTGCGGGGCGTCCAGCGGCTGCGCTCGGCGCATGCGGGCGTCCTGCTCACGCTGCGCACGCTGGACGACGTACCGGAGGCGCTGCGCACCCCGCTGCTCGGGGCGGTCGGCTGCCGGATGGCCTTCTCCGGGGTCACCACCTGGGACGGCAAGCGCTTCGCCGAGGCCTGGGGCACGGAGTGGGTGGAGACGCGGGACGTCACCCACCGCACCGTCTTCGCCGACCAGCCGCTCACCCGCCTGATGCACTCCTTCCGCAAGCTCGTCACCGGCAAGGCGGTCACCACGGACGCGGTGACCGTGCGCCAGGTGGAGCGCGAGCGGTGGTCCGCCTCGGACCTGGCGCACGCCGTGCCGCCGGGGCACGCGGTCCTGTCGCTGACCTCGGTGCGCGGGGAACGGGCGGCTCCGCTGCTGGTCCGCCTGGCCGGACCGTCCTGACCCGCACCCCGACCCGTACGAGGTGGCAGAATCGACGGGAGTCGTTCGTACGACACGGCGAAAACCGTCGGCGGTCTGCCTCCTGACCCTCCCGCTCGCCCCCTCCCGCTAAGGCCACTGGTAACCGATGCCGCTCACCCTCGCCTCACTCGTCCAGCACTCGGCGCTCAAACTCAGCGTCCGGGCCGGGGAGGGCCGCCTCGACACCCCGGTGCGGTGGGCCCACGTCAGCGAGCTCGCCGACCCCGTCCCCTACATGGAGGGCGGGGAGCTGCTCCTGATCACCGCGATGAAGCTGGACGCGGGGGACCCGGAGGAGATGCGCGCCTACGTACGCCGCCTCGCCGCGGCCGGGGTCGTCGGCATCGGCTTCGCGATCGGCGTCAACTACGAGGAGATCCCCGAGGCGCTGGTCGAGGCCGCGCGGGCCGAGGACATGCCGCTGCTGGAGGTACCGCGGCGGACCCCCTTCCTGGCGATCAGCAAGGCGGTCTCCGCGGCCCTCGCCGCGGACCAGTACCGGGCCGTCACCGCCGGTTTCGAGGCCCAGCGGGAGCTGACGCGCGCCGCGCTCTCCGTCGACGGCCCCACCGAGCTGCTGGTGAAACTGGCCGCGCACGTGCACGGCTGGGCCGCGCTGTACGACACCTCGGGCGCGGTCGTCGCGGCCGCCCCCGACTGGGCCGCGCGCCGCGCCGCCCGGCTGACGCCCGACGTGGAACGGCTGCGGGAGCGCCCGGCGCCCGCGAGCGCCGTGGTCGGCGGCTCCGAGGACCGCGTGGAACTCCAGTCCCTGGGCACGGGCCGGCGCGCCCGCGGCGCGCTCGCCGTCGGTACCGCGGCCCCGCTCGGCACCGCCGAGCGGTACGCCGTCCACTCCGCCGTCGCGCTGCTCACCCTCACCACCGAGCGCTCGCGCTCGCTGCACGACGCCGAGTCCCGGCTGGGGGCGGCGGTGCTGCGGATGCTGCTCGCGGGCGAGGCGGACCACGCGCGGGCCGTGGCCGGGGACCTGTACGGGGCCCTGCTGGAGGCACCGTTCCGGCTCGTCGTGGCCGAGCCGGCCCTGGCGGGGACCGCGCAGCCGGAAGGCCTGGCGCTGCTGTCCGACACGGTGGAGTCGGCGGCGGCCCGGACCGGAGAAGCGCTGCTCGTCGTCCCGGAGGAGGGCCGGCTCGTGGTCCTGGCCTCCGACGGGGGCTCGGCCGTACAGGCGTGCATGGACCACGCCGAGGCACTGGAGGCACGGCGCGGCCGGGAAGCGTCCGGGCCGGAGCCGGACGAGCTGGTGGTCGGCCTGTCCGCGCCGGCCGGACCGGGCGGTGTGGCGGCCGCCCTCAAACAGGCCGACCAGGCCCTGGCCGTGGCCCGGCGCCGCGGTCGGCCGATGGTGGAGCACGAGGACATGGCGGCGGGCTCGGTCCTGCCGCTGCTGGCCGACGACGCCGTACGGGCCTTCGCGGACGGCACCCTGCGCGCCCTGCGGGAGCACGACGCGACCGGGCGCGGCGACCTGGTGGCCTCGCTCCAGGCCTGGCTCTCCCGCCACGGACAGTGGGACGCGGCCGCGGCCGACCTCGGCGTGCACCGGCACACCCTGCGCTACCGGATGAAGCGGGTCGAGGAGATCCTCGGCCGCTCCCTGGAGGACCCGGACGTCCGCATGGAACTGTGGCTCGCCCTCAAGGCGACCTCGACCCCGGCCTAGCCGCATCGCCTCGCAGGGGCGCGCACCCGGCCGGCTGGACAGTGACAAAGCGGCGAAGCGCGACGACCCGCCGCTCCATCAGGGACAAACGCCGAAACGCCGACGGAGTTCTACGGTGGAGGGGTCAGGACCCACCGCACACTTCCGAAGGGCCGGGATTCGCATGACTTCCACCCACGCCTTCTGGCTCGCCGGCCGCCAGGCCACCGGCGAGGACAGCTTCGACGTCCACTCCCCGTGGGACGGCCGCCTGGTCGCTGCCGTCAGCGTGCCCACCGACGAGCAGGTCGAAGAGGCCGTGGCCGCGGCGTACGCCGTGACGGCGGAGTTCTCCGCGACCCCCGCCCACGTACGGGCCGCGGCCCTGGACCACGTGTCCAAGCGGCTCGCCGAGCGCACCGAGGAGATCGCCCAGCTGATCTCCGCCGAGAACGGCAAGCCCGTCAAGTGGGCCCGCGGTGAGGTCGGCCGTGCGGTGTCCGTGTTCCGCTTCGCCGCCGAAGAGGCCCGCCGCTTCAACGGCGGAGAGGCCCAGCGCCTCGACACCGACGCCGGCGGTGTCGGCCGCCTCGCGCTGACCCGCCGCTTCGTCAAGGGCCCGGTCCTCGGCATCGCGCCGTTCAACTTCCCGCTGAACCTGTGCGCCCACAAGGTGGCCCCGGCCATCGCCGTCGGCGCGCCGATCATCCTCAAGCCCGCCCCGGCCACGCCACTGTCCGGTCTGATCCTCGGCGAGCTGCTCGCCGAGACCGACCTCCCGGCCGGCTCCTGGTCGGTCCTGCCGGTCGCCAACGACAAGATGCCGGCCCTGGTCAAGGACGAGCGCCTGCCCGTCATCTCCTTCACCGGCTCCGACACCGTCGGCTACGCCATCCAGCAGTCGGTGCCCCACAAGCACTGCACCCTGGAGCTCGGCGGCAACGCCGCGGCCGTCGTCCTGGACGACTGGTCCTCCGAGGCCGACCTCGACTGGGCCGCCACCCGTATCGCGACCTTCTCGAACTACCAGGCCGGCCAGTCCTGCATCTCCGTGCAGCGCGTGATCGCCGACGCCTCCGTCTACGACCGCCTCGTCGAGAAGGTCGTCGAGAAGGTCCAGGCCCAGGTCACCGGCGACCCGTCCGACTCCGCCACCGACGTCGGCCCCCTCGTCTCCGAGGCCGCCGCCCAGCGTGTCGAGTCCTGGGTCGACGAGGCCGTGGCCGGCGGAGCCAAGCTGCTCACCGGCGGCAAGCGCGCGGGTGCCTCGTACGAGCCCACCGTCCTGGCCCACGTGCCGGACGGCGTCAAGCTCGCCACCGAGGAGGTCTTCGGACCGGTCCTGACGCTGAAGAAGGTCGAGAACACCGACGAGGCCTTCGCCGCCGTCAACGACTCGAAGTTCGGTCTGCAGACCGGCGTCTTCACCCGCAACGTCCAGACCGCGTTCCGCGCCCACCGCGAGCTCGAGGTCGGCGGTGTGATCATCGGCGACGCGCCGTCCTACCGCGCCGACCAGATGCCCTACGGCGGCGTCAAGCAGTCCGGTGTGGGCCGCGAAGGCGTCCGCTACGCGATGGACGACTACACGTACGAGCGGGTCCTGGTCCTGACCGGCCTCGACATCTGATCTCGTACGGCCCGAAAGCCGACGGCCGGAGCCTACTGTGCGGGGGCTCCGGCCGTCCCTCTTTTCCTTCCCGGCTCGGTTCGCCCCCGGGGCGCTTGTGCCGGCTCCAGGACGCCGTGCGTCCTTTGAACCGCTCGTTCCTCGCGGTTCCTCCGGGCGCCCGCCGCCTTTCGCCGGTGCGCCCCTTCGGCTCACTCGCCCGGGCGTAGCCGCGCGGCCGGGCCGGATTTCGCTCGCTCGGACGGCCCGGCTTTTCCCGGCGGGCCGGAGAGGGTACGACTCACAGGTAGCACCGGCTGGTAATGCCGGTGGACCCCTGACTTCCGACTTCGGCGGCGAGGTGAGTCCCCTCATGTCCGCAACACAGCCCAAGGTGACCGAGCGCGAGGCACGGCAGGTCGCGGAGGCGGCCCGGGAACAGGACTGGCGCAAACCCAGTTTCGCCAAGGAACTGTTCCTCGGACGCTTCCGGCTCGACCTGATCCACCCCCATCCGCTCCCCGCCGACGAGGACGTCCGGCGGGGCGAGGCCTTCCTGGCCCGGCTGCGGGAGTTCTGCGAGACCCGCATCGACGGGGCCCTCATCGAGCGCGAGGCGAAGATCCCCGACGAGACGGTGCGCGGTCTCAAGGAGCTCGGCGCCCTCGGCATGAAGATCGACCCCAAGTACGGCGGCCTCGGTCTCACCCAGGTCTACTACAACAAGGCGCTGGCCCTCGTCGGCTCGGTGAGCCCGGCCATCGGGGCCCTGCTCTCCGCCCACCAGTCGATCGGCGTGCCCCAGCCGCTGAAGATGTTCGGCACGCAGGAGCAGAAGGGCGCCTACCTGCCCCGCTGCGCCACCACCGCCATCAGCGCCTTCCTGCTCACCGAGCCCGACGTGGGGTCCGACCCGGCGCGCCTGGCCACCACGGCCGTCCCGGACGGGGACGACGCGTACGTGCTCGACGGCGTGAAGCTGTGGACGACCAACGGGGTCGTCGCGGACCTGCTCGTCGTGATGGCCCGCGTCCCACGGCGTCAATCGGGTGAAGGGGCCGAGAACCACCCCGGCGGGATCACCGCCTTCGTCGTCGAGGCGGATTCGCCCGGAATCACCGTCGAGCACCGCAACGCCTTCATGGGCCTGCGCGGCCTGGAGAACGGCGTGACCCGCTTCCACCGGGTCCGGGTCCCCGCCGCCCAGCGCATCGGCGCCGAGGGCGCCGGGCTCAAGATCGCCCTGACCACGCTCAACACCGGCCGGCTGTCCCTGCCCGCCATGTGCGTCGGCGCCGGCAAGTGGTGCCTGAAGATCGCCCGCGAGTGGTCCGGCGTACGCGAGCAGTGGGGCCGGCCGGTCGCGCGGCACGAGGCGGTAGGCGCCAAGATCTCCTTCATCGCCGCCACCACCTTCGCCCTCGAAGCGGTGGTCGACCTCGCCTCCCAGATGGCCGACGAGGACCGCAACGACATCCGCATCGAGGCAGCCCTCGCCAAGCTGTACGGCTCCGAGATGGCCTGCCTGATGGCCGACGAGCTGGTCCAGATCCGCGGCGGGCGCGGCTTCGAGACCGCCGAGTCCCTGGCCGCCCGCGGCGAACGCGCCGTCCCCGCCGAGCAGATGCTCCGCGACCTGCGCATCAACCGGATCTTCGAGGGATCCACCGAGATCATGCACCTGCTGATCGCCCGTGAGGCCGTCGACGCCCACCTCTCGGTGGCGGGCGACCTCATCGACCCCGAGAAGGCACTCGGCGACAAGGCGAAGGCCGGAGCCCGCGCCGCCGGGTTCTACGCCCGCTGGCTGCCCAAGCTCGCCACCGGCCCCGGCCAGGTCCCCGGCACCTACCGCGCCTTCCACCCGAACGGCCACCCCGACCTCTCCACCCACCTGCGCTATGTGGAGCGCAGCGCCCGCAAACTCGCCCGCTCGACCTTCTACGCCATGTCCCGCTGGCAGGGCCGGATGGAGACCAAACAGGGCTTCCTCGGCCGGATCGTCGACATCGGCGCCGAGCTCTTCGCCATGAGCGCGGCCTGCGTCCGCGCCGAGCACCTGCGCGCCACCGGCGCCCACGGCCGGGAGGCCTACCAGCTGGCCGACGCCTTCTGCGAGCAGTCCCGGCTGCGCGTGGAGGAACTCTTCGGCCGGCTCTGGTCCAACACCGACGACCTCGACCGCAAGGTGGTCGCGGGCGTCCTGTCCGGCACCTACGCCTGGCTGGAGGAGGGCGTCCTCGACCCCTCCGGCGACGGCCCCTGGATCGCGGACGCGACGCCCGGACCCTCGACCCAGAAAAACGTGCACCGCCCCATCCGCTGACCTGCAATCATCGCCGGACGTCGGACAGACGTACGAGGATGAGTACGAGTACCGGTACACGTACGAGCACAGCGCGAGGCGGACGAGAACGATGCCGACGGCCGAGGAAGACCGCACCAGCCGACGGCTGGCCTGGTGCGTGGCGCACCTGCTGCGCCACGCACCGGACCACATCGTCACCGACATGACCGCCAGGTTGGACGAGCCCACCCGCAAATACCTGTGCCGGGACGAGTGGCTGTCGGCCTCGACCGTCACCCTGCTGCTGCGCCACGGCGGCGCCGCCGACCGGACCTTCATCGCGCGCAACCCCCGGGTCGTGGGCCGGCCGCTGCCCGGCCTGCCCGGACCCGCCCGCTACGCCCGCCGCCGCACCCCGCCCGAACTCCTGCCGGTGCTCCGCGCCGAGCTCGGCAGGGACCCCGGCGAGGAACCGCTCGGCGCGGCCGAGCTCGCCGGCCTGCTGCGCCGGCACGGCAGGCGCGGGCCCCGCGTCCCGCTCGACATCCTGGCGCTGGGGCAGCGGCCGGACCCGGAGCCGCTGCTCGCCGAGCACCTCCGCGAGCCGCTGCCGGCCGGCGCGGTCGAGGCCCTGCTGCTCGTCGCGGACCTGCCCCTGGAGACCGTCCACGCGTTCCTGGCCGCCCCGGCGGCGCCACCGGACGGGCGCTCCTGGCACCGGCCCGCCGTCCGCGCCGTGCGGATGGGACGGGTCACGCACGAGGAGCTCGTCACCCACGTCGCCCCCGCGCACCAGACCCTGCTGCTCGCCCGCCTCCCCGACACCCACGGCTTGCGCTGGACCCTGCCCGAACAGGCCGGCATGCAGACGGCCGTCCTGCGGGCCCTGCGCCCGCTGGGGGACGATCCCCGGCTGTGGGCGGAGCTGCTGAGGCACGCTCCCGGCCACCCCGGCCCGCTGCCCGCGCTGGTCGCCGCGCTGGCCGACGGCACCGTGCCCGAGGCGGCCGAAGCGGCTGAGCCCGGCCCCGACCTCGTCCGCGCGGTGCGCCACCTGTCCCCGACGGCCGGCGAGCCCTACGGGGGCGTGGAGCGCGAGCTGGCCCTGACGAGCCTCGCCGTACCGATGGACAGCGTCGCGGAAGACATCCGCTGGGTGCGCGACTGCCTCGACCGCGGCCTGCTCACCGGCCATGACGTGATCCGGCACAAGCTGCCGGCCTGCTGGGCCCTCGACCAGGACCACTGGCTCGGCGACGTGGACCATCCCGACCGGCACGACCGCCCCGCGGCCGTCCTCGCCGCCCACGCCGAGGCCGACCAGCTGCTGGCCCTGGCCCTCGACGAGGACCCCGAAGCCTGGTGGAGGGTCGCCCGGACGCTCCCGGAGTTCGCCGGAACGCTCCCGCACCTGCTTCTGCGGGTAACGGAAGGGGGCTCCGTGTCCGGCCGCTCATGACATGCGGCAACAATGGGGGCATGAGCGACCGCCCAGCCCCCCTCGCCGATCCGCACCTCCTCTTCGATCCTGCGGCCGGCCTCCGGGACATCGTCATCCTCGGGTCCACCGGGTCCATCGGGACCCAGGCCATCGACCTCGCCCTGCGCAACCCCGACCGGTTCAAGGTCACCGCGCTGTCCGCCGCCGGCGGGCGGGTGGAGCTGCTGGCCGAGCAGGCCCATCTGCTGCGGGTGAACGCCGTGGCCGTCGCCCGCGAGGACGTCGTACCGGCCCTGAAAGAGGCGCTGAGCGCCCGGTACGGGCCGTCCGAGCCGCTGCCCGAGGTCCTGGCGGGTCCGGACGCCGCGGCAGAACTCGCCGCCTCCGAGTGCCACACCGTCCTCAACGGCATCACCGGTTCCATCGGCCTCGCGCCGACCCTCGCCGCACTGCGCGCGGGCCGGACCCTGGCCCTGGCCAACAAGGAGTCGCTGATCGTCGGCGGCCCGCTGGTCAAGGCCCTGGCGAAGCCCGGCCAGATCATCCCCGTGGACTCCGAGCACGCGGCGCTCTTCCAGGCGCTCGCCGCCGGCACCCGGGCCGACGTCCGCAAGCTCGTGGTGACCGCCTCAGGCGGGCCCTTCCGCGGCCGCACCCGCGCCGAGCTGGCGAGCGTGACCGTCCAGGACGCGCTCGCGCACCCCACCTGGGCCATGGGCCCGGTGATCACCGTGAACTCCGCGACCCTGGTCAACAAGGGGCTGGAGGTCATCGAGGCGCACCTGCTCTACGACATCCCCTTCGACCGCATCGAGGTCGTGGTCCATCCGCAGTCCTACGTGCACTCGATGGTGGAGTTCACCGACGGCTCCACGCTCGCCCAGGCCACCCCGCCGGACATGCGCGGCCCGATCGCGATCGGCCTCGGCTGGCCCGAGCGGATCCCCGACGCGGCCCCCGCCTTCGACTGGACCAAGGCCTCCACCTGGGAGTTCTTCCCGCTGGACACCGAGGCCTTCCCGTCGGTGGGCCTCGCCCGGCACGTGGGCACCCTCGGCGGCACCGCACCGGCCGTGTTCAACGCGGCCAACGAGGAGTGCGTGGAAGCATTCCTGGCAGGTCGGCTGCCGTTCACAGCAATCATGGATACGGTCTCTGCCGTGGTCGATGAGCACGGGACACCTGAGTCGGGAACCTCCCTGACGGTCCAGGACGTCCTTGAAGCGGAGGCCTGGGCCAGGGCCCGGGCGCGGGAGATGGCGGCACGGGCCGCCGTGGAGGCGCGCGCATGACACTACTGATGACGGTGCTCGGGGTCGTGGTCTTCGCGGTCGGCCTGCTGGTCTCCATCGCCTGGCACGAGCTGGGGCACCTCTCCACGGCCAAGATCTTCGGCATTCGCGTGCCGCAGTACATGGTGGGCTTCGGGCCGACCATCTGGTCGCGGAGGAAGGGCGAGACCGAGTACGGGATCAAGGCCATCCCGATGGGCGGATACATCCGCATGATCGGAATGTTCCCGCCCGGCGAGGACGGCAGGGTCACCGCCCGCTCCACCTCGCCGTTCCGGTCGATGATCGAGGACGCGCGCTCGGCCGCGTACGAGGAGCTCCAGCCCGGGGACGACAGCCGGCTCTTCTACACGCGCAAGCCGTGGAAGCGCGTGATCGTGATGTTCGCCGGGCCGTTCATGAACCTGATCCTGGCCGTGGCGATCTTCCTCACGACCCTGATGACCTTCGGGCTCAACACCCAGACCACCTCGGTCGCCACCGTCTCGGACTGCGTCGTCCAGCAGAGCGTGAAGCGCGACAAGTGCCTGCCCACCGACCCGCCCGCCCCCGCCAAGGCCGCCGGCCTGAAGGCGGGCGACAAGATCGTCGCCTTCAACGGCCGGCCGGTCGGCGACTGGTCCGCCCTGCAGAAGAACATCCGCGCCACCGTCGGCCCCGCCACGGTCACCGTGGAGCGGGCCGGGGAGCGCGTGGACCTCAAGGCGAACCTGATCGAGAACAAGGTCGCCAAGACGGACAGCAACGGCAGGTACGTCAAGGACGAGTACGTCACCGCGGGCTTCCTCGGCTTCGCCCCCGCCTCCGGCTACGTCCCGCAGTCCTTCGGCCAGTCCGTCGACCGCATGGGCGAGATGATGGAGGCCGGCGTCCAGTCGCTGGTCCAGCTCCCGACCAAGGTCCCCGACCTGTGGAACGCGGCCTTCAACGGGGCCGAGCGCAAGCAGGACAGCCCGATGGGCGTCGTCGGCGCGGCGCGGGTCAGCGGTGAGATCTTCACCCTCGACATCCCCGCCCAGCACCAGCTGGTCTTCTTCCTCAACCTGCTGGCCGGCTTCAACCTCTCGCTGTTCCTGTTCAACATGCTGCCGCTGCTCCCGCTCGACGGCGGGCACATCGCCGGCGCCCTGTGGGAATCCTTCCGGCGCACCGTCGCCCGGATCTTCCGGCGTCCCGACCCCGGCCCGTTCGACGTGGCGAAGCTGATGCCCGTCGCGTACGTGGTCGCGGGCCTGTTCATCTGCTTCACCCTGCTGGTGATGGTCGCGGACGTGGTCAACCCGATCAAGATCACCTAGTTTGCGGGGGCTCTGCCCCAGCACCACGGGAGCCGGGCACGGATCGTGCCCGGCTCCCTACGTTCGGGTGGCGTACCCCTCGGATGCACGGGGCGCGCCTTGGTTGGCGTAATCTCGAAGCCTGGAGCCCGCCGATCTCGGGACCTTGATCCACACCTTGGGGTTGCACAGCAGATGACTGCCATCTCTCTCGGAATGCCGGCCGTGCCGACGAAGCTTGCCGACCGCAGGGTCAGCCGCAAGATCCAGGTCGGCAAGGTGGCCGTCGGCGGCGACGCACAGATCTCCGTGCAGTCGATGACCACCACCAGGACCTCCGACATCGGGGCGACGCTCCAGCAGATCGCCGAGCTCACCGCCTCCGGCTGCGACATCGTCCGCGTGGCGTGCCCGACGCAGGACGACGCCGACGCGCTCGCCGTGATCGCCAAGAAGTCTCAGATCCCGGTCATCGCCGACATCCACTTCCAGCCGAAGTACGTGTTCGCCGCGATCGACGCCGGCTGCGCCGCGGTCCGCGTGAACCCGGGCAACATCAAGCAGTTCGACGACAAGGTCAAGGAGATCGCGAAGGCCGCGAACGAGACGCGCACGCCGATCCGCATCGGTGTGAACGCCGGCTCCCTCGACGCCCGACTGCTGAAGAAGTACGGCAAGGCCACCCCCGAGGCGCTGGTCGAGTCCGCGCTGTGGGAGGCCTCCCTCTTCGAGGAGCACGGCTTCGGCGACATCAAGATCTCGGTCAAGCACAACGACCCGGTCGTCATGGTCAACGCCTACCGCCAGCTCGCCGCCGCCTGCGACTACCCGCTGCACCTGGGCGTCACCGAGGCCGGCCCCGCTTTCCAGGGCACCATCAAGTCCGCCGTCGCCTTCGGCGCCCTGCTCTCCGAGGGCATCGGCGACACCATCCGCGTCTCCCTCTCCGCCCCGCCGGCGGAGGAGGTCAAGGTCGGCATCCAGATCCTGGAGTCGCTGAACCTCAAGCCGCGCCGCCTGGAGATCGTCTCCTGCCCGTCCTGCGGCCGCGCCCAGGTCGACGTCTACAAGCTGGCCGAGGAGGTCACGGCGGGCCTGGAGGGCATGGAGGTCCCGCTGCGCGTCGCGGTCATGGGCTGCGTCGTCAACGGCCCGGGCGAGGCCCGTGAGGCCGACCTCGGCGTCGCCTCCGGCAACGGAAAGGGCCAGATCTTCGTGAAGGGCGAGGTCATCAAGACCGTCCCCGAGTCGAAGATCGTGGAGACCCTCATCGAAGAAGCCATGAAGATCGCGGCGCAGATGGAGGCCGACGGCGTGATGAGCGGCGAGCCCACCGTCGCCATCGGCGTCTGATCCGCAGGGCCCGGCTCGGGCCCCGTCGTCAGTGGCCCCGGCACGTTCCCGCAGTTCGGGGGCGGTCCGGGGCTCTTTCGTGACCTCGGACGCGGCATCCCCGGGCCCCGCCGGGTACAGTGCGGAGATCAGCAGACTTGCATGGTGAGGCCCCAGTGTTGACGCAGACCACCACCCGGGTCCTTGAGCCCAGTGATCTCGACGCCGCGATGGACATCCTCGGACGCGAGCCGGTCGAGAACGCCTTCGTCACCTCCCGGGTCCAGGTCGCCGGACTCGACCCCTGGCGCCTGGGCGGCGAGATGTGGGGCTGGTACGCCGACGGCGAGCTCCGCTCGCTCTGCTACGCGGGCGCCAACCTGGTCCCCGTCTGCGCCGGACCCGACGCCGTACGCGCCTTCGCCGACCGGGCCCGCCGCACCGGCCGCCGCTGCTCCTCCATCGTCGGTCCCGCCGAGTCCACCCGGCTGCTGTGGCAGCTCCTGGAGCCCAGCTGGGGCCCGGCCCGCGAGGTCCGTTCCCACCAGCCGCTCATGGTCATCGAGCGCCCGTCCGCCACGGTCGAGGCCGACCCGCAGGTCCGCCGGATCCGCAAGGACGAGATGGACCTGATCATGCCCGCCTGCGTGGCCATGTTCACCGAGGAGGTCGGCATCTCGCCGATGGCCGGTGACGGCGGGCTGCTCTACCAGGCCCGCGTCGCCGAGCTCGTCGCCAGTGGCCGTTCCTTCGCCCGCGTCGACGACGGCAAGGTCGTCTTCAAGGCCGAGATCGGCGCCGCCACCGCCCGCGCCTGCCAGATCCAGGGCGTGTGGGTGGACCCCGACTTCCGGGGCCAGGGCCACTCGGAGACCGGGATGGCCGCCGTCGTCGAGTACGCGCTGCGCGACGTGGCCCCCGTGGTCAGCCTCTACGTGAACGACTTCAACACCGCCGCCCGGGCGGCCTACCGCCGCGTGGGCTTCCGCGAGGTCGGCGCGTTCATGAGCGTGCTCTTCTGACACCCGCTTCCGACACCCGGTCGCACCTGATCCGAACGGCGGGCCCACGGACCCCGGCTGCGGCATTCCGGCAGCCCGGTACCGCGAAGTAAGGTCGCCGCATGCTGCCTTCCGGAGTCCGAATCGGTCCCCTCGACCTCGCCGCCCGCGTGGACGAGGCCCTGCGCGTGCAGGCCGTCGCCTTCGGCCTCAGCGAGGAGGAGGTCGGCATCCGGCGCTACATCGTCCAGCGCCACATGACCTGCCGCGGCGCCCGCGCCCTCGGGGCGTTCGCCGAGGACGGAGCGCTCACCGGATTCGTGTACGGCATGCCGAACGACCGCACCCACTGGTGGTCCACCATCGTCGAGCCCTACCTGCGGGCCGGCGGGCACGAGGACTGGCTCGACGGCTCCTTCGTGATCACCGAGCTGCACGTCCACCCCGGCTTCCAGGGCCACGGCGTCGGCCGCGCCCTCATCACCGGCATCACCGACGACGCCGCCGAGCCCCGCTCGATCCTCTCCGCCATCGACACCGACAGCCCCGCCCGCGGCCTCTACCGGGCCCTCGGCTACACCGACCTCGCCCGCCAGGTCCACTTCCCGAGCGCGAGCCTGCCGTACGCCGTCATGGGCGCCACCCTGCCGCTGAGCAGGCCCTGAAACCGGTACCGCGGGCCGCCGGGCCCCCGGTAATCTCCCGACATGTCTACGCAACACGTGCAGCGCATGTCCCGCCTCATGGCCAAGACCCTCCGCGAGGACCCGGCCGACGCCGAAACCCTCAGCCACCGGCTCCTGGTCCGCGCCGGCTACGTCCGGCGCAGCTCCGCCGGGGTGTGGACCTGGCTGCCGCTCGGCAAGCGGGTCCTGGACAACGTCTCGCGCGTGGTCCGCGAGGAGATGGACGCGATCGGGGCCCAGGAGGTGCTGCTCCCGGCCCTGCTGCCGAAGGAGCCGTACGAGGTCAGCGGGCGCTGGTCGGAGTACGGAGACCTGCTGTTCCGGCTCAAGGACCGCAAGGGCGCGGACTACCTGCTCGGGCCGACGCACGAGGAGATCTTCACCCTCGTGGTGAAGGACCAGTGCACCTCCTACAAGGACCTGCCGGTCATGCTGTACCAGATCCAGACCAAGTACCGCGACGAGGCGCGGCCCCGGTCCGGGGTGCTGCGCGGGCGCGAGTTCCAGATGAAGGACTCGTACTCCTTCGACGTGTCGGACGAGGGCCTGGAGGAGTCCTACCGGCTCCACCGGGAGGCGTACGTCCGCATCTTCGAGCGGCTCGGCCTGGACCACCGGATCGTGTCGGCCGTGTCGGGCGCGATGGGCGGTTCGGCGTCGGAGGAGTTCCTGGCCCCCGCCGAGGCGGGCGAGGACACCTTCGTGGACTGCCCGTCCTGCGACTACGCGGCGAACACGGAGGCCGTGACCTTCGCCCTGGCTCCCGTGACCGCGGAGCACCCGGCGCTGGAGGAGGTGGACACTCCGGACACCCCGACGATCGAGACCCTGGCCGCGCACCTGGGCGTACCCGCCTCGGCGACGCTGAAGAACCTCCTGGTCAAGGTCGACGGCGAGATCACGGCCGTGGGCGTGCCGGGGGACCGGGAGGTGGACCTCGGCAAGCTGGGCGAGCACCTGGCCCCGGCGGTGGTGGAGTTGGTGACGGCAGAGGACTTCGCGGGCCGCCCGGACCTGGTACGCGGCTACGTGGGCCCGCAGGGCCTGGAGAAGGTCCGCTACCTGGCCGATCCCCGGGTCGCGCCCGGCACTTCGTGGGTCACGGGGGCCAACCGGGCGGACACGCACGCCCGGAACGTGGTCTGCGGGCGGGACTTCGAGGTCGACCGGTACCTGGACGTGGTCGTCGTGGAGCCGGGCGACCCCTGCCCGAACTGCGGGGCGGGGCTGAAGCTCGACCGGGCCATCGAGATCGGGCACATCTTCCAGCTCGGCCGCAAGTACGCGGACGCCTTCGGGCTGGACGTGCTCGGCCGCGAGGGCAAGCCGGTCCGGGTCACGATGGGTTCGTACGGCATCGGCGTCTCGCGTGCGGTGGCGGCGCTGGCCGAGCAGACGGCGGACGAGCGCGGCCTGTGCTGGCCCGCGGCGGTGGCCCCGGCCGACGTCCACGTGGTGGCGGCGGGCAAGGCGGTGCCGCTCGCGCTGGCGGAGGAGGCGGCGACGGCCCTGGCCGCGGCGGGCCGTCGGGTGCTGCTGGACGACCGCCCCGGACTGTCGCCCGGCGTGAAGCTCACGGACGCGGAACTGATCGGCGTCCCGTGGATCCTGGTGGCGGGCCGCCGGTCCGCCGACGGGGTGGTCGAACTCCAGCACCGCGCGTCGGGCACCCGCGAGGAACTCCCCCTGACGGAAGCCCTGTCCCGCCTGACGTCGTAGCGCCGACTGCGGCCCGGACCCCGCGCCTCAGCGCACTCTTCAGCCCCGTCGGTGTGTGAGGCGCGGGTCCGGTCAGCGCCCGGCAAACGGGTAAAGGGCGGGGCGGGGAGAGGGCTCCGCGCAGCGGCTACTCGCGCAGCCCCTCCCGCTCCTCCTCCGGCGGGGGCGCGTCGAGCATCAGCCCGTCCACCGGCCCACCGAGCGCGTCCGGCGCCGGAGCTCCGTCGAGCGCGTCCGGAGCCGGGGCTGCGTCGACCTCGGCCGGCCCGGGGCCTTCGGAAGCCGGGCCAGCCGGGGCCGGTTCCTCCCGCGCGGAAGCCGCCGCGGGCGCAGGGGCCGAGCGCTCGAGGAAGCGCAGCAGCTCCACCGGGAACGGCAGCACCAGCGTGGAGTTCTTCTCGGCGGCGACCGCCACGATCGTGTGGAGCAGACGCAGCTGCAACGCCGCCGGCTGGTCCGACATGACCTCCGCCGCCTCGGCGAGCTTGTGCGAGGCCTGCAGCTCCGCGTCCGCGTTGATCACGCGCGCCCGGCGCTCGCGGTCCGCCTCCGCCTGCCGGGCCATCGACCGTTTCATCGTCTCCGGCAGCGAGACGTCCTTGATCTCGACCCGGTCGATCTGCACGCCCCAGCCCACCGCCGGGCTGTCGATCATCAGCTCCAGGCCCTGGTTGAGCATCTCCCGGTTCGACAGCAGATCGTCCAGGTCGGACTTCCCGATGATCGACCTGAGGGAGGTCTGCGCCATCTGCGAGACGGCGAAACGGTAGTCCTCCACCGCCACGATCGCGCTCGCCGGGTCGACGACCTTGAAGTACACGACCGCGTCCACCCGCACCGTGACGTTGTCCCGGGTGATGCCCTCCTGGGCGGGCACCGGCAGCGTCACGATCTGCATGTTCACCTTACGGAGCCGCTCCACGAAGGGCACGATCGTCGTGAAGCCGGGCCCGCGGACCTGCTCGCGCAGCCTGCCGAAGCGGAAGACCAGGCCCCGCTCGTACTGCTTCACCACCCGGGCCGCTGCGCCCACGTAGACCGCGACGCCCACACCCGTGGCGATGGCCGCTGTCAGCAGTTCTTCGACCATGACGGCCCCCTGCCGGACATATCCCTCTAACTACGGTATGCCCCTACAGCCAGGCGGCGAACTCCAGCAGCAGCTCCGCGTCCCGGCGGCGCCCGGCGGCCAGTGCGCGGTTGCCCGACTCCACCGCCCGGAACAGGGTCCAGCCCCGCAGCCGCTCCCGGTCCACCTCCAGCGCGTCCGCCAGCTTGTTCACCCGGCGCCGGGCCCCCGCCGCCCCCGCCGAGGACGCCACCTGGTCCTCCAGCCGGTCCCGGACCAGCCGCGCCAGGTCGTACGCCCGCTCGCCGACCAGCGGATCGGGGCCCACCGTCAGCCACGGAGCCCGTTCGCCCGCCAGCACCTTGCCCTGCCGGAAGTTCCCGTGCAGCAGCAGTTCCTCCGGCGGGGCCGCCACCAGCTCCGCCCGCATCGCCAGCGCGGCGTCCGCCAGGGCCCGGGTCTCGGCCGGGGCCGCCCGCAGGGCCTCCGACTGCCACGCGGTGCGCTCCGCCACCGACTCCCAGCCGTGCCCGGCCGGCGGCGCGACCCACAGCCTGCGCAGCGTGCCGCTCGCCTCCAGCAGGGCCTTGGCCTCCGGCAGCGAGCGCAGCGACACCTCCGGGTGCAGCCGCTCCAGCAGCAGCGCCCCGTCGTCGTCGTGATGCCGCGTGTCGAGGACCCGTACGGCTCCGAAACCGCCCCAGTGGGCCAGCGCGGCCAGCTCGCGGTCGGGCCGGGCGTGCGGGGGCGCCAGTTTCAGTGCGGCCGGGGTCCCGTCGGCGTACGTGACGAGGACCACCAGGCTGCTGCGGCCGCCCGGGGCCTGCACGCGCCGGGCCTGCACCCCGCGCCGGGACAGCGCGGCCTCGGTGAGCCGGGGCAACTGCCCCAGCCAGTCCGTGTCCTGCGCCGTCTCCGGCATCTCGCCGAGCGCCCGTACAAGCCGCTGCGGCGGTTCGAAAGCCATGCGTGCGTGGTCCCTTTCAGCTGTGCTGGGCCCGTTGCGCCTCGTCAGCGCGTTCCGTGAGCCCAGGGAAGGCTACGCCGACACCACGCCAGCGTGCCGCGCGCACTGCCGCCGCGCTCAGCGCGTCGGCCGCCTCGCGGCGCAGCGGACCCTCCGCCGCGCGCACCAGGTCGGAGTACGCGCCGGCCACCCGGTCCTCGATCTCGGCGGCCAGCCGCTCGGCGTCGGCCGTGGTGCGCACCTCGAACGGCAGGGTGTACGCGGCCTCCGCGGGCCGCGGCGCGCCGCCCAGCTCCCGTACGGTCCGGGCGAGCGCGTCGCGCCGCGCGAGGTGGCCGCCGTACGCCTCCCGGGCCTGCTTGGCGCGGTCGCCGGCGGACCGGGCGCCGATCACCCCGTAGCCGTACGCGGCCGCGTGCTCGGCCGCGAGCGCGGCCTGGGCGGCCTCCAGGGCCCGGCCGGCGGGCGAGGGTTCGGGCTTCACGAGGTGGCTCCGGGGTTCGAGGTCAGCAGGTACGCGTGTACGGCGCCGCAGGCGGCCACCGAGGCCAGCAGCCGGGCCAGCTCCCCGGGGGCCCCGGCCAGGTCGATGGTCCGGGATTCGGACAGGCTCCGCTCGGCGTCCGCGAGTGCGGTCAGGGCCTCGGCGGGTGCCGCAGGCACGGGCTCGCCGCTCGCCGCGGGCGCGGCGGCACCCGTACCGCCGGACCGGGACGGGGAGGGGGACGGCGGGGCCGAAGGGGTGAGGGACAAGGCCGCGGTGTGGGCGGCGACGGCGGCGCGCAGCGGAGCGAGCCGCGCGGACAGGGCCGGATGGGCGGCCGCCGTGGCGTCGTAACGTTCCAGCAGTCGCGTACTGTCACGGACGGCGCTCTCCCGCATCCGCCGTTCGAGTGGAATCGTGAGGGCGGCGTCTGTCGCGCGGCCGACCGAGCACCCGGTCAGCAGCGCGGCGCCGGCCGCACCGGCGAGCAGGCTCCTGCGCGAGGGTCTCGAAGGCAGAGTCCAGGGCACGGCGACGTCCTTTGGGTGATGACGGGGCTGATGGCGGGGCAGGGTGTGATCACGGTACCCGGGGCCCTGTCCACAGGGAGGACGGCAACACCCTCCGACACCGGATACCCTTTGACCTGACACACGACGGAAATCACAACAGCACACGCGGCCGAGGAGTCACCCGGATGAGCACCACCCAGAGCGACAGGCTGCGCGGACTGCTGGAGCCGCTCGTCGCCGCCAAGGGCCTGGACCTCGAAGAGATCGAGATGTCGCGGGCGGGCAAGCGCCGGATGCTGCGGATCATCGTGGACTCCGACGAGGGCGTGGAGCTGGACGCGTGTGCCGAGCTGAGTCGCGAGGTCTCCGACAAGCTCGACGAAACCGATGTGATGGGTGAGGACGAGTACGTCCTCGAAGTCAGCTCGCCGGGCGCCGACCGCCCGCTGACCGAGCACCGTCACTACGTACGGGCCATCGGCCGCCTCGTGAAGTTCCAGCTGGCCGAGGGCGGGGAACTGATCGCCCGCATCCTCGAAGCCGACGACGAGGGCCTGGACCTCGAAGTACCGGGCGTGAAGGGCCGCAAGGCGACCGCCCGGCGCATCGCATTCACCGACATCGCCAAGGCGCGTGTCGAGATCGAGTTCAACCGCAAGGACAAGAAGGAAGAGGAGGCGTAGCCGTGGACATCGACATGAGTGCCCTGCGGGGTCTGGTCCGGGAGAAGGAGATCTCCTTCGACCTGCTCGTCGAAGCGATCGAGTCGGCCCTCCTCATCGCGTACCACCGGACCGAGGGGAGCTTCCGCCGCGCTCGCGTCGTGCTGGACCGCACCAACGGTCACGTGGTCGTGTGGGCGACGGAAGACCCGAGGGATCTCGAAGAGGGCCAGGAGCCCAAGGAGTTCGACGACACCCCGTCGGACTTCGGCCGGATCGCCGCGACGACCGCCAAGCAGGTGATCCTGCAGCGTCTGCGCGACGCCGAGGACGACCTGACCTTCGGCGAGTTCGCCGGCCGTGAGGGCGACGTCATCACCGGCGTCGTCCAGCAGGGCAAGGACCCCAAGAACGTCCTCGTCGACATCGGCAAGCTGGAGGCCATCCTGCCGGTGCAGGAGCAGGTCCCCGGCGAGGAGTACACGCACGGTCTGCGCCTGAAGGCGTACGTCGTGCGGGTGGCGAAGGGTGTCCGCGGTCCGTCCGTGACCCTCTCGCGCACCCACCCCAACCTCGTGAAGAAGCTCTTCTCGCTGGAGGTCCCGGAGATCGCCGACGGCAGCGTCGAGATCTCGGCGATCGCCCGTGAGGCCGGTCACCGCACCAAGATCGCCGTCCGGTCCACCCGTTCGGGCCTGAACCCCAAGGGCGCCTGCATCGGCCCGATGGGCAGCCGCGTGCGCAACGTGATGGCCGAACTGCACGGCGAGAAGATCGACATCGTCGACTGGTCGGACGACCCGGCGGAGATGGTCGCGAACGCGCTGTCACCCGCCCGGGTGAGCAAGGTCGAGGTCGTCGACTGGGACTCCCGGTCCGCGCGGGTGACCGTGCCGGACTACCAGCTGTCGCTGGCCATCGGCAAGGAGGGCCAGAACGCCCGCCTCGCCGCGCGGCTCACCGGCTGGCGCATCGACATCCGTCCCGACACCGAGGCGTCCCCGGACGCCGACCGGGACCGGGGCGGGGAATAAACCGCTACCGTCCGGGCTTCCCCGGACGGTAGACAGGGCGCACGACCGCTGCTCCGGCAGCGGATATCAAGACAACACGACAGCCGTTCGATCTTTCCCCCGCGACTTGCAGGGAGAGAGGTCGGTGCGGGGAGGTAGACTTAGGCGTGTCTGGCCGGACGCAAGCCCGCGCATGCCCCGAACGCACCTGTGTGGGGTGCCGGGAGCGAGCGGCCAAGAACGATCTGCTGCGCGTCGTGGCGGACGGGGACGCATGCGTTCCTGATCCACGCGGTACGCGGCCAGGACGGGGTGCTTATGTGCACCCCGCCGTGGTCTGCCTCGACCAGGCGATCCGCCGCCGTGCGTTCCCCCGGGCCCTTCGGTCCGCCGGAGCGCTCGACACGGAGAACCTGCGCAAAACCGTGGCCGGTGAGGCCGGGCACACCGTAAAGAAGTAGTACGGCACGGATACCCCGTGCGGTCAGGTACCTCGCGAGTTGGAAGTAGGTCGAGATTGCGATGAGCACTCGATGAGTACGCGATGAGTACGCCCATGAAGTAGCGACGGTCCGGCGTAACCCGGACCTAAAAGGAGCGAAGTGGCTAAGGTCCGGGTATACGAACTCGCCAAGGAGTTCGGAGTTGAGAGCAAGGTCGTCATGGCCAAGCTCCAGGAACTCGGTGAGTTCGTCCGTTCGGCGTCCTCGACGATCGAGGCGCCGGTTGTACGCAAGTTGACCGACGCGCTGCAGGGCCCCGGCGGCAACGCCGGCAAGTCCGCCGCGAAGCCGGGTGCGCCCCGCAAGGCCGCGCCCGCCAAGCCCGGGGTCCCGACCCCGGGTGCCGCTGCACGTCCCGCTGCGCCGAAGCCCGGCGCACCGGCCCCCAAGCCGGTCGTCGCGGAGGCTCCGGCCGCCGCAGCGCCCGCCCCGGTGACTCCGGCCGCCTCCGGCCCGCGTCCCGGCCCGAAGGCTCCGGCCGCCCCGAAGCCCGCTCCGGCGGCGCCCGTGGCGACCGAGTTCTCCGCGCCTCCGGCGGCCCCCGCCGCCCCGGCGCGCACCGAGCGTCCCGCCGCGGCTCCCGGCCCCCGTCCGGCGCAGCAGCGTCCGGCGCAGGGTCAGGGTGGCCAGGGCGGTGCCCGTCCCGGCGCCCCGCGCCCGGCCGGTGCCACTCCCGGTGCCCAGTCGCAGCGTCCCGCCGGAGCCCCGGGCTCCCAGGCGCCGCGTCCCCAGGGTGCCCGTCCGGCGGGTCCCCGTCCGGGCAACAACCCCTTCACCTCCGGCGGTTCCACCGGCATGGCGCGCCCCCAGGCGCCCCGTCCGGCCGGCGCGCCCCGTCCCGGTGCCCCCGGCGCCGGTGGCGGCCAGGGTGCTCCCCGCCCGCAGGGCGGTCCCGGCGGCGCTCCGCGTCCGCAGGGTCCCGGCGGCGCCCGTCCGACCCCGGGCGGCATGCCGCGTCCGCAGGGCGGCGCCCCGCGTCCCGGTGGTGCTCCCGGTGGTAACCGTCCGAACCCGGGCATGATGCCGCAGCGTCCCGCTGCCGGTGGTCCCGGTCCCCGTCCCGGCGGCGGCCCCGGTGGCCGTGGTCCCGGTGCGGGCGGCGCAGGCCGTCCCGGCGGTGCCGGTCGTCCCGCGGGCGGCGGCTTCGCCGGCCGTCCGGCCGGTCCGGGCTCGCGTCCCGGCGGCGGTGGCGGCTTCGGCGGCCCGCGTCCCGGTGGCGGCGGCTTCGGCGGCGGTCCGGCCGGTGCCGGTGGCGGCGGTCGTCCCGGCTTCGGTGGCCGTCCCGGCGGTCCCGGTGCCCGTGGTGGCACGCAGGGCGCCTTCGGCCGTCCCGGTGGTCCGGCCCGTCGTGGCCGCAAGTCCAAGCGTCAGAGGCGCCAGGAGTACGAGGCCATGCAGGCCCCGTCCGTCGGCGGCGTGATGCTGCCGCGCGGTGGCGGCGAGACCGTGCGCCTGTCGCGCGGTGCCTCCCTCACCGACTTCGCGGAGAAGATCAACGCCAACCCGGCGTCGCTCGTCGCCGTGATGATGAACCTCGGCGAGATGGTCACTGCCACGCAGTCCGTCTCCGACGAGACGCTCGAAATGCTGGCCGGCGAGATGAACTACGTCGTCCAGATCGTCAGCCCGGAGGAAGAGGACCGCGAGCTCCTCGAGGGCTTCGACATCGAGTTCGGCGAGGACGAGGGCGGCGAGGAATACCTCATGCCGCGTCCGCCGGTCGTGACCGTCATGGGTCACGTCGACCACGGTAAGACCCGACTGCTCGACGCCATCCGCAAGACGAACGTCGTTGCGGGCGAGGCCGGCGGCATCACGCAGCACATCGGTGCGTACCAGGTCTCCACCGAGGTCAACGACGAAGAGCGTCGCATCACCTTCATCGACACCCCGGGTCACGAGGCGTTCACCGCCATGCGTGCCCGTGGTGCGAAGTCGACCGACATCGCGATCCTCGTGGTCGCGGCCAACGACGGCGTCATGCCGCAGACGATCGAGGCGCTCAACCACGCCAAGGCCGCCGGCGTCCCGATCGTCGTCGCGGTCAACAAGATCGACGTCGAAGGTGCCGACCCGGTCAAGGTGCGCGGTCAGCTCACCGAGTTCGGTCTGGTCGCCGAGGAGTACGGCGGCGACACGATGTTCGTCGACATCTCCGCCAAGCAGGGTCTGCACATCGACTCCCTGCTCGAGGCCGTCGTCCTCACCGCCGACGCCTCGCTCGACCTCCGCGCCAACCCGGAGCAGGACGCTCAGGGTATTGCGATCGAGTCCCACCTCGACCGCGGCCGCGGTGCCGTTGCCACCGTCCTCGTCCAGCGCGGTACCCTCCGCGTCGGCGACACGATGGTCGTGGGCGACGCCTACGGCCGCGTGCGCGCCATGCTCGACGACAAGGGCAACAACGTCGAGGAAGCGGGTCCGTCGACCCCCGTCCTGGTCCTGGGTCTCACCAACGTCCCCGGCGCCGGCGACAACTTCCTCGTCGTGGACGAGGACCGTACGGCCCGCCAGATCGCCGAGAAGCGTGCTGCGCGTGAGCGCAACGCCAACTTCGCCAAGCGCGTCCGTCGTGTGTCCCTCGAGGACCTCGACTCCGTGCTCAAGGCCGGTCTGGTCCAGGAACTCAACCTCATCATCAAGGGCGACGCGTCCGGTGCGGTCGAGGCTCTCGAGTCCTCGCTGCTCCAGCTCGACGTCGGTGAAGAGGTCGACATCCGGGTCCTGCACCGCGGTGTGGGTGCGGTCACCGAGTCCGACATCTCGCTGGCGATGGGCTCCGACGCCATCGTCATCGGTTACAACGTCCGTGCGGCCGGCCGTGCCGCGCAGATGGCGGACCGCGAGGGCGTCGACGTTCGCTACTACTCGGTGATCTACCAGGCCATCGAGGAGATCGAGGCGGCCCTGAAGGGTCTCCTCAAGCCGGAGTACGAAGAGGTCGAGCTCGGTACGGCGGAGGTCCGCGAGATCTTCCGCTCGTCCAAGCTGGGCAACATCGCCGGTGTCCTCATCCGGTCCGGCGAGGTCAAGCGCAACACCAAGGCGCGGCTCCTGCGCGATGGCAAGGTCATCGCCGAGAACCTCACCATCTCCGGTCTGCGCCGCTTCAAGGACGACGTCACCGAGATCCGCGAGGGCTTCGAGGGTGGTATCAACCTCGGTTCCTTCAACGACATCAAGATCGACGACGTCATCGCGACGTACGAGATGCGCGAGAAGCCGCGCGCGTAAGCGCGAGGCACATCGCACCGTGTCGTAGCTCGTAACACCGGGGCCGGTCGGCGGAATATCCGTCGATCGGCCCCGGCCGTTGCGTGTACGGTTCTGGTGACCCTGCCGAGCGACGGCCGGCAGGCCACCGAACCCGCACCGGCGGGATATCCGGAACTGCATGTACGTGGGGACTCTGTCCTTCGATCTGCTCCTCGGCGACGTCCACTCGCTGAAGGAGAAACGCTCCGTGGTCCGGCCCATCGTGGCCGAGCTCCAACGCAAGTTCTCCGTGAGCGCGGCGGAAGTGGGCGACCAGGACCTGCACCGCAGGGCCCGGCTCGGAGTCGCTCTGGTGAGTGGGGACGCGGGGTTCCTCTCGGACGTGCTCGACCGCTGCGAGCGGCTGGTCGCGGCGCGTCCGGAAGTGGAGCTGCTGTCCGTACGACGGCGCCTCCACGGTGATGAAGACTGATAGCAAGACATAAGAAGGAGACGGACCAGTGGCCGACAATGCGCGGGCGAAGAAGCTGGCGGACCTCATCCGGGAGGTGGTGGCCGAGAAGCTGCAGCGCGGAGTCAAGGACCCCCGCCTCGGTACGCACGTGACCATCACGGACACCCGGGTCACCGGTGACCTGCGGGAGGCCACGGTCTTCTACACGGTCTACGGTGACGACGAGGACCGCGCCAGCGCGGCAGCGGGCCTGGAGAGCGCCAAGGGCGTGCTGCGCTCCGCGGTCGGCCGGGCGGCGGGCACCAAGTTCACGCCCACCCTGACCTTCGTGGCGGACGCCCTCCCGGAGAACGCCAAGACCATCGAGGACCTCCTCGAAAAGGCGCGGACCTCCGACGCCCAGGTGCGCGAGGTGTCCTCCGGCGCGCAGTACGCCGGCGACGCCGACCCGTACAAGAAGCCGGGCGACGACGAGGACGCAGCCGCCGAATGAGCAATGCAGGTCAGACTCCCCCAGCTACCGCTGGGAGGGGCCCCCGGGACGGCCTTGTCATCGTCGACAAGCCGTCCGGCTTCACTTCGCACGACGTGGTCGCCAAGATGCGCGGGATCGCCAAGACCCGCCGCGTCGGCCACGCGGGAACACTGGACCCGATGGCGACGGGCGTCCTCGTCCTCGGCGTCGAGAAGGCCACCAAGCTCCTCGGCCACCTCGCGCTCACCGAGAAGGAGTACCTCGGCACGATCCGTCTCGGCCAGAACACCCTGACGGACGACGCCGAAGGCGAGATCACCTCGTCCGCGGACGCCTCCGGGGTCACCCGGGAAGCCGTGGACGCGGGTATCGCCAAGCTCTCCGGCGAGATCATGCAGGTCCCGTCCAAGGTCAGCGCCATCAAGATCAAGGGCGTGCGCTCCTACAAGCGCGCCCGCGACGGCGAGGACTTCGAGATCCCGGCCCGCCCGGTCACGATCTCCTCCTTCCAGGTGTACGACATGCGCGAGGCGGAGGCCGAGGACGGTACGAAGGTCGTCGACCTCGTCGTCTCCGTCGTCTGCTCCAGCGGTACGTACATCCGCGCCCTCGCCCGTGACCTGGGCGCCGACCTCGGCGTCGGCGGGCACCTGACCGCGCTGCGCCGCACGCGGGTGGGCCCGTACAAGCTCGACAAGGCACGGACCCTGGACCAGCTCCAGGAGGAGCTGACCGTCATGCCCATCGGTGAGGCGGCCGCCGCGGCCTTCCCGCGCTGGGACCTGGACGCCCGGCGGGCGTCGCTGCTCGCCAACGGTGTGCGGATCGACATGCCGCAGGAGTACGAGGCCGGCCGCACGGTCGCGGTCTTCGGGCCGCAGGGGCAGCTGCTCGGGCTCGTCGAGAGCAAGAACGGGAAGGCGAAGTCCCTCGCGGTCTTCGTCTGACGATCGGGTGCCGACGTGGAGCGGTGAGCGCACATGGACTGCCGCTCACCGCTCCACGACCCCCCTCGGGTAGGTCTCTATCCACCCGGACCCCTGTATTCACCCCTCCGAGCAGGCGCTCGGAGTGAATGGAGGGAGCGTAAGGGGGCGCTTTCGCCTCGCGTGCTTTTCGTGCTGATCTTCACCTGCCTACCGTCGTGAGCACGGGGTGTTGCGGGGGAGCGGTGCGGGGAGTGGTGCGGCCATGGCGGAGCTCGTCAAGATCTGCGATCCCGCCGGGCGGACGCGCGGCAGCGGATTCGTCGCCGACGACCGCGGGACGGTGGTCACCAGCCACGAGGCCGTCGACGGGCTGACCCGGATGGTGCTGCATGCGCCGGGACCCGCCGGGCGGAGCTGCCCGGCCGGGGCGGCGGACGTGACCGCCCTGCCGGGGCTCGCGCTGGCGCTGGTACGGACCGACGGACTCGGGATGCGGCCGCTTCCGGTGGCGCCGCGCGAGGTGATCGACCCCGGGACCTACGTACGGCTGCCCGCGCGAGGATGGCGGCAGGCGCGGGTGCTGGGGGGCGCGGAGGTCAGCTACTCGGCGGCGGACCGGTCCCACGCCGTGCCGGCGGGAGTGGCCGTGGAGCTGGCGATCGGCACCGACGGCCGGGACGCGCTGCTGCTGGGCGGGGAGGCCTGCGGGGGTCCGGTCCTCGATGCCAGGACAGGATCGGTGCTCGCGGTGGTGGGCACCGCTCTGCGGGCGGAACACCGCTCGGGAGGCTTCGCGGTGGCCCTGCGGGCGGCGGCCGACGCCGATCCGCACGGCCCGCTGGCCGCACTGCTGGAGCGCAATGCCGCGACCGTGCCCGGCCACGGCGCCGACCTGAACCTCGCCGGGGCGCTGGAACTGGCCGCGGCCACGCTCGGAGCCTCCTTCTCCCCGGACTCCCCGGACGAACCGGAACCCGTGGAGCGCCCGGCCATCACCGCCGAACTGTCCGCCTTCACCACGGGCGACCGCCCGGTCCTCGGCCTCGTGGGCGACCCGGGCACGGGCCGCACCACGGCCCTGGCCGCCTTGGCCGTACGCCGCGCGCGGGGCGCCTGCCCGGCGCCGACCCTGTGGCTGCGCGGCGCGGACCTGCGTGCCACCGACACCTCCCTGGCCGACGCGGCGACCCGGGCCCTGACGGAGGCGGCCCGAATCGTCGACACGGCTTCCGCCGGGCCACGGAGCGGTTCCGACGGGGCCGGGTGTGTGTCGGGACGCTCCCCGCAGGGCGCCGAACGCACTGCCGCCGCGCCTTCCGACCCCTCGCCACGTTCGGCGCCCGAGGAGACGCCCCGGCGCGCGCCCGGCCCCGTCGGAACCCCGCCCGACCCACGGCGCAGCCAGCCGACGCCGGGACCGGTCGGAGGCGGCCCGGGCGAAGGGTGCAGTCGGCCGGAACCGGCCCGGGTGGAACCGGCCCGGTCGGAACCGGCCCGGTCGGAACCGGCCCCGGCGGAACGATCCCGGACGAGCGGCGCAGCCAACCGGCGGGAGCCGCAGCGCACCTCGCCCACGTGGTCGCCCGCGCCGGCCGGCGCCTGCTCGTCGTGCTGGACGCCCCGGAGGAGATGCCCCCGGAGCTCGCCCACCGGCTGGGCCCCTGGACCACCGCCACCGCCGGGTGGCTGCAGGCGACCGGGACCCGGCTGGTCGTCGCCGCCCGGCCCGAGTACTGGGAAGGGGCCGGCGCCCTCTACCCGCCCGAGGCGCTGCACACCCCGGCCCGCCCCGCCCGGCGGCTGCCGCCCGCCCTCCCGCTCGCGGACCTCGACGCCGCCGAGGCCGAGACCGCCAGGGCCCGCCTCGGCATCCCCGCCGACGCCGTCCGGGAGGCCGACGCGCGGCACCCGCTCACCCTGCACCTGCTCGCCGGGATCCGGGCCGCCGAGGTCACCGCCGGCCGCCCCGGCCGCGACGAGGTCTTCGCCGCGCACCTGGACCTGCTGTGCCTGCGCACCGCCGTCCGCATCGCCGCGGCCTGCGCCGACGCCGGGGGCGCCAGGGTGCACGGGCCCGGGGTCAGGCGGCTCGCGGCGCGCGTGGCCGGCCGGGTCCACGAGGCCGCGCGCCGCGTTCTGGGCCCCGGGCAGGGGCAGCTGGACCGGGCCTCCTTCGAGGAGCTGTTCCCCTGGCGCACCGGCTGGGCCTCCGCCGTGCTCACCGAGGGACTGCTGGTGCCCGCCGGGCCCGGCTACCGCTTGGCCCACGAGGAGCTGTCCGACTGGATCCAGGCCGGCCACCTGGACGTCCCCACGGCCCTCGGCCTGCTCGTCCACGGCCCCGCCGAGCCCGGGCTGCCCGTGCCCCGGCACCGGATCGGGCCCGTCCTGGAGGCCCTGCGCAGGCTCGCCCCCGACCGGCTGCGCGGCGAGCTCACCGGGCTGGTCCACCGGCTCAACCGCTTCACCGAGGAACCGGAGCGCGCCACCCCCGACAGCGCCTGGTGGGCCGCCCGGCTGCTGCGCGAAACCCTGCTCCGGGCCCCCGACGCCCGGCCCCACCTCCCCGTCCTGCACGCCCTCGCCGAGCACGTGGCCCGCGCCGGCCCGGGGGAGTTCGGCGGCTGGTTCTGGAACCGGCTCCGCCTGCCCGAGCCCGACCGCCTCGACCTGCTGCGCCGGCTGCTGCCCGCCGACCCCGCCGAGGCGGTCCCCGGCGACCGCTACCTCGATGCCGCGGCCCGCCGTCTCGCCCGGGACCCGCAGCGCGCACAGCCACTGCTCTGCGCCTGGTTCACCGACGGGCGCCGGCTGCGCGGCCGCCCCGGGGCCACCGTCGCCACCGCCGCGCAGGCCCTGCTGCACACCCACCGCAGCCTCGCCGTGGACGACCTCACCGAGGCGCTCGTCACCGCCGCGCACCCGCTCGCCGACGAGCTGCTCGCCGTACTCGCCGAGGAGGAGCCCTCCGCCCTGTGCCGGGCCGTCGACCGCTGGGCGCACGACGGACGGCCCGGGCGGCGGGTCGCGGCCGCCGCCTACGGGCTCGCCACCGCCCCGCACGTGCGCACCCCCGCCGACCGAGAGCTGCTGCGCTACGCCGCCCAGGCGCTGCTCGCCCGCCCCGCCGACGCCACCCTGCACGGCAGCGCCCTCGCGATCCTGCTCCGCGACCCTCAGGTGCGCGGCCGCTACCTGCCCGACGCCCTCGCCTGCTTCCGCGATCCCGAGTCCGGCTCCAGGCTGCCCGCGGCGGCGCTGGTCGCGGCCCTGCCCGTACTGCCCGACCCGGACGAGGTGTTCGCCGCCCTGCGCGCCCGGGCCGACGGGGAGGTGGTGCGTGCCCTGGCCGCGCTGACCACACCGGGGCTGGCCCGGCGCGCGGCCGAGCTCGTACGGGAGCACCTCGCGCGGAGCCCCGGTGACGCGCCGCACGCCGCCTTCTTCGTGGACCGGCGGCTCGACCAGGGACCGGCCGCCGCCTCGGTGGTACGGCCGATGGTCCTGGGCCTGCTGCGCGGCGCCCCGGCCGGGGTGCGGGCGGAGCTGGCCGCCGTACTGGCCGCACCGGGCGGGGCGGCCTCGTACCCGCTGCGGGGGGAGCTGGCCGACACCCTGCTGCGCGAGGAGGCCGATCCGGGCGTGCTCGACGCGTTCCTCGGGGCGCTCGCGGCGAAGGCCCCCGGGCGCGCGGAGGCCCGTACGCGGGAGCTGCTGCGGCGTACCGGGCGGCAGCTGCTGCGGGCCCCGGGCGGGGCGGCGGTCTTCGAACGGCGGACGGTGGAGCTGGCCCGGGCCGAACCGGGTTTCGGGGCGCTGGTGGCCCGCTGGCTGGCGACGGCGGAGGCGGAGGCGGCGGCCCTGCTCGGGCCGAGCGCCCGGCGGACGGTGGAGACCCTGAGCAGGGCGGCCGCGGATGTGACGTGACGGCAGACACGGGGGCGTACCCAGTCAGATGCCGATGCGGGGCCCCGGCCACCGGCATGGCAGTCTTAGACCTGCAATCGGCAATCAGTTCAAGGACCAACCGGGTTCGGGCGAGGAGCGGTCACAGTGCAGCGCTGGCGTGGCTTGGAGGACATCCCCCAGGACTGGGGACGCAGCGTCGTCACCATCGGCTCTTACGACGGCGTGCACCGGGGGCATCAGCTGATCATCGGACGGGCCGTGGCCACGGCGCGTGAGCTCGGCGTCCCCTCCGTGGTGGTCACCTTCGA
The DNA here is from genome assembly GCF_055595065.1 of Streptomyces sp. NPDC040545. Classification (NCBI taxonomy): domain Bacteria; kingdom Bacillati; phylum Actinomycetota; class Actinomycetes; order Kitasatosporales; family Streptomycetaceae; genus Streptomyces; species Streptomyces sp. NPDC040545. The sequence goes on from NZ_JBVIWA010000018.1 coordinate 151,400, forward strand.
CCCACATCCGAGCGAGGTGGTCCGCCCCGGCAGCCACCCCCCGATCCTGGCCCCGTACGACCGGCGCGCCGAGCTGATGGCCGGGCTGGGCGTGGACGCGCTGCTGATCCTGCCGTTCACGGCGGAGTTCTCCCAGCTGTCCCCGGCCGACTTCATCGTGAAGGTCCTCGTCGACAAGCTGCACGCGCGCGCCGTCATCGAGGGCCCGAACTTCCGCTTCGGCCACCGGGCCGCGGGGAACGTCGACTTCCTGCGCGAGCTGGGCTCCACGTACGACTACCAGGTGGACGTCGTGGACCTGGTCGAGCGGGGCGAGGCGGCCGGCGGGGTGCCGTTCTCCTCGACGCTGGCACGCAGGCTGGTCTCGGAGGGCGACATGGACGGCGCGGCCGAGATCCTGGGGCGTCCGCACCGCGTCGAGGGCGTGGTGGTGCGCGGTGCGCAGCGCGGGCGCGAGCTCGGCTACCCGACGGCGAACGTCGAGACGCAGCCGCACACCGCGATCCCGGCCGACGGCGTCTACGCGGGCTGGCTGACGGCGGACGGCGAGCGGATGCCCGCGGCGATCTCGGTGGGGACGAACGTGCAGTTCGACGCGACCGAGCGGACCGTGGAGGCGTACGCGATCGACCGCGTGGGGCTGGACCTGTACGGGATGCACGTCGCCGTCGACTTCCTCGCCTACGTGCGGGGGATGGCGAAGTTCGAGTCGCTGGACGGGTTGCTGGAAGCGATCGCGGACGACGTGAAGCGGGCGCGGGTGCTGACGGACACGTACGACATGAAGCGCTGACGGAACGAAGCGGAAGGGCCCGTACCACCCCCGGGGTGGTACGGGCCCTTCGCTGTGCGGCCGGTCAGCCGAGGCGCGGGTCGCGCGGGGGCTGCTGGGGCTGGGGCGGCTGCTGCTGCGGCGCCTGGGGCTGCTGCCAGGGCTGGCCGGGCTGCGGGTACGGCTGGCCGTAGGGCTGGGGCTGTGGCGGCTGCTGGTACGGGGGCTGGCCCTGGGGCTGGCCGTACGGCTGCGGCTGCTGAGGGGGCTGCTGCCCGTAGGGCTGCTGAGGAGCCGGGTGCTGCTGCGGCGCACCCCAGTGTCCCTGCGGGGCCTGCTGCTGGGCCCGCAGGAAGTCTTCGGCCACGAGTGCGGAGAGGTTGAAGTACGCCTCGCGCGTCTTGGGCCGCATCATGTCGAGATCGACCTCGGCGCCGGCCGCGAGGTGCTCGTCGAACGGCACCACGACGACACCGCGGCAGCGGGTCTCGAAGTGCTGCACGATGTCCTCGATCTTGATCATCTTGCTGGTCTCGCGGACCCCCGAGATGACGGTGAGGGAGCGCGAGACGAGGTCGGCGTACCCGTGCGCGGAGAGCCAGTCGAGAGTGGTGCTGGCGCTGCTGGCGCCGTCCACGGACGGGGTCGAGATGATGATCAGCTGATCGGCCAGGTCCAGGACGCCGCGCATGGCGGAGTAGAGGAGGCCGGTGCCCGAGTCGGTGAGGATGATCGGGTACTGGCGGCCCAGCGTCTCTATGACGCGGCGGTAGTCCTCGTCGTTGAAGGTCGTGGAGACGGCCGGGTCCACGTCGTTGGCGATGATCTCCAGACCGGAGGGCGCCTGCGAGGTGAACCGGCGGATGTCCATGTACGAGTTCAGGTACGGGATCGCCTGGACCAGGTCCCGGATGGTGGCACCGGTCTCGCGGCGGACCCGGCGGCCGAGGGTACCGGCGTCGGGGTTCGCGTCGATGGCCAGGATCTTGTCCTGGCGCTCGGTGGCGAGGGTCGCACCGAGGGCGGTGGTGGTCGTGGTCTTGCCGACGCCGCCCTTGAGACTGATGACGGCGATGCGGTAGCAGGACATGACCGGGGTGCGGATCAGCTCCAGCTTGCGCTGGCGCTCCGCCTCGGCCGCCTTGCCGCCGAAGCGGAACCGGCCGCCGACGCCGTTGTTGTTGTTCTTGGGCTTCTGCTTGTTGCGCAGCAGGCGGTCGGACGACAGCTCGACGGCGGCGGTGTAGCCCAGCGGCGCCCCGCCGCCGGTCTGCCCGGCCGAGTAGCGCGGGTCGTGCGGCTGTGGCTGGTGCTGGTGCTGCGGGGGTTGCTGCTGCCCGGGCCCGGCCGACCACTGCCCGGCGGTGCGCGGGTCGTAGTGCTGAGGCTGGGGCGGCGCCGGAGTCGGCGGCGGGAACGGGTAGGCGTCCGGGGTCCCGAACGCGGGCGGCGGCGACGGCAGTTCGTCGACGGGTCCCCCGAACGGGGTCTCCACGACGGCCGGCGGCGCGTCCGCGGGGCCGACCGGCGCAGGCGCAGGCGCGGGCGCCGCTGCGGGCTGCTCGGCGGACGGCAGTACGGGCGTCCCCTCGGCGGGAGTGTCCTGCGGTCCGGCCCAGGGCGCGGGCGGAACCTCCGCCACCAGGTCGGCAGCCGGCTCCGTGACGGGGGCCGACGGCAGGGGCGGGTACGGCGTGACCGCGTCGACCGGCGGCAGGGCCGGGAACGGCGTCACGACGGGCGGGGTGCCGACGGGAGCCGGCTCCGGAACGACCTCCTCGGCCGCGGGCGCGGGTGCGGGTACGTCGGCGACCGGGGCCGGGGCTTCGAGCGCCGGCGGGGCCTCCTCGACGGGAACCGGAACCGGAGCCGGAGCCTCGACGGGAGCCGGAACCGGAGCCGGAGCCTCCACGGGAGCCGGAACCGGAACCGGAGCCGGAGCGGGGGCCGGAGGCTCGATCGGGGCGGGAACCGGAGCCGGGGTCGCGTACGGCAGAGCCGGCTCGACGGGCGCCGGAGCCGCCGGCTCGACGGCGGGAGCGGGAGCCGGGGCGGGGGCCGGTGCCGGGGTCGAGTACGGCAGGGCCGGAGCCTGGTACGCCGGTGCCGGGTCGGCCGGGGCCGCGGGAGCGGGCGGGAACGGAACAGGCAGGCCCGCGCCGTCGGACGGCGTCCGCGGAGCAGGCGGAGCGATCCGCATCGTCGAGGGCGATTCCAGCTCCGACGGACGGTGGGGCTCGAAGCCGCTGCCCTCGGGGAGTCCCGGTACCTGCGCGGCCGGGGCCCCGCCGCCCTGCATGTACCAGGCAGGCGGGGTGTAGTCGATGGTGAACTCGCCCGTCACCTCGGGCTCCGCGTCGGACTGATCGTCCGTCGGGACGTCCCACGTCCCGCCGCGCCTCTCGTTCCGATCGCCGCTCACTGGTCCTCCTGGTCTGTCGAACACCGGTCCGGCGCCCACCTCGCCGCGCCCGGACCCACCCTAATCGCGCCCCGACACCACTGTCCGCCCCCCTCAGGGAGCCGGGTCAGTCGATGCGCCGGGCCCCGCCCAGCAGGCCCGTCTCCGCATCCGTCCCCTGGGTCATCACGAACTGCCGGTCCCGCGGCGTGCACCACAGGGTCACCCCGTCGCCCAGCGTCGGCAGGGAGTCCACCGCCTGTCTCGGGAGCCGCATCAGGCGGCCGATCTGCTCCGCCTCGTCCGGGGACACCCGCTGCACCCCGACCAGCGACGACTGCTGGAGCAGGCGCGGCGCCGTCGGGCTCAGGTACGGCAGCAGGGTCAGCACCGACTGCCACGGCCCGGCCACCACGCGCCCGCGCGGCGGCCGCATCCCGCAGTCGCGGATCACCAGCACCGGGCTGCCCGCCGAGGCGCCCTGCGGCGGTATCCGGCCCACCTCGTGCAGGGTCACGCACTGCTGCCCGCCGCCCGCCGCCTGGGCCAGCCCGGACCACACCTGCCCGCGCCCGGTCTCCACCGCCACGCGCGCACCCGTGGCCGCCGCGCGCAGCGCCAGCACCTGTGCCGTCCACAGGCCGCCGATCAGCGTCACCTCGTACGGCGTCGGCCGGTTGATGCCCAGCACCGCCGACCGGCCCTCGGCGTCCACGCCGATGACGACCCCGTCGTCCCCGACGGGCAGCGCCAGCAGGTCCAGGTCCGCCGCGGGCACCACGTGCCGTTCCCGACGCGGGCCGACCAGCCCGAATCCGCCCCTCATCGCGCCCCTCCCAGCGGCAGCGAAGCCAGCAGCCCCGGCACCTGTTCACGGTCGAGCCGCACCAGCCCGGTCTTCACGCCCCGCGCCGTCCTCTCCAACTCCCGGCGCGCCGCGATCAGTTCCTCGTCGCTGCGCCCCGTCACCCGTACGTGCCCGCTCAAGGTGACGCCCTGTCGCTCCGCCGGGGCCATCGTCAGGCTGAAGTTCGTCGCGAGCGCGGGCAGCGAGGTGAGGAGCGCCACGAACTGCGGCAGCGCCGCCGCGCCGCCACCGCCCAACTGCGGCCAGCGGCCTATCCAGTACGTCGTGTGCCGCCGGTCGTCGCAGCGCCAGGTGCGCGAGGTCTCCTCGGTCCGCCGCCCGGTGCTGTTCGACCGCCCGGCCTGGGTGATCGCCATCGGGTTGGCGCACGAGGAGGTGGCCAGCGCCGCCGTCAGCTCCTGCTCGGTCAGCACGGTGGCCGTGAAGCCGGCCCCGGCCAGCCGGCTCGCCAGCTGGTCCGCCGCACGCACCAGGCAGCGCTGCGCACCGGCCAGTCCGCCGCCGCGCGCGGTGACGGCCTCCGGGCACAGCTCCGGGTCGAGCTTGAGGGCGATCCACGTCAGCCGGACCGCCGGGGTGCCCGTCCGGGCCTGCAGCGGCGCGTAGTTGCGGGTCGCCATCGACTGCGCGGGCAGGTGCGGGGCCGGCGCCGGCTGGGTGTGCTGCACGAGCTGCGCGGACTCCAGCCGGATACCGTCCACTTCGAGGATGTCCCGTACGACGGCCAGCGGCAGCGGCCGCGTCGCCCGGTCGGGCCGCAGCGCGGTGGCGTCCGTGTCCACCTGGACGACCGCGGTCAGGAAGGTCCCGTCGCCGATCATCCCGACCGGACGCCGGTCACGGTCGCTGAAGGTGAGGGTGCGCAGCGCCGGATCGGCTTCGACCAGCGGGGCGAGCCCCGGCTCCGTGCCCGCGGGCACGGTGAAGGAGGCGGCCCGGCGCCGGCGCGAACGCAGCGCGAGCGCGCCGCCGATCCACTCCGGCAGGGAGCGCTGGTGGCGGCGTACGACCGCGAGCAGCACCAGGACGAGCGCCAGGACTCCGGCGGGAACCAGCAGCAGCGGTTCGACCACCCAGGCCACCAGCAGGGCGGCTGCCGCGACTTGGAGGAGCACGAGCTGTTGCAGTCGGAACGGACCGAAGCGGCCGGGGCTCGACTTCGGATGCGGCGTCACCCCGACACGTGCCGGTGCGGGCGCGCCGGTCTGCTGCTCCGTCGCGGTGGCCATCACTCGCGCACTTCCCCTCTCCGGGGCCAGACCCCGTGAGTCCCGGCGCTGTGCGACACCTGGCGCACGACTCCGGAATCTCCCCAATCCACCCCAACAAGCCCTGATCGACCCGGTGCGGAAGGGGCTGGGCGGCAGCCTCACCCTACCCGGCCCCTTCATACCGTCCGTCAAGAGGCATAGTAGGTGCCCGGTCCGACAATCGAGGCCCGGGGACCGTACTCACCGGCCGGGCCGTGCGGGGAGATACAGGCGGTCATGGCATCACGACGTGATGAGCTCAACGCGTACACCTTTGCGAAGCGGCGCACGGTGGCCGCGTTCCTCCAGCCATCCGCCACGGGTACCGAGGAAGGCGCGCCGCGTCCGCTGCGCGCGATCCTTCCCGGGCTGATCGTCGGCGCGCTCGTGCTCGCCGGATTCGGTGCCTGGGGCATGTTCAAGCCGACGGCCCCCAAGGGCTGGGCGGAACCGGGGACCAGCGTCATCGTCGGCAAGGACTCGACGACCCGGTACGTGGTCCTGACGACGAAGGTGGGCGGCAAGGACCAGACCCGGCTGCACCCGGTGCTGAACCTCGCCTCCGCCCGACTCCTGCTGGATCCGGCGAAGTTCAAGGTGATCCAGGTCCAGGACAAGGTCCTGGACGCGGGCAACCCGCCGCGCGGCCCCATCATCGGCATCCCGTACGCCCCCGACCGGCTCCCCTCCAAGGAGGACGCGGGCAAGGCCAAGCGCTGGGCCGTCTGCCAGCAGCCGGGCGGCAACGGCCGGGGCGTGCAGACCGCCACCTTCGTGCTCGCCGACCGCGAGGCGGTCAAGACGGACGACGCCCGCAGGCTCACCGACACCCAGTCGCTGTACGTGCAGAGCACGGCCGCGGGCCAGGAGCGCTACCTGGTCGACGCGGCCGGGACGAAGTACAAGTTCCCGGAGGGCACCCCGGCGGCCGGGACGATGACCAACGCGCTCGTCGGCACCGGCGCCACCCCGCAGCAGGTCAGCCCGGAATGGCTGGGGACCCTCAACTCCGGCGACGACCTGTCCTTCCCGCCCCTGCCCGGCAAGGCCGGTACCGACGCCGGGGTGAAGGGTCTGGGCACCGCCGACAACAAGGTCGGGATGGTGCTCAAGGCGCAGACCGGCTCCGGCGCACAGCACTACGTGGTGCTGCCCGGGAAGGTCGCACCGGTCTCCGACTTCGTCGCCTGGCTGCTGATCTCGGCTCCCGCGACCGACGGCCTCAACATGCACGGCAAGCCCCGCGAGATCGACCTCCAGTCGATCAACCCGGACGCCGCCCCGTTTGCCGGCGACGTCAAGTGGCCCCAGAAGAAGACCGAACGGATCAACCAGACGACGCCGCCCGCAGGCGGCCAGTCCGGCGGGGACAACAACCGCGACACGGTCTGCAGCGTCCTGCGCTCGGTCGACGCCCAGGGCAACCAGACCCTGAGCACATGGGCCGGCACCGGCTTCCCGATCGACATCACCGCCAGCGGCACCAGCGCGTACGTCACCCCCGGCTCGGGTCTGCTGTACACCCAGGTCCAGGGCAAGCAGACCACCGCCGGCGGCTCCCTCTTCCTGGTCACCGACACCGGTCTGCGCTACGCCGTCCAGGCCAACGGCGACAGCGACGCCGAGCAGTCGAAGATCGGCGCCCCCGACCAGTCGAAGGCCGGTACGGACGGCCGCCCCGAGGCCAGCCAGGCGCAGGTCCGGCTCGGCTACGCCGGCGTCAACCCGGCCATGGTGCCCATCGCCTGGTCGGAGTTCCTCTCCAAGGGGCCGCGCCTGGACACCAACTCCGCCCGTCAGCCGCAGGGTTCGTGAGGAAGCCGCCGATGACCCAGACCCACGCGTCCCGGCGGACCCTCCTGGCCGCCGCCTTCGCCCTCACCCTGGCCTCGGGCGGCACGGGCACGGCCGCCGCCGCGGCCGCCGCGCCCCAGCCCCCGTACGCGCTGCGCCTCGACGGCGCGGGGGAGTGCACCTTCCCGATGAAGAAGCAGATCGAGGACCGGCCCTGGGCCCTCCAGCGGCTGCTGCTCGACGAGCTCTGGGCGCAGACCAAGGGCAAGGACAAGAGTGGCAACAGCGTCCGCGTCGCGGTCATCGACACCGGTGTGGACCGGGCGAACCCGCAGCTCAGCGCGGCCATCGACACCGGAGCCGGCAAGGACTTCGTCGACCCCAAGGGCGGCGACGGCACCACCGACACCATCGGCCACGGCACCAAGGTCGCCGGGCTGATCGCGGCCCGCCCCCAGCAGGGCACCGGCTTCGTCGGCCTGGCCCCGGACTCCACGATCATCCCGATCCGGCAGAACGACGGGCAGGGCAAGGGCAACGCCTCGAACCTGAGCCAGGCCATCGACCACGCGGTGGGCAAGGGTGCCCAAGTGATCAACATCTCCCAGGACACCGACGCGCAGCTGTCCGCCGAGTCCGATCTCGGCAAGTCGGTCCAGAAGGCCATAGCCGCCAACGTCGTGGTGGTGGCCTCGGCGGGCAACGACGGCATGAGCGGCCAGAAGCGCAAGACCTACCCGGCGGCCTTCCCCGGCGTGCTCGCCGTAGGAGCCTCGGACCGCAACAACGAGCGGGCCGGGTTCTCCCAGCCCGGCGACTTCATCGGGGTGGCGGCGCCCGGCGTCGACATGGTCTCCACCGTCCCCGGCTTCGGCCAGTGCATCGACAACGGCACCAGTTTCTCCGCGCCGTACGTCGCGGGCGTCGCCGCCCTGCTGCGCGCCAAGCATCCGGAATGGTCCGCGCAGCAGATCGTCTGGCAGATCCAGAACACCGCCGAACGCGCGGTCAACGGCCGTGACGACTACGTGGGTTGGGGCGTCATCGACCCGGTGCGCGCGCTCTCCCACGACCAGCAGGCCCCCAAGGCCCCGGTCCCCGACCCCGGCCCGCCCCCGGCGACCGCCCCGGAGGCGGCCCCGCTGCGACTCACCGAGACGGCCCAGGAGCGCGAAGAGCGGTTCGGCACGTACGCTCTCGGCATCGGTGCGGTCCTGATCGCCGTCATCGCCGGTACCGCGACGGTCGTCCGGGACGCCCGCGCCCGAAAGCGCCGTTTGCAGTGAACGGTCACAGTTCATCTACGGAACCGCCCTACTGGTGTTGGGGCTGTCAGATGAACTGGCTAAAGTGACACCAGGCTTCACGAGTGTGATCGGGGGATCGCGTGAAGCGGAGGGGGACCGCCCGGGGCGCGTGGCTCAGATTCCGCGCCAGGCACGTCCGCTCCGCTGCGCAATCCGCCGGTTCCGCCGGCGAATTGAGAAGTGAGGAGCTTCGGATGAGCACGAACACCTTCGGACTTGCAGACAATCCGGTAGTCCAGGCCAAGATCAAGATCGAAGAGACGGCCAATGCCGTTTCCAGGCAGGCCCGCGAGCTGGCCGACATCCTCGCCACGGTGAGCGCCGGCTGGACCGGTGTCGGTGCCTCGGGGTTCGTCTCCGCCCAGACGGTGGTGAATGACGACCACGACGAGATCCGTCGCCTGCTCGGCGTCCTGCACAACGCGGTGTCCCAGACCAAGAACCTGACCAACGCCCAGGACGACGAGGTGCGCGCGGCCTTCAAGTCGATCCAGTCGAGCGCCGGTGGCAACAGCTCCGGCCTCAACGGCATCTGACACACGCCGTTTTCAAGTAACCCACCCAGCGCGAAGGAGAAGCACATGGCTGCCGACGACGGCCACACAAAGGTCCAATACGAGAGCGTCCAGCTCATGGCCACCCGCATCCGCCAGGTCTCCAAGAACATCATCGACGACCTGGCCGCGATGGAGCAGGCGGTGAAGACCGTCACGGACACCTGGGACGGTGAGGCGCACGGCAAGTACCTCGAGCTGACGACCAAGTACAAGGGCAAGGCCGAGCACATGAAGGCCACGCTGGAGAAGGTCGCCCAGCTCATCGAGCGCGGCAAGGACGACTACCGCGCCACCGACAAGCGGGCGTCGACCCTGTTCACCGAGGCCTTCTGAGCCCGGTCGCCACACAGGTCCGCACACGCCGAAGGGGCGTGCCCACACCGGGCGCGCCCCTTCGGCGTCGTCGTGCGTCCGTCCCGTCAGGGCTGCCGGCGGTCGAGGTCGAACTCGCCGTCCCTGGCCCCGAGTACGAAGGCCTCCCACTCGGCGGCCGTGTAGCGCAGCACCGTGTCACGGTCCAGCGAGGACCGCATGGCCACCGCCCCCTCGGGAAGGCGGGCGATCTCGACGCGCTCCTCGTCCGGACTGGTTCCGGGCGGCCCCTCCCACTCCACACCGCTGATGTCGAGCGCGTACAGCTCGTCCTTCTCCTGCTGGGTGCCCATGGGCGGCCTTTCCCTCGGTGGAGCGTCTTCACCGCCGATTATCGGTGCCGCGCCCGCCGGACGGGGAGGTTTCGACCCGATCCTCCCCGGTGGCCGGCCCTGGGCAGGTGCCCGGCCACCGGGGAGCGGATCACATACCGGCCGGCATCCGGCCGAGCTGGACCAGTGACGTACCCCGCTTGCGCGAGATGAAGCTGGCCCGGCCCGGCGGCATCGGACGCGGCCGCACCGTGCCCACCAGGTCGCCCTCGGACGGGTCGCCGGACAGGATCAGGCCCTGCGCGCCCAGCTCCTTGATCCGCTGCATGAACGGCTCGTACATCGAACGCGAGGCACCCGCCGAGTTGCGCGCGATGATGAAGCGGACGCCCGTGTCACGGGCGAAGGGCAGGAACTCCACCAGCTGCGCCAGTGGATTGCCCTGGCTCGTCGAGACCAGGTCGAAGTCGTCGATGAGTATGAACACGTCCGGGCCCGTCCACCAGCTGCGGTCGCGCAGCTGCTGCGGAGTGACGTCGGTCGGCGGCTGGCGCCGCGAGAACACCCCGCCCAGCGCCTCCATGTGCATCTGCAGGGAGCTCGCCATCGGCGCGTACTCCAGCAGGTGCTCCTCCGGCAGCGCCCCGAGCAGGCCCCGCCGGTAGTCGCCGACGACCAGACGCGCCTGATCAGGCGTGTACCGCTCGGAGATCTGCTTGGCGATGAGCCGCAGCAGGTTCGTCTTGCCCGACTCGCTCTCGCCGAAGACGAGGAGGAAGGGGTCGGTCTCGAAGTCGACGAACACCGGCTCCAGGTCGGTCTCGTCGATGCCGATCGCGATCCCGCGGCCGGGGTACTCCCCGCCCTTGGGCAGCTGGTCGGAGTGGAGCAGCCGCGGCAGCAGCCGTACGCCGGGAGCCGCCTGACCCGCCCAGTTCTGCTTCACCGCGGCCACGAAGGAGGCCGTGGCCTCCGACAGGTCGGCCGCCTCGTGCGAGCCGTCGATCCGCGGCAGCGCGCCCAGGAAGTGCAGCTTCTCCGCGACCTGGCCGCGGCCGGGCATCCCCGTGGGGACGTTCGCCGCGACCTTGCGGTCGAACTCGGAGTCCATCGTGTCACCGAGCCGCAGCTCCAGGCGGCTGAGCATCTGGTCCTTGAGCGCGGCCCGGACCTCCATGTACCGCGCCGCGGTGATCACGACGTGGATGCCGTAGCCCAGACCACGGGAGGCGATGTCCGTGACGATCTGCTCCAGGCCCTCGTACTCGCCCCGGAAGTTGCCCCAGCCGTCGACGATCAGGAACACGTCGCCCCACGGCTCCTGGGGCAGGTCACCGGCCGCCCGCCGGCGCCGGTAGGTGCCGATCGAGTCGATGTTGTTCGAGCGGAAGAACTCCTCGCGGCGGTTGAGGATGCCCCCCACCTCCGCGACCGTACGCCGGACCCGCTCCGGGTCCAGGCGCGAGGCGATCCCGCCCACGTGCGGCAGCTCGGCGATCGACGACAGACTGCCGCCGCCGAAGTCCAGCCCGTAGAACTGCACCTCGCGCGGGGTGTGGGTGAGCGCGAACGAGGCGATCAGCGTCCGCATCAGCGTCGACTTGCCCGACTGCGGACCGCCGACCACCATCATGTGGCCCGCCGCACCCGAGAAGTCCCGGTAGAGCACCTCGCGCCGCTGCTCGAACGGCTTGTCGATGAGGCCGAGCGGGACGACGAGCCCGCCGGGCCGCGTGTACCCGTCCGCGTGCAGCCCGCGCTCCGGGCTCGGCGCCAGCGCCGGCAGCAGCTGGTCCAGCGGCGGCGCCTGGTCGAGCGGCGGCAGCCACACCTGGTGCGCCGGCACCCCCTGGCCCTCCAGCCGGCTCACGATCACGTCCAGCACCGTGTCCGCCAGCGCGTCGTCCTCGCGCACCGACTGCGCCGCCAGGTACGCCGGGTCCGGGGCCGCGTACACCACCGGGACCGGGGCCGCCGTGAACAGCGCGGGCCGCCGCTCCACCGGGAACTGCCCCACCGACAGGTCCGGCCCGCCCGAGCGGTAGGTGCCCGAGACGTACGCCGCCTTGAAGCGGGTCATCTCGTCCGTACCGAACTTCAGATAGCCCGAACCGGGCACCGACGGCAGGTGATAGGCGTCCGGCACACCGATCGCGGTCCGCGACTCCGCCGCGGAGAAGGTCCGCAGACCGATCCGGTACGACAGGTACGTGTCCAGACCGCGCAGCTTGCCCTCCTCCAGGCGCTGCGAGGCCAGCAGCAGGTGCACACCCAGCGAACGGCCGATGCGGCCGATCTGGATGAACATGTCGATGAAGTCCGGCTTCGCCGTCAGCAGCTCGCTGAACTCGTCGATGACCAGCACCAGCGAGGCCAGCGGCTCCAGCGGGGCACCCGCCGCACGGGCCTTCTCGTAGTCGTGGATGTTCGCGTAGTTGCCCGCCGAACGCAGCAGCTCCTGCCGGCGCTGCAGCTCACCGCGGATCGAGTCGCCCATGCGGTCCACGAGCGTGAGGTCGTCGGCCAGGTTGGTGATCACCGCCGCGACGTGCGGCATCTGGCCCATGCCCGTGAAGGTCGCACCGCCCTTGAAGTCGGCGAGCACGAAGTTCAGGGTCTCCGAGGTGTGCGTGACCGCCAGACCCAGCACCAGCGTGCGCAGCAGCTCCGACTTGCCGGAACCGGTCGCGCCCACGCACAGACCGTGCGGACCCATGCCCTCCTGCGCGGCCTCCTTCAGGTCCAGCATGACCGGGGCGCCGTCCTCACCGACACCGATCGGCACGCGCAGCCGCTCACCGGCCGACCTCGGCCGCCAGGTCCGCGCGACGTCGACCGCGGCCGCGTCGCCCAGGTTCAGCAGGTCGGTGAAGTCCAGATTGGCCAGCAGCGGCTCGTCGTCGTCCCCGCCGCCCGTGCGCATCGGCGCCAGCTGCCGGGCCAGCGCCTCCGCCGCGGGCAGCGACAGCGTGTCCGGCACGCCCTCGTACGCGACCCCCGCGCCCGAGTCCAGACGCAGCCGGCCCGGCCGCACCACGACCGACAGCCCGCCGCGCGGCTCGTCCAGCTCGCCCGCGACCACCTCGACGATGGTGACGCCCTGCAGGCCCTCGGCCGCGGCGAACACCGAGTCCGGCGGCACCATGCCACCGTCCAGCACGACCACCAGGTGCGGCTGGTCCAGCACCGGGGACACCTCGCGGCTGAACCGCGGCCGGCCCTCCAGCCGGGAGGCCAGCAGCCCCTCCAGATCGACCAGGTCATCGCCGAACAGCCGCTTCGTACCGGCCCCGTCGACCTGACCCGGGACCTGCGTGTGCGGCAGCCACTTCGTCCAGTCCCACGCGGGCACCGCACCCGGCGCCGCCACCACGGCCACCATCAGGTCCTCGGGGGAGTGCAGCGTCGCCAGCTGCGCCACCATCGCCCGCGCCGTACTGCGCGCGGACTCCGGCTCCCCGGACACCGTCACGTGGTAGAAGGCGCGGATCGACAGCGCCATCGGCAGCCCGTCCAGCGAGGAGTGCACCTTCAGGAACCGCTGCATCGCGCCCGCGGTCAGCGGCTCCAGCTCGTCCACCGGCGCGGTCTCCGGCGCCACCAGCGGGGTCGCCAGGCGCTGCGCGCCCAGCCCCACCCGGGCCTGCCCGAAGTCCTGGTCGCCGACCCGCCGCTCCCACAGCCGGGAGCCCTCCGCCACCACCGACCACAACTGCTCGGGGGCCGGGTGCAGATACAGCTGCGCGTCACGCTGCGCCCGCGCGGTCCGGCGGACCTGACGGCGCGTCTGCGCGAGATATTTGAGGTAGTCCCGGCGCACATCGGCCATTTGCCCCTGCGCACCGCGCCGGAAGCGCGCCAACTGGGCCACGACCATGGCCACCGTCGACGCCAGCATCAGCACGCCCATGATGCGCATGAAGGGGGCCGCGCCCGGCATGAAGAAGAAGACGACGGAGGAGCCCATGCCGAGCATCGGCAGGAGCTGCATCAGCATGCCCTCCTGCTGCCCGCGCGGAAGTTCGGGCGGAGCTTCCAGCCGCAGCTCCTCCGCCGGAACCTCGGGCGGCAGGGACCGCGGCGGGCGTTTGACGACGATCTGGCTCACCGGAGCATCAATCCCTCGAAAACGGACGGGACGTCGCAACCGGCGCCCCCAAGTCCCGGGCGCGAAGGGGGTCTCCCCCACGCGACGGTGATCCTACTTGCCGACAGTCGGTCATAAGCCCGGTAGGGTGGCGCGCGCAGTATGCGCATCCGCGAATCGTCCGCCGGTGCGAGCGTCAACCAGGGGGGTCACACAGGTGAGTACGGCCGCAACGACGGGTTTCTGCAGGGTCACCGTCGTGGCCCCCGACAGCCGCATCGACGTCGCCCTCCCCGAGGACATCGCCGTCGCCGACGTCTACCCCGAGCTGCTGCGCCTCACCGGCCAGACCCAGCCGGTGGGCGCCCCGACCGGCTTCCACCTCGTACGCCGCTCCGGCACCGTCCTCGACGGCGCCCGGACCCTCGCCGGCCAGCAGGTCCTCGACGGCGAGGTGCTGAGCCTGCGCCCGTTCGCCGAGTCCCTGCCGCCCGCCGTGTTCGACGACGTGTCCGACGCCGTCGCCTCCGCCGTCGTCCGCGACCGGCACCGCTGGAGCGACGACATGCTGCGCGGCGCGGGCCTGGCCGGCGCCGCCGTGCTGCTCGTCATGCTGGGCTTCGTCCTCTGGTACGCCGACCCGCTCCGCCACGACATGCACGGACTGCCCGGGATCATCGCGGGCGCCGTCGGCATCCTGCTCACCGCCGTCGCCGGAGTGCGCGCCCGCGTCTACCGCGACCGCCTCTCCGCCGTCGCGCTCGGCCTCGGCGCCCTCCCGCACCTGATGATCGCCGGCTCCGGGATCATCGCCCCGGCCGTCGGCCAGGGACCCGGGCGCCTCCAGTTCCTGCTCGGCTGCGTCTGCGCCCTGATCGCCTCCGTAGCCCTGGTCGCGCTCACCCCCAGCGGCGACGCCCCCTTCGTCGCGGCCACCTTCGTCGCCGCCACCGGAACCCTCGCCACCTTCGTGGCCATCGCCACCGAGGCCTCCGCCACCCGCACCGCCGCCGTCTGCGCCCCCGTGGCCATCGGCCTCGTCGCCTTCCTCCCCGGCCTCTCGGCCCGCTTCGCCCGCCTGCCCATCGGCTACACCGCCCCGCAGAGCGCCACGGACGAGTACGTCGACCACATGGGGACCCCGGACCGCTACGAGACCGAGCCGCACGGTGAGCAGACCGGCTCCGACCAGCACGAGCCGGGCTCCGCCCCGCTCGACGCCGAGGCCATCGCCGCCCAGGCCCGCCGCGGCCACGAGATGCTGCTCGGCCTGGTCGGCGGCTGCGCCGCCGTCGCCGTCGGCGCCGCCGCCGTCCTCGGCTTCTCCGAGAACACCTGGGGCCGCCTGCTGGCGCTCGCCACCGGCCTCGCCATGCTGCTGCGCGCCCGCCTCTTCCGCTACACCTCCCAGGTGGTCTGCGCCCTGACCGCGGGCCTCGTCGCCATCGCGCTGCTGATCCTGGGCATGGCCCTGCACCCGCCGACCGACCTGCTCGAAGCCCTCCTGCGGGAGCAGGACCACAGCGGCCTGGACCTCCGTACGATCTGGCTGACCGCCGCCGTCGCCGCCGGCGCGGCCCTCCTCGCGGGAATTGCGCTTGTCATCCCCCGCAAGGGCCTGTCACCCTTCTGGGGAAGGCTGCTCGACCTCACCGAGGCGGCGGTCCTGCTCAGCCTCGTGCCCCTGACCCTGGCTGTGCTGGACGTCTACTCCCGGGCCCGCGCTCTCACCAGCTGAGACGTCGCGTCCCGGCAGCCTGGTACGCTGTGTGACGGCCGTTTGTGTACGCGTCCCCCGGATCCTCTCCCAAGGGTCTGTGGACTGCGCTCAGCGGACCCCGCCTCCCGAGTAACGGAAGCTCCCCAGAGACTCAGACCTGGGGCACTCGGTGGCAACGAAGACCTAAAACGAGGAGTACGCGTGCCGCTCGACGCCGCTACGAAGAAGCAGATCATCACCGAGTTCGGTGCCAAGGAGGGCGACACCGGCTCCCCCGAGGTCCAGGTTGCGATGCTCTCCCGCCGCATCTCGGACCTGACCGAGCACCTCAAGACGCACAAGCACGACCACCACTCCCGTCGTGGTCTGCTGATCCTGGTCGGCCAGCGTCGCCGCCTGCTGCAGTACCTGGCCAAGAAGGACATCCAGCGCTTCCGTACGCTGGTCGAGCGCCTCGGCATCCGCCGCGGTGCGGCCGGCGCCAAGTAAGACGCCGTGAAGGGAGCGGTTCCCACATCAGGGGGCCGCTCCCTTTGCTGTACGTGCGCACAGGACCGGACCCTTTGTAGTCTGGAACGGACGCACGTGCGCGTCTGAGGAAGACGCGCACAACTGAAGAGGAGGAGCGCCCTCCCACGCCGCCGGTCCTCGGTAGTGGCACCCGGAATGCCCCCAGGGGGCAACGAACCGGATGCTTCGATCGAAGACCGGCCCGCACGCCAGGAGCGCTTCTCCGCAACCGTCCACCGCCACACGGGCGGCGGACGGAGACGACGAAAATGGAGAAAACGCTAGTGGAGAACGAGACCCACTACGCCGAGGCCGTCATTGACAACGGTTCCTTCGGCACCCGCACCATCCGCTTCGAGACGGGCCGTCTGGCCCGCCAGGCCGCCGGCTCCGCCGTTGCCTACCTGGACGACGACACGATGGTGCTGTCCGCCACCACCGCGTCGAAGAAGCCCAAGGACCAGCTCGACTTCTTCCCCCTGACGGTGGACGTCGAGGAGCGGCAGTACGCGGCCGGCAAGATCCCCGGCTCCTTCTTCCGCCGTGAGGGCCGCCCCTCCGAGGACGCGATCCTCACCTGCCGCCTGATCGACCGCCCGCTGCGCCCGTCCTTCAAGAAGGGCCTGCGCAACGAGATCCAGGTCGTCGCCACGATCATGGCGCTCAACCCCGACCACCTGTACGACGTCGTCGCGATCAACGCCGCGTCCGCGTCCACCCAGCTGGCCGGCCTGCCCTTCTCCGGCCCGATCGGCGGCGTCCGCGTCGCGCTGATCCGCGGCCAGTGGGTGGCCTTCCCGACGCACACCGAGCTCGAGGACGCCGTCTTCGACATGGTCGTCGCGGGCCGCGTCCTGGAGGACGGCGACGTCGCGATCATGATGGTCGAGGCCGAGGCCACCGAGAAGACCATCGCCCTCGTCAAGGGCGGCGCCGAGGCGCCGACCGAGGAGATCGTGGCCTCCGGCCTCGACGCCGCGAAGCCCTTCATCAAGGTCCTCTGCAAGGCTCAGGCCGACCTGGCCGCCAAGGCCGCGAAGCCCGAGGGTGAGTTCCCGGTCTTCCTGGACTACCAGGACGACGTGTACGAGGCCCTCGCGGCCGCCGTCAAGGGTGACCTCTCCCAGGCGCTGACCATCGCGGGCAAGCAGGACCGCGAGGCCGAGCTGGACCGCGTCAAGGAGATCGCCGCCGAGAAGCTCCTCCCGGCCTTCGAGGGCCGCGAGAAGGAGATCTCCGCCGCCTACCGCAGCCTGACCAAGGCCCTGGTCCGCGAGCGCGTCATCAAGGACAAGGTCCGCATCGACGGCCGCGGGCTCACGGACATCCGTACCCTCGCCGCCGAGGTCGAGGCCATCCCGCGCGTGCACGGCTCGGCGCTGTTCGAGCGTGGCGAGACCCAGATCCTGGGCGTCACCACCCTCAACATGCTCCGCATGGAGCAGCAGCTGGACACCCTCTCCCCGGTGACCCGCAAGCGCTACATGCACAACTACAACTTCCCGCCGTACTCCGTCGGTGAGACCGGCCGCGTCGGTTCGCCGAAGCGCCGCGAGATCGGCCACGGCGCGCTCGCCGAGCGCGCGATCGTGCCGGTCCTCCCGACCCGCGAGGAGTTCCCCTACGCGATCCGCCAGGTGTCCGAGGCCCTCGGCTCCAACGGTTCGACGTCCATGGGCTCCGTCTGCGCCTCCACCATGTCGCTGCTGAACGCCGGTGTGCCCCTCAAGGCCCCCGTCGCCGGTATCGCCATGGGCCTGATCTCCCAGGAGATCGACGGCAAGACCCACTACGTCGCCCTCACCGACATCCTCGGTGCGGAGGACGCCTTCGGCGACATGGACTTCAAGGTCGCCGGCACCAAGGAGTTCGTCACCGCGCTCCAGCTGGACACCAAGCTCGACGGCATCCCGGCCTCCGTCCTGGCCGCCGCCCTCAAGCAGGCCCGCGACGCCCGCCTCCACATCCTCGACGTGATGATGGAAGCGATCGACACGCCGGACGCGATGTCCCCCTTCGCCCCGCGGATCATCACCGTCAAGATCCCGGTGGACAAGATCGGTGAGGTCATCGGCCCCAAGGGCAAGATGATCAACCAGATCCAGGAGGACACCGGCGCCGAGATCACGATCGAGGACGACGGCACCATCTACATCGGTGCCTCCGACGGTCCGGCCGCCGAGGCCGCCCGCGCCACGATCAACTCGATCGCCAACCCGACCATGCCGGAGGTCGGCGAGCGCTACCTGGGTACGGTCGTCAAGACCACCACCTTCGGTGCCTTCGTCTCCCTGATGCCCGGCAAGGACGGCCTGCTGCACATCTCGCAGATCCGCAAGCTTGCCGGTGGCAAGCGCGTGGAGAACGTCGAGGACGTGCTCGCGGTCGGCACCAAGGTCCAGGTGGAGATCGCCGAGATCGACCAGCGCGGCAAGCTCTCCCTGATCCCCGTGATCGACGGCGAGGCCGCCGGTGACGACACTGACAAGGACGACTCCGACAAGTGATGTCGCGTAGTTCCCGTGTGACGGCCCGCCCCTCTTCGGAGGGGCGGGCCGTCGCCCGTACCCAAACCCTCCTCAAGGGCAGCAACGGCATCGGCACCGTCCGGCGCACGGTCCTGCCCGGCGGACTGCGCATCGTCACCGAGACGCTGCCCTCCGTCCGCTCCGCCACCTTCGGCATCTGGGCGCACGTCGGCTCCCGTGACGAGACGCCCACGCTGAACGGCGCCACGCACTACCTGGAGCACCTCCTCTTCAAGGGCACCCACCAGCGCAGCGCCCTCGACATCTCCTCCGCGATCGACGCGGTCGGCGGCGAGATGAACGCCTTCACGGCGAAGGAGTACACCTGCTACTACGCCCGGGTGCTCGACACCGACCTGCCGCTGGCCATCGACGTGGTCTGCGACATGCTCACGGGCTCGCTGATCCGCGAGGAGGACGTCGACGCCGAGCGCGGCGTCATCCTCGAAGAGATCGCGATGACCGAGGACGACCCGGGCGACATGGTGCACGACCTGTTCGCGCAGACCATGTACGGGGACACCCCTCTGGGGCGTCCGGTCCTCGGCACCGTCGACACGATCAACGCGCTCGGCGCCGACCGGATCCGCCGCTTCTACAAGAAGCACTACGACCCGACGCACCTGGTCGTGGCCGCCGCCGGCAACGTCGACCACAACAAGGTCGTACGCCAGGTCCGTGCCGCGTTCGAGAAGGCCGGCGCGCTGACCCGCACCGACGCCGAGCCGATCGGCCCGCGTACCGGCGCCAAGCGCATCCGCACCGCCGGCCGCGTCGACCTGGTGAACCGCAGGACCGAGCAGGCCCACGTGGTCCTCGGCATGCCCGGCCTCGCCCGCACCGACGAGCGCCGCTGGGCGCTGGGCGTGCTGAACACCGCCCTCGGCGGCGGCATGTCCTCGCGCCTGTTCCAGGAGGTCCGGGAGAAGCGCGGCCTCGCCTACAGCGTGTACTCGTACACCTCGGGCTTCGCCGACACCGGCCTCTTCGGCGTGTACGCGGGCTGCCGCCCCAACCAGGTGCACGACGTGCTCCGGATCTGCCGCGACGAGCTCGACAAGGTCGCGACGGAAGGACTGGCCGACGACGAGATCAAGCGGGCCATCGGCCAGCTCTCCGGATCCACCGTCCTCGGCCTGGAGGACACCGGCGCGATCATGAACCGCATCGGCAAGAGCGAGCTGTGCTGGGGCGACCAGATGTCCGTCGACGACATGCTGGCCCGGATCGCCGCCGTGACCCCGGACGACGTCCGCTCGGTCGCACAGGATGTACTGGCCCAGCGGCCCTCGCTCGCGGTGATCGGCCCGCTGAAGGAGAAGCAGGCCGCCCGTCTCGACGAAGCGGTCGCCTAGTTCCGTACGTGAGTAAGGAAGCAAAATGAGCAAGCTGCGCGTGGCAGTCCTCGGCGCCCAGGGCAGGATCGGCGCCGAGGCCGTCAAGGCGGTCGAGGCCGCCGAGGACATGGAACTGGTCGCGGCGCTCGGCCGCGGCGACAAGCTGGAGACGCTGGCCGACGCCGGCGCCCAGGTCGCGGTCGAGCTGACCACCCCGGCATCGGTGATGGGGAACCTGGACTTCCTCATCCGTCACGGCATCCACGGAGTCGTCGGTACCACCGGCTGGACCGAGGACCGCCTCGCGCAGCTGGGCACCTGGCTCGACGGTTCGCCGGAGACCGGTGTGCTCATCGCCCCGAACTTCTCCATCGGCGCCGTCCTCACCATGAAGTTCGCCGCCCAGGCCGCCCGCTACTTCGAGTCCGTCGAGGTCGTCGAGCTGCACCACCCCAACAAGGTCGACGCCCCCTCCGGCACGGCGACCCGTACGGCGCAGCTCATCGCGGCCGCCCGCGCCGAGGCCGGCCTCGGCGCCCAGCCCGACGCCACCGCCACCGCGCTCGACGGCGCGCGCGGCGCGGACGTCGACGGCGTCCCGGTGCACGCGGTCCGCCTGCGCGGCCTGCTGGCTCACCAGGAGGTGCTCCTCGGCGGCGAGGGCGAGACCCTGACCATCCGTCACGATTCCCTGCACCACAGCAGCTTCATGCCGGGCATCCTGCTCGGTGTGCGCCGAGTGGCGCAGACCCCGGGCCTCACCTTCGGCCTGGAACACTTCCTCGACCTGGGCTGACGGACTGATTTCACGATGCGCGCGAAGATCACGTACTTCCTCACGGCCGCCGTCCTGGTGGTCTACTTCGTCCTGGTCGGCAGCCGGGGCCTGATGCTGATCGAGCACGGGACCCTGCTCACGGTCACCTTCGGGGTGGCCGTGCTGATCCTGCCGGTCATCGGTGTCTGGTTCCTCTGGCAGAACACCCGGTTCGTCACGCGGGCCAACCACCTCGCGACCGAGCTGGAGGCCGAGGGCGGACTGCCCGTCGACGAGCTGGAGCGGGACAGGTACGGGCGGATCCTGCGGGACTCCGCCGACGAGGTCTTCGCACGCCGCAAGGCCGAGACCGAGGACGCGCCGGGGGACTGGCGCAGCTGGTTCCGGCTCGCCGTCGCCTACCACGACGCCCGGGACACCCCGCGGGCGCGCAAGGCGATGCAGCGGGCGATCGCCCTCCACGACAAGAAGCCCGTACAGGTCTGATCCCTGTACGGGCTTCCGGAGGCGGTTCGGGCCGGTCAGGCGGCCACGGGCCGGTACTCGTCGGCCCAGGCACCCAGCATGTCGGCGGCCCGGTCGAAGGCCTCGGTCCGCGACAGGAAGTCGGCGTTGTGGTCGGTCAGCAGCACCGGCGCCTCCGCTCCGGCCCGCGCGGACATCGTCAGCGCCTGCCCCTGTACGGTCCTCGGCAGCCCGAGCCAGCGCACCGGCTGCTGCACCGTACGGAGCTCGCCGATCTCGCTCCACGCGGTGGTGCGGGTCACGAAGAACCCCACCCGGCGCAGCCCCGCGGGGCTCACCCAGACGCCGACGCGCAGGGTCTGCACCGCCGACCCGACGACCGCGAGAGCGGCGATCAGGCAGACGAGGGCCCCGCCCCAGCCGCCCGCGAAGGCGACGATCATCGTGGCCAGCAGCATGAAGGCCGACAGCAGGAGCAGCAGCGCGCCGATGCCCACGCGCCAGGGGCCGGGCCGGTAGGGCCGGCGCCAGCGGTCCTGGTCGGCATGGGCCAGGATCTCGTCGCCGTCGCCGTCGTCATCCACATCGGATACGCCGTCGGCCGTCAAGAAGGGCAGGGGCACGGCTGGACCTCACTCACATGCACGTTCGGTTGGGCTGTGCCCGTGAGGCTACCGCCCCTGGGACGCCTCCGACTGCTGCGACTTCTCCGGCGCCTTGCTCGGCTGCAGTGCGGGCATACCGAGGAGCAGTGAGCCGGCGAGCCCCGCAACCACGGTCAGTCCGACCAGAGTACGGGCGGCCAACTGGGTCCTGCCCAGACGCTCGCGCGGCGGCGGAGTGACGTTGCTTCGGAAACGGTCGGCCTCGGAGACGAAGGCGAACGGGACGGGTTCGCGCCGGAGGAACATCAGAGCGAATCTCCTCGGGGTGGATGGGTGTGCGTTCTCCTAGGTAGGACGTACGGGCCCGTCGATCGGTGCCGGATTCCGGGACATCAGGAAAGATTCATGGCTGTGCGTCAGCTGTACGAGACCCTGCGCGGCCCCACGCGGACCCCGCCTGCCGCGTGCGTCTGCGCAGGCCGCGCGAGGGGCGCCGTAGAGTGGGCGCGCCCCAGGACGCACGTTTGGAAGGACCCCCGGTGAGCGAAACCGCCGCTTCAGATCTGAAACCCAGCTTCCGCAGTGACGTGACGGTGGAGCTGGTGAAGCACTCCGCCGCCGACTCCGACGTACTGTGGGCCGCTCGCGTCTCCACGGCCGGCGAACAGTCGCTGGAGGAGCTGCAGAAGGACCCGGAGCGCTCCAAGGGCCTCATCAACTACCTGATGCGCGACCGCCACGGCAGCCCGTTCGAGCACAACTCGATGACCTTCTTCATCAGCGCCCCGATCTTCGTCTTCCGCGAGTTCATGCGCCACCGCGTGGGCTGGTCGTACAACGAAGAGTCGGGCCGCTACAGGGAGCTCGAACCGGTCTTCTACGTCCCGGACGCCGAGCGCAAGCTGGTCCAGGAGGGCCGCCCGGGCAAGTACGTCTTCGTCGAGGGCACCCAGGCGCAGCAGGAACTGACAGGCCGCGTCATGGAGGACTCCTACGTGCAGGCCTACGAGGCCTACCGCGAGATGCTCGCCGCGGGCGTGGCCCGGGAGGTTGCCCGTTCGGTCCTGCCGGTCGGTCTTTTCTCCTCGATGTACGCCACCTGCAACGCGCGCTCGCTGATGCACTTCCTCGGTCTGCGTACGCAGCACGAGCTCGCGGCGGTCCCGTCCTTCCCGCAGCGGGAGATCGAGATGGTCGGCGAGAAGATGGAGCAGCACTGGGCGAAGCTCATGCCGCTGACGTACGCGGCCTACAACGGCAACGGTCGCGTTGCCCCGTAAGGGCCGGTACACCCGCGGCGCACAGATGTACGGCGTCAAGTCCTAAGTGTCCGTATTGCGACGTTTCGTAAAGTTCATCTAGGCTGATCAAACGGACCCGGCACTGCTTGAACCCCCGAGCAGGCAGTGCCGGCGTCCAACACCCCGTTGACGTCCCCCGAGGGGACACCGCGAGCAGGGCAGCGAGTAGCGTGTTACCCATGGCTCCGATCTCGACTCCGCAGACCCCCTTCGGGCGGGTCCTCACCGCCATGATCACGCCGTTTACGGCGGATGGCGTACTCGACCTCGACGGCGCGCAGCAGCTCGCCGTCCACCTGGTGGACGCAGGCAACGACGGCCTGATCATCAACGGCACCACCGGTGAGTCGCCGACCACCACCGACGCGGAGAAAAACGACCTCGTACGAGCCGTACTCGAAGCCGTCGGAGACCGCGCCCACGTGGTCGCGGGCATCGGCACCAACGACACCCGCCACACCCTCGAGCTGGCCCGCCAGGCCGAGCGCACCGGCGCACACGGCCTGCTCGCCGTCACCCCGTACTACAGCAAACCGCCGCAGGAGGGCCTCTTCCGGCACTTCACGGCGATCGCCGACGCCACCGGGCTGCCGGTCATGCTCTACGACATCCCCGGCCGCAGTGGTGTCCCGATCGACACCGAAACCCTGGTCCGGCTGGCCGAGCATCCCCGTATCGTTGCCAACAAGGACGCCAAGGGCGACCTCGGCCGTGCAAGCTGGGCCATCGCGCAGAGCGGCCTGGCCTGGTACTCGGGTGACGACATGCTGAACCTGCCGCTCCTGTCGATCGGCGCGGCCGGATTCGTCTCCGTGGTCAGCCACGTGGTCACCCCCGAGCTGCGCGCCATGCTGGAGGCCTACCTGGGCGGAGACGTCCAGAAGGCGACCGAGATCCACCAGAAGCTGCTCCCGATCTTCACCGGCATGTTCCGTACCCAGGGTGTGATGACCACCAAGGGCGCGCTGAACCTGCAGGGCCTGCCCGCCGGCCCGCTGCGGCTCCCGCTGATCGAGCTGACCGCCGAAGAGACGGCCCAGCTCAAGATCGATCTTGCTGCTGGCGGGGTACAGCTCTGACAACAGACTTCACAACTGAATAAGAACGAACGAACAAATACAGAACAGACAACAGCAAGTGCACGAATGACATGCGCGCCACGTGCCTTCCGGGGTACGTGGCGTGCGTGGTGAGGAGACACTTTTGAGCCATCCGCATCCGGAACTCGGTCCGCCGCCGAAGCTGCCCAAGGGCGGCCTCAGAGTCACCCCCCTGGGTGGTCTCGGCGAGATCGGCCGCAACATGACCGTCTTCGAGTACGACGGCCGTCTGCTGATCGTCGACTGCGGCGTCCTCTTCCCCGAGGAGGAGCAGCCGGGCATCGACCTGATCCTGCCGGACTTCTCGTCCATCCGGGACCGCCTCGACGACATCGACGGCATCGTCCTCACGCACGGCCACGAGGACCACATCGGCGCCGTCCCCTACCTCCTCCGGGAGAAGGCGGACATCCCGCTGATCGGCTCCAAGCTGACGCTGGCCCTCATCGAGGCGAAGCTCCAGGAGCACCGCATCCGCCCCTACACCCTTGAGGTGAAGGAAGGCGAGCGCGAGGCCCTCGGCCCGTTCGACTGCGAGTTCATCGCGGTCAACCACTCCATCCCGGACGCCCTGGCCGTGGCCATCCGCACCGGCGCCGGCATGGTCGTGGCCACCGGCGACTTCAAGATGGACCAGCTTCCGCTGGACAACCGCCTCACCGACCTGCACGCCTTCGCGCGTCTGAGCGAAGAGGGCATCGACCTCCTTCTCTCCGACTCCACGAACGCAGAGGTCCCGGGCTTCGTCCCGCCCGAGCGCGACATCTCCAACGCCATCCGCGGGGTCTTCGCGAGTGCCCAGAAGCGGATCATCGTGGCGTCCTTCGCCAGCCACGTGCACCGCATCCAGCAGATCCTCGACGCCGCCCACGAATTCGACCGCAGGGTCGCCTTCGTCGGCCGATCGATGGTCCGAAACATGGGCATCGCCCGTGACCTGGGCTACCTGAAGGTCCCGGCCGGTCTCGTCGTCGACGTCAAGACCCTCGACGACCTGCCGGACGACGAGGTCGTGCTGGTCTGTACGGGTTCCCAGGGCGAGCCGATGGCGGCCCTGTCCCGTATGGCCAACCGCGACCACCAGATCCGGATCGTCCCCGGCGACACGGTGATCCTGGCGTCGTCCCTGATCCCGGGCAACGAGAACGCGGTCTACCGCGTGATCAACGGCCTGACCCGCTGGGGCGCCAACGTCGTGCACAAGGGCAATGCCAAGGTGCACGTCTCGGGCCACGCCTCGGCCGGCGAGCTGCTGTACTTCTACAACATCTGCAAGCCGCGGAACCTGATGCCGGTCCACGGTGAATGGCGTCACCTGCGCGCCAACGCCGAGCTCGGTGCCATGACGGGTGTCCCGAAGGACCGCATCGTCATCGCCGAGGACGGCGTGGTCGTCGACCTGATCGACGGCAAGGCCCGGATCTCCGGCAAGGTCCAGGCCGGCTACGTGTACGTGGACGGCCTCTCGGTCGGCGACGTCACGGAAGTCCACCTCAAGGACCGCAAGATCCTCGGCGACGAGGGCATCATCTCGGTCTACGTCGTGGTGGACAGCAGCACGGGCAAGATCGTCAGCGGCCCGAACATCCAGGCCCGCGGCTCCGGCATCGACGACTCGGCCTTCTCCTCGGTCATCCCGAAGATCGAGGAAGCCATCGCCCGCGCCGCGGCCGACGGCGTTGCCGAGCCGCACCAGATCCAGCAGCTCATCCGCCGCACGATGGGCAAGTGGGTCTCGGACGGCTACCGCCGCCGCCCGATGATCCTGCCGGTCGTCGTCGAGGTCTGACCCTCGCCGTAGCGACCGAACGGGAGCGGGGCAACCGGATTTGCATCCGGGGGCCCCGCTCCAGTACGTTTACGTCTCCACCTCGCACGGCACCCCGGCACACACATGTGTCCGGACGCGTCATGCGGGCGGGTGGGAATCAAGACCCAGGGAGACCTGATAAAGTCTGATCCGCCCGAAAGGGAAAGGCCTCTCCAAGGGTCACCAATTCAAATCCCAGCCGACTGCGACTTTCGAGAAGCAGAGCGCGGAAATGTTCTGGTAAGGTTGGAGCCGCTGGAAAGGGAAAACGCGAAAGCGAATACCTGGAAAGCACCGAGGAAGTCGGACACGAAAGAGTCTGATAGAGTCGGAAACGCAAGAACAGAACGAAAGCCCGGAGGAAAGCCCGTGAGGGTGAGTACAAAGGAAGCGTCCGTTCCTTGAGAACTCAACAGCGTGCCAAAAATCAACGCCAGAAGTTGATACCCCGTCCACTTCGGTGGAT
>NZ_JBVIWA010000019.1:0-168783 GCF_055595065.1 Streptomyces sp. NPDC040545
GTCCAGGCGATCGTCGCGGACCTGGAACAGGGGGGATACCTCACCCGGGTACGCCAAGGGCGCCGCAACCACTACCGCATCAGCCCCGGAGCCCAATTCCGCCACCCCGCCGAAGCGGGCCGCGACATCGCGGGACTCCTCGCCCTCTTCGCCGACGACCCGCCCACGACCCGCACACCACGGCAGAGCTGACCGGCCTCAGGGCAGCCCCGGGTCCGGACGGCGTCGGCCACAGCAACGGCGGGAGCGTTTCCGGACCCGTCGGCCGTACCGCCCGCAGGCGCCGGGAGGCGGCCCGGGCCACCCTCGCCGACGACGTGCGCTGTGCGTCACCGTGTGCAAGGGGCGGGCACATCAGCCATATGCCCTGGCGTCGGCAGGCGAGTGGATGACGCCTGTGCCGCCCTGGTTATGCGCCTTCCGCTTCGGAGCCACACCCGCTTGCTCGTACGGGCATTCAACGTTGGCAGAGCCGTGTTTCGGACATCTTCCGCGCGAAGGACGCGGAGAGGCCGTGTACGCGGCGATTGCGGGCAGGCGAAGGCTGACGACAGCCGTGCACCGCTTACGAGCCCGGCTCCGGCCGAACGCCCGGCCAAGCGGTGCTCTGTTCAAGGAGGTTTCACCATGCTGATCACCGTCACACGCACCGGCGGGTTTGCGGGCGGGGAGCAGACTGCTTCGCTCGAAACGGAGTGCCGCGGCGACAGGCTCGAGCTGGAGCAGCTGGCTGAGCGCGCGCTCAGCGGTGAGAGCCCTGCGGGGCAGGACCCCGTTCCGGACGGCTTCCGCTACGTGGTCCGCGTCGACAGCAAGCTGGTGGAGTTACAGGATCCGTACCTCACCGAGGACCAGCGGCAGCTGATCGACACCGTTCTGGCCGCTGCAGCCTGACCGTCCGCCCGAGAGAGCGTTCAGCGACCTCGTACGCAGTGACCGCCCCCTGCCGGACCCATCGGTCCGACAGGGGCTTCCCGCTCACCCCGCCCTGTACCCGCACGCCGGGACGCGAGCGCTTGATCCTTGCCGCCCTGCCCGTCACCACCACGCCCTCCCCCGCGAGACCGCCCTCACCACCGGCGCCCCGCACCCCTGGCCGGGGCGGCAGCCTGCCGGCGGGCGGGCACCACAGCGCCGGCCGGGGGCCGGGGGCCCGCCGGGAGACCGGACCGCGTACGGCCGCATGCCCGCCGACGCGGCCCGCGCTGTCGCGGGCCGCGGGTCTCCGGCGCGTTCCGGGCGTCGTACTGCGCGACCCGCTCCGCGACGGCGGAACAGTCCGCGGGCGGGAAGGCGACGTCGGGCACGTGGACCGGCGCCAGGGCCAAATCCCGGAACCGGTCCGGTGTCTTGGCCAGGCCGGCTGCTTCGTCCGTTCCGGCGCCGGGCCGGTGAGCGGCTTCTCGACGTGCTGTTGGCCACGGCGGCCGCCACGAAGATTTCCTGCTCGGTGTCGTTCCTGGGGACGTCCGGGAAGACGCTGGTGCAGAGCCGAAGTCCGCCGTCTTCACGGACCTGGAGCTCGATGGTGTGCTCGTCGCCCCGGGCGCGGCTCGGGCGTACTCGCGGCTGGGGCCGATGTCGGCTGTCGCGTTGGCTGCGCCGCGGGTACGCCGGTCGTGGGTGCCGCCGTGCACGGCCGGGGAGGGCACCGCCTGGTGCGGGTGGAGGGCGTCGTCGACCGCCGGGGTGCGGGCCCGCTCGACGAGCGGCCGTCGGCCCAGGGCTGCGGCCACGTCCTCGTCGTCGACGGCGGCCTCGCAGGCCACGCGTCGCTTCCCGCGGCGGAAGGCCCCGCCCCCGGCCGGCCGGCGGCCGTACTCCGTCTTCCTCGGTGCCCATGCCTGGCCGTCTGGGACGGTTGTCGCCGACCGCGCCGGCCGCGCGGTGTGTCCTTCGACCGGGGCAGGATCCGGCGCTGTTGAATCGAGGCATGACCAAGCGCGACGACTCGGCTCTGTTCGGTAACCGATTTCTGACGGTGCCCGCTCCCTCGGAGACCTTCCCGGAGGAAGGCATGGCCGCGACGGACGCGATGAGGCTCGTGGATGTGGATCTCGCCATGGAGGGCGACCCGCAGCGCAACCTCGCCACGTTTGTCACCACGTGGATGGAGCCGGAGGCCCAACGGCTGATCGCCGAGAACCTTCACCGCAATTTCATCGACCATGCGGAGTACCCCATTTCCGCCGAGATCGAGCAGCGCTGCGTGCGTATGCTCGCGGACCTCTTCCACGCGCCCGGCAGGACGACCGGATGCCGGACCCAGGGCTCGTCCGAGGCGATCATGCTCGGCGCGCTGTCGTTGAAGTGGAAGTGGCGCGAGCGCCGCCAGGCAGCCGGCCTTTCGACCGACCGGCCCAACCTGGTTTTCGGGGGTGACGTCCACGTCGTGTGGGAGAAGTTCTGCCGCTACTTCGACGTCGAGCCGCGGATCGTGCCGCTCGCCGAGGACAAGTACACGATCGGCCCGCAGGACGTGGAGCCCCATCTCGACGAGAACACGATCGGCGTCGTCGCCGTCCTCGGCACCACGTTCACCGGCCACAAGGACGATGTCGTCGGGATCGACGAGCTCCTGCGGGACGTCCGCAAGAAGCGGGACCTCGACATTCCGATCCATGTCGACGGCGCCAGCGGCGCATTCGTCTGGCCCTTCCTCTACCCGGACTCGAAATGGGACTTCCGGCTCGAGCAGGTCCGTTCGATCAACGTCTCGGGGCACAAATACGGGCTGGTCTACCCCGGCATCGGATGGCTGGTCTTCCGCGAAGAGGCCGACCTCGCCAAGGACCTCGTCTTCTACGAGAACTACCTGGGCAAGACCGACGCGACGTTCACGCTGAACTTCTCCACCGGCGCGTCGATGGTGCTCGCGCAGTACTACAACTTCGTGCGGCTCGGTCGCCAGGGGTACACCTACGTCATGAAGACGATGCAGGAGAACGCCCGCGCGCTGGCGGACAACCTGCGCGGCAGCGGCCGCTTCGAAGTGATCGGGAGCGACCTCGAGCAGCTGCCGCTGGTCGCTTTCCGTCTCGCCGGCCAGCACGCCTACGACGAGTCCGACATCGCCTGGCAGCTCTCGGCCGAGCGGGGCTGGATGGTGCCGGCGTACACCCTCCCGCCCAACGCGGAGCGGGTGAAGATCCTGCGCGCCCTGGTCAAGGAGACCCTGAGCCGCGAACAGATCGACCGCCTGACCCAGGACATCGCCGACGCGTGCCGCACGCTGGACGACAAGGGAGCGGCCCACGGGATCGAGCGGGCCCAGATCAAGCGCGGCACCGGCTACTGACGCACCGTTACGGAGTGGTCTTCCGGGCGACCGGCACATCGGCGGCCCGTGCCGTTACGTGTCCTGCGCGGTCAGGAGCAGGACCAGGGCCTTGGAGCGGGTGGTGCCGAGCGCGGTGGCGACCGCTTCGGCGGACATGCCGCTCGCCGCGCAGGGCGCCGGCGGTCCGCCGGCCCACCTCGTCGTGACCCTCACCTCTGACTTCCCGTGCGCCCGGACCGGCTGCGAGCAGGGGGCGGAGGTCTCCTGCGCCACCCGCCCGTACGGGCCGGCGATGATGGAGGTCATGCCCCCGAGCGCGCCCGCGCCGGGGAGCCTGTCCCCCACGATCCCGCCGGCGGAGCTTTCGGCTTTTCACGCCCGGGCGGGCGAGGCCTTCCTGGCCGCGGACAACCGCGACGGGTTCGCCTTCAAGGCGGCGCTGGGGGACACGACAGCCGACCATGCTCCGGAGGGGAAGGCGAGTTCGCGTTCGGGCAGCCGGCCCGCCATGGGGCGTCGTCCGTGCCGTGGTGCTTCGTACCCGGCCACCGGTGATCGCCGCAAAGGGAGTGCGGCAGGTTCCGGCCGGTGAATACGGCCGGCGGTCGCGAAGCGGCGCAAGATCGGCTTCCTGGCCGTGGGCCGCTCCGCGAGACTGGGGAGACGCGGTCCTCGAAGGAAAACTGAGGTGCAGGATGCCGGAATCGGAGGATGCCCTCGCCATCCGCCATGTGGCTGAGCGGCTGATGAAGGCGCACCCTCAACTCGACGCGGGCCTCGTACAGGACTCGGTACGGACGGCGTACGAAGAGCTCAGATACGCACGGGTGCGCACCTACCTGCCCGTCCTCATGGAACGCAGGGCCAAGGACTTGCTGCCCCCTGACGAGCAGACGCAGCGCAGTACCTGACCCTCGGCACGTGACCGCGTGCCGAGTCGTGCTGGTTCGGTCCGTCCGCGGCCGTGGCGAGGCGTTCGCATGCTCGGCGGCCGCCGCCCGGGTCGAACGGTGCTACCTCAACATCGCCACCGCCCTGGCCGGGGTCGGCGCTTCCTTCGACGACGTGGCGAAACCGACCGTCTGCGTCGTCGACCGGACCCCCGGCACGATGGCCTGCGGGCAGCCGGTCCCCGCGCCCCGGGAACGGACCTGGGCCTGCCAGGTACGTGCCGCGGGGCGGGGCGCCGGTCAGCGCGCTCGCGGCGTGGGGGCGGTCCGGCCGCTGCCCCGTCCGCGTGGGCCGAGGGAACGGACGTACTGGCGGTCAGTCCTCGATCGCCTGGTACAGGGTGGTCCAGAAGTCGTGCATCAGGTGGACCGAGTCGGGGACCGATGTGCCGACCTGGGTGAGGAGGATACCGACGACGTTGTTCACGGGGTCGGCGTAGGTGGAGGTGCCGGAGCCGCCGTCCCAGCCGAACTGGCCGACGGGAGCGTAGTCGCCGCGGTAGGTCCGCACCGCCATCCCGAAGCCCCAGCCGCCGTGCTGGCCCTGGCCGAAGGAGATGTGGACGTTGTTGGTGGCCAGCTCGGTGCGGGCGGCGTTCTGCGCGGGGGTGAGGCGGTTGGTGGTCATCAGCTCCACCGCCTGCCTGGACAGAACGCGCCCGCCGCCGTGCCTGCCGCCGTTCAGCAGCATCTTGAAGTAGGCGTGGTAGTCGTCCGCGGTGGAGACCAGGCCACCGCCACCGCCGTGGAACGCCGGAGGGATGTTCCAACGGCCGCCCTTGGACTCGTCCCATACGTGGAACTCGCCGGACTCCGGGTCGGGCGCGTAGAGGACCGGCAGCCGGTCGATCTTGTCGTCCGGGACGTGGAAGGCGGTGTCCTCCATCCCCAGCGGGCCGAAGACGTGTTCGCGCAGCGCCTCCTCGAAGGTCTTGCCGGTCACCCGGGAGACCAGTACGCCGGCCAGGTCGCTGGCGAGCTGGTACTGCCAGTGGTCTCCGGGCTGGTGCATCAGCGGCAGGGTGCCCAGGCGGCGCAGCCACTCGTCCTGCCCGGGCATCGGCGTGGGCAGGTTGGGCGTGAGCCCCTGTGCGAAGACCTCGTTCATGATCGGCGTACCGATGGAGGTCATGTCCATACCGAGGCCGAAGGTGGAGGTCAGCACGTCCCGGACGGTGATCGGACGGCGCGCGGGGACCGTGTCGTCGATCGGGCCGTCGAACGCCTTCAGCACCTGACGGTCGGCCAGCTCCGGCAGCCATCGGTCCACCGGGTCGTCCAGCCGCATCCGGCACTCGTCGAGCAGCACCATCGCCGCCGCTATCGAGACCGGCTTGGAGGTGGACGCCATCCGGAAGATGGTGTCCCGGCGCATCGGCGCACCGCCGTCGTGCTCCATCGTGCCCAGCGTCTCGACGTGTGTCTCGTCGTCCTTGCTGTACAGGGCGACGACGCCCGGGATCTTGCCGGAATCGACGTGGCGGGCCAGTACGTCGCGGATCTTGCGCTGCCCTGCGGCGGTGAACTGGGACATGGCGGGGTGCTCCTGGTCGGGTGGAGGTGACGGTTGAGGGGGTCAGAGGCTGCGGGCGGAGATGTCGCCGTTGCCGCTGGTGGCTCTGATCTTCAGCACGGGCGAACCGTTGTTCTTCAGGGCGTTGCTGACGCGGCCGTGCCGGGGGTCGGCGTCCAGCGTGGCGGAGGTGCCGGGGGCGGCGGCGATCGAGATGTCGCCGTACTGGGTGTGGAGCACCACCGTGCCGCGCACCGCCTCGCCGATGGTGATGCCGCCCCGCGCGATGGAGATGTCCGCGGGTCCGCCGAGGCGGCCGACGTGGACATCGCCGTCGACGGAGGTGAGGCGCAGGCCTTCCACGTCGGCGATCTCGATGCGCCGGTGGGCGCCGTGGACACTCACGTCGCCGAGCCGGCCCTCGGTGCGTACCTCTGCGGCGGCGGAGTTGGTTTCGACGCGGGAGCCGGTGGGGAGTTGAAGCGTCACCTCGACGGATCCGGGGCTGCTCAGCACCTGGTTCCTCGCCTCCGGTGCGATGACGCGCAGCACGCCGTCGGCGAATTCGACCGTGGTCCGCTCGGCGGCCTCCACATCGCGGCCCTTGCCGGCGTCCGCGGGACGTACCTCGACGGTGGTCTCGGCGCGGTCGGCAGCGAGGAGGCTGATGCGTCCGGCAGGTATCTCCACAACGGCCGCGATCGCGCCGGGGGTCTCGAACTTCTGCATCGGGCGTTCTCCTTGATGCGTGGTCAGGTGGTGGAACGGTCAGGTGGTGGGCACGGCCGGTCTCGGTCTCCGCGATTCCGGGGTGCTGGGCGCGCACGGGGTCACGGTCCGCGGTGTGGTGGCCCGGTCGGGCCGGGCGTACGTCACGGTCAGGTCGATGGCGTTGGCGTCGCTCGTCGGGCCGGACGAACGCGGCGTTCTTCACGGTTCTTCATGCGTGCGTGCATGCCTCAAACGATCTTGTGGTCCGCGCATATGATCAAGCCATACTTCTACGCGGTTCGATAACCGCTGAGTTATCGACACAGGAGGGGCGGGGCCGGTGGAGCTGCGGGACATCGAGATCTTCCTCGTACTGGCGGAGGAGCTGCATTTCGGCCGGACCGCACAGCGGCTGCACATCTCCCAGGCGCGCGTCAGCCAGGCCATCAAGAAGCAGGAACGGCGCATCGGCGCCGAGCTGTTCGCCCGTACCAGCCGCACGGTGCGCCTGACGGAGGTCGGCCGCCAGTTCCGCGACGATCTGCAGCCGGTCTACGCGGGCCTGCACGAATCCCTGGAACGCGCCCAGCTGGCGGCCCGCGGCATCACCGCACAGCTCCGCGTCAGCCTGATGCCCTTCAACGTCGCCGATCTGCACCCCTACTGGAAGGCGTTCCGCGCACGGTATCCGCACTGGGGCCTCCAGATCCGCCAGGCGACCTTCACCGATCCCTTCGGCCAGCTCCGCAGCGGCGCCATGGACGTCATGGTCGTCTGGCTGCCGGTGGAGGAGCCGGACTTCACCGTCGGGCCGACCTTGTGCACCGACCCGCGGATCCTCGCCGTGGCCGCCGACCACCGGCTCGCGGCACGGGACTCCGTACCGGTGGAGCTGCTCGCCGAGTTCCCGCACGGCACCGCCCTCGGTCTGCCGGACTACTGGGAGGACAGTTACCTGCCCTTCTCCACCCCGCGCGGCCGTTCGATCGAGCGGATCACGGCCGCGGCATCGGACAACGCCGATCAGCTGATCAGCCACGTCGGCATGGGCGACATCATCCACACCTTCCCCGGCCACGTCACCAGATACTGGGGCATGCCGAACATCCGGTTCCTCCCCGTCCCCGAGATGGGCATCCTGACCTTCGCCCTGGTCTGGCGGACCGAGGCCGAGAACGACCTCATCCGCGCCCTGGCCGGCACCGTGCGCGACCTGGGTGTGTTCCGCTTCTGACGCGGCCTGCCGACTCCACCACGCGTCGTGGGCGACGCAGCTTCGCGGATCGCTCACCAGGCTCGCTGCTCGTGGCGGGCGCCGTCGGCCCCGGGTGCGGCGCGGCGGGCAGGCTCCCGGCCCCGGCAAGCCCGGCCACCGCCGCGGCCGGCGCGGCCCGGCGCGGCTCGCCGGACTCGGCGTCGGCCGGGCGCGGCCGTGCCCGCCGGCGCACGGCGGGAAAGGATCAGATGGGGCGGACCTGCTGCGCCTGGGGACCCTTGGGGCCCTGGCCGGTGGTGAACTCCACCCGCTGGTTCTCCTCGAGCGACCTGAACCCGGACGCATCGATCTCGGAGAAATGCACGAACACGTCCGGAGTACCGTCATCCGGCGAAATGAACCCGAACCCCTTCTCCGCGTTGAACCACTTCACAGTCCCCTGAGCCATGACACGCCTTCCCTGTTCACCCCGGCCCGCGAACACCGCGGCCGGCAGCAACCCGTTACTCCCCCGCCCGGCACAGGCGAAACACCACGCGGGAGTGAAAGAGACGAGACCAGCCTGTGGTCGGACGCCCGCCCCGGGGGTGTCTCAGGCCAGGACGTTCACGGCTCTGGCGATGACGAGCCCGAGGATCATGAGGGAGAGGATGGACTGGAGGGTCATGACGCTCTTGGCCCAGGGGGCGAGTGGCATGACGTCGGTGGGGCTCAGCGCGGTGGAGTTGGTGAACCCGAGGTAGAGGTAGTCGACGTAGTGGGGGCGCCAGTGCGGGGCGTTCAGTTCGGGGCTGAGCTGTTGGGGGAAGGCGAGCGCCGGAGTGGGAGGCATGTGGTGGGCCCGGGCGGCCGGTCCGCCGCTGTCGAGTTCGAAGTACAGCAGGGAGAAGGCGAGAACGGTGGAGGCCCAGACGCTGCCGCCGGCCAGCAGAAGGGCGTTGGCGGAGCTGGTCTCCTGCCCGCCGTGGATGAGATCGTCGATCAGCCGGACGGTCGACCAGATGGCGCTGCCCGCGAGCACGACGACCAGGGCGATCGCCACCGAGCGCAGGACGGTGGAGCGGCGGCTGATCCGCCCGGGGTCTCCCGAGAT
The DNA here is from genome assembly GCF_055595065.1 of Streptomyces sp. NPDC040545. Classification (NCBI taxonomy): domain Bacteria; kingdom Bacillati; phylum Actinomycetota; class Actinomycetes; order Kitasatosporales; family Streptomycetaceae; genus Streptomyces; species Streptomyces sp. NPDC040545. The sequence continues at coordinate 8,764 of NZ_JBVIWA010000019.1, forward strand.
CAGCGCCACGAGCAGGAGGCCTTCGGCGAGGGGAAGCGCCCATCGGGGTCCAAGACGCAGGTCGTCGGGCAGAAGCAGGGTGAGGACAGCGGATGCGATGACCGCTGCGGCCATCGGCCAGCGGCTCTCGGTGCGGACAGCAGTTCTCCTCCCCGGCTCGCGCGGGCTCGTACGACCGGTTTCGAAGGGGTTCCGCCGGGTCACGGCCGATCGCTTCCCGGGCCCGGTGGCAGCTCAGATCGCATGTGCCGCCGAGCTCATACGGCGCCGGCGTCGCGGATGCCGGCGGCCGTCCTCGGTGTCGGATTCATGTGCCGCTCCTCGCAGGTGAAGGCGTGCGGGGCGGCCGCCCCGGGCGGCCCCGGCGACCGCGCCCGGGACGCCGGCTCGGGATGACGTGGCGCCGGACCCCGGATCCACCCTAGACCGGGGTGATCAAGGCCTGGGGCCGACACGCTCCGCAGTGCCCCGCTCCTACCGGCAAGGCGGACGCCGGGCTGTCCCCGCGTAGGGACGACCCAGGGTGATACCGGCGTTGGGGACCAACGGGGCAGTGGTCGGCGGTAGCGGTGGTTCCAGTGACGACCGCTGTGACAGTGAGGAGCCGACGCACCGCCAGCTGACCGTTACCGCGACCCGTGGCGGGTAACGGCAGCTGTTTGAGTGACGGCTGCCGCTGGTGGAAGCGGACGACGCACCCAGCGTGCCCCGCCCCGCCGTCGTGACCGGGGGCGCCGCTACCGCTGGCGTAGCCCCCGGAGCCGGCGAGGCCGGCCGCGCCGCAGGAGGCGGGAGCCGGGCCGGCGGCGCTGCCCCCGGCGCCACCGCGGCCGCCAGCGCTGCCGGCGCCTTTGGTGCCGTTGCCGCCCGTGGCGCCCGGCTTGTATCCGCAGGGGCCTTCGCTGGGGCTTTGGCCGCCGGTGCCGGGTCGGCCGCTGATGGTGCCGAAGGTGGCGCCGCCACCGCCCCCCTTGCGGCCGTCATCCGAGCCACCTACGGAGGAGCTGACACCGCCGCCACCGCCGGCCGTCGATGAGGGTGACGGTGACCGTGAGTGCGCCGTCCGGCAGCTCGCAGGACGCAGCTCCTGCGGTCTTGAACGTGACGCCACTCACGCAGCGGGTTGCAGGGGACCTTCCTGAGGGTGGATTTCGCGGAGGACGCGTCCCGCGGACACGACACACCCGGCAGGGTTAAATCCAGCATGCGGGTGGGGTTAATTTTGCTACGGTTCGGGGTGGAGGTGGGCCATGCCGAGCCAGGAAGAGCTGTTCGATGCGGTGGACGCGCTGCTGGAGGGTGAGCCGCGGTTGCCGTCGCCGGCGGAGCGGGCGCGGCTGCGTGAGGCGGCCGGTGTCACGCAGGCCCGGCTCGCGGCCGCGTTGAAGTCGACTCCGCAGACGGTGAAGAACTGGGAGAACGGCCGCTCCGAGCCGAGGCCGCCGCGCCTGCAGGCCTATCTGCGGCTGCTGGAGGGCTGGGCCGAGCGGTACCCGGCGGCCGTAGCCGCTCCGGTGCCGGCGCCGGTGCCGGTGCCGGTGCCGCAGACCTTTCCCGGTACCGCCCCGCCGGCCCCGCCTGCCCCGGCCGTGTCCGCCGCCGCGCCCGTGACGGCCGCTGCCGCGGAGCCTGTGCCCGCGGCCAGGCCCTCGGCGGCGTCGCGCCGCCCGGCGAGGAAGACGGCCGCGCAGCCGGAGACCGACCCGCGGTTCCCGCACGGTCCGCTCGTGGTCCTGGACGGCGACGGGAGCGCGTACGGCGTGGACGGCATCGTGCTGGACTGCCCGGCCACCACCGTCCCGGAGTTGGCCGAGTGGACGCTGAAGGAGTCCGGGCTCGGTACGCCGCGCCTGAACCGCAACGGCAAGGACTCCGATCCCCTGGTCGTCCTCACCGCGGCGGCCGCCGTGAAGCTGGGGCTGCCCGAACGGCTGGAGGGCCCGGAGGCCCGCCGGACCCTGCGGCTGCCCGACGACCACCCGGTCCTGGCGCAGTTGGCCCGGGCGAAGTGGAAGCTGACGCAGCGCGGCTTCGGGCCGTGGGCACGCATCTACCGGCCGGCGCAGGCCGGGCAGCGCCAGTGCGTGCAGCTCGCGATCCTGCCCTGGGACGCGCTCGAGGCACGGTCCTGGCCGGGCGTCAGCGCGATGGAGCCGGCCGGCATCGCCCGTGTCCTCGGTACGTACGCGGCCCGGGTACTGACCCCGCGCGGCTCGACCGCCACCTGCGGGCTGGAGCTGATGACCGCGCTGCGGCCGCCGACCCGCGCCGTGAAGAACGAGCAGGGCGTATGGGAGTCCGGCTGCAACCCGGGTTCGCTCGGCACCGGGCCGATGGACCCCGCTCCGCCGGAAGCCCCGCAGGAGCATCCGGTCGCGCAGGGCTGGACCGGCGGGTTCCTCGACGAGGAGGCCTACCAGTGGGTGCGCGACCCTCAACTGCTGTCGGACGAGGAGTGCCTGCTCCCGTACGCGGTCGGGCTGGACATCAACACCGCGTTCCTCGCCGCCTCCGCGCGCCTGGTCGTCGGGCTGTCCGGCCCCGACCACTTCCACGGGCCGAAGTTCAGCAAGAAGATCCCCGGGTGCTGGCTGGTGGACCTGTCGGGGATCGAGCTGGACCCGCGTCTGCCGTCGCCGTTCACGCCGTCCGGCCGGCGGCCCGAGGGGCCGGCCTGGTACCAGACCCACACCCTCGCCTACGCCCAGGAACTCGGCTACGAGGTGCAGCCGGTGGAGGCGTTTCTGCGGCGGGAGACCGGAGCGTATCTGGATCCGTGGCACGACCGCCTCAAGACCGCGTACGTGGACACGCTCGCCGATCTGGGCGTGACCGCCGAGCTGGACGAGCGCCAGTTCCTGGCCGCGATGGAGCGGCACAAGCAGGCCGACCCGGGTCTGGCGGCCGTGCTCGCCGCGGTCAAGGCGACCGTCAAGGGCGGGGTCGGGAAGCTGCGCGAGCGCCCGCAGGGCCGGCACTACCGCGACGGCGAGCGGTGGCCGGCGCTGGAGCGCCCGACCTGGCGGCCCGACATCCGGGCGGCGGTCATCGCCAAGGCGCGGGTCAACATGCACCGCAAGATGGCCAACGTCGCCAGGGCCACCGGGCAGTACCCGCTCGGTGTGCTGTCCGACTGCGTCGTCTACGCGTCGTCCGGGCCGTCACCGCTCGACTTCCTGCCCTACACCGCCTCCGGCAAGCCGCTGCCCGGCTCGTTCCGGCTCGGGCCCACCCCGGGCGCGGCGAAGGTGGAGGGTGTGCAGGAGATGGCGTGGGCGGTGGACCTGATGGAGAAGGGCCTCAACCCGGCCCGGCACATCAAGGGCGGCGACGCGGTCCTGGACGAAGGGGAGTAGGCGGTGGGGGACATCGAGGAGGCTCTGCGGCGCGCGGACGGTGAGGCGTTCACGCGGGAGCCGCCCAAGACCCTCAAGGGCCGCGTCAACTTCCTGATGGGGAAGCTGAAGACGACCAGGGCCGTGGCGGCCGAGCTCGGGTTCAGTCAGCGCTCGGTCGAGCGCTACCGCACCGGGGAACGCAAGACCCCGCCGAAGGCGGTCACCGACCGGATCGACGCGGCCGTGCGCGCACGGTGGCAGCCTGTGGTGCGCGGTCGCCGGCACAAGCAGGCCGCGACCGCCACCGGCATCACCGTCGAGACCCGGGCCCGGTTCGGGTACACCGCGCCCGTGGGCACCACGGACGACGGCCGCATGCGGCGCCTCACCGTCCACCTCCCGCCCGCCTACGCCCACCGGCTGTTCGACGCCCAGCAGCGAGGCGCCCCCGACCGGGAACTGCGCGCGATCGTCGCCGAAGGCCTGCAGGAGGTGTACTTCAAGGACGGCGGAACCCGCGCCGACCGCCTCGAAGTCGAGCTCACCGGCATCGACTACATCGACGTCTCCTTCTGAGAAGGGGAGGCCGGGCGGCCTTCGGCCGGTCCCCTTCGGCCGTGTGGTCCGGTTCTGCCGGTGACGGCTAGCGGGCTTCGGGGCGAACGGGCCGGGGCGCCGACCACGTTCGTCGGCGCCCCGGCGAGGGGGTGGGTGGGGTCAGCCCGTGGCGGCGGCCAGGACGCGGGGGGCGGCCGCGTGGGCGGTGGGGGCCCAGCTGAGGACGGTGGAGCCCACCGACATGCCGCCGCCGAAGCCGGTCAGGAGCACCACGTCGTCCTCGGCGAGCAGGCCGCGGCGGTGGATCTCGTCGAGGGTGATGGCGATCGAGGCCGAGCCGGTGTTGCCGTACCGGGCCAGTTCCAGGTGGAGGGTGGCGTTGTCCAGGCCGAGGGCCGGCCATACCTCGCCGATCATGACGGCGTTGGCCTGGTGCGGGACGAAGTGGTCGACGGCGCCGGCCGGCAGGCCGGTGCGGGCCAGGAGTTCCGCGACGGCTCCGGGGAGGTTCTCCTGGACGAACGCGCGCACGCCGCGGCCGTCCATGCGGAAGTGGTGCGCGCCTTCCTGAAGGGTCCGTGCGGAGGCCGGGCGGCGGCTGCCGCCTGCCGGGACGCCGATCAGTTCGTGCTGGTCGCCCCGGGTCAGCAGGCTGGTGCCGAGCAGGCCGTGGCCGGAGGGCGAGGGGCCGAGGACGGCGGCGCCGGCTCCGTCGCCGAAGAGGATGGCGGTCTTGCGGTCGGTGTGGTCCAGGATGCGTGAGTAGATGTCCGCGCCGATGACCAGGCCGTGGACGTCGCCGGGTTCGGCCCGCAGGAGGCGTTCGGTGACGGTCAGTGCGCAGACGAAGCCGCTGCAGACGGAGTTGACGTCGAAGGCGGCGGCGCCCGCGGCGCCGAGGAGGTGCTGGACCACGGCGGCGGTGGCCGGCTGGGGCTGGTCGGGGGTGGAGGTGGCGACCACGATGTAGGAGAGGTCGTGCGGGCGGATGCCCGCCTGCTCCAGGGCCCGGCGGCCGGCGTGGGCGGCGAGGTCGGAGGTGGCCTCGTAGGGGGCGGCCCGGCGGCGTTCGCGGATGCCCGTCTTGCGTACGATCCACTCGTCGGTCACTCCGGTGGTGCTCGCCACCTCGTCGTTGCCGATGATCTGCTCGGGCAGGTAGGAGCCGGTGGCCAGGACTGCTATCGGGTTTCCTGTGGCGCTGGGTCTGTTCGTCACGTTCTCATCTCCTGGGGTCGGGGCTCGGCGGCCGCCCGGGTGCCGGGCAGCCGCTCCCATCCGGCCAGCTGCGCGTGCGCGGTGAGTACGGGGTCGGAGCCGACGACCACCGGGCGGCCGACGGCGCGGAGCAGGTCGAGGTCGCTGCTGTGGTCCCCGTAGGCCGAGCAGTGCGCGAGGTCGAGGCCGCGGACGGCGGCGACGGCGTGGGCGGTGCGGCCCTTGGCCGTGCCGATGAGCGGGGTGACCACCTCGCCGGTCAGGATGCCGCTGCGGATCACGGGCCGGGTGCCGAAGGCCCAGTCGGCGCCGAGGTGTTCGGCGAGGGGGTCCAGGCAGGCGAAGAAGGATCCGGAGACCAGGACGGTCAGGTCGCCGCGTTTGCGGTGTGCGGCGAAGCGGGCGGTGGGGCCCGGGATGAAGGGTCCGCCGGCCAGTTCGTGGGCGAACCAGGCCCGGCCGGAGGCCGCCAGGGCTGCCGCGCTCTCCCCCGCGTAGAGGCGGTAGTACCGGCGGTTGACCTCGGCGCGCGGGACGCCGTCGGCCGCGGCGCTGTGCAGCGTGCCGGAGAGGCGTTCGTAGGTGCCGGGGGCCGCTCCCCGGCGTTCCAGGTGGAACGCCAGGAAACGGAACATGCTCTTGAAGGCGATGAGTGTCTCGTCGACGTCGAAGAAGGCGGCGGTGCTCATCGCGGGGTCCGGACGCGGGCGAGGTTGAGTGTCAGCAGGCACAGGCTCTCGCCGTCCTGGTGGGCCTCGACGCGTACCGGCACGCGGTCGGTGTCCGGGGTGTGTTCGTCGCCGAACTCCACGATTCCGCCCTGGGTGTAGTAGACGGCGGGCCCGGCCGGGCGGTCGGTGTCGCGGTGTTCGCCGACGACGGCGGTGAGGGTGGCCGGGCTGTCCAGTTCGCCGAACCGGCTGAAGGTGACGGCGAGGTCGGTCGGGTAGGTGCGCGACGGTGACATGCCGCGTACGTCGAGGGCTCCGTAGAGGGCGATCTGGCGGGCGGCCTCGGCGATGACCATGCCGGGCAGGTGGTCCTGCGGGTGGTCGAACATGCTGGGGTGGCTGCCGGGGGTGCGGATCCCGGCGGTCAGGGTGTCTGCGGCGACCTCGATGCCGGTGAGGACGACGTTGTCGGCGTTGGCGCGGCCCACGCGGTACGGCTCGACCGGTGCGCCGGTGGCGGTGCCGGGTCCCGGGTGGTCGGCGGAGGAGGGCAGTGGTCTCTGGTCGCGGTTGCGCAGGCGCAGTGCGATGTAGGACTCGGGGGACTTGAAGCGCAGGCCGATGCCGGCGCGGCCGATGCTGATGTCGCCGACGCGCAGGTCCACGTCGTAGTCGAGGCCGTTGGTGCGGCCTTCGCGTACGTAGTGGTTGCTGGTGGTGACGTGCAGGGTCAGCTGGCAGGGGGAGGCGCCGACGGCTATGCGGTCGGGGCGGGAGAGGTGGACGCGCAGGTGGGTGAGGATGAATTTGTCGGTGCGGGGCACGGCGAAGTAGGCGTGGGCGCCGGCGAGTGCGGCCTGGCGGCAGGCCTCCAGCAGCAGGACCGGGTCGTAGACGTTGGGGTTGAGCAGGTGGTCGCCGTAGTAGGCGTGGGAGCGCGGCAGCTGGGCCGCGGCGACGTACGAGGCTCCGCCGAGGGGCTGGAGGTCGGTGAGGAAGACTTCGCCGAGCGAGTCCCGGTGGACCAGTGTGCGGTCGACGGTACGGCTGTAGCTCAGCTCAAGTGCGGCGAGGTCCTGTTCCAGCGGTGAGGGTGCGGTGGTCACGTGCGGAACCTGCTTTCTCGGGTGGTGTGCTGCTTCTGCTGGTGCTTCTTCGTCGTCGTCCGGGTGGTCAGCGGCGTTCCAGGAGCACTCCTGTCCAGGTGAAGCCGGCTCCCGCGCCGAGCAGGACGATCCGGTCGCCGGCGGCGAAGGTGTGGTGGCGTTCGAGGTGGTCGAGGCCGGCGATCTGGTCGCCGCTGCCGAGGTGGCCGACGGTGGCGCCGAAGTCCCACAGGGAGGTCTCGGCGCCGCCGGGGAATTCGGGGAAGTAGTTCTCCTGGAGCAGGGGCAGGCCCAGGTTGGGGTAGACGACGCGGCGCAGTTTCGGGTCCGTGCCGCAGGGCAGGAGGGCGCGGCGGATCTCGCGGACCGCTCGGCGGGTGGCTTCGCGGAGGCTGTCGGTGCCGTGGGTGGTGAGGTAGCGCTTCTTGGCGGCGCGTACGTCGTGTTCGGCGCCGAAGAGGGCGCGGGTCTCGGGGGCGGGCTCGTCGAGGCGGTGCAGTCCTTCGAGTTCGGGGTCGCTGACGCTGTGGATGGTCAGGACGTGCCAGCCGGGGGCCTGGGGGGCGGGGGTGTCGGCGGTCAGGACGGCGGCGGCCGCTCCGTCGCCGTAGACGATGCCGTAGTCGGCGGTGAAGCGGTCGAAGCCGGAGGCGGCGAAGCGGTCGGTGGCCACGATGAGGGCGTTGCGGCGGCCGCTGCCGGAGAGGAGGCCGGCGGCGAGGTCGAGGACGAGGAGCTGTGCGTTGCAGCCCTGGCTGACGGTGAAGGGCAGGGCGCGGGTGGCGCCGAGGCGGGACTGGAGCCAGGAGGCCGGGGACCACAGGCGCTGGTGGCCGTGGCGGTGGATGGCGGTGACCGCGATGAGGTCGATGTCCTGGGGCTTGGTTCCGGCGGCGGCCAGGGCGCGCTGGGCGGCGATGAGGGCCATGTCGCCGGGGTAGAGGCTCTGTTCGGTGGCGATGGTGCGGTAGCCGGTGGCGCGGATGCGTTCGGCGTCGGGGTCGGGGTGGCGGGCGGCCTCGGTGTTCAGGTCGAGGCGCTGTTCGGGGAGGTAGCTGCCGGTGCCGGCGATGCTGAGGCCGGTCGGGGGGCGGGGCGGGGTGGTGGTCATGCCGCCTCCTTCTCGGTTGGGGCGGGGGCGCCGGCGGTGGTGTCCGTGGTGGCGGGGGCGGTCCGGGCGACGTGGCCGTCGGGGCGTACGAGGACGGCGGTGGTGCCGGCCGGGAGCCAGGCGCGCTGTGCCGGGGAGAGTTCCGCGGTGTGGGTGAGCGGGGGCAGGTGGTTGTCGTCGGGCCGGGCGCCGGGCAGGTGCAGCCAGGTGTGGCGGCCGGGTTCGGGGCGGTGGCCGGGGACGCGGGCGCCGGGCTGCAGGCGGTGGCGGGCGCGGGGTGGCAGGACGAGGTGACCGGGTGTGGTGTCGGTGGGTTCGGTGGTGGGTGCGGGGGTCGCGCGGTAGTGGAGGTAGAGCTGGCTCCAGGCTTCGGCGTATCCGGTGAGCGCTTCCTGTACGGAGTTGCGCGCTTCTTGTGTGGTGGCCCGGCGCATGGCGTCGAGGAGTGCGAGGACGCTGGTGGAGCGGGCTACCTGGGCGGCTGCGGCGCGGCGTTCGCGGTCGTAGTCGGCGAGGAGGGGGGCTGGGGAGCCGTCCTGGAGGGCGGCGAAGCGCCAGGCGAGTGCCCAGGCGTCGCCGAAGCCGGTGTTCATGGCCTGGCCGCCGGCGGGTGCGTTGAGGTGGGCGGCGTCTCCGGCCAGGACGGTCCGGCCGTGGGTGAAGCGCTCGGCGAGCCGTTCGTGGACCTGGTAGTGGGCGATGCGGTCGACGCGTTCGAAGTGCAGGGCGGGGCCGAAGCCGAGGGTGTCGACGGTTTTCTGGAAGTGCTGGGTGCTCAGTTCGCTGTCGCGGTCGATGGATTCGGCCGAGACGGGTCCGGCGATGCGTACGGTGCCGTGCGGCAGTGGGAGCAGGGAGATCGCGCCGGCGGGGCCGATGTACATGGCGGAGGCGTGCGGGTCGGCGGGGAGGAGTGGGGCGCCTTCGGCGAGGAGGTAGCTCATGGGGTAGGTGATGCCGGGGAAGGCGATGTCCAGGGCGGTGCGGACGGCGCTGCCGGCGCCGTCGGCGCCTACGAGGTGGCGGGCGGTGATCGTGTGGGGGGTGCCGTCGGCGTCGGTCTCGGCGGTGATGCCGTGTTCGTCGTCCTGGTGGCGGGTGTAGCGCAGGCCGCGCAGGAGCCGGCCGCCGGCGGCGGTGAACCGTTCGGCGAGGACGGCTTCGACGTCGGGCTGCGGGACGTTCACGTAGTAGGGGAAGGCGGTGTCGAGTCCGCTGAAGTCCACGGTGAACAGGGCCTGGTGGTGGGTGTGGAAGTCGATGCGGGTGTGGCGTACGCCCTTGGCCTCGACGGCGGTGCGCAGGTCCAGGGTGTCCAGGATCTCGAGTCCGGCCGCGTGCACCATGATCGCGCGGGTGCGGGGGTCGATGTCGTGGCGCTGTTCGATGACGGTGCACTGGATGCCGTGGTGGCGCAGGAGGCAGCCGAGCATCAGTCCGGTGGGGCCGGCGCCGACGACCAGGATGTCGGTGGTGTGGTGGTCGGTCGCCCGGGCGCGCGGGGTGTTCCGGTTCATCGGTTCGTCGCTTTCTCTGCGTACGGGCGTGGCCGTCGCCGGGGGCGCGGGCGGGGGTGGGACCGGGCCCCCGGCGACGGTCGTTCGGTGCCGGGCGGGGGCGGTCAGTGCCGGCCGGCGGTGCGGCGGTTGCGGAGGAAGAGGGCGACCAGCAGGGCGACGGCGATGAGGATGAGGCCGTTGACGAGGATCGCGAGGTTGATGCCGGACAGGGTCGCTGTCTTGACCGGTTCGCTCGACAGGCTCCGGATCTGGGCGGTGGCGATGGCGCTCATGATCGGGATGCCGATGGTGATGCTGACCTGCTGGGTGAGGGTGGTGATGCCGGTGGCCAGGCCCTGCTGTTCGTTGGGCAGGCCCGAGGTGGCGGTGACCATGAAGCCGACGATGGCGGCGACGTGGGCGTAGCTGCTGAGGAAGGCGAGTCCCAGGACTCCGTAGAGCCAGCCGCGGGCGTCACCGGCGAAGTAGAGCGCGCCGACGGTGATGCCCTGGATGAGCAGGCCGGCGACGAGTACGGCCCGGCTGCTGCCGAGGACGCCGATCCAGCGGGGGGCGGTGACGCCTCCGAGGAAGGCGCCGACGCCGAGGACGCCGAAGGTCAGGCCGGTGGCGATGGCCGAGTAGCCGAGGACTTCCTGCAGGTAGAGGGTGAGCAGGAAGATCATGGCGGTGAAGCCGATGAAGGTGGCGGCGCCGCCGATGTTGCCCCAGGTGACGCTGCGGCGGCCGAGGATGCGCAGGGGTGCCAGCGGTTCGCTGGCGTTGAGCTCCACGAAGCCGAAGACGACGAGGAGGACGATGCCGACGGCGAGGGAGATCAGGGTGGTGGGGTCGCCCCAGCCGTACTGGCCTGCGGCGGAGATGCCGTAGACCAGGGCGATGAGGCCGGCGCTGACGGAGACGGCGCCGGGGATGTCGAGTTTGCCGCCGTGGGAGCGGGAGCCCTTGAGGAGCAGGGGGGTGACGACGATCAGGAGGATGCCGATCGGGATGTTGATGAAGAAGCCCCAGCGCCAGCTGAGGGTGTCGGTGAGCAGGCCGCCGACGATGGCGCCGCAGGTGAAGCCGGCGGAGAGCATCGCGCCGTTGAGTCCGAGTGCGCGGTCGCGCAGGGGTCCTTCGGGGAAGGAGGTGATGAGCAGGGCGAGGCCGGCGGGGGTGACCATGGCGGTCGCCAGGCCTTGTGCCACGCGGGCGGCGAGCAGGGGGCCTGCGGAGTCGACGAGGCCGCCCGCCAGGGAGGAGAGGGTGAGCAGGACGAGGCCGGTGAGGAAGACCTTGCGGGCCCCGATCAGGTCGGCGACGCGGCCGAAGAGGAGGCTGAACCCGGCGGCGCTGAGCGCGAAGGCCGTGGCGATCCACTGGAGGTTCTCGGTGGCGAAGTCGAGTTCGCGGCCGATGACCGGAACCGCCACGTTCATGATGGAGAAGTCCACCGCCAGGGTGAACTGCGCGCCGAGCAGCAGGAGCAGGATGAGCGTCTGCCGCTTCGTCATCCGCTCGGGCGCGGGGGCCGGGCCCGGCGAATGATCTGCCCGAGTCTCCTCGGGGCTGTTGACCGTTGACATGAGAGACCTTTCGCTTCCTGCCGGTTGGGGTGTTCCGAGCATCTGCGCGGTGTGGGGGGCTAGCCAGTACCCGCTGTTTCATAGGGCTGCGGTGGGTACCACTGGCTGGGTCTGTCTCATGGGGCCCGGCCGTGAATACGTTTCGGGGCATGACGAATTCCACACGCTCCGTAGTCGAAGAGTTCTTCGGCCGGCTCGGTGCAGGCGAGGCCGACCGGGCCCTCGAACTGCTCGCGGAGCCCCTCGACTGGTTCACTCCCGGTGACACCGCGCTGATTCCGTGGATGGGACGGCGTACCACCCGCGGCGAGGTCGCGGACTTCTTCAAGCAGGCGGGCGAGAACCTCACGCCGGAGGAGTTCGCCGTCGAGCGGATCCTGGCCGAGGAGGGCACGGCTGTTGCCCTGGGGCGTTTCCGCTACCGGGTGAACGCCACCGGCAAGGCGTTCGCCTCTGAGTTCGCGGTCGAGCTGCACGTCTCGGACGGGCTGATCACCCGCTACCGCATGCACGAGGACAGCTACGCCATCTCCCTGGCCTTCCTCTGAGCCGTCCGGCCCACTTCGATCCGGCTTCGGACGGCGAGCGCGAAAGAGGCTTCGATGACCACCCGGTACCCCATTGAAGAAGACACCGGCGCGGACGCGGCGCGGCCGGATGCCTATGACGTCCTCGTCGTAGGTGCCGGTCCGACCGGCCTGACCGCGGCGTGTGAACTGCTGCGCCGGGGGGTCCGCGTCAGAATCGTGGACGCGGCCCCCGGTCCCAGCGTCCATTCCAAGGCGATGCTGGTGTGGCCGCGCACCCTGGACATCCTGGAGGACCTCGGGCTCTCCGGGGGTGTCGGCCAGGTGGCGGTCAAGCTGCGGCAGATGACCTACTACTCGGAGAAGAAGCCGGTCACCCGTATGCGGATGGCCGATGACATGGCTCCCTACTGCCTGCCCCAGCGGCTCACCGAGGAGGTGCTGACCGAGGGTCTGCACCGGCTCGGCGGCCGTGTGGAGCGCGGTGTGCGGCTGGTGTCGCTGCAGGACGTGGACTTCAGCGGGGCGATACGCGAGGGCCGGCCGGTCACCGCGGTGCTGGAGCACGCCGGCGGGAGCGTCGAGCGGGCCACCGTGGCGTGGGTGATCGGTGCGGACGGTGCGACGAGTGCGGTGCGCCGGCAGCTGGGCATCGCCTACGAGGGCGCCACGTACGAGAACCGGTTCCTGATCACGGACGCGAAGGTGGCGGGCGACCCGCTGGAGCCCGACGAGATCCACTACTACCAGTCACGGATGGGTGTCCTGGCGATCGTGCCGCAGCCGTTCGGGCTGTTCCGTTTCTTCACCAACGCTCCCGCGGACATGGCGGACGGGACGCTGGCCGACATGCAGCGGCTGGTGGATCTGCGCGGGCCCGGCGGGCTGCGGCTGACGGATCCGGACTGGGTGACCACCTTCCGGGTGCACCGGCGCCGGGCCGCCTCGTTCCAGCTGGGCCGGGTCTTCCTGGCCGGGGACGCCGCGCACGCGCACAGTCCGATGGGCGGGCAGGGTCTGAACACCGGGATCCAGGATGCCCAGAACATCGCCTGGAAGCTGGCCTCGGTGGTGCGCGGTGAGGCGCGGACCGGGCTGCTGGAGAGCTATACGCCCGAGCGGGCCGCGGTGGCCGATGCCGTGGTGCGCGACACCGATCTGCAGACCCGGGCCGCGATGTGGACCCGGGGCAGTCAGGTCACGCTGCGGGACACGGCGATGCGGGCGCTGGACCGTACGGGGGTCCTGGACCGCTTCTACGTTCCGGTGGCCGCGGGCCGGCGCTGGGTCTACGGCCCGGTCGCGGAGGGGCCCAGGCGCGCGAGGGCCGTGCACTGGTGCTCGGCCCGGGCGGGTCTGCGCCGGCACGCCCGGGAGGGTGCGGCCCTGCCGCGGCCGCTGGCCGTGGCGCTGGGGGTGGCCGGGCCGGCTGCCGATCCGGTCCGGCTGCACCTGGTGGTGCTGCCGGGTGAGAAGGACCCGGACCGCGGCCTGGCGGATGCGGTGCGCCGGCTGGCCGGGCCGTGGGCCGGCCAGGTGCGGGTGGTGGACACCGCGGCTCTGCCCGGGCGGGGCCCGGCCGCGTCGGCCGCCCGTGAACTGCACTGCCGGCATGCCGGTTTCCATCTGGTGCGGCCGGACGGGCACATCGTCCTGCACGGGCACCGCGAGGAGCTGCGCGAGCTGTACGACACCCTCGACCGCCTTCTGGTCCCCGGGGCGGGCACCGTCCCGGAGGCCGGCCTTTCACCGACCGATGAACTCCCGCTGGAGGAAGAAGACATGTACCAGACCGCCGGATCCGTTCCCTTCGCCCACACCGTGGGCTCCGGCCCGCACAAGGTGATCGTGCTGCACTCCCTCTTCGGCGGGCACCAGTCGTTCTCGCCGCTGTGGCCGTACCTGGACGGGTCGCGTTTCACGTATGCGTTCATGGATGCCCGGGGCTTCGGGCGCAGCCTGGACGTGGCCGGTACGTACACGACGGACGAGATCGCCTCGGACGTGCTGACGCTGGCCGACGACATGGGCTGGCAGGACTTCTCGCTGATCGGGCACTCGCTGGGCGGGCAGCCGATCCAGCAGGTGCTGCTGAAGGCTCCGCAGCGGGTGCGGCGGATCGTGGGGCTGAGCCCGGTGCCGGCGGGCGGTATGCCGATCCCGGACTCGGACTTCCCGCTGTTCGCGGAGGCCGCGCACAAGGTGGAGAACCGTCGCATCGTCATCGATCTGACGACGGGGAACCGGCTGTCCCCGCACTGGGTGACCGCTTTCGCCGAGTCTTCGATGAAGGAGGTCGGGCCGGTCGCTTTCCGCAGCTACCTGGATTCCTTCCGCACCACCGATTTCGCCGACCGGGTGAGCGGTGCTCAGGTGCCGGCGCTGGTGGTGGTCGGTGAGCACGATCCGGCGGTGACGGCGGAGTCGATGCAGGAGACGTGGATGAAGCACTATCCGAACGGGCAGCTGGCGGTGGTCGGCAACGCCGGCCACTACCCGATGGTGGAGACCCCGGTCGCGCTGGCCACCTTGCTGGAGGAGTTCCTCTCCCAATAGTCCTGGCTGCCCCTCCCCCGTCCCCCGCGGGCGGGGCGCCGAGGAGGCGGAGGCGGATGTCCGGTGACTCTCCTGTCGGTTGCCCGGGCATCCGCCTTCTGCCTGTCCGGGACCGGTCCGCGGGCCGGTGCGAGAGCTTCAGGAGGGAGAGCGGATGTCCGAGGTGATGACGGCGGCGCCCGGGCCGGTGCGCGGGCCCGGGACGGGGCTGGTGGCGGTGGTGGCCGGGCATGAGCTGACCGCGTTCGTCAGCGCGGCCCTGGAGTCGGCGGGTGCCCGCCCGGCCGACGCGGATCTGACGGCCGAGGTGCTGGTGGCCGCGGATCTCGCGGGGGCGGCCCGGCACGGTGTGGTGCGGCTGCTCCCGTACGTGCAGGGGCTGCTGGGCGGGACGATCAACGGTGCGGCCCGGCCCGAGATCGTGCGCCGGTACGGGGATGTCACGGTGATCGACGCGCATCACGGGCTGGGGCAGCCCGCGCTGGCCTTCGCCGTGGACCAGGCGGTGGAGCAGGCCCGGGTGCACGGTTCGTCCGTGGTCTCGGTGCAGCATTCACGCCATGTCGGCATCACGGCCTGGTATTCCGGGCGGGCGGCGCGAGGCGGCGCCTTCGGTGTCATCACCACGCGTGCGGCCCGGTCGGGAGGGGGTTCGGGGGTGCTCCGGGAGGGGGCGGTAACAAGCCAGTTCCTGATGTGTCTGAGCGGAACGGCGGCGGGGGCCGCGCGGCCGGTCGCAATGGTCCCGCCGGCCGGCGCGGGGGCGGTGCGGCCGCGGTTGACCCTGCCGGTTCCGGTACTGGAGGAGCTCGTGCGGATCGCGGCTCTGGTCAAGGTGACGCCGGTACGGGCGCTGGACCGGCGGCGGCCCACCCGTTCCGAATACCCGTGAGTAAACACTCCGGACCTATTCTATTTACCGACCCCCCTGGAGAACGCTCCGGAAGCAGGCGGTACACACCCGGACCAAAAATCGTACACACCTCAACAACCGAGGTGGATTTACACGGTAAGTGACCAGTAACGCCGCCACCGGCAGCCCGCCCGGGAATACTGCGGCGCTGGCTGAATTGTCGTCGGTGTTCCCCCGCAGGAGGACTCGCCTGCCCCGCTCTGCTCGCCAAATCGCCTTGCTGCATGGGATCTTGGCCCCCAGTTATGGGGAGTGACGGACGTCACGGGCCGGAATTCGCCGTTCCGGGTTTCCTTTGTAAGGAGGCCCGCGTGGCGTGAATCAGCCGGGCCGCGGACGGCACTTCCCCACGTTTCCCATCGGCTAGTATTCGGCGGATGTTTCAGCGCAGTGCGCGGGCAGCGAAAGGCGAAAAAGAATGCAGCGGGCGACGGGAGTTCGAGATTCTGATCTTGGAAAGTTCCTTCAGGTACGGCGCAGCCTGCTGTCGCCGGACGACATCGGCCTGCCCAGCGACGGGAAGAGACGCCGGGTGCGGGGGCTGCGCAGGGAGGAGGTCGCCCATATCGCCCAGGTCAGCGTCAACTACTACACGCGCCTGGAGCAGGGGCAGAACCGCAGCGCATCGCCCGAGGTCCTGGACGCCATCGCCAACGCGCTGCGCCTGAACCCGGGCGAGCGGGCCCATCTGCACAACCTGTCCCGCGCCGCCGAGCTCGCGCGCCCGGCCAAGGCCGCCGAGGAAGTGCGGCCCGCGGTGGCCCGGATCTCCGCCTACCTCCAGGGGCCCGCGGTCGTGCTGGGCCGGCAGATGGACATCCTCGCCTGGAACGCCCTCGCCCGGACCATGTTCTCCGGACACATCGACATCGAGGAACTCCTCGCCCGGGACACACCGCCGAACCTGGCCGAGCTCGTCTTCCTCCACCCCGGCGCCCGCGCCCTCTACCCCCGCTGGAACGACGAGGCCGTCGAGATGGCGGGGTACCTGCGGATGATGGCCGGACGCTTCCCGGGCGACCCGGAACTGGTCGGGCTGATCGAACGTCTCTCCCACGCGAGCCCGGAGTTCACCGAGATCTGGTCGGGTCACGTGGTGTGGGACAAGACGTTCGGTACGCGCCATCTCCACCACCCGGCCGTCGGGGAACTGACCCTCTCCTTCGAGAGCCTGCGCCTTCCCGACTCCCCCGACCAGTGCATCGTTCTGTACCACGCGGAGCCCGCCTCCCTGGAGGAAGAGGCGCTGCGCATCCTCCTGGAAGGCCGCGGCGGCGGCTAGCGGCCCGCGCCGGCGGGACGCCGGTGCCGGTCCGCGGGGAGTCGAGAATCCGTCAATACCCGCTGAGGATGACCAGCAGGGGCAGGCGAGGGGATCAACGCCTCGCCGAGACTGGACCCATGGAATCCTTCGCCGACCTCAGCCACTTCCTGCGCTCCCACCGCCTGCGTACGGCCCCCGGGCGGACGGGGGTGCCGACGGGCGCGGGCCCCCGGACCGCGCCCTGTCTGCTGCCCGCCGAACTGGCCCGTGCGGCGGGGCTGGACGCCGACCGCTACACCGACATCGAGGACGGCCGGGCCGGCCGCGTGTCCCTGTCCGTGCTCCACGCGCTGGCATCGGCGCTGCACCTCGGGGCGGACGACCGGGCCGAACTGTTCCGGCTCGGGGCCTCCCCCGGCACGTCCCGGCTGCGGGGGCTCGGCCACCTGACCCGGGCCGTACCCATGCTGCCGGTCATCGCCTTCAACCACCGCTACGACATCACCGGCTGGAACCTGCCCGGGCAGGCGCTGCTCGCCTGGGACCTGGACTGGCCGGCCGGGCACGTGCGGCCCAACCTCGCCCGGATGCTCTTCCTCGGCGGGGCGACGCGGGCACTGTACGGGCCCGGGCAGCGGCAGGTCGCCGGGCTCGTCGGGGCCCTGCGGCGGGCGGTGGAGCAGCATCCGGACGAGGAGCTGACCCGCCTGGTGGTCGAACTGGCCGCCGGCAGCGGTGAGTTCGCGCAGCTGTGGTCGCGTCCGGCCGGGGAAAGGACGGACGAGGACGACTGCGGTGTCCTCTTCCGTTTCGAGCATCCCGCGGTGGGCTCCATGGAGCTCTCCCGGGTGGTGCTGGAGGAGGGGGCGCAGAACGGCGAGTGGGCCGTGGTGTTCAGCCCGGAACCCGGTTCCGCGTCCGCCGCCGCGCTGGACGATCTGCTCGCCCGGGTCGCCGGACGGTCCATCTGATGCACCACGGCCGGCCGGCGCGGCCGGGCCCGGCAGCCGCCGCTCCACAGGTGCAGGCGCCGGCGAGGGGCCCGGCCGGCTCAGGCGCGCGGCTGCGGCAGTCCCGGGTAGGCGCGGCCGGCGCGCGGGGGCACGGCGAAGGTGGCCCGGCTGCGGACGTCCATGAACGCGTTGATGCCGTTGTTGCGCCGTACGCCGATCCCGCCGTGGTGGGTGGACGCGTCGGCCGCGTTCATCATCGCCCGGGTGGCGTGGAAGTCCTCCATGGTGCGCTGCAGGGACACGAAGTGGGTGCCGGGCACCCCGTGGTCCATCGTCGCGAAGTCCCTGCGGTTGATCCGCGGACGGCCGGCGAGCCGGGCCCGCCCGGTCGCCTGGGCGTGGCCGACCCGTCCGTGGGCGGCGGCCACCGCCGCGAGCTCCGTACGGTCGCTCTCCGCGTCCTCGGCCAGGGCGTGCGCCTCCTTCGCGGTGGTCCGGGGCGAGTACATCAGGGCG
Organism: Streptomyces sp. NPDC040545; assembly: GCF_055595065.1. Classification (NCBI taxonomy): domain Bacteria; kingdom Bacillati; phylum Actinomycetota; class Actinomycetes; order Kitasatosporales; family Streptomycetaceae; genus Streptomyces; species Streptomyces sp. NPDC040545. The sequence goes on from NZ_JBVIWA010000019.1 coordinate 26,583, forward strand.
GCGCGCTCGTCCTCGTGCTGCTCGTACCAGCTGTCGGTGTCCAGGACGATGTAGCTGACGTGCATGGTCGTGCCGCCGGCGAGCGGCCCCCCGGTGATCGAGACCTCCTCCTCGGTGGCCTGGTTGCGCCGCAGTCCCGAGTGGAAGCCCAGCAGCAGCGGGGCCTCGGCGGGGACGCCGGCCTGCGGCCGCCGCGCGGCCGGCAGGCCCTGCCCGACGAAGCCGCTGCGGGTCTCGCGCAGCACGAGGCGCCCGCGCTGGTCCTGCGGTCCCGGCCCGAAGAGCGAGGCGGCGGCCTCGGTGAGCGTCTCCTCCCGGTCGGAGGCCAGGTGGAGGCAGGCGTCGTACTCCTCCAGCACCGGGTTCTCCCAGCGGGCCATCGGGACGGGCCGGCCCACCGGGGAACGCAGCCGTGTGTGCCGCTCGAACCAGCCCGGGCCCCAGCCCATGCACATCAGGATGCCGTCGGGCCCGTGCCCGTAGCGCTCCTCCAGGGCGCCGAGCGCGGCCTCCAGGTGCCGGGCGTCCGCCCGTACGGGGGTGCCCGCGACGTCGAGCATGAGCAGCCGGTGGTGGCGGGGCGGCAGCGCGCGGCCGGCCTCGTCGGAGCGGAAGGTGTCCTCCCAGGCGTGCTGGGCGGCGGGGCGTACGGGCATCACAGCTCCTTCTGCGGCTCGTCGCGGCGCAGGGCCGCGAACGCCGCGGCCCAGTCGGCCACGGGGGTGCCGGGTTCGTTGAACAGGCTGAAGGTCGTGGACCGGCTGGCGGGCTGTTCGATGGCCGCGACGATCGCGGCGGCCATGTCGGAGCGGGCCACCATGCCGTCGCCGTGGGGGTGCTGGCTGAGGGTCAGGGCGTGGCTGCCGGGCGGGTCGTCGGTCATCCAGGTGGGCCGCACGATGGTGTAGGGCAGGCCGCTTGCGCGCACCAGCCGTTCGGCGGCGACCCGGGCCGGGAGCAGGGTGTCGTTGATCCGGTTGAGGGGGTGGGCGGGTCCGTGGCCGACCGCGAAGGAGCTGAACAGGACGAAGTGCGCGGCGGGCCGGTGGCGGCGTACCTGCTCCAGCAGTACGCGGGTGGCCCGTTCGGTGTGGATCCGGGCGTCGCCCCGCTTGGGGACGAGGACGACGGCTTCGGCGCCTTCCAGGACGGTAGCCGCGCCGGTCAGTTCACCGAGGTCGTCCGGCCGGGCCGGGTCGCCGAGGTCGCTGACGTAGCGGACCGTGTGGCCCCGTTCGGCGGCCGCCGAGGCGATGATCTTCCCGGTGCCGGCCCGGTAGGGCGAGCCGGCGACGACGATGCGTGCCACGCCCTCACGCCCCGTCGTGGACGAGGAGGGTGGCCTTGCCGGCGATCCGGCGCTCGCGCAGCGACTCCATCACCTCGGGGAGCCGTTCCCAGGTGTCCTGGTGGCCCAGGACCGGCCGCAGCCGGCCGAGGTCGATCAGGCGGACCAGCAGTTCCAGGTCCTCACCGACCGGCTCGCCGGACCCGAACACCCAGAAGGGGTGCAGGGTCTGGCGCACGTGGGGCACGAAGGAGGAGATGCTCAGGGAGGCCGTGCGGCCCGAGGAGGTGCCGAGGACCACGATGTGGCCGAGGGCCGACAGCCGCTTGAGGGCCGTGACCAGTACATCTCCGCCCACGGATTCGAGGATCACGTCGAAGTCGCCTTCCGCGTCGGCGAGTGAGGTGACCACGTGGTGCGCGCCCAGTGCCTTCAGGTCGAGGTCGCGGTGGGTGCCGGTCAGCGCCGTCACCTCGGCGCCCTCGGCGGCGGCCAGTTGCACGGCGAAGGAGCCGACGCCGCCGCTCGCCCCGGTGACCAGGACGCGGCGGCCCAGCAGCGGCCCGCCGCGGCGCAGGGCGCGCAGGGCGGTCAGTCCGGCGACGCCGAGGGTGGCCGCCTCGGTGAAGGCCACCGCGTCGGGGAGGACGGCGAGGCGGTCGACGGGGACGGCCGCGTACTGGGCCCAGCCGCCGAAGTCGTTCATCGCCGCGATGCGGGTCCCGGCGGCGGGGCCGCTGCCGTCGGCCGCGGCCCGGACGACGGTCCCGGCCAGGTCCTGGCCGGGCCGCCAGCCCTCGGCGCGGCGCCGGAACAGGTTGAGTTCGCCGCGGTTGACGGAGAAGGCGGCCACGCTCACCAGCGCCTGGTCCGGGGCCGGTTCGGGCAGGGCGGCGATGCGCAGGTCGGGGCCGTCGGGGGTGCCGATCCAGGCGCGCATCTGCCGGGGCAGGATCGGGGGCACGGGGTGGGCGGAGGCGGGAGAGGTGCGGGAGGAGGTCATGCACCGACCGTAGGCAGGGCCCTGGCCGGGAGGGAAAGACCAGCTCTGTCTCGGTTCATAACCCGCGGATATGAATGGGGCGGCGCCTCTACGATGGCGGGGTGACGATGCCCGAGGCGAGACTGCTGCGCTACTTCCTGGCCGTGGCCGAGGAGGGCAGTTTCACGCGGGCGGCGGCCCGGCTGCACATCGCGCAGCCGGCGCTGAGCACGCAGATCCGCCGGCTGGAGAGCCGGCTGGGTGTGCTGCTGCTGCACCGCACCACCCGCGTGGTGCGCCTGACGGAGGCCGGGCAGGCGGTGTACCAGCGTGGTGCGGGTGCGCTCGCCGCGCTGGAGGACGTGTGGGAGGCGGCCCGCCGGGCCGGGCGCGGTGAACTGGGGCGGCTGCGGCTGGTGTACAGCACCAGTACGGGGTACGGGACGGTGCCCGCTCTGGTGGAGGCGGTGCGGGCGCGGCTGCCGGACGTCCAGGTGGCCGCCGAGGTGCTGCGGACCCCCGACATCGCGCACGCGGTGCTGGACGGGCGGGCGGACGCGGGGATAGCGCGTTCGCCGGAGGCGGTGGCGGGGGTGCGGCTGCTGCTGGTGCGCAGCGAACCGCGCGGGGTGCTGCTGGCGGCCGCCCATCCGCTGGCCGGGCGGCGTGAGCTCACCTTGGCCGAGGTCGCGGCCTTCCCGCTGGTGCTGCACGAGCGGCAGGCCAACCCCGGTCACTACGACGAGGTGCTGGCCGTGTTCCAGGGGGCGGGGCTGGTACCGCGGCTGACGGAGCGTCCGATGGCTTTCGATCCCACGCAGAGCGTGCTGCGGGACGCCCGCACGGTGGGTCTGGTCGCCGCGTCGTCCGGCGAGCAGCTGCCGGGGTGGCTGCGCTGGGTGCCGCTCGCTGCGGGGACGCGGCCGCTCGCCACCCATCTGGTGCTGCCGGAGACCTCGCCGTCGCCGATCGTCACGCACTTCACGGATGCCGCGCTGGACGCGGCCCGGGAGGCGGGCTGGCTGGAGGACGGGGCCGCGGCGCCGCGGGGTCCGGGCGCGGGGCCGTGACCGGCGGACGGGTGGCGCGGCGGCCGCGGGAAACCCGCTTGGCGGACCCGGCGGGCACTGCTACGTTCCCTGAGGCCGTGCGAGAGAACGAGGAGGTGGTACCCGTGAACGCAGTATCGACATGGGTGCTCCCCCCCGGGGTCACGGTCGGACGGTAGGCAGGCTGTCCGGGAGCGCCGCTCGCGAGCACTCCCGAAAGGCACGACCATGCACTTCACTTCCGAACAGCGCCTCGACGACGGCGTCCTCGAACGCGAATTCACCCTCGGCGAGATCCCCGGCACCCTGTGGACGCCCGAATCCGCCGTACCGGTCCCGCTGATCCTGATGGCCCACAACAACGGCCTGCCCAGGGGGGCGGCCCGGCTGGTGGCCCGGGCGAGGCACTCGGCGGCGCAGGGCTACGCGGTGGCCGCCATCGACGCCGCCGGGTGCGGCGACCGGCCCCGTTCGGCTGCCGGCGAGCAGGCCCGCGGCGGGACGCAGAGCAGCAGGCGGGCCTGGGCGGCTCATCGGCCGTTCTCGGTGATCAGGTCGATCAGGCCCTGGGCCGTGTTGTGCTCGGAGTCGATCCCCGGGACCTCTCCCCCTTCGAAGGTGACCGGCTCGGCGCTGCGGGGGAACATGGCCTGCTCGTACTCGGTGAGCGCGGCCTCGACGTCGCCGGGGTGCGCGGCGAGGGCCCGGCCGAGTTCGGCGCCGTCGTACATGGCCAGGTTGGCGCCTTCGCCGTTCGGGGGCGTGAGGTGGGCGGCGTCGCCGAGCAGGGTGACCCCCGGCACCCGGTCCCAGCGGTGCCCGGTCGGCAGGGTGTACTGGGGGCGCAGGACCGGGGCCGTGTCGCCGTCGGTGATCAGCGCGGTGAGTTCCGGTGCCCAGCCGTCGAACTCGCGCGCGATCCGCGCGGTGGCCGCGGCTGCGTCGGTGAAGTCGATGGCGGCGAACCAGTCCTGCGGCCTGGTCAGCGCCACGTAGGTGTGCAGGGTGTCGCCGCTTTCCCGGTGGGCGAAGATCTCCCTGCCCGGTGAGGGCGCGATCATCATTCCGCCGCCGACCGCTTTCGCGGCGGCCGCATGGCGGGTGTCGGCGTGGAAGAGGTACGTCTCGACGAACGAGGTGCCGGCGTATTGGGGTGTGGCGGTGGAGAGCAGGGGCCGTACCTGTGACCAGGCGCCGTCCGCGCCGACCAGCAGGCCGGTGACGGCGGTGGCGCCGTCGGCGAACGTCACCTCGTGGCGGCCCGGGCCGGCGGTGCGGGTGCTGCTGACCTTGTGCCCCCACCGGACGGTGCCGGCCGGGAGCGAGTCGAGCAGGATCTGCCGTAACTCGCCGCGCTGGACCTCGGGGCGTGCGCCCGTGCCGTCGTCGGCCTTGTCGAACAGGACGGTCCCGTCCGGGTCGAGGACCCGCATGGCCTGGCGGCCCTCCAGGACGATGGCGTGGAACTCGTCCATCAGGCCGGCCGCCTTGAGGGCGAGCTGTCCGTTGTGGTCGTGGATGTCGAGCAGCCCGCCCTGCGTGCGCGCCGTCGGGGAGGACTCCGCCTCGTAGACGGTGACGGGGATTCCGTGGACGTGCAGGACGCGGGCCAGGGTGAGTCCGCCGAGTCCGGCGCCGATGACCGTGACGGGCATGTGCATGGTGGCTCCTGGGGATCGGGGCCGCCCGGTGTGCTCCGGCGGCCGTCCCTGGAAGGCTGGCGGGCCTCGCCGACAAGCCACCGACACCGGACCGGCGGCCGCCGATGGATGACCGACACCGCGTATCGGTCCCACGTGGCTGCTTGGGACTCGCCGGGTGGCGGAGCCCGGCCCGCCGACCGGCGATGATGGGCGGCGGCGGGCTCCGTGGCGGTGTCCGGCGGGTTCTCGGGGGTGGGCAGTGATCGAGGTCGGGCAGCAGGGCGCGTTCAGCGTGAACAGTGTCGGCATGGAGCGCCGGCCGTTCCCGTTGAGCTTCGGCGTGCGTGAGGCCGAGGGGGTGTGGCGGGTGACGGCCGGCGCGGCCCGGGCGGGTGAGCTGGCCGACCTGCTGGTGGCCGTGGCGGACGACACGGTCGCGGTGGTGTCGCTGGAGACCAACTCCTACCTGGACGAGGACTGGCAGCCGCTGCGGCCCTCGCTGATCGCGGCCGATCTGGGCGTGCCGTGCGCGGTCCACCCCGTCGGGTCCTGGGCGTCCGGCACGTGCGGACTCGCGGAGGAGATCCTGGTGATGGACCGCGGCCTCCTGCCGCGTTTCCTCGACGGCACCTGGTCGCCGTACGAACTGGCTCTGATCGGTGTGCCCGCCGGTGTGACTGCGGAGCGGCTCGACGAGATCGCCCTCGTGGTGGGCACGGCCGGCGCGGGCGAGCGGCTGCTGGACCGTCTGGGTGACTGCCGGGTCTGGTTCTCGGGTCACGACGACTGCTACGTGCTGCTGGAAGCCCGCGATCGCGGCCTGCCGGCCGCGGTCCTGGCCCGGCTGCTGGCCCTGCTGGCCGGCTCCGGCCTCGCCGGACTCACCGGGAGGCCCTCCGTGCGTGTTCCCGAGCCCGGGCTCTGGCTGCCCGAGCAGCTGATCGCCACCGCATCCCACTGGATCGGGGCCCTGGGCGAAGTCACCGAGGATCTGGTGACGGTCGCTCTGGCCGTCCTGCCGGGCCCGTGGCGGCTGGACGTCGCGTTCCCGCGGCGGGCCGACTTCACGGCGACGCTCGATGTCCGCGGCGGCACCTGGCGGATCACGCCCGCGCAGTAGCGCGAGGAGGCCGGCCGGGCACCGGGGCGGCGTCCTGGTCCGTGACGCGGCCCGGCTGCCGCGGCGTGAGGACGCGCGGGTCACCTGGACGGGACCCGGGGGCGGGCCGGCGGGGGGATCGGCCGTGCCGGCGTCGCGGACTTCCTGCGGTGCGCCGCGGCCGGCGGGCGGTGGGTCCGCCGGCGCGTCATCCTCACGCGCTGAGCCGTGCGGGCGGCGGGATGGCCCCGGGGCGTCAGGGGGCGGGGCAGGGCGGGTCGAAGTCGATCGCCGTGAAGTACCGGGCCCATTGGGTTCTGGTGATCCAGGGGTGGGCGCTGTCGCAGATGCGGGTGGTGACCCGGTCCAGGCCGGTGTCCCGCAGGCGGATCGTGAAGTCGTTGCCGCCGGTGGCCAGGGTGGTGCCGTCCGGGCTGAACGCCACGGCCGGTACGGGGTTGGCGTGGCCGGTGAGGATGGTGGGGGCGGGCGGGCCGCCCAGGTCCCACAGGAGGGCCTTGCCGTCCGCGGCGCCGGCTGCCAGCCGGCGGCCTTGCGCATCGAAGGCCAGCGTGTAGAGCCAGGAGCCGGAGGCCGGCAGCTGCGCCGTCTTCGCGGGGTGGTGGATGTCGCCGGCGTCGATCAGCCAGATGGTCCTGTCCGTCCGGTGGAAGGCGGCCAGTCGCCGGTTGTCGGGGCTGAACACGCCGCTGGTGAGGGGGTCGGACCGGAAGGGGGAGGGCAGTTCCCGGGGGGTGCGTGGCCGGGTGATGTCCCACAGCCGCAGTGAGCCGGACTCGCCCGTGCTGGTGACCAGGGTGTGGCCGTCCGGCCGGAACGAGGCCGTCGTGACGTTCGGCCCGTCCTCGGCGATCCGGCTCAGCGGCCGGGGGTCGGCGGGATCGGTCAGGTCCCACAGGCCGGCCGTGGCCTGGGCCCAGAGGGCCAGGAGGTGGCCGTCCGGGGCGAAGGCGGTGCCGGCGACTTCGCCGCCTTCGGGGGCGATGACCGATGTCAGGCGGGGCTTGCGGGGGTCGGTGACGTTCCAGACGCGGGCGGTGCCGTCCTCGCTGGCGGTGACGAGGGTGCGGCCGTCGGGGCTGAAGGTCACGCAGCGGACGAACCTGGTGTGTCCGTGCAGGGCCGACAGCGGCCACAGGGCGCGGCCGCCGGTGACCTGCCACAGGCGTGCGGTGCCGTCCCAGCTGGCGCTGGCGAGGAGGTGGCCGCCGGGTGCGAACGCGAGGGAGGTGACCACGTCGTCGTGGGTGGCGAGGGAGAGGTCCCGCAGGTCCAGGAGCCGGTCGGAGTTGGCGAGGACGTGGCCGTCGGGGCTGAACGCGGCTTGGTAGAAGCCGCCTTGGAGCGTGCTGGTCCGCTTCGGGTCCGCCGGGGCGGTGATGTCCCAGAACTGGGTGGAGCCGCCGACCGAGACGAGTGTGGTGCCGTCCGGGCTGAAGGCGAGCGACCAGACGATGGCGGGATGGCCGGGCAGGACGGCGGGCGGGCGGGCGGAGCGGCCGCCGGTGATGTCCCACAGGCGTGCGGTGCGGTCCCAGCTGCCGGTCGCCAGGGCCTTGCCGTCGGGGCTGAAGGCGGCTGCGGTCACGGTGTCGGTGTGTCCGCGCAGGACGTCGAGGAGGAGCGGATGCGCGGGGTCCGCGACGTCCCACAGTCGGGTGGTGGTGTCGCCGGTGGTCGCCACCGTGCGGTGGTCCGGGGCGAACGTCACCGAGGTGACGGTGCCGGAGTGACCGGGCAGGGTGGCCAGTTGCCGGGGGTGGCGGGGGTCGTGCACGTTCCACAGGCGTGCCGTGCCGTCGGTGTGGCCGGTGGCGATGAGGCCGTCCGGCCCGCAGGCCACCCATGTCGGTGCGGACCGCTGGTCCGCCAGGGTGCTCAGCTGGGCGGGCGCCCGCCGGTCGGTCACGTCCCAGAGCCGTACGGAGCGTTCGCTCGCCGTGGCCAGGATGCGGCCGCCGGGGCCGAAGGCCACCGACATCAGCCGCTCGGGCTGGGTCACGGCGGCGAGCTGTACGGGATGGTGGGGGTCGCGGGTGTCCCACAGCCGGACGGTGCGGTCCCAGCTCGCGGTGGCCAGGATGCGGCTGTCGGGGGCGAAGGAGATCGAGACCACGTCGGAGGTGTGGCCGGTGAGCCGGCTGGTGTAGGGCGTCGCGAAGGTGCTCATGAGCTGGTCGCGGACGTCGCCGGTGGCTGCCAGCCGGTAGGCGGCCAGGTTCAGCTGGGCGGCGAGCGCGGGGTCGTGGGGGCGTACCTCGGCCGCGTCGGCGGCGGCCTTGCGCGCGATGGCCACGTTGCGCTGGCGCAGGGCGGAGTCGCGCGAGCCGACGGCCAGTGCGCCCGCGGTCGCCGCGACGGCCACCAGCACGGTGAGCAGGGTGACCAGTTGCCGCAGGCGGACCGTCCGTCGCCGCACCGCCGCCGTCTCGCCGGCCTGTGCTTCCCGGCTCGCGTCGAGGAAGCGCCGTTCCTTCGAGGTCAGGCGGCTGGCGTCGGTGGCGGCCAGGTCCAGGGCGGCGGCCAGGCGGGCGCCCCGGTAGAGGGTGTGCGGGTCGTGGTCCTGCCGTTCCCAGCCGGCGGTCGCGTCGGTGAGCCGGCGGTGCAGGAGCAGCCGGTCGCGGTCTTCGGTGAGCCAGCCGCGCAGTCTCGGCCAGCACCGGATGATCGCCTCGTGGGTGATCTCGGCGCTTTCCTGGTCTAGTGTCACGAGCCTTTTGCGGGCGAGGGATTCGAGGACGTGGACGGTGTCGGGGTTCGGGTCCAGTTCGTCCCTGGTGATGCGGCGCCTGGTGTCCTCGGTGCCGTCGCCCAGGGCGGTCAGCCGCAGGAACAGCGACCTGGCGAGGTCCTGCTGCGGCGGTGAGAGTGCGGCGTAGGCGGCCTCCGCGGTGTGTGCGAGGGCGTGCTGGATTCCGCCGGCGGCGAGGTAGCCCTCCAGGGTCAGGCGGCTGCCGCTGCGCCGGCGCCAGGTCTCGACCATCGCGTGCGAGACCAGGGGCAGTGCGCCCGGCTGGCCGGTGGCGTCCGCGACGACGGCCGCGAGGAGCGGGCCGGTGACCGTGCAGTCGGCGAGGGCGGCGGGCCGGGTGATGGCCTCGCGCAGTTCCTGGCTGCTCATCGGGCCGACGGCGATCTGTGCGTCGCGGATCGCTTCGACCAGCCGGGGGTCCTGGACGCAGTGGCCGTAGAAGTCGGCGCGTACGCCGAGTACCACCCGGGTCCGGCTGGTGGCCGCCCCGGCGGCGGCGGTCAGCAGGGTGATGAACGCGCCGCGTTCGCCCGGGTCCTGGCAGAGGGTGAAGACCTCTTCGAACTGGTCGACGACGATCAGTGTGTCGGTGTCCGGGGGGTGGCCGGTCATGGTCTGCCGGATGCGCAGGTGCAGTGCCGCGGGATCGTCGTGCAGCTCGGTCAGGAGTGCGGCGGGGGCCTCGCCCGTGGCCGCGGCGAGGTGGATCGCGCATTCCTCCAGGGGGTGCGGGCCCGGGGTGAAGAGCATGACCGGCCGGCCCGCTGCCTGTGCGCGGGCGACGAGTCCGGCCCGCAGCAGAGAGGATTTCCCTGATCCGGAGGGCCCGAAGACGGCGAGGAAGCGGTGGCCGGCCACTTTCGCGAGGAGTTCGCCGGTCAGCCGCTCGCGTCCGAAGAAGCGGTCGGCGTCTTCGGGCTGGAAGGCCGACAGGCCGGCGTACGGGGCGTTCTGGCGGCCGGTCCGCGCGGGGGTCTCCGGTGGTGCGCTCGCGGCGATCTCGGCGGCGACGGCATGCCACCGGGTTTCCCATGTGCGGCGGTCGCCCTGGCAGGCGTCGACGTAGGCGAGGGTGACGGCAAGGCTCGGGAAGGTGTTGCCGCCCGCGGCGTCCGACAGTGTCGTGGACGAATAGTGTGCCTTTTTCGCCAGGGCCCGGTAGGGCGGGCGTCCCGCTGTCTCACGCAGTTTCCGCAGGTCGGCCGCGAACCGTGTCAGCGGACCGGAGTCCAGGTCGAGCGGGCGTTCGGGGCGTGGCATTGCCTTCCTTCCTGCGGATTTCCGCAGCCGTGTCGGGTGGTGTTTGTCCAGCTTTTGATGTCCGGAATCCTCGTTCCGGCGCCGGACATCGGCCGGGGGCTAGACAGGGGCCGGCGCAACCGCGCCTCGGTGATGGGAAGGGGAACTCATGAGGTCCGTACGACGACTGATGCTGCTGGCGGCGGTCACCGGGCTGCTGGCCGGCCCTGTCTTGACCGGCTCGCCTGCGTATGCCGCGGCACCGCTGCTCAAGTCCAACCTGAACGGGAGGTGCGCCGATATCTTCATGTTCCACAACGAGAACGGCGCTTCCACCGTGACGTGGGACTGTCACGGCGGGACCAACCAGCAGTGGTACTGGGACGGTGAGCAGATCCGTTCGAGCATGAACGGGAAGTGCCTGGAGATCTACGGCCCGCATCTGGGTGACCAGGGGTCGGTGAGCATGTGGGACTGCCACGGCGGTCTTCACCAGAAGTGGTACCGCAACGGCAGCGAGATCCGTAACCGGGTGAACGGGAAGTGCCTGGACATCCTGGCCGGGCGGCCCGAGAACGGCCAGCTCCTGGTGAGCTGGAGCTGCAACGGCGCGCGGAGCCAGAGCTGGGACTTCTGAGCGCGCCTGCCCGGCCCGGCACCCCGTGTGCCGGGCCGGGCCGGGGAGGGCGGGCGTCTGCTTGACGGCCGCCCTGCCCGGGATGCCGGTGTCCCTGGGCACCTGCGGCCGGGGCGCGGAGCACGCGGGCGCGGCCGGCCTTCCTGTCGGGTGCTGAATCGGTCCTGGGAGCGGTGCGCTTCTGTGCCAGCTCCCCCGCCCTGGCACCGGGTGCGGTCGGCGACGGGTCCTGAGTGCCGCGGTGCCGTACGGTCCCGTCACCTGCCGTGGGGGTGCGGGCGGCGGCCGAGGGGAAGGAGGTACTGGAGCGGCTGGTCGGGGTCGTGGAGTCCGAGCAGTTCGTGGGCCAGGTCGTCGTGGAAGCCGCCCAGCGGGGTCCCGCCCAGGCCCAGGGCCGACGCCGTGAGCAGCAGGGTCTGGGCCAGGTGGCCGGTCTCCAGCAGGGCCAGGCGCAGTGCGCGCAGTCCGTAGCGGCGGCGCAGCAGGCCGAGGTCGGCGTAGAGGGCCAGGAGTAGCGGTGCCTGCGCGATGCCGATCCAGTCCGGGTCGGCCGACGGGCGCGAGAGGTAGGTCGACAGGGCGGTGATGTCCTCCAGCGGCGCCGCCGGGCCGATGCGGCGCAGGGTCCGGCGTTCGGGGACGCAGTCGTAGGTGCCGGCGGGGAGACCGCTCACGTCGAGGACCAGGAGGCGGACGCGTGCCGTGTGGAGGGCGCCCGCGCTGGGGTAGGGGCGGTGGGCCAGGGTACGGGTCGTGCCGTCGGCGAGGTGCTGCTCGCTGCGGCCGCTCTCGGCGAGGGAGTGCCACAGCAGGGCGCCGAGCGTGCCGGTGTCGAGGGGGCCGGTGAGGGCGCCGCGCAGGGAGGAGCGTGCGGCGAGGACCTCGGCCAGGGGCACGGCGGGCAACGGGTCGGCGGGGAGCGGGATTTCGGCGGGCCCGGCCGGGCCGGCCACCGGGGCCGGGGCCGGGGTGGGGGCGGGGGCGGGCAGGGGGCGCAGTGCCGAGTCCTCGCCGCGGCCGATCTGGAACTTGCTGCGTTCCAGGTACTGCAGGTCGGGGGCGGTGTGGCCGGGCGGGAAGAAGCCCGCCGGTGTGTCCGTCTCCAGCAGGGTGCGCGCGGCCAGCCGGCACACGGCCCGTTCCTCGTCGGGGCTCACTCCCAGCCGGTTGAACAGCATGTGCAGCTGGGAGCCCCAGATCCCGGCCCGGGTCCGCTCGCCGGGGCCGTCGAGCATCGCGTCGGCCTCCCGGACCCGTTCGGCCCAGTGCGCGAGCCAGGGCGCCGCGGTGCCGGCCTCCAGGCGCTCGCGCAGGTCCGCGGCGCGCCCCGCGAGGGTCGTGCGCTGCGCGGCGTGGACGGTGTTGACCCGGGTGTGGACGGCGGCGGCGGGCAGCAGCGGCACCTCGGTGACCCAGCGCCAGCCCGCCGCGTGCGCGCGGAGCCAGCGTGCGGCGGCGAGCGGGTCCATGCCGAGCGCGTACGCCGTGGTGTGTGCCAGGTCCGCGGCCGCGGTGAGGCGGGATGCGGCCGTGGTCGTGTCGGGCAGGGCCCGCAGTACGTCGAGGGCGGTGCGGGTGGAGGCGGCGAAGAGCGCCTCGGCGACGGGCAGGGCCCGCGGTCCGCCGTAGCGCCGGGTCTCGGGTACGTAGGGCACGGCGCGGATCTCGGCGTGCCGGGAGGGCCAGGGGCCGGGGACGGCGGGTACCTGGCGGGCCCGCCGGGCCAGCAGGTCCGGCAGGTCCGGCAGGTCCGGGGGCCGGGGGAGGTCCGCGGCGGTCGCGGTCCCGGTGGTGCGGACACGGATGCGCAGGTGGGGGCCGTCCTGCCCGTAGCGGATGAAGAACCAGTCGGCGGCTTCGCCGGCGGCCACGAGGTCGTCGAGGAGGGGGGCCGCGTCCCGGGTCAGGAAGCGGTCGGTGTCCTCGGTGGTGGAGTGCAGGAAGAGGTGGTGGCTCTGCCAGGTGCCGGCGGCGGCCGTGCCGGTGCCGGTGCCGGTGTGGTTGTCGGTCGTCGTCACGTCGTGCGGTCCTCGCCTCGCGTGTCGGGTCAGGGGTCAGGGGAAGGGGTGCGGGTGCAGGGGCAGTTCGCCGTGGTGGACCGGCCGGCCGGTGCGGCCCAGGCGGTGGGGCACTTCCAGCAGCCGGGGCAGGCCGAGGGTGCGCCGGTTGACGTGTCCGAAGGTCATGGGGAGCGCGCCGGGGACGACGGCCTTCACGCAGTGCAGGCCGAACCGTTCGCGCAGCCCGGGCTCGCTCTGGTCGACGGTGATGACCTCCAGTCCGGCCCGGGCCAGCCGGGCGACGGTCCGTGTCAGGAGGCCGGAGAGGTCGGGCACCGGGGCGGGGGCGCCGGGCCAGGCCTCGGCGACCGTCGCGGCGGGGGTGTCGGCGAGGAGGAACTCCAGGCGCTGGGCGGCCTCGGGCAGGGTGTTCAGGCCGACGTGGTCGTCCAGGGTGCGGACGAGTTCGGGGTGCTCCAGCATGGGCCGCAGGCGTTCGGGGTCGCGTGGCCCTCCCTGGGCGGAGGAACGGTGCGGTGCCTCCAGCACGTTGGTGACGACCTCGGCGACGGCGGAGCGGATGGCGGCGCGCGGATCGTGGTGGGCGCCGGCCGCGAGGAACATCCGGGGTGCGTGGGGGTGGCTGCCCTCGTAGTGGCAGACCGCCAGGACGGCCGGGACGGCGAAGTCGTTGGTCGCGTCCAGGAGCAGGAGCCGGTAGCCGGCGGCGGCCGCCCGGTCCGCGAGCATCAGGGTGTCGGTGTCGCCGGCCGGCGGGTGGATGCGGCGCAGCGGGGTGGCGGTGTACCAGGCCATGAGGAAGGCGTCGCGTTCCGCGACCTCGAACAGTCCGTACAGGGCGGCTTCTTCGGGGCTGTTGCCGAGGCCGCAGCCGTTGGAGGACTCGTACACGACGCGCGGCCGGCCGGGTCCCGGCACGTCCCAGTAGGCGACGTGTTCGGGGACGGCGGTCGGCCTGCGGTGGGTGAGGGACCAGCCGTGTACCCAGTGGAGCGGCAGGTCCGGGGTGTAGGGGACGGTGGGTGAGGCGGGGTGGCCGTGGTGGGCGGGGTCGGGCAGGCCGAGCCGTGCGGGGTCCAGGGCGCGGCCCGGGCCCAGTTCGGCGAAGGAGGCCAGCAGGTCGGTGCGGCGGCCGGTGGGGCGCATGCCCGCGTACCGTTCGACGGCCTCGAAGAGGGCGATGCGTTCGCTGTCGGGGAAGGTGCGGGCCCGGCCGTGGCCGCCGTCGTCGAGGGACCTGCCGTCGGTGACGACCGCGCTGGTGAGGCTGTACGCCGAGTCCTCGAAGCGGCGCAGCAGCCGTACGGGGCCGAAGCGTTCGTCGTGCAGGGCGTCTCGCAGTGCGGCGGCGGTCGTACGGGGGTTGGGGCCGCGCAGGACGGCCGGGTCGGGCAGCGGGCGGGGTCGGCAGGGCAGGGGGTGGAGCGGTGTCTGTGTGTCGGAGGGCAGCGGGTGGCACACGTCGCAGCCGCCGACGGGGCGGACGTGGTGGGTGGACCAGGTGCCGCGGCCCTGGTGGACGACGTGGACGACGGCCGCGTCGGGGTCCGCGTCCGGGTCGGGGTGGGGGTCGGGGTCGAGGAGGTCGTGGACGAGGGCCTCCACGGCCGGGGTCAGGGCCGGTGAGGGTACTCCGGCCAGGGTCAGCTTCGGGGTCTGCCACGGGACCCGGCCGCCCGTGGTCGCCAGGCGCTGGTACTCGGTGCAGACGAGGCAGGCGGCGGCGCCCGGCCGGAGCACCGGTCCGATCACCGCCAGCGGCCCGTCGTAGCGCACCGGGACCAGGGTCACGGGCCGGTGCAGGGCGTGGCGGCTCAGTTCCCCGGCGAGGCCGAGTGTCCAGCGGGTCAGCAGGACCGCGGCCCGGCCGGTGGTGGCCGCCAGGGCTGCGGCGGCGTCCAGTACGGGGACGGGGCCCGGACCGGCCGCCGGTGCGGGGGCGGGGGCCGTGGCAGGTGCGGGTGCGGGGCGGGTCATCGGGTCTCCTCGGCAATGTGCAGCACGGTGAAGCCGAAGGAGCGCAGCAGGCCGGCGAGGGCCGAGTCCGGTGCGCGGCCGGGTGCGGGCGGTGTGGTCGCGGGGCCGGTTCCGGACAGCCGGTGCAGGGTGTCCTGGAGGGTGTCCTCGCGTCCGGCCAGGTCGGCGAGCCAGCCCCCGGTCCAGCCGGGGTCCTCCCAGGCGGCGGTGGGCACACCGGCCGCCGCCAGCGGGGCGGCCGCGCCCCCGGAGGGCGGTGGCGGGGCAGCGCCGGGTGTTCCGGCCGCGGCGGTGCAGACGGCGGTGACGGCGGCCAGCGCGGCGAAGGAGGCGGCGTCGCCGGGGGTGGCCTCGACGGCCTCGCCGAGCAGCGGGCCCGGCCCGTGCTCCGGCCCGGGCGGGGTGCGGCGGACCACGGCCCGGTACGCGTGTGCGTGGGGGGCCGCCCGGTGCACCTCCAGTTGTGCGGGGACGGCGAGCCGGCCGGTGAGGGCCGTCCACCAGTGGCGCAGCTGCGGGTGGCCGGACCAGCGGGCCGGGTCCAGCGGGGGGCGGCTGTGCGGGGCGGCGGCGAGACGGCGTGCGGCGGCGTGGCGCAGGGCGCGGCCGCGGGCGTGGCCGGGGTCGGCCCCGACGGTGAACGCGGTTTCCCCGAGGAGCAGTTCGGCGGCGCGGCAGAACAGTTCGAGGCGGGCGAGGTCGAGGCGGGGCCCGCCGCCGGTCAGGGTGCGGGGGGTGGTGGCGGGCCCGGTGGCGGGGGCGGGCAGTGTGCAGGTGGCGAGGGGGACCGGGAGTTGGGGCAGGTCCCCCGGCAGGGGTGCGGGCAGGGGTCCGCAGCGGTCCTCGCCGAGGGCGGCGATCCGCCGCAGGGCTTCGGCGAGCCCGGCCGGGGGCGCGAGGCGGACGCGGCGGTCCGCGTCGATCCGTGCGGGGCCGAGCCAGCTGTGGTGGTCGGCGCGGGCGGGGCGGGTGTCGGCGAGGAGGACGGCGGGGATGCCGGGGAGCAGCCGCGGGTCGTCGGCCTCGGTGGCCGGGTCGGGCATTCCGGCGGCCGCGCACAGCAGCCGGTGCGCGGCGGCGCCGGCCAGCAGGGCGGTGAACGTGCCCGGAAGTGTGTGGGGTTGCGGCGCGGCAGCGCCGGCAGCGCCGTGGGTGGCGTGGGTGAGCCGGGCTTCGAGGGCTGCTGCGTCGGCGCGTGCCTGGGCGGTGCTGCCGGGGGCGGTCACGTATCCGGTGGCGCCGCCCCGTCCGGCCGCGACCGCCCGGTCCGGGCCCGCGCCGCGGACGGTCAGCAGGACGCGGCCCGGGGGCAGGTCCGGGTCGGGGGTGAGGGTGACGGGCACGCCGCCGGCCGTCAGCGCCCGTACGGCGGCGGTGGCGGGCGGGGAGGCCGGGTCGCGGGCCAGGACCTCGGCCCGGGCGGTGGCGAGGAGGGCGGCCGCGGTGGCGGGGCGCGCGGCCGTGGCGTCGATCCACCGTGCGACGGCGGGGTCGGGGTGAGGGGCGGCGGATGGTGCGGGGAGGAGGAGGTCGTGGTCGGCGAGCCGGCCGAGGAGGGTGTCGGCGGCGGTACGGACGGCGGAGCCCGGCTCCAGGCCCTCCCGGAACCCGGCGAGGCCCCCGGTGCGCAGGGGTTCCTCCAGCAGGCCCCACACCACGGGAACGGCGGGGCTGCCTTCCAGCGTGAGGCTGCCGCGCCGCCCCCGCAGGTGCAGGCCGGCGCGCAGCGGTGTGACGGCGGTGCCGGGACGCAGCCGGCCGCCGCTCGCGCGGTCCCTGCCGGTGTCCTCGGTGCCCTCGGTGATTTCGGTGCCCTCGATGCCCTCGGTGTTTTCGGTGCCCTCGGTGTTTTCGGTGTCCTGGCCGGTGGGTTCGCCGGTCATGTCCGGGCCTCCACCGCGTCGATGACGGTGCCGATCTCGGTGCGCCAGTCGCAGCCGGTCAGGGCGGGCACGGCGCGGACGACGAGGTGCGCGGCGAGGTAGCGCTCCAGGGGGCGGACGTCGCAGACGGTCAGCAGCCGGTACAGGGCGTTGGTGCAGGCCCGGTGGATGAGGTAGTCGGGGCGGCTCCACATCGTGCCCTGCGGGTCGGCGCGGCGCAGCAGCCGGTGGAACTCGCTGTAGCGGGTGCGGATGTCCTGGTTCCAGCGTTCGTATGCGGCGGGGTCGCCGGTGGCGGCCGCCCGGGTCCGGTAGGCGAGGGGGTTTCCGTGGAGGTCGGCGCCGGCGGCGTGGCGGCGGGCCGTGAGCTGCCAGGCGTTGCGGGAGAAGCCGGCCCAGGCCTGTTCCCAGTCGTGCGCGTGGCCGTCGGCGATGCGTGCGACGAGGGCGGTGACGGTGTCCCCGGCGGCTTGGGCGTGCCGTTCGAAGGTGGTGCGGAGTTTTCCGTCGGGGTCGTCGTGGAGGAGGAAGTCCTCCAGGTGGGAGACGTAGGACCAGTGTCCGCCGGTCAGGCCGCCGGGGTGGGCGCAGGCGTGGGCGGCCAGGGCGGTGACCGCGAGGCGGAGCCGGGCCCGGTCGGTGTCCGCGTGCCGGCCGAGGAAGCCGGCGCCGGCCCGCAGGGCGTCCAGGCCCGAGTGCAGCAGGTCCTCGCGCAGGCGGGTCCCGTCCGCTCCGAGCAGGCCCCGTACCGGGGTCCGGTCGACGGGTTCGATCCGGGTGGTGTTGTCGGGGTGGATGGGCCCGTAGGGCGGGGGGATGAGTTCGGCGCGCCCGGCCTCGGCGGCCTGTTCGAGGAGTTGGGTGTCGGTGAGGTCGCTGTGGGAGGGGTGGGTGCGCAGCCAGGTGCGGATGTGTCGGGCGGCGGCCGCGGCGGTGTGCGCGACGGCGGCGGGGTCGGTGCCCTGCAGGCGCAGCCGCAGGTGCGGGCCGTGCAGCCAGTGCCGCTCCACGTGGGCGGTGGTGCCGTCGGCGGTGGCGGCGGTGGCCAGCGGCAGTATGACCTCGCGCAGCAGCGGGGCTTTGACCGGGTGGTGGTAGGAGACGGCGACGTCCAGCGCGCCGTGGTCGCGGGGGTCTGGTCCCGGGAGGGCTTCGGGGTCGGGGGACGGCATGTCCGGTGCGCTCCTGTCGTGGTGCTGCGGGCTGGGCGGGCGGGTCATCGCGGGCGTCCGTCCCGGTAGACCTCCAGGGCGAGTTCGACGGCCCGGGCGGGTGCGGCCAGGCCGCCGGGTGCGGGCAGGGCCTCCTCCAGGACGACGCCGTCGGTGTGCCGGGACAGCCATTTGGCCAGGCAGCGCAGGTGCAGGGCGTTGCCGAGGTCCGCGAGGTGCGGTTTGGGGCGGTTCAGGCGGTTGAGGAAGTCTTCGGTGGCGCGGCCGGTGGGGGCGGCGGCGGCCGGGTGGAGGAAGACCTGTTCGGGCAGGCCCAGGCGGGCGCGCCAGTCGGCGGTGGCGGCTGCGGGGACCCGGTGGGGGTGGGTGTCGGCGGCGAGGTCGGCGCGCAGGGCGGCCACGACGGGGGCGGCAGGAGCCAGCGGCGGCGCTGGAGGACCACGTGGCGGTGGCGGAGGCGGGAGCTGACGGTGACCGGGCCGCCGGGTGCGTCAAGGGTCCGGCGGGGGGCGAGGGGCCGGAAGTCGACGGCGCCGGCCGGGTGGTCGGCGAGGTGGGGTGCGATGCGGGCGGGCAGGAGCACGGGGGCGAGGAAGCCGGGGTAGAGCACGTCGAGCGGTTCGCCGGTGGTCCGCAGGCGGATGCGGACCTGGTCGGTGGCTTCGTCGTGGACGAGTTCGAGGTCGGCCTCGGCGATGGGGGTGCGGTCGCGGTCGGTGCCGATCTCGTCGGGGACGAGGAGGGGGTGGAGGTTGGCGTTGAACCCGCCGACGGGGCGGATCTGGGCGGGGCGGGCGCCGGGTCCCAGGCCGCGCCGGATCTGCCGGGACACCTCGGCGGTGGCGCTCGGGTGGAGGAAGTCCAGGAAGCGGCTGGTGAAGCGGCCCCAGCCGCCGTAGACGTGGTTGACGGCCAGCAGCCCGGCGGCGGGGTCGCGCTGGAGGAAGTAGGTGTAGCTGAGGGGGCGTTCGAGGCATGTGGCGGGGAGCCGTTCCCCGAGGGTTTTGAGGGTGTCCGCGGGCAGTACCGCCTCGTCGGCGGGAGCGGGGGTGTGGCTGTCTGCGGGGCTGTCGTGGCCGCGCAGGGCGGCGGTGATCTCGGCGCGCAGCCGGGCCAGGGGTTCGGTCGCGCTGGGGAACGCGTCGCGGTCGGCGGGGTCGAGCAGCGCGATGCGTCCGGCGGACTCCCAGGCGGCGGTGACGTCGGTGCCGAACTCCCAGGGGTGTGCGCAGCGTCCGCCGGGGCCGTAGCGCTCGACGAAGCGGTCCCGCAGGGCGCGGCGGACGAGATGGCCGAGGTCGAAGAGTTCGGCGAGGGCGGTGACCTCGGCGAGCGCCTCGTGGTCGGCGGCGCCGAGGAAGCCGTCGAGTGCCAGCGGGCGCGGGGCGATCACGTCCTCGGACAGGACGGTCAGCGGGGCGGAGCCGGTGGGGACGGGCCGGCCGGCGGCGGCCAGCTCGGCGGTCCAGCGCTGGGTGAGGGCGGTGAGCAGGCCGGGGCGGTCGGCGGCCGGGGCGGCGGCGAACCGGGCGGTCAGCGCGCCGAGTTCGGCGATCCGGTCGGCGCGGCGGGCGTCTTCGGGGTGGCCGGGTGCGAAGGAGCGCACCCAGGTGTCGAGGCGTTGCAGGGGGGCGGGGTCCTGCGGGGCGAGGGGGTGCTGCGGGACCAGCAGGTCCGCGCGGGTGAGCCGGTCGAGGAAGGCGGCGACCGCGGCCCGGCCGCCGCCGCCGCCGTCCCCGCCGCCGCTGCCGCTGCCGTCCCCGCCGCCGCTGCCGTCCTCGCCGTCCTCGCCGGCCGGGCAGAGCGCCGCGGCCAGGTGCCGTGTCAGGTCCGGGAGGGGTACGGGGTTCTCGGCGAGGCGGGTGAGCAGGCGCAGCGGTCCGCCGGAGGCCACCTCGGCCTGGTCCTCGCCGGGTACGAGGTAGCGGCCGCCGGCGAAGGAGGGCCGGTCGCGGGTGTAGGCGGTGCGCGGGCCGGCGGTCCGTGCGGTGCTGGTGATGCGGTGGGGAAGGGTGGTGCGCCGGTGCGGCGCGTCGAGGAGGGCGAGGGTCAGCGCGGTGGTCAGGGTGCGGTTGGCCCGTACGACGGATTGCAGGGGGCCGTCGAGGACGGGTGCGGTGCCCCAGGAGGTCACCGGGCGGGCGGGGCCGTCCGGGAGGTGACGGCCGGCCAGTGGGCCCCATCCGACCGCGGTGAACCATGACAGCGGGCTGGTCTTGGTGCTGGCCCGCAGGGCGTAGCGCAGCACGGTGGGTTCTTCCTTGCGGGCACGGCGGTCGGCCGTGCCGGTGGCGGCACGGTTCATGGCGCGCAGCAGGTCGGCACTGGTCAGGGCGGTGGCCTTGGCGAGGGCGGGTTCGCGGCAGAGGGCGGCGAGCGCGGCGCGTTCGGCGTCGAGGGCGGGGCCGCAGGCCGTGTCGAGGGCGGTGAGGAGGATGTCGCGGTCGGCGCGCAGGGCGAGCCAGGCCGCGAGGCGGGGCAGGCGGGCCGGCAGGTCGCCGAGGCGGGCGAGGAGGGCGGGGCGGGGTTCACGGCGGTTGTGCAGGGCCCGGCGCAGGGGCAGGACGGTGTCGCGGTGGAAGCCGGCGGGGTGGCAGTCGCGGGCGGCGTAGAGGTCGTCGCAGAGCGGTGCGGCGGTCAGGGCCAGTTCGGTGTCGAGCCGGTGGAGGCGGGTCAGCAGGTCCCGGAAGGCGGCCGCCGCGGGAGGCTGGGCCGGGTGGGCGAGCACGGTGGCGCGGGCCAGGGCGTAGGGCGCGGACCGTACCCGGTACCCGTCGGTGCCGGGGGCGGACTGCGGGCGCGGGCGCGGCTGCGGCATGGGTTCCCGTCCTGTGGGTGGGGGCGGCGCGCGGCTTCCCGCCGGGCGCGGGGGCGCGGCGGGAAGCGTCTGGCGAGCGGTCATGCGGTGGCGCAGTGGTGCGGTGGCGCAGTGGCGCAGTGGCGCAGTGGCGCAGTGGCGCAGTGGCGCAGTGGCGCGATGGTGCGGTGGCGCTGTGGTGCGGTGGTGCGGTGGTGTTCCCCGGTTACAGGGGGAGTTCGGGCAGCTGCGGGTGGGCGCAGGAGGACGAGCCGCAGGAACAGGAGCTGCCGCCGTTGGACGCGCCTCCCTCGGGCAGCGCGACGGTGTCCCGCATGGAGGTCACGGTGAGTTCACCGAGGTCGAGGTCGTCGAGGTCGAAACCGGCGGACTGCGTGGCGTCGTTCATGGGTTGCCTCTCGTGTAGGGGGTCAGACCTCGAGGGCGGTGACGTCCTGCGGCTGGGCGCAGGACGAGGATCCCTGGCAGGAGCAGGAGCCCCAGGACGCCCCGCCCTCGGGCAGCGCGGCGGTGTCCCGCATCGAGGTGACGGTGAGGTCGCCGAGGTCGAGCTCCAGGTCGTGGAGTTCGGCCCCGGGGGTGTGTGCGGTGTCGGACATAGCTGTCTCCCGGGATGTGGAAGCGGAAAGCCGAAAGTGCACTGGATGTCGGTCGGCCGGACCGTCGGGAGAGTATTGCGATGCCGTCCGGACGGCAGCAAGTGCCCGGGGGTTATGTGCGCCGTCCGTCCGGGTCCGGTTCTGATCGGTGCTGCCGGCGTCGGCCGAAACCGGCCGCAGAGGATTTCCGGCCGTTTCCCCGGTATCGCGTCCGCTCCCCCGGTATGGCGCGGGGCCGGCCGGGGTCTGTGGGAGCGGGGGATTCCGAATTTCCCGGCGGGGGTGCGGAATGCGCGGCGTGCGGGCCGTCCGCGCAGGGTGCCGTGCACGGTTGCGTCCGGGTGGCTTCCGGCGGGGCGGGAAGCGGTGGCCCGCGGTGCGGACCGTCCCGGTGGGCGGCTTGCCGTGCGGAGGCGATTCGCGGAGCACCGGAATCCGCGCCCCCTCTTTTTCCCGCAGGTGTTTTCCCGTCACGCGGCGCAGGGGGCGGAGGCCGTTTCCCGCCATTTCCGGGAACACTCCCGACCGGATTCATTCGTCATGCATTTATCGCGTGCCGGCATGTGCGGGGTGAGTTGAACCGTCCGGTTCGGACACCGACATGACGGAGTGTTTTCTTGACCCCTCTCCTCGGACAACGGCGCCGGCCCGCGGATGCTCCTGGCGCTGCTCTCGGTCCTGTGCGCGATCACCGGCGCCGCCGCGCTCGCTACGGTCCCGGCGGCGGCCGGCCGGCGTCACCCGGTCTGCGCCATCGCGCACCGCGTCGACACCCTGGACGGCGTGGACGCCGCGATCAGGCACGGTGCCCACAGCGTCGAGATAGATGTCTGCGCGTGGTGGAACCCGAACGGATGGCGGGCCTACCACGGCTGTTCCTCGGCCGGTGACAGCCGGCTGGGCCCCGGCTTCGGCGGCATGGTCGGCCGCATTCTCTCCCACGCGGACCAGGGCGCAGGCTGTCGCTGGTCTGGCTGGACATCAAGGACCCGGACTGCTGCGGGGAGCGGGAGAACCGCGGGTGCAGCGTCGCCGGGCTGCGTGATGGGGCGCAGCGGCTGACGGCCGCCGGGATCCAGGTGCTCTACGGGTTCTACGAGTATGAAGAAGGGCGCCGCGGACCGTGACGCGGGACAGCTCGCGGCGGCCCTGTCCTGGACGGCCGCCTCCAACGGCCCCTGGTACGTGGACAGGCTGCTGGGCGACGGGCGGGTGGACGGCATCGTCGCGGGCTACGGGGCCGTCACCGGAGTGCGTGAGTACGACGACAGCCGGCAGTGCGCCAGCTCCGTCGGCCTCATCCGTGACTGGGTGAACGGGCACGGCGGCACGCCTTGCATGGCCGCGCCCGGCGACCGTCTGTTCAGGTAGGGCACAGGCACCGCCGGGCCGGCCGTGGTGCGCCCGTGCCTCGGCCGGCCCCGCCCGCCTGCCGGGCCGGGGCCGGAGCGGGCGTGACGTACTGCGCTCGGGGTCGTTGAACCGGTAGGTCAGCGAAGTGCACGAAGGCCCCGGGCCGATGCCGGGGCCTTCGTGGTGTCCGCCGGTGCACGGCCGGCGGGCCGGCCGCGGGCCGGGGTCCTCGCCGCGCGTGCGCCCCGGTGGGGGCCGGTGCGGCGACCGGGCTCAGCCCCGTACGGCGGCCGCCGCCCCGAGGAAGGTCCAGCCGTCGGCCTTCGTCTCCCGTTTCTCCTCCGGTCGCCACCCGCGGGCGAGCGCCGCGTCGAGCAGGACCCGTACGGTGCCCGGTTCGTGCAGGTTCAAAGCGCCGGTCCCGTTCTCCCCCACCTCGCCCGAGCCCGTGGTGAAACCCGAGACGTACCGGCCGGGGCCCTCGTCGAAGACGAAGCGCAGCAGGCCGCCGGTGCCCGGCGGGTGGCATGTCAGGGTGAGGGTCTTGCGGCAGCCGCCGTCTTGAAGGACGTGGTGGCCGTGACGGACCGTCCACATGTAGCTGCGTCCGCCGGCGACGAGCAGGCGGGGCTTCTTCGGGGAGCGGGGCATACGGGCGAGCCTACGGTGGCGGCCCGGGCGGCGCCGGCTCCGGCTGCGGCTGCGGCTGCGGCTGCGGGGTCTGCGGGCGGGGCGGGGCGGTGGGGCCGGGACCGGGGTGGGGTGTCAGGTGCGGCCGTGCGGGGCGATCGCGAGCATCGCGACGTCGTCGTGGAGGTGGGGGGTGTGGCGGGGCAGGTCGGTGTTGAGGAAGTCGACGACGTCGGCGGGGCCGGGGGCCGGGCGGCCTTCGAAGCGGTGGCGGAGCCGTTCCACGAGCGGGTAGAAGTCGCCGCCGGTGTCACGGGCCTCCACCAGTCCGTCCGTGACCAGCAGCAGTACGTCGCCGCGGGTGAACCGGTGGCTGCACGGCACCGGCCGCTCCCCCGCGGCCAGAGCGCCCAGCCCGAGGGGCAGCGCCGGCGGGCCTTGCAGTGTGCGGACCTCGCCGCGGGAGATCAGTACCGGCTCCACGTGCCCGTGGTTGGTCACCGTCACCCGTTGCGCGAGGCTGTCGTACTCGACGAGCACGGCGGTCGCGAACAGTTCGGGATCCCGGATCTCCCCGGCCTCGCGGACCAGCCCCCGTTCCAGCCGGGCGGCGATGGCCGGCAGGTCCCGCGCCTCGTAGGCGGCTTCGCGGAAGGTGCCCAGGATCGCCGCGACCGTGCGGACCGCCGGGAGCCCCTTGCCGCGTACGTCGCCGATGACGGCGCGCTCCCCGGCCGGGGTGGCGCGGATGTCGAAGAGGTCGCCGCCCACCATGGTCCCGGCCTCGCTCGGCCGGTACAGGCCGGCCGCGAGCACGTTGCCGACCTGGTGCGGCACCGGGCGCAGCAGGGCCCGCATCAGGGCTTCGGCGACGGAGTTGGCGTGGACGAGGTGGCGTTCTTGGCTGCGGCGGTGCGCGGCGAGGGCGGTGGCGAGGATGCCGACGACGGCGGTGGCGATGTCGGCGGTGACGTGGTGGGTCTCGCCCAGGTGGTGGGAGACCGCGGCGAGGGAGCCTTCCAGGAGGATCGCGAGGACGGTGAACGCGGCCACGGCGGCCGGGCCGTAGGCGTACGCGGCGATGGCGGGCAGGGCGACGAGGAAGAGGCTCACCGCCCATTCCTCCTGCTGGGCGGCTTCCAGGAGGAGGACGAAGGCCACGTAGACGAAGGGCAGCCACCGCGTCCACGCCGGCGGTGCGGCCGGCCGGAAGCCGTCGTCGGTGCCGGCCGTCAGGGAGGTGTCCGGGCGGGTGGTGCCTCTCACCGCCCGCCCCCGGGCGCCGTGCGGAGGGCCGCGCACCCATGGGAGTTGTGCACACGGGCCTCCTGACCTGAGTGTGATCGACTGTCACAGCGTGGGGAGGAAGCCGGGCCGAAGCTGCGATTACGCCGACCGCGGCATGTTGCCCGGCGGCCCGCGGCGGCACCTGCGGGGGGTTCGGCGCCGCCGGCCCGCCGTGTCCGCGCCGCCGCCGGGGAAGGCGCCCGGCCGGCCGTTCCCCCTCGGACCGCCCCCGGTTCCGCGCCGGTCGGGCGCCGGTCGGGCGCCGGTCGGGCGCCCGGGGGGCGCTGTGGGGCTGGTCGGCCCGCAGTGCGGCGAGGCGCTGTCCGAACGGCACCACCGTCCGGAGGCCGTTCGCCGGATCCGCCGGTGTGATTCGCCCCGGTCGGCGAGCGGGGTGCGGGCGCGGCGGCGGTGTCGGGGGTGGGGGCGGTGTGCGGGGCGGCGGGGGGTTGCGCCCGCGGTATTCCCGGCGGCCGGGTACGGGGCCGCCCCCGCCGCGCCGGGCCGCGGGGGCCGGGTGCTGCGGGGGCGGCGGGGCGCCGGGAGGCCGGGGACCGGGGGGCCGGGGGCCGGGGGGCCGGGGGGCCGGGGGGTCAGGCCTGGCAGAGGCCGCGGGTGTAGTCGTAGGCCGCGGTGGCCTGGGAGTAGCGCCACTGCGGGTCCAGCAGGTCGCTGCTGATCTGTCCGGCCGCGGCCGGGCTCTCGACGACGTACCCGAAGTCCTGGAGCCAGGACGGGTACAGGTTCTTGGAGCCGATGTAGAAGGCCGATCCGTCGACCGAGACCAGCTTGTGGTGCTGGGCGTAGGGCTTGCCGTCCGCCCAGGTGGGCCGGTCGGACGCGCGGAACGTGGCCAGCTGGAGGTTCTCGCACATCGCCGTGCGTGCCCGGCCGCCGTCACCGGTCAGGGCCGTCAGGCGGCCGCGCAGGGCGTCACCGACCTCGGAGAGCGACTTGATCTGCGAGTAGCCGCCGCTGCCGATCGTGCCGCGGTTGGCCGGGTCGCTGACGACGATGCGGACCTTCACGCCGGAGGCGAGCTTCGCGGCGAGGGCGTCGTAGAGGCGTACGTCGTAGCGGGGCAGCGGCGGGCAGGTGGCGTGCACGTCCTGCTGGGAGATCTCGATGTGCGAGGTGGCGCTGGAGACCAGGGCGCGCAGGGCGCTCTCCTCGGGGTTGACGGTGTCGTAGTCCCGGTCGGCGTTGGTGTTGTCGTGCACCCCGATCCCGCACTTGGTGTCGCCGGCGGTGGGCAGGACCGGGCGGAAGGAGGAGGCGGGGTCGCTCTGGCGGATGCCCACGCCGAGGCCGCCGACGGCGAGCGCGGGCACGTCCCCGCCGCCCGCCGGGGCGGCCGGGCGGGGCAGGGAGGGCATGCAGTCCGCGCCGGGCGAGGCGGCGAACCAGACCGAGGCCCAGTTGCTCCTGTTGCGGCAGGTCCAGTCCCACAGGGAGTCCAGGTAGCGGCCCGCGGAGCCGGCGGCGGGCCCGGCCAGCGCGAGGTCGACGTCGGCGACCGGGTGGGCGGTCTCGAGGTAGTCGTCCTTCCAGCTGTTGATGCCGCCGGTGATCACCGAAGTGCCGTCCACGACGACCAGCTTGGAGTGGTTCCAGGAGAACGCGGTCTTGGAGGTGGTCATCGAGGCCACGTTGAGGGTGATGCCGGCCGCGGCGGCCGGGCCCAGCTTCGCGAGCAGCTCGTCGCGGTAGGACGAGGGGATCACCGTGGAGTGGTATATGGGTGCGGCGCCCACCATGATGCGCACCTTCAGCCGGTTGTTCTTGTGGGCGGCCTCCTTCAGGCCCGCGACGATCGCCTCCTGGTAGCCGCCGTTGGGGAAGGGCGCCAGCGTCGATATGTCCACCGTTTCCCGGGCGCCGGCGATGTCCTGGCGCATCTTGTCCAGGAGGCGGCGCGTTCCGGGCCGGTCGGCGCAGGCGGCGTCGCCCCAGCAGCCGGGGGTCTGCAGCAGCCAGTCGGCGCCCCCGGGGACGGAGGAGCCGAGCCGGTTGCCGGCGGTGCGTTCCCACACCGAGCCCTCCAGGCCCGGCGAGACCTGGCGCAGGGTCTGCTCGACCGAGTCCAGGTGCGGTGTGGGCGCGTCCGCGGCGGACGCGGGGGCGGCCGTGAGGAGGGAGAGGCCGAGTGCGAGGGCCGTGGCGGGGACGAGGGCCGCCGCGGCGACGGTGCGTGCCAATGTGGTTCCTTGACTGGGGTGGGGGTGGCTCCGGCCGGGAGCGTGGCCGGCCACACCCCGACCTTGATCAACTCGCGTAAGTTACCAGCACGTAGCCCCCTGTTCACCCGCGCCGGGCGAGTTCCGGCCACCGCGGGCCGGACCCCCCGCCGCGCGGGGGCGGGGGGCGGCTGCCGGGCGGGGGCGGGGGGCGGGGGCGGCTGCCGGGCGGGGCCGGGGGGCGCCGACCGGGCCCGGGTCCGGGGGGTGGCCGGGGCCGGGATCCGGGGGGGGTGGCCGGGGCCGGGGTCCGGGGGGGGGTGGCCGGGGCCGGGGTCCGGGGGGGGTGGCCGGGGCCGGGATCCGGGGGGGGTTGGCCGGGGCCGGGGTCCGGGGGGCCGGGCCCGGGATCCGGGGTTGGCCGGGGCCGGGGTCCGGGGGTTGGCCGGGAGAGCGTCTCGCGGACGGCTCCGTCCGGTGGCCGGGCCGTCGCCTGCGGCGCGCTGCGGGGGTTGTCCGGGCGGTCTCGTAGCCTGTGCCCAGGAGTACCGCTGAGCCGGAAGCCGTCCCGGACGAGGCGCCCGGGCGATACCTGCCGGTCATCGACTCGATGATCGCGCAGCCCTTCCCGGCGACGGGCCTCGTGGACGCCGCCGGCTACGGCGGCCCGGACCATGACGTCCGTGTGCTGCGCGCGAGCGGGGACTTCCGAGCGGGGACTTCCGGGACGACGAGGACCACCGGGCCCTGCACCGGGCCGACGCGCAGATGAGCGCCGTCCCCGGCGCTCCGGCCGCGGCGGCTCTCACGGTGCGCTGGGGTGATCCGCTCACCGTCGGCCTGGGGCCCTACCTGGAGGCCGGCTTCGACGGGAGGCGGGTCCCGGAGCCGGCCGGGAGCCTCCTCCCAGAGCGCCTGCGGCATGCAGGCGTGGACCGTCGCGGAGCGCGGCCGCTGGATCGGCCTCACCGTCGGGCAGCACGACAGGCTCACCGTCGGGCAGCACGACGGGGAACTCCCGCTCGAACTCATGGCCGTGGTCGGCCGCACCCCCCTGCCCGCCCCGGGCGCCGACGGCGCGGGCTGAGCGCGAAGCCGCGTACGGCCCCCGCCGCAGGGGGTGCGGGCGGGGGCGGTGTCGGGGGCGGGGTCCGTGCGGCCGTCCGGCCCGGGCCCGGCGGCCGTACGGACCCGGTGCGCGCTGCTCAGGAGGCGGCCAGGGCCTCCAGGGCGGGGACGGTTTCGGCCGGGGTCGGCAGGGCCTGGTTCTCCGCCCGGAGGCGGGCGGCCCCCTCCCGCAGGGCCGGGTCGGCGGTGAGGCGGGCCAGGAGCGGGGCGTCGACGCCGTCGGAGGCGGAGCGCAGGGCGGCGCCGGTGGCGGTCAGGGCGTCGGCGTTGGCGAAGTGGTCGGCGCCCTGGGGAAGCAGGAGCTGGGGCAGGCCGGCCTGCAGGGCGGTGAGCAGGGTGCCGGAGCCGCCGTGGTGGATCAGTGCGTCGGAGGCGGTCAGCAGCTCGGCGAGCGGGACCCAGGGCAGCGGGCGGACGTTGTCGGGGAGGGTGCCGAGCGGGCCGAGGTCGGCGTCGCCGACGGCGAGCAGGAACTCGGCGTCCACCGACGCGGCGGCCTCGACCAGGCGGACGATGGCGCGGACGCCGTCCAGCGCGGTGAGCACGGTGCCCAGGGTGATGGCGACGCGCGGACGGCTCGCGCGCCGGAGCAGTGCGGCGGGGACGGTGCCGCCGCCGTTGTAGGGGAGGTAGCGCACGCGCAGGCCGCCCGGGTCGCCGCCGAGCGAGGCGGGGACGATGTTCAGCGCGGTGGGCTCGGCCGGGGCGTCCACCCCGTACGCCGCGTACGCCTCGGTGAAGTTGGCGGCGAGCCGGGCGACCATGTCCAGGCCCGAGGTGACGCCGAAGTTGTGGACCACCGACGGGATCCCCAGTTTGGCCGCGACCAGCGGGGCCGACGCCTGGAAGGAGTCGTAGACCAGCAGGTCGGGGCGCCAGCTTTCGGCGGCCTCCAGCAGACCGTCCACGGTGGAGCGGGAGACGAGCGCGAAGCCGTGGGCCGCCCGGTCGAGGATCTGGTCCGTGGTCATGTCCGGGGCGACGTAGCGCACTTCCCGGTCCGGGGACTGCTCGAAGACGTCCCGGATGCTGCGGCCGTCGCCGATCTCCACGATCGGGAAGCCGGCCTCGCGGAGCTGGCCCAGGGGCTGCGAGCCCGCGAACAGCACCTCGTGGCCGGCGGCGCGCAGGGCCTGGGCGGTCGGGATCATCGGGAAGAGGTGGCCGGCTGCGGCCGGTCCGGTGAAGAGTATGCGCACGGTGTCTCCTTGCCATCGGTCTGCCTGCCGGTCGGGGCGGGCCGGCCCGGCCCGGCCCGGTTCCCTCCGGTGAACCGACGTACACGCACGCCGCGTTCCCCCCGAAGGGTCGATAATCGGACGTTCTTGGGCGCGGCTGTCCGGGAAGGGTGCGACGCACCCCGGGGCGGCGGCCGCCGTCCCGGGGGCGGGCCGAGGCGGGCCGGGGGCGGGCCGGGGCGGGGCGGGGGGCGGGGGGCGGGCCGGCTTCCCTCGCCGCCGGGCCGCCGGACCGCCGGGCGGCGGCTGCCGGGCGGCGGCTGCCGGGCGGCGGCTGCCGGGCGGCGGCTGCCGGGCGGCGGCTGCCGGGCGGCGGCTGCCGGGCGGCGGCTGCCGGGCTGTGGAGCGGCACCGGTACGATCCCGGGACGGGCGGGGCCGTAGCGCAGAGGTCGACGCGCGCGGTCTCCAAAATCGCGAGGACGCCGGTTCGATTCCGGCCGGCCCCGCCCGCCCCGGGCCCGCCCCGGGCCCGGGCCGGCCCCGGGCCGGTGATCACGCGGTCGGAGGCGGAGAGGGGGCTTCGGTCCGCCCGCCGGGGCATCAGGACGGCAGCGTGTCCGGGCCGGCCGGGCCGGCGTCCGCGCTTTCCGCGCAGCGGGACCGGCAGCCCTCGTACCCGAGACCGTTCGCCGTGCCCGGGCGGACCGGGCGGACCGGGCTGGCGGGCTGGCGGGCGGTCAGGCCACGGGCGGGCGCCGCGTCGTGCGGGAGGCGCCCGGCGGGCAGTGGGAGGCGGCGGTGGAGCGCCGGCGGCGTGCCGCAGTGCGCGGAGCCGGCGGTACAGGTGCGCTCAGGACCCCGGTGGCGGCGGCCGGCCGTGACGCGGCGGGCACGGCCGTGACGCCGCCGGCGGCGGCGGAGGCGGAGGCCGACCGGGCACGTGCGGCCGCTTCGCGGACCGCCTGAGCTCCGCGGCCCCGGACCTGGTGGTCCGGGTCCGGGCGGGAAGGCACGGCGGCCGGGGCCCGAGGGGCCGGTCAGGTACACGTTCACGTTCACGTTCGCGTTCATGCACGGGGTGACCGGTCCGCGGCCGCCCGTGCCGAAGGCGGACGACGGTACGCCGCCGGTCACGCGCCCGCTCCGGTGCGCGCAGCGCGTGAAGGGCAGGTGCTCCCCTTCCGCCGGCGTCCCGGGCCCGGCCGGGGCGGCGGGGTGCCGGCCTGCGCCTGCCCGCGGCCGCGCAGGCGGTCCGCCCGGCGGGTGCCGGTCCCCCGGGGCCTGTTCCCTGTCAGGATGGGCCCGTGACCGAATCTCATGCGCGGACGGACTCGTGGTGCGGGGGTGAGGGGTCCGCCCTCTCCCTCTGGTCGAAGGACTCGCTCCTGTCGGTCGGCTCGGTCGGCTCGGTGCTGTCGGTCGGCTCGGTGGGCTCGGTGCTGTCCATCGGCTCCGTGGGCTGCGCGCTCTCCGCCGCCTCCATCGGTTCCTCCCTGTCCGTGCTCTCCGCGGCCTCCTGGCTCAGCACGGGCTCGCTGCTGTCCGCGCGCTCGCGCTGGTCGGTGCTGTCCTGGCGCTCACGCGACGGCTTCATGGCGGCCGGCGTCGCCGCCGCGACCGCCGCCGCCGGGCTCGCCCTGCACTTCGGTACGCGCCGCGGCGGCCGCCGCAGGGGTGTCCGCCCCTCCTGACGCGGGGCACCGCCGCGCGGGCCTCGCGGGTTCCGGCAGGCCCTTAGGCTGCCGGGATGATCAAGCCGGTTGAACTCGTGATATTCGACTGCGACGGAGTGCTCGTCGACACCGAACGCATCGCCATGCGCATCCAGATGGCCCTGGGAGCGGAGCTCGGCTGGCCGCTGACCCACGAGGAGGTCGTCGACCGGTTCATCGGGCGTTCCAAGGAGTCGATCTGCGGGCAGATCGCGCAGCGGCTGGGCCAGGAGACGGCCGCCGTGTGGTGGGAGCAGCTCCTGCGGCGCCACCGGGACGCGGTGGACAGCGGGCTGGAGGCGGTCGACGGGCTGCCCGAGGCTTTGGCGGAGATCACCCTGCCGGTGTGTGTCGCCTCCAGCGGCTCGCACGACAAGATGCGCCACACCCTTGGTGTCACGGGGCTCTACGAACGCTTCGCGGGCCGTGTCTTCAGCGCTGCCGGGGTGGCCCGCGGCAAGCCCGCCCCCGACCTCTTCCTCCACGCGGCACGGCGGATGGGCGTCGACCCCGCCGCGTGCGCGGTCGTGGAGGACAGCCGCCCCGGCGTCCAGGCCGCCCGCGCCGCCGGGATGCGCGCCTTCGGCTACGCGGGCGGACTCACCCCGGCACAACGGCTCGCGGGCCCGGGCACCGTCGTCTTCGACGACATGCGCGAACTGGCCGGCCTCGTCACCGGCCGGCACTAGGCCGTCTCTTGCCGATCAGGCCGGATCAGGGAGCGGGGTCCGGTGCCATGGGGTCCCCCCGGGCCCGCAAGGCCCGGGGGATGGGAAGGAACGCAAGGGCCCGGGCCTGGGGGAAGGGTCGCAAGGCGGAGGAGGGAGTCGGCGCGGAGCGTCGGCGGCCGAGGACAGTGCGGCGAGGGCGCGGTGCCGGGCGCCGCGAGCCCGGCCTGAGCGGAGCGCACACCTGGGCCGTCTCTCCCGATCACCCGGCGGCGTCAGCTGGCGGGCGGGGGCCGGCCGGGGGCGGCCCGGGGGCCTGGGTCCCTGCGGTCCGGACGGCCCGGGGGCCGGACAGCCCGGGGGCCCTGGGGGTCCGGGTACGCGAGAACGCCCGGCCGGGAGATCCCGGCCGGGCGTTCTCGTACGTCTGCCGCGCCACGCGGTGCCGCGCGGTCGGTGCCGCGCGGTGCGGTGCGGTGCTGGTGCCGCGCGGTCGGTGCGGTGCTGGTGCGTGCTGGTGGCTTAGTACCAGTGGTTGGCGGACCAGAAGTTCCAGGCGCCGACAGGGCTGCCGTAGCGGTCGTTCATGTAGTCCAGGCCCCACTTGATCTGGGTGGCCGGGTTGGTCTTCCAGTCCGCGCCCGCGGAGGCCATCTTCGAGGCCGGCAGGGCCTGCGCCAGGCCGTACGCGCCGGAAGAGGCGTTGGTCGCGGTGTAGTCCCAGCCGCTCTCGTGGGAGATGATCTTGTCGAAGGCGGCGAACTGGGCCGGGTCCTTGATCATCTGCTGTGCGATCGCCTTGGCGCTCACCGGGGCCGCCTGGGCGGGCACCGTGGCGAGCATGGAACCGGCGACACCCAGGGCGACGACGGTGCCCGCGAGGGCCTTCTTGGAGGTGGCGATACGGCGGATGACGGCGTTGGACACGGATTGACCTTCCGACGGGGACAAGGGCGGTCGCAGGCATGCCGGAGCATGCGTGAGCCACTCACGCGGTGGAGAGGGGTTCGTCGGCGGCGGGTGAACTACCCCGTGCCGCCTGGCGACTCATCCAGTTCTACAGACACCCCGACCCCCTGGCAACGACCCCTGGTACTAAAGACCCTCGCAGAGACCGACCCACGCCCCCACCCCCCGCGGAGCGGGATCCGCGCAGGTGAGAGCTGGCACCGGAGACCGATACACGGCCCTTCAGGGGCTCCTATCCCGGTTCGTATGTGACCTACGCCCTATGGGACGCCTCACCCCCGCAACCCCCACACCTCACCCACTGTCACCACCCGACCCCCCACCCCGGACCACCGAGCCAAAAACCCGGACCCCCCAAGGGGCGCCAGAAAACAGGGTCCGGCAAAAAAGGGGGGGCGGGCCGCAGGCCATGCACAGCCCGAGCCAGCCCATACAACACCCCCGACACGCCCGCCCGACACGGCCGACCGGTACGGCACGGCCCCAGGCCCGGCACACCCGCAGGCCCGGAGCGGGCCGGGTCCGGCCCCCCGGCCCCGGCCCGGCACGACCCCAGGCCCGGCACGGCCGGAACGGACCCGGGTCCGGCACGGCCGGAACGGACCCGGGGTCCGGCCCCCCGGCCCCCGACCCGCCACGGCACCACCAGCGCGGACCCGGGCCCCACCCCCACCGCACCCGCACTCCCCCGCTGGGCCCGTCCGCGGCCATGGGACGAAACCACGGGCGAAACACCCCCCATGCCCGCAGGACGGCCATGATCCCCTCACAGACACCCCGGAAAAGGAAACCAGACGCTGCCGCTCGGGCACACGGAAACACTCCTGACCCCGGCCGCCCCGAACACCCTGACCCTGCAGACAACCCCGACCAGCACCCACGCCCCGGCCACCTGCAAGGGGGACAAGGGAAGTGCCATCACCCTGTCCAGTAGGAATGCCACAGGGCGTCGCGAGCCGATGTCACCAACGGCCACTGAAAACTGCGCCTCACTGCGGGCGCGGGGCCGGCGGGCCTCGATCTGTGGTGGTCCGCCGGCACACCCTGAACTCCACAACCGGCCGCAGAATGCACCGGACCGTGCGGGCGTCGGGTTCGCGGCAGCCGTCAGGCCGCTCGCGCGTCCCGCAGGAGGATCTGCCTCGCGAGGCGTTCCCGGGCCCAGGCGGGGCTCCCGCCTCTACGGGCGTGCCCTGGGCCAGGCCCGCGCGTCGGACGCCCAGGTCATTGAGCCCCGCCCCGCCCCGCCACCAGCCGGCCGTGTGCTGGCCTCCAGCCCGGACGGGCTGCGCTTCGCCGAGCGGCACGGCTTCATCGAGGTCGAACGCTATCTGCTGCGCGAGGGCGGCACCGTGCCCTGGATCGGCCTGCGCCTGACCCGACCCGCAGGCCGGGGCGCAGTACGCCGGGCTGCCCCTACGCGGGGCCGGCCCCGGCCGTACCGCGTCCCGCAACGGGAGACTGGAGCCGGTCCCGCACACTCCATTCCGGTGCGGGGCCGGGTGGAGCCTTGCCCGTCCGGGTGAGAGAACAGGAGGCATTTCCGTTCGGCCCGCGACCGGCACGGCGGCTGGGTCGGTTCAGGTGAGGAAGGCGGCGAGGGCGCCGGCCATGGCCGTGGCGAGGGTGATGACCGCACCGAAGGTGGTGGCGGCGCGGGTGAACGCAGCGGGGTAGGAGGCGCCATCCAGGCGGGCGAGCTTGCCCGCGCCGGCGGCCGCCAACAGCGCGACGACGATCACGAGGGCGAGGAACAGGAGAACGACAGCGACAGTCACGGCAAGCTCCCGGTAGACGATGGGGTGTTGACATGACCGAAGGTCGTGGAAGGGGCGTGCGCCGGGGTTCGCCGGGACGAAGAT
The DNA here is from genome assembly GCF_055595065.1 of Streptomyces sp. NPDC040545. NCBI lineage: Bacteria > Bacillati > Actinomycetota > Actinomycetes > Kitasatosporales > Streptomycetaceae > Streptomyces > Streptomyces sp. NPDC040545. The sequence goes on from NZ_JBVIWA010000019.1 coordinate 60,729, forward strand.
GAACACCGGCGAACACACCACCTTCGGGGACGGCGACGTGAACGACGAGCAGGACAGCCGAAATCCGGCACTTACCGAACCACGCGCGAGGCTGGAGGCCGAGCTGCGCCGCAGACGGCTGAACAAAACGGAACTCGCCCGCCGGGCCGAGCTCGGGCGGACGACGGTGTCGGAGGCGTTCCAGAGCGATGGGCCCGTGCCCTCCACGGAGACGGTGACGGCGCTGGCGCGCACTTTGGGCTTGCTGAAGTGACGGCAGGACGTGGCGGCTGGAACGGCCGCGTAGGACGGCCGGGGCCGGGCCGGGATCTGGCTCGCCAACCAGGAACGACGCCGCGCCAAGCTGGACGCCGGGCAGCTCGCCGCACTCACCACTGCCGACGTGGAGTGCGCTGCAGGGTAGCCCCGGAACAATCCCCCGCCAGCGGAGGTGGCAAGGACCGTCGCGGGCGCAGGGGGTCGACACCCTCGGCGCACCAGGTGCCGGTATGACAAGCAACTGGTCGTCCCAGAATGCCTTACGGAGTCGCCGAAGGCAGCTGAAGCTGCACAGGCCTTGGTGAAGGTCGGCTGGTCCGCCGCTCGATGGCCCGGCGAGTGCGCCCGGCCCGGAGCCGCGTGCGAAACCCGGGCGATGAGCGGCACGACGCAGGTCCGCCTGGCTCATCCCGCAAGGCGCTTCTGCGTGCCTCGCGCTGCCACCGGACCGGGCCCGCGGTGCGGGCCGGTTGCCCAGGTCAGGGATGGTTCCGGGGGTGGCCGGAGCATCCGATCGCCACGTCCGTACGATGCGTGCACACCATCACGTGAGCACGAAGGGCATCCTCTTGTCTGGCCCACTCCCCGCCCCCCAGCTGTCGAAGCCCCCACACCCACCGCAGAACTCGTCCCCGACGGGGTGGTGGCGGACGAATCCGGCCCGCATCGGGTTCATCGCCGCCGTGCCCGTCTGCGGGCTGATCGCGCCCGGGCTGGGCCTGGTCGCGCTGATAGGCGCCCTGGTCGCACTGTGGCTGGAGAATCCGTGGCCGAAGCAGGGCAAGGTGGTGGCGACGATCGCCGCCGGGGCGCTGCTGGGCGCGGTCGCCCCGGCTCCTGCGAAGAACGGGCCACAGGACCATCCGGCAGCCGTGCAAGGCACGCCCGCCGTGGCCGCCCCCTCCGTGTCCGCTGCACCCGTGGTGTCGAGAAAGCCGCTGCAGGACTTTCGGGGCCAGAGCCTGGAAGTCGCGTACAGCAGGATCACCAAGACCGGTGCCAGGGTCATCTTCCACGACGCGTCCGACGGGGACGAAACCATCAAGTTCAGCTCCCGGGGACTGTGGACGGTCTGCTTCCAGAAGGAGGCAGGGACCGGGATCGATGCGCACCCCACGGTCGAGCTCGGCGCGGTACACCGGGGCGATCCGTGCCCGGCCCAGGACGGCGGCCCCCTTCCCCTGCCCACCCTGCCCGACTTGGTGTGGAAGACCTGGCCGCAGGCACGCACGGAGGTCGTCGCCCTCGGGGTGCCCGCCGAGCACGTCCGGGCCCGGGCGGCCTACGTCAACGACACACTGCCCGAGGAGGGAAAGTACGACGCGTGGCGCGTGTGCGCCCACGACCCGGCCGCCGGCGAACCGGTCCGCAGCAACACGGACGTGACGCTCTCCCTGTCTTCTCCCGCCAACGGCTGCCCAGAATCCCAGCGCGGAACCAGCACCTCGGCGATGCTCCCCGACCGCGACGACGACGGCGACCCCGACTACCGCGACCCCTATCCCGGCGACCACGACCGCAACAGCACCTTCCCCGACGGCCTCCCCGAAGACTCGGGCGACTCGAACCATTCCAACGGCCACGGCTGGAACGCGTGCCGCCACACCCGCTGGTGCTGAGACATGAATCAGACGTCATCGTGGTGAGTCTGCGGTAGCAGGATTCCTCATGCCGTCAGGCGGCCCGTGGTCACCGTCCCGGCGGGATCCGGCCGCGAGGCCGCCGCCACGGCAGGGCGTGAACCGGCCACTGCTCTCAGCACGCCCTTGCGGCCTACGGGGCCGGGGTGAACTCCACTCCGGTGCCGCCGCAGCCGGCCGCGATGTCCAGCGGCCAGTCGCGTTCCAGCTCATCCACCGCAAGGCCCCCAACGGAGCTTGGTCGCGGTCCACTCCGCCCCGTACCGGCACAGCGCATCCGCGGTCGGCGGCAGCCACGCGGCCCGCGCCAGCCGCACGCGCACGCACCGCGCAGGAGGGCGGCCCTCTGGCGTCCGAACCGGCCGTCTTGAACGTGCCACTCCGTGAAGGACGGCATGCCCGGGCCGGAGCGCGAGCGGGGCGGGTGCGCTCCCCCGGCTCCGTCCGGATCACGCATGGCTGAGGATGACCACCAGCGCGGTGGCCTCGGCGAAGAGCTGGACAGCGAGCGCGGCCTTGCGCACCCGCACGGCCGGCGCGGCCAGTGCGACGAGGAGCGCCACCGCACCGAGGCCGGCTCCCCACTCGAACAGCCAGCCGGGCAGTCCCGGGGCGCACTGCTCGCCATACGTCAGGCACCGGGAGGCATGCTCCGAGGCCAGCGTCAGGATGCCGGTCGCCACGGCCGCCGGCACGAACAGGAAGGCGGCCACGGCGGCCCACAGCCGGGTACGGTCTGTCGGCGAAGGGGACTGCACCGGGCGGGCGGAGACGGGAGCGGATGCGTTCATGCCCTCATCCAACGCGGGTGGCCGGCGCCGCACAGCCGCTGGGCTACTCAGATCCGGGTGACCGCGTACTCAGACGTCGGCAAGTACGAGACAGCACCGGTTGCCGGAGCCCGGGCTCGCACACCAAGCGAGCAGCCGAACGACTGTCCGTCGAGGGCGTGGCGTACCCGCCGCGTCAGCTGCGGCAGCCGTCGCTCGCGGCCATCCGTCGCGCCGGCGAAGGCCGGGGTCACCCAGGGCCGGATTGCCGTCCGGCGCCAGGCGGCGGATGCGGGCGGGCGGGCGCGCGGCCGACCTTGCCGATGTCGCGGGTACGGCCCGCGATGCGGGGTCGGCGATCGAGGTGGAGGGGGTGCTTGCGTGCGTGGCGAAGCACGTCTCAAGACCGGTCAGGAATCGAGAAGCCCCGGCCGCCGCCCAGCCCCTAGCGTGATGGTCATGGCAACCACCGCTTCCACCGCAGCCCACACGTCCCTCGCGTCCGTCACCCTGGAGGTGACCGACCCCGAGGCCGCCCGCCGCTTCTACACCGCCTTCGGCGTGGACACGTACCTACGCCTGCGGGCGTCCGATGCGCGCTCCACCGGATTCCGCGGCTTCACCCTGGCGCTCACGGTGGCCGGGCCGGCCACCGTCGACAGCTTCGTCGGCGCCGGCGTGGACGCCGGCGCCACCGTGCTCAAGCCCGCCGCGAAGTCGTTGTGGGGCTACAGCGGCGTCGTCCAGGCTCCGGACGGGACGATCTGGAAGATCGCGACCTCGGCCAAGAAGGACACCGGCCCCGCCACCCGCGAGATCGACGAGGTCGTCCTGCTGATCGGCGTCGAGGACGTGAAGGCCACCAAGCAGTTCTACGTCGGCCGGGGCCTGACCGTGGCCAAGAGCTTCGGTGGCAAGTACGCCGAGTTCGCCCCCGGCCAGGCCGCCAGCCCCGTCAAGCTGGCGCTGTACAAGCGCCGTGCCCTTGCCAAGGATCTCGGCGTCCCCGCCGACGGCACCGGCTCGCACCGCATCGTCCTCGGCGGCACCGCCGACGCCTTCACCGACCCGGACGGGTTCGCCTGGGAGGCTGCCGCGTCGCTCGCCCCCATGCCGTTCTGACGGGTCGAGGAGATCATGGCAGTGCTTCATGACCTGCCATGACATGTTGAGCAGATCTTCGGCAGCAACCTGACGGAGGGGCCGGAGAACCGGCGCGAACTGTTCGAAACCGCAGCTGCCGGACTCCCGCGATCGGCGGTCTCCGAAATCTGGAGGGCGAGGTTCCAAGCAGCCCCGCCTCACCGGATGGCCGGCCGCCGAGGCGATCGCCCTCGGGCAGCAGCGGCACGGGGCTGAGCCGTCACGGGTTCCAGCCGCAGCCGCCGGGCCGGCCAGGGTGGCGACTCCGGCGGGCCGAACCAGACCCGGACGTCCTCCCCGGTGCGGACGGGCAGGAGAGGGTAGTCGTTCTCGGCGTGCTCGGTGCGGTGCAGCGCATGGCCTGCGCCCAGGTGCCGGGCGGCGTAGGAGTCGAAGGCGGCGGCGTCGGACGGATGGCAGACGGTCGCGATCACCTCACGGGTACCCGGCTCCGGTGTGAAGCCCGGGCCGCGCAGCAGCAGGACGTCGTCGCTGTCGATCATGGTGGCGTTGGCCGCGTCGCGGTGCTCCCGCCAGACCGGGCCGGTGTAGAAGGCCTCCAGCGAGCGCCGGCGGCGCGTCATGTCGGGGAACGCGCGCAGCCAGACGAAGCGGTCCGGGTCGTCCAGGTCGCGGAACCGGCCCCCGACGGTGATGCCGACCGACTGCTGGCCGGTCACGAACTCGCGCTCGAACAGCTCGATCAGCGTTTCGCGGGCTCCGGGGTGGAGCGTGTACTGCCGGAGTTCGACGATGCTCATGCGCCGGCGCTCCCGGTGCGGGTGAGGTCCATGGTCCAGTTGAGCTCCCAGGTGCGGCCGTCGTCGCAGGAGAACTCCTGCTCCCAGCGAGCGGTGTCCGAGCCGAGGCGATACCAGGTGAAGTGCACCCTGATCGGGCGGCCGTCGTAGGTGTCCTCGCCGTGGAAGTCCCCGCGGTCGCCCGTGAAGCCGCCGACCACCGGCGGATCAAGACGGCCTGTCCGGCTGTCGGACCAGTGGATCGACCAGCGCCCCGTCCCGTGGTCGAAGAGCCGCAGGGTCACGCCCTGGCGGCCGAGCGTGGGGAAGGTGATCTCGTCGATGTTGCCGGCACCGCCGAACAGCGGCCGGACCACCGCGTGACCGGGGAACTCCACCCAGGTGGCCGGACCTGAGCCGAGCGGTGCGGTGAGGCGGCGGTTGGCCACGTCCCAGGAGCCGTGCAAGAAGTCGAAGTCGTCCATGCGCCGCACGCTAGGGGCACTCCCCTGACATCCGCTGTCAGTGGATACTGGGCGGCATGCGCGCGAGCCGGCTGGTCACCCTGCTTCTCCTGCTCCAGAACCGGGGCCGGATGACGGCCCAGCAGCTGGCCGAGGAGCTGGAGGTCTCCGTCCGCACGGTCTACCGGGACGTCGAGGCGCTCGGCGCCGCCGGTATCCCGCTGTACGGCGCGGCCGGACACGCGGGCGGCTACCAGCTGGTCGACGGCTACCGGACCCGGCTCACCGGACTGACCCCGGACGAGGCGCAGGCCGCGTTCCTCGCCGCACTCCCCGGCGCCGCCGCCGAGCTCGGCCTCGGCGGGGCGCTCGCCACCGCCCAGCTCAAGCTGCGGGCCGCCCTTCCGACCGGGCTGCGCGAGCACGCCGGACGGATCCAGAAATGCTTCCTTCTCGACGCCCCCGGCTGGTACGGCGACGCCGACCGTACGCCTCACCTGGCCTCGGTCGCCGCCGCGGTGTGGGCGCGGCGTGCGGTGGTACTGAGGTACCGGCGCTGGCGGGCGCCGGAGGAGATCGAGCGGCGGGTGGAGCCGTACGGGCTCGTACTCAAGGCCGGCCGCTGGTACTCGGTCGCGGGCGGGCCGTCCGGGATCCGCACCTACCGGGTCGACCAGATCCTCGGAGTCCGGCCGCTGGAGGAGCAGTTCGTCGTTCCGGACGGATTCGACCTGGCCGGGCACTGGAACGGTCATCTGGCCGGCTTCCGAGCCCGGCTGCACACCGGGGAGGCCCTGGTGCGGCTCACCCCGGAGGGCGCCCGCCGCCTCGGCGTGACACCCACGGGTGACGGATGGTCGGAGGCCCGGGTGCCCATCGAGTCGATCGACCACGCCCACGGGGAGTTCCTGCGCCTGGGCGCCGACGTCGAGGTCGTGGCACCGGCCGAACTGCGCGACCGCATCACCGAGACCGTACGAACTCTGGCTACCCGCTACCAGGGTTGAACCTGGGCAGAGGGTTCTCCCGACCGGGAGGGCCCGTATGACCGTCGCGGCGATGGGACCACGAGCGACATCGGGATGCGCCGGCCCCACCTGACTTCGGTCTGACCCCGGCCCTTGGTGGGTCAGCGGGCGAGGGACACGGCGAAGGGTTTGAAGCCGTGTCGGCGCAGGATGTGGGGCACGATCAGGATCATGGCCTTGGTGGCGCGGGCCGTGGTGACGCCGCCGAGGTCTTCGAACCGTTCGGGCTGCCAGCCCAGGTCTCCGAGCAGGCCGGTGACGGTCTTCTTCGCATGTTCGTCGTCGCCCGAGAGATAGGCGGTCGGTGGGGTGGACAGGGTTCTGGGGGCGGTCATGACCATGAAGAGCATGGTGTTGAGGGTCTTGACCACATGAGTGTCGGGGAGGGCGGCCTGGAGCTTCTCGGCAAGACTGCTGTCGGGGTAGCAGAGGTCGCCGGGCAGGCCGTCAGCGGCGTCGCGGGTTGCGTTGGAGACGGCGAGTTCGGTGCGCAGGTCGGTGAGGCGGTCCAGAGAGCTGTCGCCCGGCGGCGCGTTGATCACGATGTCCGTGGTGCGGGCAGTGGTGCGTAGGTCGGCGAAAGCGATCCGCGGGGCGAGCCCACTGGCGCGGGCGGCGGTGGCTTCGGGGTTCCGGGGACGTGGTTGATGTTGCCCTCGGCGGGGTCGACGACCCACCACTCGCCGGGCGGGAGCGCGCCGCCCGCCAGCTCGTCCTCGGCCCACTGCGACCCCGGCCGGGCCTGCAGCAGCGGTTCCCGCAGCACGTCCAGGACCGCGTCGTCGCTGGCGTGGATCTCGCCGACGACCTCGTCCAGGCTCACGCCGCGGGGGTGCGGGGTGTAGCGGTCGCGGAGCGTGAGGCCGGCGGCCTTCACTGCGGCGGTCACGTCGGACAGGAACGCCGCATCGGCGTCCTGGGGGTCTGTCGAATCTGTCGGTGCGGGGCGGTGTTCTCGCCCCGCCCCCGCACTTCGAAGGTAGGCCGCCCGATCATTAACAACAAGTGCATGCTTGTCACTTGTAGAGTTACCGACATGCAACTGGATCTGAATCTGCTCACGGCCCTGGACGCCCTACTGGAAGAGGGCAGCGTCGCCGGCGCCGCAGCACGCCTCCACGTCACCCCACCGGCGATGAGCCGCTCCCTGGGCCGCATCCGCAAGGCCACCGGTGATCAGATCCTGGTCCGCACCGGCCGCAGCATGGTCCCCACCACCCGCGCGCTGTCCATGCGCGCCCAGGTACACGCCCTCGTGCAGCAGGCCCAACACCTTCTCTCCGCGCAGCAGGAGCTCGACCTGGCGGCCCTGGACCGGGTGTTCACGGTGCGCTGGCACGACGCGCTGACCGCCGCTTGCGGCACGGCCCTGATCACCGCCGTCCACCGCAAGGCCCCCGGCGTGCGGCTCCGCCTGTCCGCCGAGCCCGGGACCGACGACGCCGAGCTGCGCCGGGGTGAGGTCGACCTCGAATCGAGCTCCAGCGCTCCGACGCTCCCCGACATCCGCCACCGCCTCGTCGGGAGGGACCGGCTGATCGTCGCCGTCCGACCGGGCCACCCGCTCACCGAGGGGCCGCTGGGCCTCGAGCGCTACGCGGCCGCCGGACACCTCACCGTCTCGCGGCGCGGAAGCCTGCGTGACCCGATCGACGACGCCTTGACCACGCGCGGCCTCGGACGACGCGTCGCCGCCGCCGTGCCCACCGCCGCCTTCGCACTGCAACTCGCCCTCGACACCGACCTGGTCGTCACCCTCCCCGACGCGGTCACCCGCACGGCCCGGGAACAGCTCGGCCTGGCCACGCTGTCGCCGCCACTGCCGCTGCCCGAGGTCCCCCTGTACCTGCTGTGGCACCAGCGCCACGACGACGACCGCGCCCACACCTGGCTGCGGGACCTGGCCGCGGAAACCGTGCAGGCACTGTTCGCACCACCGGGCACTTCTCAACAGCCGTCACCAACCGGCCCGGCCAGTGACGGATACATCGGGAAGAGGCCGATCGCATGAACCTGCGGACCGGGGCCGAGGCCGGGGTCTCGAGGTCAGAGTCTCGGAGCCGGGGTCTCGGGGTGATCAGAGGGGGCTTTTCGCGGGGTGAGGAGAGTGTTGGCATCGGCGTAGGGCAGGGCGTCGGCGCCGAAGCCGAAGGTGCCCGACTCGGTGATCTCGCGGGCTGCCCTCGTCAGGGCACCCAGAGCGGCCCGGGACAGCGCCGAGCCGGTGCTGATGCGGCGCACCCCGAGGGCTCCGAGGTCGGCGACGGACAGGTTCAGGGCGCCGCCCATCAGGACGTTGACCGGGCGGGTCAGCGATGAACAGACGGTGCGGATCGCGTCGGCGTCGGGCAGGGCCGGTGCGTACAGGACGTGGGCGCCGGCTTCCTGATACGCCTTCAGGCGGACGATGGTGTCGTCGAGGTCGGGCCGGTCGTGGAAGAAGTTCTCCGCACGGGCGGTGATGGTGAAAGGGAAATCGAGCCGTTCGGCGGCTTCGACGGCTGCGGCCACCCGCTCCACAGCTTCGGGTAGGGGGCGCACGGGGTCCTCCGGGTCTCCGGTGGAGTCCTCGATCGAAGCGCCCACCAGGCCGATCGCGGCGGCGGCCCGGATGGTGTCGGCGACGTCCTGAGGGGTTGGGCCGAAGCCGCTTTCCAGGTCGGCCGTGACGGGAAGACGGGTGGCCTCCACGATGCTGCGGGCGTTGTCGAGGACCTCTGCGCGATTGAGGGCGCCCGCGCCGTCGGGGCGGCCGAGGCTGTGGGCCAGGCCGGCGCCGGTGGTGGCGAGGGCCGGGAATCCGAACCCGGTCAGGATGCGGGCGCTGCCCGCGTCCCACGGGTTGGCGACGACGAACGGGCCGGAGCCCTCGTGCAAGGCCCGGAAGGCAACAGCCCGCCGGTACCTGGCATCAGCGGAAGCGGAGGAGGGGGCGGGGGTGGCAGAGGCGGCGTCCATACCCTGATCTTCGCAGGGAACCCTGGCCTTCGAGGGGTTGTCGCGCCCCGGCCGCCCCTGCGGGAAGGGAACGTGCCGAGGCACGCGGCTGCCACGGCGAGCGGGCGCAGCAGGGTCGGTCAGCGGTGCCGGGGCACGCGCACGGGGCGGAACCCTACGGCCCCCCGCGCCCAGCCCTGCCCGTCGGCCGCCCACGCCGATTCCCTCTCCCGGAGGCCATCTGCGCTCCCCTACCGAGCCGCCCACCGGTGACGGGATGTCGAGGGAGACGGAGCCCGGCTGCACGGACCGGGGTTTCAAAGGCGTCATAGCGGCCACACGCGCAGGAGGAACGGACTACGAGGGAAGGAACGCTCCCATGACGACGATGGTCCTGCTGATCGCGCCGATGGCGTTGGCCCTGCTGCTCGTCCACCGCAGGGGCGGGCACCGTGCCCGGCACCGGGCGAGCCGGTCCTGACAAGCGTCCCGCGTGCCGGCCCGCCCGGGCCGGTCCGGCGTCACACGAGAGCGCAAGCGAGGTGAGCGCGGTGTCCATACGTGCCAAGGGGTGGGCCACTTCCTTCCCCCTACACCGAGGGGTACGCGAGGCCCGCCGGTGGACCGCGGAACGCCTCGACTCCCTGCAGTGGACGAGGGACGCCCCCGACACGGCGCACTCGGTCCTGCTGACGGTGTCGGAGCTCGTCACCAACGCGCACGTCCACGCCCACAGCGGTGCCGGGCTGGTTCTCACCTGGGACGGCCGGTGCCTGCACGTCAGCGTCGCCGACGGCGACCCGTACCTGCCGGCCCCGCGCGACCCCTCAGGCGAGGCCACTTCCGGTCGGGGACTCGCCATCATCGACGCCCTCGCCGATACCTGGGACGCCCATTCCTTCCACGGCGGCAAGACGATCACCGCCTGTTTCCACCCCGGGGTGACACCCGCCCCGCACGCCGTCGAATCCCCCGACGTGTGACGGCCCGTTCCCGCGCGGTGGAGCAAGCCCCCCGCCGACGTCGCTGGTCCGGTGCACGCCGAGCGCGACGCGCGCCGGCCCTCGTCCTTCGCCGGGCCTGTTCCGTACCCTGGCTGCATGCGTACGCGTCCCACCCTGAGCTGGACCCCCAGCGAGGACCTACGGCCAGGCACCACGGATCCGGAGCCGGTCGCCGACGCGCTGAGGGCCGGCGGCGTGCTGGTGCTCAGCGGGGCGGGCCTTTCCACGGAGTCGGGCATCCCGGACTACCGGGGCGAAGGCGGAAGCCTGCGTCGGCACACCCCGATGACCTACCAGGAATTCACCACGAGCCCCCAGGCGCGGCGCCGATACTGGGCGCGCAGTCACCTGGGCTGGCGCACCTTCGGCCGCGCCCGGCCCAACGCCGGGCACCGGGCCGTGACCGCGTTCGGGCGGCACGGCCTGCTCTCAGCGGTGATCACCCAGAACGTCGACGGCCTGCACCAAGCCGCCGGCAGCAAGGACGTGGTGGAACTCCACGGAAGTCTGAACGCGGTGGTCTGCCTTTCCTGCGGCGCCTCCAGCACGCGCCGGGAACTCGCCCGGCGGCTGGAAGAAGCCAATGCGGGGTTCGAGCCCGTGGCCGCCCGGCTGAATCCGGACGGTGACGCCGACCTCACCGACGAACAGGTCGGAGACTTCAGCGTCATGCCCTGCGCGGAGTGCGGCGGCATCCTCAAACCGGACGTGGTGTTCTTCGGCGAAACCGTTCCCCCGCGCCGGGTCGAGCGCTGCCGCGAACTGGTCGATGCGGCGACCTCACTCCTGGTCCTGGGGTCCTCGCTGACGGTGATGTCCGGCCTCCGGTTCGTCCGCCAGGCAGCCCAGGCGGGAAAACCCGTACTGATCGTCAACAGGGACCCGACCCGGGGCGACCGCCACGCCCTCACCCGCGTGGCGCTCCCCCTGGGGGCGACCCTCACCGCCGTCTCCGCCGCACTGAACATCCCCGTCGACGGCCGGACGGCGGACTGAAGCCGTGAGCACGCACCGCTGCCGAGCGGCATCGGCAGCAAGCTCGCCAGTGGCGGGCGGACGGCGCCGGCGATGGGCCCGCGAACGGCGAGGCGCCGGCCGACTTCGATCCGCGCGGGCGGCCGGGGCCAGGCCGAGATTCACCCCGCCGCCGGGCAGTTTCACGACCGACGACCGGATCACGGTGCCTTCGATGACGGCAAGGGGCCTTCGGGTGATGACCCCGTGCACATCACCAGGGCACTTCGCCGGTGTCTGCGAAGAACTGGCCGGTCGGGCCGTCGTCGGGCAGGGTCGCGAGTTTGATGGCGATCGCCGCGCCCTGTTCGGGGGTGCGCACGCCGCGGAAGCCGTTGAGGTCGGTCGCGACGTAGCCGGGGCAGCCGGCATTGATCAGGATGTTCGTGCCGGCCAGCTCCCGGGCGTACTGGAGGGTGACGGCGTTCAGGAACGTCTTCGACGGCGCGTACGCCACGGCGATCGGACCCGCCGTCTGCTGAGCAGCGGTTCCTGACTGGCGGGTGAGGGAGCCGACGCTGCTGGACATGTTCACGATCCGCGGTGAGGCAGAGCGGCGTAGCAGCGGCATCATCGCGTTGGTGACGCGGATGACGCCGATCACGTTGGTCTCCACGACCGTCCGGATGGTGGCGGGATCGACGCGGGTGGGCTCCTGCGGCGCGCCGCCGGCGATGCCGGCGTTGTTGACGAGCACGTCGAGGCGCCCGGCCTGTTCCTCGATCAGCCGTGCGGCGGCGGTCGCGCTCGCGTCGTCGGTCACGTCCAGAGGTACGCCGAACGCGTCGACGCCGGCCGCGTGCAGTCTCTCCACCGCGGCCTTACGGCGCTGATCGTCGCGGGCGCCGACGCCGACGCTCCAGCCGAGGGCGCCCAGGCCCGCGGCGATCTCGTAGCCGATTCCCTTGTTCGCGCCGGTGACCAGCGCAATCGTTCGTTCACTCATGGGGATCATGCTGCCCTCGGAACCAGGCGGGGGTCCAAGACCGATCGGGTGGGCGACGATACCGTCAGGGTATGGATCCGGGGTAGCGTGGCCGGATGGAGACCCGGGAACTGCGCTACTTCGTCGCTGTCGCCGAAGAGCTGCACTTCGGGCGCGCCGCGCAGCGGCTCGGGATCGCACAACCGCCTCTGTCCCGGGCGATCCAGCAGCTCGAACGCCGGCTCGGGGCGGTACTGCTGGATCGGACCAGCCGCACCGTCGCCCTGACCGAGGCCGGCTCGGTGCTGCTGGCCGAGGGCCGGGCCGCCCTCGACGCGGTCGACGCCGCCGAGCGCCGGACCCGCCGCGCCGCCCTTTCCACGACCGGCCGACCCGGCCTGGTCCTGGTGACGAAAGCCAGCGCGGCCAGAGAACTGCTGGCGAAACTGCTCGACGCGTACGCCGCCGAACCCGGCGCGGTCCCTGTCGACGTCATCCTGTGCGGCCCGGCCGAGCAGGAACGGCTCCTGCGCGAGGGCCGGGCCGACGTGGCGCTGCTGCACCGTCCGTTCGACTCGACGGCCGGGTTCCACACCGAAGAACTCAGCACGGAGGGCCAGGTCGTGGTCCTGCCGGCCGGGCATCCGCTCACTGTCCGGGCCCATGTGCACATGGCCGACATCACCGGGCTGCCGGGCCTGCCCCTGCCACGCTGGCCCGACCGCAACGGCACCTACCCGCCCGGCCCCGGCCCGCAGGTCCGCGACCACGCGCAGTTGTTGCAGCTCGTCGCGCTCGGCCGGGCCTGCGCGGTCTCACCGGATTCGTGCCGAGCCCAACTGCCCGGTGACCTCTCCGCCGTGCCCGTGCTGGACGCGCCGAAGGTCACCACCGTGATCGCCTGGCCACCGCACAGCCGGTCCAGAGCCGTCGCCGACCTGGTCCGGACCGCGACACGTCTCCAGTAGTTCCGACACGCCTGGCCAGGTTCCACCTTTCGTGGCCCGGCTCAGTTCTGCGCGCCCCGTCCGGCTCCCTGGTGCGGCTATGCCGTGCCGCTGACGACGGATGGGGTCGCTTCGCATCGACTCCCTTTTGCACGAGCACAGTTGGGGTTCAGGAACACCGCACCCGACGGCACCGCCGATGAGGGCCGCATGCGACGCCCATCGACTGCATCGGCGTCTCCTTCCGGGCGGGTCAGCGCAGTCCGGCGAAGAGGTCGTTCTCGGGTACGGTCGCGCCGGTGGCGTCTTTGACGCGTACGAATGTCTCCGTGCCCATCAACTCGCCGAACCTCTCCTTGCCCATCTTGAGGAAGAAGATGTTCTCGCCCTGACTGGCGTGTGCGGCCAGCGCATCGAACTTCTGACCGCTGAACGCGGTGGTGTCCACCCAGGTGGTGATCTCATCGTCGGGGAGGCCGATCTTGGCCATCGCGGCGGCCTCGGCGGGATCCGGCTCCGGCATGTCCTCGTGGAACTCGCGCATGATCTCCCCGAACCGCCGCATCCCCGAGCGGGGCATCGTCGTCCAGTAGACCTTGGGCGTCAGCGTGGTCATCTCCAGCGCCGCCATCGTGAGGCGGTGGGCCTGGATATGGTCGGGGTGGCCGTAGAAGCCGTTCTCGTCGTAGGTGACGACTACATCGGGTCGGTAGTGCCGCATGAGTTCCGCAAGCCGGGTGGCGCCTTCCTCCACGGGAGCCTGCCAGAAGGATCCGGGGGCGTCGTTGCTCGGCCAGCCCATCATCCCGGAGTCGGCGTAGTCCAGCATCTCCAGATCGCTGATCTTCAGGACCTCACAGCTCGCTTCGAGTTCTTGACGGCGCATCAGGGCGACGGTCGCCGGATCGTGCCCGGGGTCACCCGGCTTGACGCCCCCAGGTCCGTCACCGCAACGGCCGTCGGTACACGTCACGAGAACCGTGCGGATGCCTTCCGCCGCGTACCGCGCGAGGACCCCTCCGGTTCCGGTGGCCTCGTCGTCGGGGTGGGCGTGCACTGCCATGAGCGTCAAAGGCCGGTCTGTCACGGAACAATCCTCCTGCAGAAGTACTTCTCGGTCCGAGTGCGCGGCGCGGCGCACCACGATCATGGGGCCCGGGTTCTGGTGGGGCGCAGACCTTGCGGTCTCCGTGTTCCCCGCCGGTGCGGCGCCGGTCCCTCGGTCGGTACAACCGCGCCGACCGGACCGGCTGTTCCCCGCACTGCCGCTCGGCCTTCCGGACGGCTGTCGGTAACCCCGTCGACGGGTCCGGGAAGGGGCTGAGAGGCTCAGGGTCGGCCGAGCTGCTCATGGGGGATCGAGCGGTCCGGCGACTGATCGTAGTCAAGGAGTCGCGCAGGGCGGCATCCGGACCGGCCCAGGCACCGGGGAGTGGTGGAGCGCCGAGGGTGGTACGGGTGTGGCGTGGAATGCGAACGACTGATGTTCGACGGCTGGATCGCTGCCGTCGGCACGGCATCCGGCACACGCGTGATCGTGGGCCACTGGCCGCGGTCACCCTTCGGACCGTTCAGTGACGTGATGCTGGAGCGCGCCGACGGGTGGCGCACGCTGCTCGCGCCCACCCCTCGGACGGCGGAGTACATCGCCGGCACCTACCACTTCGACGAGGTACGGACGGACCCCGTGAGCGTGCGGACTCGCGGCAGCGCGTGGGGCGTCACGGCGGGACCCCTGGACCTGCGCTTCCGGGTCGGGCATCAGGGAGCCCTCGGCCTGGCCCTGCGGGCTGTCCCCCGGCCGCTCGCTCGACGGCCGCTGTGGGCGGCCGTGACCGACGTTCCCGCACGCCTGATGTCCGGCGTACGGACCCGGGGCAGCTCGCGCCCAGGATGTCGCCAGTGGTACGCGGCAGGCGGCCTGTGGCCGATCGTGACCGCGCGGACCTCCTTCGACGGGACCGACCTCGGCGCACTGGCTCCTGTCGTGCCGCCCGTGCGCTTCGGCTTCGCGTCGGCCCCCGCGTCACCGGCACTGGTGCGGGTGGTCTCCACAGTCGAACGCGCCGTCACCTGAGCCCGCAGCAAACGCCGCGCGCTCACCCCCGTGCGCGCACAGACAGCAGGGTGGCCGGCGCAGCGCCGCGACGGCCGCGGCCGCGGTGGTCGCGGGTCAGCTCCACCGACCGGACCGTGGGAGACGGGGGCTCCTCCGTCGAGGCGCCCCCGTTCAGGTGCTCGGCACCTGGACCGGCCTGGCCAGTACCTGGTCCAGGACCTCGGTGAGGAACCGCGCCGGATCCGTCGCCGACTCCGTGGCGCGCATCGCGACGATCCCGTCCGGACGGACGAGCAGCGCCCCTTCGTCGGGAAGCCACGGGACCGCGACGCGATGCGCGGGGAGTCCGGCGTCCGCCGCGGCGGTGAGCCAGCGGTCGCCGGCGACGCCCGTCAGCACGGTCCACCGGGACGCCACCAGGTCGAGCGTGGAGACCCCGTCGATCCATGCGTGGGGCACCCGGGAACCCGGCGACCCGTCCAGCACCAGGTCCAGGTCCACCGTGGAGGGGAGTTCCGGCTGCGGATCGACGACGGCGGCCGAGTCGTACCTCTGCCCGAGGTGCACGACCGGCGCCGCCCACACCCCCGCCGCCGCCCTGGCGGCGTCGGCCTCGGGTCCGCGTCCCCAGTGCAGCTGCGGGTCGGCAAGCCTGCGCATCGCCTGGTCCAGCGTCGCCGCAGCGACCGGCTCGCGTTCGTGTGCGTAGGTGTCGAGCAGAGCGGCACCGGCCTCGCCGTGGTGGACGGCGGCCAGCTTCCACGCCAGGTTGTGCGCGTCGGCGACCCCGGTGTTGAGGCCGAACGCGCCCAGGGGCGACACCGTGTGCGCGGCGTCGCCCACGAGGAACACACGGCCGACTGCGAAGCTTTCGGCCGCTGCGCTCCGGGGCCGCCACGGGAGCACGCTGCGCACCTCGACGTCGAGTTCGGGATCGCCGACCGCCAGCCGGACGACCGCCGCGCAGCGCTCGTGCGTGAAGTCCTCGGGGCGTTCGCCGGCGTCGAGGTCGCAGGGGACGTGGTAGACCCAGTTCGTCTCACCGTCCACGGTGGCCAGCAGGCCGGGTGCCTCCGGCGTGGTGATCGTGCAGGTGGCGAAGGACATTCCACGCAGGTGCGGCCGGAGGTCGGCGCGGAACAGGATGTTGATCATCGACTTGCCCAGGTCGCCCGGCCCCGAGGTGCCCACGCCGAGCGCGGTCCGCACGGTGCTGTGGGTGCCGTCGGCGGCGACGACGCGCGCGCACCGCAGCGAGTAGCGGCCGTCGGGGCCCTCCAGTTCGACGTCGACCCCCTCGGCGTCCTGCGCGATGCCGACCAGGCGGGTCGACCACCGCAGGTCCGCTCCGCGGCGTTCCAGGTCTGCCGCTACGACGGCGTCGAGCCGGTCCTGGGCGCAGACGCCGCGCAGTCTGAACGGCGTCACGTCCGGTTCGCCGGCGGACGGGGCCGGCATGGGCACGGTCACGACGTCGCCAGCGCCCATCTCGACGACGGTCCGGGCCACCGCCTTGCCCACGGCGCCCCGGAGGTCGACCGCGGCGGCGTCGACGGCGGCGTCGAGCCCGAGTTCGCGCAGGACCTCCACGCTGCGCGGTCCGATGCCGGTGGCACGTGGGTGCACCGAGGGTCCGGAGCGGCGTTCGACGAGCACCGCGGGTACGCCGTGGTGGGCGAGCAGCGCCGCGGTGAGCAGGCCGACGCTGCCGCCTCCGACCACGAGCACCGGAACTTCTGGATACGTTGTCTCCATCATGGATACACCGTAGCCAGAAGGTAGGATGCAGGTCAACGAGGAAAGGAACCTCCCCCATGACCGAACCCGTCCCCTCGTCGGTGTGGACCCGGCCGCGCCCCGAGCCGCGTCGACGCGCGCCTGGGGTGGACCAGTACGTGGCAGCCGCGCTGGCCGTCGCGGACGCGGAGGGATTGGCGGCGGTTTCGATGCGGCGGGTCGCGGGGGATCTCGGGTCCGGGACCGCCTCGCTCTACCGCTACATCACCAACCGCGACGAGCTGGTGGACCTGATGGTCGACGCGGCGCAGGGCGAGGATCCGCTGCCCGAGTCCACCGGGGACTGGCGTGCCGATCTGGGGGCGGTCGCGCTCGCGTTGCGTGCGACGCTGCTGCGGCATCCTTGGCTGGCGGGTGAGCTGGCGGGGAGGCCCGCGCTCGGCCCCAACTCGTTGAGGCGGTCCGAGTCCGCGCTGCGCGCCGCCGTGGCGCTCACGCCCGACATCACCCTGGCCTCGCAGGCGCTCGGCGCCGTGCACGCGTACGTGCTGGGTTCGGTCGCCGCCCAGCAAGCCCTTCGACGCGCGGAGCAGCGCACGGGGCTCAGCGAGGAGGAGTGGCAGCGCAGCGTCGGCCCCTACATCAGCGAGGTCCTCGCGGCGGGCGAACACCCGATGCTCGCCCGCCGCGTCCTCGAAGCCGAGGAACCCGACCCCGACGTCGAGTTCGCGTTCGGCCTGGACTGCGTGCTCGACGGGCTCGCGGCCCGGCTGGGTCGCTGACGGGGGCGACCACCGCCGCCGAACGGTCGCTCAGGGCAGGGTGGCCCGGCCCTCCCCACCGCCCGGCACTGCTCCGATCGGGTGGAGTGCGGGTGACGCTCCGGCGCGCCGCAGGTGCCTCCGCATCCGCAGAAACGATCGGGCTCTGGTACGACGGGCGCGTTCCCACGCGACCGAAAGGTGCTCGCCCATGCCTCCCCCACCCCGCAACGCCCCAGAGCCAGGAACGCCCCGGCGGCCGAAGCCCCGCCGTCGGCGCGGCTTGGCGGCCCTGATCACCGGCATCCTGCTGGCCGCCGCCCTGCCCCTGGCCGCCGGGGCCCCGCCGGCCTGGGCCGCCGTCGGCATCGCCGAATACCCCGTCCCCACCCCCAGCACCCCGGTCGGCATCACCACCGGCCCCGACGGCAACCTGTGGTTCACCGAGGCGGTCGGCAACAAGATCGGCCGGATGAGCCCGGCGGGCACCCTCATCGCCGAGTACCCGCTGCCCGGCGAGTTCAGCACCCCGCACGACATCACCACCGGCCCGGACGGGAACGTCTGGTTCACCATGCAGCACTTCGACTCCCGGGTCGGAAAGATCGACACGAACGGCACGGTCACCGAATACCCCCTCCCCGAACAGTTCGTCGAACCCACCGGCATCACCGCCGGCCCGGACGGGGCCATGTGGTTCACCGAGCAGAACGGCCACCGGATCGCCCGCATCACCACGTCCGGCGCCGTCACCGAGTACCCGCTGCCGGCCGGCTCCGGACAGCCGTCCTACATCACCACCGGCCCTGACGGAAACCTCTGGTTCACCGAGATCGGTGACAACCTCATCGGCCGCATGACCCCGTCCGGCGTCGTCACCGAGTTCCCGGTCCCCGGCGGCGGCGGCCCGACCGACATCACCACCGGCCCCGACGGGAACCTCTGGTTCACCGTGTTCGGCGGCAACCGGATCGGCCGGATCACCCCGTCCGGCGTGATCACCCAGTACGACGTACCGTCGAACGGCCTCGGGCCGCAGCCCCAGGACATCGTCGCCGGACCGGACGACAGCCTGTGGTTCACCGATCGCAACAGCGGGCAGATCGGGCGGATCAGCACCTCCGGCGTCATCGCCATGTTCCCCCTGCCCTCCTCGGAGCGCGGTCCCTGGGGCATCACCAAAGGTCCGGACGACGACATCTGGTTCGCCGAGACCTCCAGCTTCATCGGCCATCTCCACCTGACCGACGCCGACTTGGCCGTCACGAAGTCCGACACGGGCTCCGATCCCGTCGCGGAGGGCCAGAACGTGACGTACACGCTCACCGCGACGAACAACGGCCCGGAGACGGCCGAGGGCGTCGTCCTCCAGGACACCCTTCCGGCCGGACTGCAGTTCGTCTCGGCGTCGCCCGGGTGCACCGCGGCCGGCACCACCCCGGACGTCGTCACGTGCGGCGTCGGCACCCTCACCGCCGGAGCGAGCGCCGCGCGAACCGTCACCGTGACGGCCACGACCGAGGACATCGCCGTCGACACGGCGGGGGTGGCCGGGGCGGTCTCCGACCCGGCCCCGGCCAACGACACCGCGACGGAGACCACCACCGTCGACGCGGTCACCTGCTTCGGAGAACAGCCCACCATCACCGGCACCCCCGGCAACGACAACATCAACGGCACGCCCGCACGCGACGTCATCCTCGCCCGCGGCGGCGACGACACCATCAACGGCCTCGCGGGCGACGACCTCGTGTGCGGCGGCCCCGGCGCGGACCGGGTCACCGGCGGGCCCGGCAGTGACCGCATCGCGGGCGGCGCGGGCGACGACGTCCTCCGCGGCTCCCCGGGCAACGACACCATCACCGGCGGCCCCGGCGACGACTTCCTGTTCGGCGACGTCGGCAACGACAACCTCGACGGCGGCCCGGGCACGAACAGCAACAACGGAGGCCCCGGCACCGACGTCTGCGCCAACCCCGGAACGGGCGCCGGCTGCCCGTGACCTGATCCCGACGGCGTGCTCCGGAGGCCCGGACCGGGACCCGGACCCGGAGCACCCCGCCCTTTCGGTCTCAGCCGGCCGACGGCGTCACCGCCCGGACGATCCGAGGGTCTGATCGGCCGTCTCGAATCGGTGTTCCGCCGGTTGCAGCTCTTCGTAGAGGTGGCCGAAGTAGACCGTTTCCGCCGTTCCTGCGAGTACCGCCAGGAGGAAGGCGAGGCACCCCATGGCGTGGTGCTCCCACAGGGGGCCGCGCCCCTCGTTGTAGAGCACGGTCCACTCGTCGGGATGCTGTCCGGGCCGCACCAGCCAGTACAGGAACGCCCCCGTGCCCTCCTCGAACGCCCACGGCACGACTCTCGCCCCCGCCTCCAGCAGTCCGGCAGGCTTCGCCTCGAACTCCCACAGGCTGGTCAGGATCTCGTCCCGTTCCGCCGTCTGCGCATGCAGGTCGCAGTCGTCGTAGGCGGAGCCGGGAACGAGCAGCCAGATCGTCTCGTCGAAGAGACCGTCGCCGTACGTCTCGACGAGTTGCTTGTAGTCGGCGGGCAGAGCCGCACCCAGGGCACGCTCGGCCTGCGCCCAGTCCACCGCGGGCGGCGGATCGGCGGGTGGCGGGCAGAGGCGGACGAGGGCATCGAGGGCATCGAGGACGATCATGGAAACGACCCTACGGGACCGCCGGCGTCGGCGATCCACGGCGTCGCCGACACCGTGCGCGGGGCGGGCTTACGCGATCAAGCCGATCACGGCGGTGACGAGGTTCGCGATCGGTGCGCCGACGTCGCCGACGAAGTCGGCCGCCTTCTGGAGGGAATCGCCGAAGACCTGCAGTACGTTCCGGCGCGGAGTACCGGACATTGAGGTCCCTGCTCACCTGCTCGGCCTCTGCGGCGGGCAGCTTGCTCGCCGTCAGTGCGACGGCTTCCGTGAGCTGCTTGAGCAAGGCCTTGGCCTCGTCGGCCAGCTGCGAGCTGTCTATGCTGTTGAAACTGCTCGTCAGGACGTTTCCGCTGCCGATGACACCGTGGATGTCTCCGCCTGCGCGTGTGGGAACTCGTTCACGGTCCCGCCTCTCCCTGCCACCACGATCCGGTCCGCGATGTAGACCGGCTGTGAACCGGCACCTGTGCCCATGGTGCTGTCCAGGCGGGCCCATCCGTAGGTGGCGTTGTCGATCCGGGCCACGCCGTCCGCCCTTTTCGTGCTCAGCAGGTGCACTACGGTCCGCCATTCGTCCGCGGTCACGAGCTGCTCTGCCTCGTATGCGGCAGCCAGGATCGGATCCTGGTCGAAGCCGTACTTTCGCGGGCTCGTCAGCAGATCGAGTCCGCGATCCAGGAAACGGGCCACCGTTTCGATTCCCTTCCGGGTTCGTAGCCACCGGCCCGCAGACGGAGCGTGCGGGGGCGTTCCCTTGTCTGACGGTCACCCAGGACGCGCGGCCACCTCCCGTCGCCAGGAAGGGTCGGGCCGCGCCGTGGCCGGGCAGCGCACGCACCGCACGCACACGGCCTGGACCGGAAGCGGGGCTTCCTCCCCAACGGCTCCGCCGGGGAGGGCGAGGACGCCGGCGGCGCCTCCCGTCTTGCCTGCCATTTGCTTGCGGCCCTGCAACCGTGCACACTTGCGCGAATTCCGATCGGGCGCAGCGTCGCACCCTCAAGACGAACGTGCCCGGAACCGATGCCCGGGTCATCAGAAAGCCACACGGGAGCACGTGTTGAGTACACCAGGTACCGCCCGTCAGCAGCATCTTCGGAGCCTCAGCGACGGGGAACTCTGTGCCCTGTTGCGCGGGCACATCCCGGAGTCCGACGCGGCGGTCAGCGACGTGATGGATGAGGTGTTCGCCCGTCACCATTCCTCGGTGCTCGCCTACGCCCGTACGTGCTGCCGAGACCTGTCCACCGCCCAGGACCTCGCCGCCGAGGCCTTCGCCCGTACCTACCGCGCCATCGCCTGGGGTGCCGGACCGGAGTACGCCTGGCGGCCGTACCTGCTGACCTGTGTGCGCCGTCTGGCGGCGACATGGGCGCGGGATGCCGCCCGTACACGGCTGTCCGACGACTTCGAGGAATGGGCCGCCCAGCTCTCGGACGGCCAGGACACCGAGGACGCCGTCTTCTCGGCGGAAGAGGGGTCGCTGGTCCTGCGGGCCTACCGGACGCTGCCGGAGCGCTGGCAGGCCGTGCTGTGGCACTCCGTCGTCGAACACGAGCCGGCGGCCGAGACCGCGGCACGCCTCGGGATATCGGCCGGAGGCATCGGCTCACTGGTCGCCCGTGCACGGGAGGGCTTGCGGGAGGCGTACTTGCGCGCTCACCTGGACCAGAGCGCGAGCGACGAGTGCAAGCACTACGGTGGGCAGATCGCCGCCAGGCTGCGCCGACCGGGCAAGCGCCTCACCCGGGACCTGGGCCGCCACCTTCAGGGGTGCGACGACTGCGCACGCGCCGAGCGCGACCTGCGCGATGTCAACGGCCGTCTGGGCGTGCTGCTGCTGGGTGGAATCCTGCTGTGGAACCCCGCCTCCTTCCTGTCGGCCCTGGGTGGGGGCGGCACGCAGCTCGCCTCGGCCACAGTGAACGGGACGCAGCTCGCCGGAGCCAAGGTCGGCCCCGTGAAATGGGCCGCTGCGGCAGCCGTGGCGGGAACGGCGGCCACCGTGGTCGTCCTGCTGCCGGCCGACTCCGGGAGCGACGGGCCCGGGCAGGTCGCAGCTCCTGCCAGAACGTCCGCGGCCCTGGCGGGCCCGCTCCCGGAGACCGCGCCGATCGTGGCCATCGGTCCGGCGGCTTTCGCCACCGCCCCCACCACACCGCTCCCTTCCGCGTCCGCGTCGGCGTCCGCTTCGGCCTCCGCCGTGCCGCCTTCCGCGTCGCCCTCGACGGATCGCACGGGCGACGCCCTGGTCAACGTGGCGTCGGGGCTGTGCGTCGGCCTCGGCGGCGACGGTTCCGCCGGCCCGCCGCAGCTCGAGAAGTGCACCGGAAAGGCCAGCCAGGGATGGCAGCGGCTGCCTGCCCATCAGAACACGTACCAACTCCGCAACGCGGACACCGGCACCTGCCTCGACGGAACCACCGGCGGGGGGAATCTCGTCGCGGTCACCCTTCGCCCCTGCCGGAACGGCGCGGACCGCGCGACGCAACTGTGGCGGTTCGAGCCGGACGCCCGACGCGGCGCGTTCCGCGTCTGGTTCGTGCCGAGGGTCCCGCACACCGACTACTGCGACCATCTGCTGGGCCCGCGGAACTGGCCGAAGGCCGACCCGCCGCGTCCGGGATCGGAGATGGCGCACCTGCCCAACTACTACAACTCGGTGAACCTGCTCTTCGCCCTGAGGTGAGCGCCGGGCAGACACGGGGGGGGCGGCTCGCCCGGGCCTGAAGGCGGTCTCCGGCAACGGTGAGGGCGTTCCAGGCGGAGCGTGACAGCTGGCAGGGCGGCACTGAGGAACACCACTGACCTGCGGCCAGCTCGGTGATACTCGCGACTCGCATCGCGTTCTGCCAGGCGGGCGCAAGCTACCCGCGTCCGACAGACGACACTGGACCCATGAGCGAGCACCGCTTCACCCGCGACGACACCAGCGCCGGCATCGCCCCGGCCGCCGGCCGCCCACCCCACTACCGGCACAAACTCCGATACGAAAGGCCGGCGGTGGCGGCCCGGACCAGTCCCGAGGGGCACACGCTGCGCGCTCTGTCCGACCTCACGGTGGTGACCTGTGCCTGCGGTCTCACCACCCCAGCGCTCCCGGACGACGACGCGCGACTCGCCTACGAGGCGCACCGCAACGAGATCCGTGACGAGATGGCCTGAGCACCGGCACGCATACATGGGAGCGGCCGCGCCCCGGGTTGGACCCGCCTGGTGTGGAGCACCCGTTGCGCCCGTGCATCCGCTCCTGCCGCACCCCAGGGCGACACACACCACTCCGCCCTTATGATCAACGGAACCCCTCCGCCGCGCAGCACAGCACCAGCCGCCGGGCCCGGCTCACACCACCCGCCGGGCCCGGCCGAGCCCCCGGAGACCACCGGCACAGCACGGCACGGCACGACCTGCCGGCCCCGCACGGCACCACTGGCACCACCCCTGGCACGACCCGGCACGGCACGGCACCTACCGGAACACCAGAGAGGAACCCACGTGGAAACTGCACGAACCGCAACCCTGGTCGCCGCGACCATCGCCGCCGGACTCATCAGCGGCCTCTTCTACGCCTTCACCGTCGCCGTGATGCCCGGCCTCGCCCGCAGCAGTGACAGAACCACCGTCGAGACCATGCAGAACATCAACAAGGCCATCCTCAACGGGTGGTTCATACTCGCCTACCTCGGCGCGCCCCTCCTGGTCGCGGCCACCCTGGTCCTCCACGCCGCCGACCCCGACACCCGGGACGCGGTCCTCCCGCTCGCCGCCGCGCTCGTCACCTGCCTCGCCGCCCTGATCATCACCGCCCGCGTCAACATCCCGCTCAACAACGCCCTGGAACAGGCCGGGCCCCCCGAACAGCACACCGGCCCCGCCGTCCACACCACCCGCACCGCCTACGAAACCCCCTGGGTCAAGGCGAACACCTGGCGCACCGTCCTCACCACCCTCACCCTCGCCCTCCTCGCCTACGCCCTCACCCTCCACTGACCCTCACCACCCGCGATACGGTCTGCCCGGGTGAACCGGCCAGGCCCTGCGTCACTGCGCAGCAGGCCCGCCCGGCTCACCCGAGTGCGGCGTGATCGTCGGATCAGATGACGCCCTGGGCCAGCATCGCGTCCGCGACCCGCTCGAAGCCGGCGATGTTCGCGCCGGTGACGTAGTCGCCCGGGGCGCCGTACCGCTCCGCGGTCTCGTGCGCGACGGCGTGGATCGAGCGCATGATGGCGGCGAGCTCGTCCTCCACCCGCTGTGCGCTCCAGGCCACCCGGCCGGCGTTCTGGCTCATCTCGAGGGCGCTGACCGCAACTCCGCCCGCGTTGGCGGCCTTGCCGGGACCGAACGCGACCCCGGCCTCCTGCAGGATCCGTACGGCCTCGGGGGTGGTCGGCATGTTGGCGCCTTCGGAGACCGCCTTGACCCCGCCCGCGACGAGCGTACGGGCGTCCTGGGCATCCAGTTCGTTCTGCGTGGCGGAGGGGAAGGCGACGTCCGCCGGCACCTCCCAGACCCGCCCGCCCGGCACGAACCGCGCCGAGGATCCGCGCCGCGCCGCGTAGTCGCTCACGCGCCCGCGCTCGACCTCCTTGACCTGCTTGAGCAGTGCGAGATCGATGCCCTTGTCGTCGACCACGTAGCCGCGGGAGTCCGAGCAGGTCAGCGGGTTCGCGCCGAGCTGCTGGAGCTTCTCGATCGTGTACAGCGCGACGTTGCCGGAGCCGGAGACGACCGCTGTCAGTCCGTCCAGCGACTCGCCCCGGACCTTCAGCATCTCGGCGGCGAACAGCACACTGCCGTAGCCGGTCGCCTGCGGCCGGATCGCGGAGCCGCCCCAGCCCTGCCCCTTGCCGGTCAGGACGCCGGCCTCCCAGCGGTTGGTGATGCGCCGGTACTGGCCGAAGAGGTAGCCGATCTCACGGCCGCCGACGCCGATGTCCCCGGCGGGCACGTCGGTGTGCTCTCCGATGTGCCGGTGCAGCTCGGTCATGAAGGACTGGCAGAACCGCATGACCTCGGCGTCCGACCGGCCGTGCGGGTCGAAGTCGCTGCCACCCTTGCCGCCGCCGATCCCGAGGCCGGTCAGGGCATTCTTGAAGATCTGCTCGAAGCCGAGGAACTTCACCACACCGATGTCCACCGACGGGTGGAAGCGCAGGCCGCCCTTGTACGGACCGAGCGCACTGTTGAACTCGACGCGGTAGCCGCGGTTGACGTGGACCCGGCCCCGGTCGTCCTGCCACGGGACACGGAAGACGATCTGCCGCTCGGGCTCGGTGAGCCGCTCCACCACGGCCATGGCCGGGTCGGCGTACTCGGGCCGGGCGGTGAAGACGGGGGCCAGGGTCTCCAGGACCTCCCGTACCGCCTGGTGGAACTCGGGCTGTGCGGGATTGCGGCGCTCGATCTCGGCCCGCAGTGCTTCCAGCCTGTCCTTCGAGTCCTTCACGTGTGTCCCTCCAGGGAGTGCGCGGTGCGCAGACGACGGCAGGTCCATGGTGTCCGCGGGTCCGCGGATACCGGTTGATTTCGGGTGCGGCGCGCTCCGAACATTCGCTTTCGGAAAAGTTTTTCCGGAGCGTGCCCCTCTTGCGGAGGCTACCGCGCACGGTGCTGCTCTGGGGAAGGCTTCTGCCCTGCGGACAAAAACGCCTGCGTCGTCGGGCCACGGCTGACGGTCAGACCGCGGTCGCGGAGTCGTCCCCGAGTCGTCGGGCGAATGCCCGGGCGGCGATCGGATCGCCCTCGTGGGACGTGCGCCGTTGCGCCCCACGGGGCCGCCGGAGCGAGACGCCCCGACCGTGCGAGTTATCCCATATCTGACGTTTTGTGGGGCAGGCTGGTTCCCGCCAGGAGCATCAGCACGCGGTCGGCCTCGGCCGGCCTTCGACCGGCAGGAGCAGAGCCAATGGCGGAGAGCCCCGAGGTGTCCGACAGCCCCACGCAGCCACCCCCGCGCGACTGCGTCAACGAGCCGATCGCCGGGATCATGGCCGAGTTCGTCGGCGAGCGGATGGGGGACCGCGTCGCCCAGGGGCAGGATCCCCTCTTGCGCCCGGTCTTCGTCAAGTTCCACGGGGCGGCCCGCGGCGTGCTGACGGTCGCCCCGGATCTGCCGCCCGAGTTCCGTATCGGTTTCCTCCGGGCCGCCGCGGAACAGGGGGGCCTGACCGCCTGGGTGCGCATCTCCAGCGACACCCAGCCGGAGCGGCCGGACCTGCGCAGGACCGTCGGGTGCGGCATCAAGCTGTTCGGCGTGCCGGGGCCGAAGCTGCTCGCGGACGACACCGGGGCCGACACACAGGACCTCGTGCTCCAGAACCACGACGTCTTCTTCGTCGACACGGCCCGGGACATGTGCGAGTTCCAGCTGGACCAGGCGGTCTACCAGCAGCAGCACCCCCTCACCCGGCAGATCCTCACGGACATGCGCAAGCCCGTCGAGAGCACGCTCACCTCGACGTACTGGGGCGTGCTGCCGTACTCCTTCGGGCCGGACCGGCACGTGAAGTACAAGCTCGTCCCGGCCGGCTGCGCGGACGGGGACCCCCTGGCTGCGCCGCCGGACGAGGACCCCTCCTTCCTGCGCGGGGACCTGCGCCACCGTCTGGCCGCAGGCCCGGCCGTCTTCGACCTGCTGCTCCAGTTCCGAACGGACCCGGACCGGATGCCGCTGGACCGGGCCACCGTGCGCTGGGAGGAGGCCGAGAGTGCGCCCGTGAAGGTGGCGCGGCTGACTCTGCATCAGCAGGACACGACCGCACGGGGGCAGGAGCAGTACGGGGACAACCTCGCCTTCAACCCCTGGCACAGCCTCTCCGAGCACCAGCCCGTCGGCAGCATCGCCGAGGCCCGCAAGGTCGTCTACCACGCCTCGGCAGCCCGGCGCCGCGACGCCAACGGCATTCCGGCGGCGGAGCCCGGTCCCGCGCGGCCGGCGGCCGCCGAACCGCACGGACGCGACACCCGGATCGTACGGGCGGCCGTGCACCCGGCGATCGGGGTGGCCCGCGTCGGCGACAGCGCGGAGGAGTTCTTCCTCGCCCCGGAGGTCGACGGGGCTCCCCCGCCGGCCACCGGTACGTACAAGGACGCGACGGGCGCGCTCAAGCGGCAGGCCGTCCGGTTCCGGGTGTACGGCTACAACGCCGCCGGTGAGGCGGTGGCCGAGCTGACGGCGGACAACGCCGACCTGCGGTGGACCGTGGAGGTGGCCAACAAGAAGGCCGCCTGGTACCAGTTCCAGCTGGCCCTGGACATCCCCGAGGCGGAACAGGCCCCCGCGACCACACTGCGCAACGTCTCCACGGTGCCCGCCGGGGAACGCCACCGGCTGGCCATCACCCCCGGGCGCCGCTCGATCCGGGGCCGTGACCGCGCGGGGAAGCCGGAGTACGCGTTCGACTCGGGCAAGTTCCTGGGGCATCCCGTCTATCTGGGCGAGCTGCGTACCGATGGCGCGGGACGCCTGCTCTTCCTCGGGGGGCGCGGGGTGTCCGCCTCGTACCCCACCGCCCAGGCGACACACTTCGCCAACAACGACGGTTGGCACGACGACACCTGCGACGGCCCGGTCACCGCGCAGGTCCGCATCGACGGCAGGAGCGTCCCGGTCGATCCGGCCTGGGTGGTGGTCGCTCCCCCGAATTTCGCACCGGAGCTGAAGTCCGTGCGCACGATGTACGACCTGATGCGCGACACCTTCGTGGCCGCGGGCATGCTGGCGCCTCCGGCGCGGGTCTCGTTCACCCACGACGTGCTGCCGGTGCTGCGCCGGCTGTGCGATCTGCAGTGGGTCAACCGTGGCTTCGCGGCCCTGTTCGGTCACGGTGGCCGCGAGCACTTCCTGACGCCCCAGCGGCTGGCGGAGCTGGCCGGCCACGGCACCCGCCGCGACGAACTGCGCCGGCAGATCTGGACGATGATGCGCGATCCCGACCGCGACGGGCTCTCCCCCGTGCCCTGGCCGCCGATCTACGGCGACTCGATGAGCGTGCGGCCGGTCTCCGCGCGGCAGCACCTGGCGCTCTCCCCGCTGCAGTACGACATGCTGGCCCGCTGGGCCGCCGGGGACTTCGACGCCGACTACGATCCCGAGGCCACGGCTCCCACGGCGCTCGACGGCCTGCCGCTCGCGCAGCGCCCGGCGGCCCTCGACCGGGCCGCCCTGTCGTACTGCCTGGCCGACGCCTTCCACCCGGGCTGTGAGCTCACCTGGCCGATGCGTCACGCCACCTTGTACTCCGCGCCCTTCCGCGTGCGCCACCGCGACCCCGCCCGGCCCGAACCCGGTCACGGCACCACGCTCACCCCGCAGACGGCGCTCGCCGTCGACGGTCCGGTGTACGGCCAGGAACCGGGCGGTCTGACCCGCTGGATGGCCGTGCCCTGGCAGACCGACACCGCCCGCTGCCGCTCCGGCTACTACCTGGGTTTCGGGCCGCGCTACGACCCGTACCTGCCCACCTTCTGGCCGGCGCGGGTGCCCAACCACGTGCTGACGGAGGAGAACTACCGGACCGCCGTCGACCCCGCCGCCGACCCCGAGGACCGTCGCAGCGCCTTCGAGGACAGGGCGGTGTGGGACCGATGGCTGCCCTCCGACCGCATCGCCCAGATGAACGCCATGGTCAAGGACTTCGGCAAGCTCGGCATCGTCGCACGGCGGGAGGGCCCTGCCGCCGATACCGGTGCCGGCTCCGGTGCCGGCTCCGGTGCCGTGGTGAGTCTCCCGGCAGCCATGCTGGTGGAGTCCGAGGTGAGCTTCCATCCCGAAAAGGCTCCGCCCCCGCTGCGGAACCTGGTGTGTCTGCACGTGCCCGAGGCCGCCGATCCCGCGGTGCGGGAGGAAGCGGTGGCCGCCGCCATCGCCGCGGCCGGCCGGCCCGGCGAGGAGGTGCTGGCGGGGTACTTCGAGAAGGTCGCCCGCTTCCCGGAGACCCCGTGACCGCTCGGACCGGCCCGGTTGCCCGCGCCGGGCGCTTCGAGGCCGTCGTGGCCGGCGGCGGCCCGGCCGGGGCCGTCGCCGCTCTGGTCCTGGCCCGGGCCGGCCGACGCGTCCTGCTGGTGGACGGTGGCCCGCCGGGCGCACCCTCCGCCGCCTTCACGATCGGGGAGACCCTGCCGCCCGCGGCCCGGCCGCTCCTCGACGACCTGGGGCTCCGGGCCGCCTTCACCGCCGACGCGCACCTGAGCTGCCCGGGCACCTACGCGTCCTGGGGATCGGCCCGGTTGCACGGCCGCAGCCACCTGCTCGACCCGCACGGCCACGGCTGGCACCTCGACCGCGACCGGTTCGACGCCTTCCTGCGCGAGGCCGCGGTGGCCGCGGGCGCGCAGGTCCGGCGAGCCGTCGTGATCGGCCACCGCCGCGCGGCCGGGGAGCAGCACCTGCTGGTGCGGGAGCGGGGCGGCGCCGTACGGGAGTTGGGCGCGGGCTGGGTCGTGGACGCGACCGGCCGCCGCGCCCTCATCGGCCGCCGTCTGGCACGGCGCCGCCGGCAGGACCGGCTCGTGGCCGCGTACACGCTGCTCGGCGGCCGGGGGGTGGGCGGGCACTGCGGGGACCTGGAGTTGCGTACCCTCGTCGAGGCGGTGCCCGAGGGCTGGTGGTACACCGCCAGGGTCCCCGCCGGGCGGGTGGTCGCCCATCTCACCGACGCCGACCTCGCCGATGCCCGGCTGCGCACGGCGGACGGATTCCGGTACGCGGCGTCGCGTACCCGGCACGTACGGGAGCGCCTGAGCGGCTACGACCCGGCCGACTCCCCCGCGCCGCGCTGGACGGCCGCCCACGGACTGCGGCTGTCCCCGCCGGCCGGCCCCGGATGGGTCGCCGCCGGGGACGCCGCGATCGCCTTCGACCCGCTGTCCTCCCAGGGCATCCTCACGGCGCTGCACACCGGGGCCCACGCCGGCCGGGCCGTCGACCGGTGCCTGGCCGGCGACACGGGCGCCCTCGCGTCCTACGCCTCGTTCCTGGACGGCGTCGCGGACGCCTACCACCACCATCACGCCCGGTCGTACGCCGAGGAGCAGCGGTGGCCGGAGCACCCGTTCTGGCGCCGCCGCAACGGGTGGCCGCACTGACCCGGCGCCGCCGCCTGTTCCGGTGGCAGCCTCGGGGTCCGTCCGCAGGTGGCGTGAGCGACCCGACCCCTCAGCCCGGGCCGGGGTTCCGGCCCACGTCACCGTGCTCTTCCCCTTCCTCGCCGAGAGCCGAACAGATGAGCTCGTCCACTCCGCTCTCACGGACGTGCTGGGCCGCCATCGGGGGGAGGATGCGCCACAGCCGCCTACGGCCGCTCGAAGAGCTGCAACACGCCGCCGAACGAGAAGCACAGTGCGCCGGTCAGCGTCGCCCAGTTGGCGATGTCGACGTTGACCAGGCTTCCGGTGGCGGGGCGGGTGAAGGCCGCCAGCGCCGAGACCATGAAGAGGACCGAACCGAACTGGTTCACCGCCACGACCCACCAGCCGAGACTGCGAGAGCGCACACACGGCCAGTGCCGATGGCAGATCTCGGCGAACGCGAGATGCCCCGAGACGAGGAACAGCACGCACCCGATCACGTCAGGAGTCCAGATCAGCCGATTGACCTCCCGGACGGTGAGGCCCTCCAGGAAGGAGTCCAGCAGATTGACACCGAACACGAGTGTCCCGGCGAACAGGACGAACGTGCTCAGCCAGTCCAGCCGCATCGGCTCGTACCCCCACCACCGCCAGCCGGCCGTGACCAGGAAACCGCCGCCCTCGGCGTGCCGGGGCGCGTTCAGCACCTGCAGAACCGAGACATAGCCCCCGGTGCTGAAGAACAGACCTCCGACGAGGTACACCCACGCGCTGACGAGCGGATCGCCCGAACCGAACTGCGAGACCGCGGCGCCGACGGCGAACAGCGCCCCACCGACGACGAACGCACCGGAAGCGACGCCGTTGAGTCTGCGCAGACGGCGCAGTGCCCCGGGATCGGCGGTCGAGACCCGGCCTGCGGTGTCCCCCGGGCCCCGGACCGACAGCGTGCCGCGCTTGCGCGCCGACCGCGAGTCCCAGACCACGGTCTCCCCCTCGGAGCGCCGCCAGGTACGCCGGGTGATGAAGGGTCCTGCGCCTTCGACGCTCTCCAGAGGCTGTCCCACGAGCCGAGACTAGTGCCGAGGGCCACCCCCGGCCGTCAGCGAAACGGACCCGCCGCCCACCGCGCGCCCGGGCGGGAGGGAGCCGCGTCGCCGTGACACGGGTGGTGGAATCCCGGGTGCCGGATGTGTGGTGAACACGCACAGTGGGTGCTCAGGGCGGTGCGACCGCCCGGAACGGAAGTGCGGCGCATGGCCTCGGGCACAGCTGTGCACCTCGTACGAGTCGGACTCGGGCGGATGGACGGCGGTCCCGTACGTCGTGCCATGGAGCGCCCCGGCGCCGACGCGTGAGGATGCCCGCCATGACCCAGCCCGAGCAGCCCGACCGGTCCGACCGGTCCGACCGGTCCGACCGGTCCCCCGGGTCGAGCCCGGCCGACCACGTCATCGTCCTGTTCGGCGCCACGGGGGACCTGGCCCGGCGCAAACTGCTGCCCGGCCTGTTCCATCTCGCCATGGCGGGTCTGCTGCCGCGGCGCTACCGCATCGTCGGCTCGGCGCCGGCGGCCGAGGCCCTGAGCGACCAGGCTTTCCGCGCCCACGCACGGCAAGCGGTGGAGGAGTTCGGACGCTCGCGCCCCGAGGGTCCCGTATGGCAGGAGTTCGAGTCCGCCCTGTCCTTCGGCTCGGCCGACCCGCAGGCCCCGGAGCCCCTGGTGGGGGCGGTACGCGCGGCCGAGCAGGCCGTCGGCGGCACGCCGCGGCGGCTCTTCCACCTCGCCGTCCCGCCCGTGGCGTTCGCCTCGATGGTCGAACTCCTCGGCGCCACGGGCCTCGCCCAGGATGCCCGTGTCATCATCGAGAAGCCCTTCGGGACCGACCTCGCGTCCGCCCGCGCACTCAACGCGACCATCCACGCCGTGTTCGACGAGTCCCGCGTGTTCCGCATCGACCACTTCCTCGGCAAGGAGGCGGTGGACAACATCCTCGCCCTCCGGTTCGCCAACGGCTTCTTCGAACCACTCTGGAACCGCGAGCACATCAGCCATGTGCAGATCGACGTGCCCGAGAAGATCGACATCCAGGGCCGTGCGCACTTCTTCGAGGGCACCGGAACCTTCCGCGACATGATCGTCACTCATCTCTTCCAGCTGCTCGGATTCGTCGCCATGGAGCCGCCGGTCGTCCTCGACGCCCAGTCGCTCCGGGACGAGCAGGTCAAGGTGTTCCGCAGCATGCGGCCGCTGGATCCCGCGCACGTCGTCCGCGGACAGTACACGGGCTACCGCGCCGAGCCCGGGGTCGATCCGGCCTCGGACACCGAGACCTTCGCCGCCCTGCGCGTCGAGATCGACAACTGGCGCTGGGCCGGTGTCCCGTTCATCCTGCGCTCGGGCAAGGCACTGGCCGAGGGCCGGCACGTCGTCACGCTGGGGCTGCGCGAGCCCGTCCTCGGCATGTTCCCTCTGAACGCGCGTGCGGCCGTCGACGGCCGGGGCAACGAAGTCGTCATCGACTTCGCCGATCCCGGCTCCATCACCGCCCGGTTCCTCGTCAAGGAACCCGGCCCTTTGATGCGGTTGGCGGAGGCCGACATGGTCTTCGGCTACCGGAGCTCCTTCACCGCCGACAACTCCCTTGAAGGCTACGAGCACCTCCTCCTGGAGGCCATGCTCGGCGACCAGTCCTTCTTCACCCGGTCCGACGGCATCGAACGCCTGTGGGAGATCTCCGCCCCGCTGCTGGACGCGCCCCCGCCCGTGGAGCCGTACGCCCCCGGAACCTGGGGGCCCGACAGCATCGACGCGCTCGTCGCCCCGTACCGCTGGCACCTGCCCGACCGGCGGCAGTGACAGGGGCGATCCGGAACGAGGTGATCGCCGATGCGCGGGGTACCGGGCGGGGGAACGGTACTCGTGAAGGCGCGGCCAAGAGTGCCGACACCGGTCTGCGGGACCGCCGGCTGCCCGATCTGGTTGCGGGCCGCCACCGCCTGCGTGGCGGCGACCGGCGGGCGCGCCGTGCGGTACGGGAACACAGCGGGCAGGCTGGCCCGGGAGGCCCTGTTCCATCTGGTCCAGGCGCAGACCCAGCAGCTACGGGAAGCCACCGCGGAGGTGACGCTCCGCGGCATCTGAGGACCGTAGGGCTGGCAGCACCGCCCTGTCGTGGCGCCGGGGGGCGGGGTCCGCGGCGTCGATGACCAGCTCACTGATGCGGCATGCCATGACCGTCAGTCTACGGACAGAACCCGGGAGTCGGCCGCCGGTGGTGCGCTCGGATCCTCGCCCCGCAGCGAGAACATGACGGCGCGGGGCGAGGATCAGGACCCGCTGCTACAGGGAGGCCGGGGCCACGGGGTGGAAGTTGACGCGCTCGCGGACCACGGGGAAGCCGGCCTTGGCGAAGTTCGCGGCCATGGGGAAGTTGCCCCGGTCCGTGGCCCCGGTGACGGCCTCGGCGCCGTGCTCCACCAGGAAGTGCGTGCACTCCGCGAGGAGGTCGTAGGCGTAGCCGCGGCCGCGGTGTTCCGGGAGGACGCCGATGAAGCCGATGGTCGGTCCGGAGGGGTTGTGCGCCGGGATGTGGATGCCGGCCAGGTCGCCCTCGGGCGTACGGGCGGTCTGCCACCACTCCCGCGGAGACGGGCACCAGTGGAAGAAGTCGAGCTCCTCCTGGGCGGCCTGATCGAGGCCGCCCTCCGCTATGGCCTTCAGCGCGTGGGCGTCGAGGGTGGCCGAGTGGATGCGGCGCAGTGCGTCGAAGAAGACGGCGTCGTCGGGTTCGGCGCCGAAGACGAGGCGGCCGGGCCGTTCGGGGAGTCCGCGCTCCGGGGTCCAGCGGTAGAGGAAGCGTTCCACCAGGAGCTCGTAGCCGGCCGCCCGGGCGGCGGCGAAGCGGGTCTCGGTGGCGGCGGCCAGGTCGGGGTGGTCCCGCCAGTCGCCGGGGAGGTTGAGCTCGAGCTCGACCTGCCAGGGTGCGGAGCGCAGGAGTTCGGCTCCGGCCTCCACCTCGCCCTCGGCGACGTCGAACCAGTTGACGTTGACGGGTTCCTTGTCATCGGTGCCGCCCCACCAGGCGCCACGGGCGACGACCGTGCCGTCGCGCAGGGCCACCCGCTTCCACTCGGGGCGGTGCGTGGTGCGCTCGTGGGCGGCACGGGCGTTCAGCGGATCGGGGTGTGCGTCGAACAGGTGGGCGTCGCTCTCGTCGAGCGCGCGGATGACCAGATCGGTCATGGAGTCCTCCGGGACGTGTACTGCGTGAGGCGCTCCCGGTCTCGGATCAGACGAACCACACCGGGGTAACGGGGAGGGAGCGCTGGATACTTGTGATCTGCACGGGGCTCGCCTCCTTCCGTTCGGCTCGCGCGACGTGGTCCGAGCCCGGACGATACTTGGTCATCAACAGGCTCGTCCACGCAATTGCGAGCCGGTCGCGGTGGAGGCTTGGGTAACCTACGCGCACAAGAGCAGCGCCCACGGGCGGCGGGCGGCGCCGCACCGTATGACCGTCATCGCCACGGCCGTCCTCGCCCTGGAGAGGCCATGCCAAAAGGGTTTACTGGGTTGATGCCGAGCTGAGGAGGGGTGAATTGGCCGCTGTGGTGCTCGTTCACGGGCTCTATCACCGACCTGAGCACTTTGCCGGGGTGGCGGAGCGTTTGCGGGCTTCTGGGACCGAGGTCGCCGTTCCCGAGCTGCACCGGGGTTCGTTGCCCGCCGATACCTGCGCGGTCCAGGCTGCCGTCGACGCGCTGCCGGCGCCTGCGGTCGTGCTCGGCCACTCCTACGGCGGTTCGGTGATCACCGGGGTGCGCGGGGCAGGGCACTTGGTGTACCTGGCGGCCTTCGTTCCCGACACCGGTGAGAGCGCGGCCGGTCTAGGTGGGGCGTCCGCGCAGCTCCGGGAGGCGATCCGCCCTGAGCCCGACGGCTCGACCAGTCTGCGCCCCGGCCTGGCCGCCGCCACCCTCTACGGCGACTGCCCAAAGCCTCTCGCCGCCCGGGCGGTCGGCCTGCTGCGTACCCAAGCCCCCGGCTGCGGGCGCGGAGTTCCGGAGCACCACAGCTGGAAGGACACCCCCTCCACCTACGTGGTCTGCGCGCAGGACCGGGCCGTCGACCCGGCCCTGCAGCGGAGGATGGCCTCGCGCTGCACCGACGTGCGCGAGTGGCGGACCGGCCACTCCCCGTTCGTGGGCCGGCCCCGACTCGTCGTCGAACTCCTGCAGGAACTGCTCGCGTCCACGCTCCGGCGCGGGTGAGCGTGTGAGATCCGGGGTGCCGGTGCCGGCGTCCGCAGGGCGGCGTGCGCGGGCCTGGGCGGTCGCCTCCGGAATCCGTTGGCCTGTGCGGTGTTGACCTGCGACTATCTGCGGATGCCTATCCTTGCCGACGATCTCGGCCACCTTTCCTACACCGTCACGGGCGAAGGTTCGCCCGTGGTGCTCGTGCACGCCGGCGTCGCCGACCACACCATGTGGGACGCGGTCGCGCCCGCCCTCGCGGAGCGGAACACCGTCATCCGGTACGACCTGCGGGGCTTCGGCGAGTCCGCGCCCCCGACCGGGCCGTTCAGTGAGACCGATGACCTGTGCCGGCTCCTGGACCACCTCGGTCACGAGAGCGTCCGCCTCATCGGCGCGTCCTGGGGCGGGCGGGTGGCCGTGAACTTCGCTCTCGCCCACCCCGGCCGGGTCCGGTCGCTGACGCTGCTCGCCCCGCCGTGGCCCGGCTACGGCTGGTCGGCGGACATGGTGGCCTATGACGAGGCCGAGACGGCGGCCCTGGAGGCGGGTGACCTGGATGCCGCGGTCCGCGTGAACCTGGACATGTGGCTGCGCGGGCCCGGCCGCGGCTGGGAGGACGTCGCTCCGGGGCTGGCCGAACGGCTCCGTACCCCGATGCGGACGTCGCTGGTGAACCAGGACGCGGTCGGGGAGCACTCCGTGGGTGGCGCGGCGGGTGACATCGCGACGATCGCCGTTCCCACCCTGGTCGGGATCGGCCTGCTGGACGGCGCCGACTTCCAGGACATCGCCCGCCGGTACGCCGCCGAGATTCCCGGCGCCGCCCTGGTCGAGTTCCCGGCCGCGGCCCACCTGATCGCACTCGACGCGCCCACCGAACTCGTCGCGGCGCTCCGGCCGTTCCTCACCCGCTGACGCGGGGACGCGGGAACGCGGGGACGCGGACGGGCCGAAACCCAAGTGCCGCCGCGTCCCGGGACGGTGCAGCCACATGTCCAGGTTCACGCGGACCGCGTCCACCGCTCGGCGATCGGGGGCGCGGACCGGCTCGACGGTTTCGTCGTCGGTACGGGCGCGGCGTGGACCCTGATCGCCCTGTGCAGTGACGTCCAGCTCGACGGCCGGGCGGCAGTGCGTACCGCGGACGTCACCAAGGTCCGGTGGCGGGGCGGTACGGACTGCCTGACCGTCCGGGCGCTGCGGCGGCGCGGGCGCCGGCCGGCCCGGGCGCCCGAGCCGGGGATTGCCCTGGACGATTCGGCGGACCTGACGGAGGGCGCCTCCCGGGCTTCGGGTCGGTGTCCCTGCACGTCGGGCGGGACGCGCCGGATGCCTGCTGGATCGGCGAGGTGGCCGCGGTACGGCCGAAGTCGCTGCGGCTGCGGGAGGTCGACACCGAGGCGCGGTGGCGCCCGGAGCTGTCGAAGTTCCGGTTCGAGGACGTCACGCGGGTGGGCTTCGGCGGGCGCTACGAGCGGACCCTGCTGGAGTTCGCCGGGCCGCAGCGCTGACCGAGGCTCCTCAAGGCGCGCTCAGGCTGCACCGGCCGGTGGTGCGGGTGCTGTGATCCGGCGGACGGATTCCACCACCGCCGCGCGGTGCTCGGCGAGCCGCTCGGCGGCCCAGCCGGTGTCCGTCGCGCCCGCCGCCGGGCCGCCCACCGCGGCGAACCAGGCCTGCGACAGGCCCATGACCAGCGTCAGCACATCCGCCGCGGGCACTGCGGGATCGATCCGGCCCGCCTCCTGGGCCCGCCCGACCGCCGCGATCTTGGCGTCGTAGGACGCGGACTCCTCGTCCGTGGACCCCGGGCGCTCCAGCTGCTTCCACAGGACGAGGCGCATCAGCGCCGGCCGCTCGACGAGGTGGTCGAAGACCGCCCCCGCATAGCCGGGCAGGTCGTCGACGTCGAAGGGGACGGACTCCGATCCCGTCGCGAGGGCCCGCTGGAGCACGGCGTCGAAGAGCTGCTCCTTGTTGCCGTAGTAGACGTAGATGAGCCGCTTGTTCGCCTGCGCCGCCTCGGCGATGCGGTCGACGCGCGCACCCGCGATGCCGTAGGTCGCGAACTCGGTGAAGGCCGCGTCGAGCAGGCGCGCCTTCGTCGCGTGGGAATCCCGTGCCATGGACCGCAGCCTAGCAAGTAACTATCCAGTTATTGACAAACGAGGCCGACGCGTCGCAGACTCGAACTATCCAGTTAGTTACTTTCTTGTGAGGAGCACACCATGGAGATCCGCGCACTGGGCGGCCAGGGACTGAAGGTCGGCGCCGAGGGCCTTGGTCTGATGGGGATGAGCGCCCACTACGGCGCCACCGACGAGACCGAGTCCCTCGCCACCATCGACCGCGCCCTGGAGCTGGGCGTCACCCTCCTCGACACCGCCGAGGGCTACGGCCCCTTCCGCAACGAGCAGCTCCTCGGCAAGGCCCTGGCCGGCCGCCGCGAGGCGGCCGTCGTCGCCACCAAGACCGGGGTCGAGTTCACCGACGACGGCTCCTTCGTCGGACACAACGCGACCCCCGAGTACATCCGCCGCTCGGCCGACCGCTCCCTGCGTCACCTGGGCACCGACCACATCGACCTCTACTACCTCCACCGCGTCGACCCGAACGTACCGATCGAGGAGAGCGTCGGCGCCCTGGCCGAGCTGGTCGAGGCCGGCAAGGTCCGCCACATCGGACTGTGCGAGGTCTCCCCCGCCACGATCGCCCGCGCCCACGCCGTGCACCCGCTGGCCGCCGTACAGACCGAGTACAGCCTCTTCGAGCGCGGCATCGAGCACGACGGCGTGCTCGATGCCCTCCGCGAACTCGGCATCGGGCTCGTCGCCTACTCCCCGCTCGGACGCGGATTCCTCTCCGGTGCCCTCACCAGCCCGGACGACTTCGCCGCCGACGACTTCCGCCGCACCGACCCCCGGTTCCAGGGCGAGAACTTCCACCGCAACCTCGCCGTCGTGGACCAGGTGCGCCGGATCGCCGCCGAGAAGGGCGTCACCCCCTCGCAGCTCGCCCTGGCCTGGACCCTCCACCAGGGCGCCGTCCCCATCCCGGGCACCAAGCGCCGCAGCTACCTGGAGGAGAACATCGCCGCCACCGCCGTGACGATCACCCCCGCTGAGCTGGCCGCCATCGACGCCGTGGCGCCGCACGGCGTGGCTTCCGGCGACCGCTACGCACCCGAACTGATGGCCTCCCTGAACGGCTGATCTTGTTACGGTGCGGAAACCGGGCCCGGGGGGCGGCACCGGCGCCCGAGCCGGTGCCCCGGAAGCCGTACGAGCCCGCGCGATCCACCTGGGTGCCCGGGTGAAGCCGCCCGGCGACACCGGCCCGCTCGGGGAGACCCGCGTCAGAGGTGGACGGTCGTCCTGGCCCGCATCCTGCGGAGCATGCTGCCGACCGACGCGCAGCTGCGCCAGGACTGGAAGCTCTGGCAGGAATTGTGGGTGCGGGCGCAGCGCGACACGGCGGCCCGGCACTTGGCCGTCGACCTGTGCGACCAGCTCCACGCGTGGGTCGGCGGGGCCGTGGAACGGGGTGTCCGCTCGGGGGAGTTCGCCGACTGCGACGTCGCCGCGCTCGGCACCCTGGTGCTGGCCCTGTGCGACGGCCTCGGGATCCGGCTGATGCTCGACGATCCCCGGGTGGACCTCGCGGCGGCCCGGTCGACGATCTGGCGGGCCATCGCCCCCACGCTGGGCATCGCCCCGGAGTTCCCGGACGTGTGACCGGGCCGGCCGGTCCGGGTCAGCCCGGGCCGTGCACGGTCTGGACCTGGCCGGTCCGGGCGACGGTGAGGGCGACGCGTTCCGTCCTGTTCCCCAGGGCCAGCACGACCCACACGACGCCCCAGAGCAGGCAGGTGAAGAGGGTCAGGATCGCGTGCAGGAGGTGGTTGACGTTCCCGCCGCGCACCAGCACCGCCTGGGTCGGGGAACGCGACTCGACGCGCCATCCGAGGGCGACGTACTGGTTGACGGTCCAGTCGAGGATCGCGGTGCGCCGCGCGTCGTCGAGGGGCTCGCCCGGGGGCGCGTAGAACAGTTCCGGGGGCGGGTTCGGAAGCGGCCCCCAGCCCTTCGGTTCGTCGGACCTGGCCATAGGTGCTGCCTCCCCACGCTTCGGGGCCGCCGGCGGGCGGCGCCGGGGCCGGGACGGTTTCGGTACGGTCGGGTCCCGCGTATCCCCAGAGTGCGCCGGACGGCCGGGGCCGGCATTCCGAGCCCGCCTGACCAGGCCGTCCATCGCATGTACGTTCGAGTTCGAGCCTGGTCTTCCGGGCATTGTCAGTGGCTCGTCCTACAGTCGGAGCATTCCCATTCAAGGGTTGAGGCGGGCTGCCTCGCTGCACGATCCCGCCCCACCGGACCCCCTCGGGGGACAGCGCCCGGTGGGGTGGAGCGCGGACCTGCCGGGGGCTCGGGGGTGGCCTGTCCGGGGTTCTCAGTCCCAGAACTCGCCGTCGTGCGGCAGGGCGGCGAAGTGCTCCGGGTCGTGGGAGAGGAAGACCGGGATGCCGGACCGGGACAGGACACGCAGGCGCCCGTAGGTCAGCATCTTCTCCTCGGTGTTCCAGTCGCTGAGCATGGGCACGTTGTGCTCCAGCCCCTGCTGGAGGTGCGCCGCGTCGCCCATGAGCGCGATCCGCCCGTGGTGGTCGAGGTCGAGGATGAGTCCCTGGTGGCCGGGGGTGTGGCCGGCGGTGCGCACGAGGGTGAGCGTGCCGTCCCGGAACAGGTCGGTGTCACCGCTCAGTTCGAGGAAGTCGTAGTTCCGGCCGCCCGCGTAGTCCTCGAAGGCGTAGCCCCGGGCCGTCCAGCGGTCCGGCCACCAGGCGTGGCGCAGTTCGTCGTGCTGGGCCACGTGTACGGCGTGCGGGAAGTAGGTCATCCCTCCGGCGTGGTCGAGGTGCAGGTGTGAGTAGAGGACGTACCGGACGTCGGCGAGCCGGTAGCCGAGGCGCTCCAGCTGGGCGTCGACGGCGTGTGCCCGGGTGAACCCCTCGGCGCCGTACGCCGCCCGCAGGCCCGGACCCCAGTGGGCCTCGGCCGCCTCCGGGTCCGCGACGCGGTGGTTGACGCCCGTGTCGAAGAGGATCGGTCCGTGGGTGGCGTGCTCGATGACGGCGACCGTCGAGGGCACGGTGACGGTGCCGCTCGCCCCGTACAGGAGGTCGCTCTTCGGCAGGGTGAAGGGTCCCGCGTCCAGTGTGGTCACGCGCAGTCTCGGGGTCACCTCGGGGACCTCCCTCCCCACGTGCCGGCGGGCGGATTCCTCCCGTCCAGGCTAGACCACGCTGCGGAGGGCCGCCTCGAGGTCGGGCGGCGAGTCCACGCAGATGTACACGGTCGCCGCCTCCACCGGCCCGGCCGGGCCCAGGTCGAGGCGTACGGGCGGGTCCAGGTGCACGGCCACGTTCAGTGCGCTCTCCACCGAGCAGGCCACCGCTCCCGGTTCGCCGGGCACGGGCCTCGGGCCGCGGCCCGGAACGGTGCGGACCACCGGGGAGGTGGAGCGGACCGCCGAGCGCGGCAGGGTCAGGTCACCGAGGAAGGCGGTCCGCAGGACCACCCGCTCCTCGTCCACCTCGTGGGGGTGCCGGACCAGCGCCGCCACCAGGCCCAGTCCGCCCAGCACCAGCAGGAGCTCCAGTGCCGCGTGCACCGGCCGGACGGCGGGCGGCAGCATCGAGGAGAGCAGGAAGGCCACCACGATCTCCGTCGCCGCCAGGACCAGCACCACCTGCCGCGTCCCGGCCGAGTGCCGCGGCCCCGGTGCCGGCGGGCGCCGCAGCACCACCGCCGTCAGCGACCGGGCCCATATCCGTACGGTCCCGGCCCGGGTCGGCCGTGGTGTCACGGCCCCCGTCGTCGGTCCCGTCGTCGGTCCCGTCGGTCCTGTCACCGTCATGGCCGCCCCCTGCCCGTCGTCGCCCGTTGCTTCCGCTCCTTCAGGCTCGCGCGTATCCGGCGGGACGGACAGTGACGAATGTCAGGGGGTGTGCCGGGGAGATGCCAGGGGTGCGCGGACGGTACCGCCCCCGGGTCCCCCGGGGCTGGGGAATCGGCGAATCGGGGGCGGTGCCCGGCACCGGTCGGCAGGATGGGGCCATGGACCGTGGGGACATGAGGCCGCGCGGGTCGCGGCCGGTGGTGGTGCGGGTGCCGGTGGAACCGGTGGAAGCCGCAGTGGAAGCCGACGCGCTCGACGCCGTGGCGCGGGCGGGCGATGTGGTGGTGCGCGGCCCGCTGTTCGGGGTGGCGGCGCAGTCCGCCGGGGACGGGCCGCGGTGGCGGGTGGTGCTCGAAGTGACGGCCGGCTGCCCGCAGCAGGCGCGCGACGGGCTGAACTCGCGGCTGTGGTTCCACGCGAAGGACGAGGCGCAGGACCGGGCGGAGCGGCGCGAACTGCTGGCGGCGGTCGCCCGGCTGGAGAGCGAGCGGGTCGACGAACTCGTCGTGTCCGGGACCCGGTACCGGGTGGTGCGCGCCGAGGAGTACGCGGCCTCGGGCCCCGGCGGTATGGAGGCGCCCCGCCCGACGGACCCGGAGCCCCTGGTCCGTGACTGGGACCGGGCCGTCCGCGAGCCCGGGATCGATGACGGTCTCGTCATGGATCCGGACGCGCCGGTCACCCCGACCCAGGCGTTCGAGCAGCTGGCGCTGCGCGGCCTGTGCTACACGGGCGAGCGGTTCCCCGAGGAGGTGCGCGCCGACTCGCGGCGGGCCCTGGAGACCCACCCGGACGTCCTGCTGATGCCGCCGGCCTTCGGCGTCGTGGAGCGGACCACGGACGGCTGGCGGCCGGTCAGCGGCCCGCACCCGACCCCGCACGCCGCCCGCAAGTCGCTGGACTTCGCGCTGACGTGGATGTGGCCGCGGATGCGCGGTCACATCCCCCACGACGCCGACCCGCGTACGGACGCCCGTACGTGGACGGCCGCGGGCGGCGGGGAGTCCGCGGACCTGCGGGCCGCGAAGCTGGCGGCGTACGCCGGGGCCGCCGACACGCTCCGGGTCGGACGTGTGGACCGGCTGGAGTTCCAGGGCGCCGTGTACCAGATCGTCCGTACCCGCCGCCTGCTGCGGTGGGGGCCCGACGGGCCTGAGGGCCCGCGGCCGTCCGACGTCAACAGCCAGGAGCCCGCGCGGATCCACCTCTCGCTCGACGAGGACGGCCGCGTCCTGCCCGACGACTGACGCACGGCACGCGTCCGCCCTTCCCGCAGAAGTCGGCGCCCGCCGGGCGTTTCGGCGTGCGCCACCAGACCTCATGGGGAACGGTGGACCCGCCCCGCTGTGCGACCCGCTGATGCCCCGAGGGAGACACCCATGAACTGGACGCTCGAAGTCGTCCCCGTCCCTGTCACCGACATGGACCGCGCGAAGAGTTTCTACGCCGACCAGGTCGGCTTCGGCGTCGACCTCGACGACGAGGTCTCCCCGGGGGTGCGCGTCATCCAGCTGACCCCGCCCGGTTCCCGGTGTTCCATCGCCATGCTCCAGGGGATGCCCGGGGCGCCCGGCGGACAGACCATGGCGCCGGGCACCCTGCACGGTCTTCAGCTGTGCGTCACGGACATCGAGGCGGCCCGCGAGGAGCTGGTGGCCCGGGGCGTGGACGTGTCGTCCGTCCGGAACCTCGGCGCATCGGGCTGGGAGGAGGGCAAGGGCGGCGCCTGGAACTCGTTCATGACCTTCGAGGACCCTGACGGGAACAGCTGGGTGGTCCAGGAGGCGCCCTCGGAGCTGTCCGAGCGCTGACCTGGGCGGCGCCCCCTCGGCCGCGACGGCGGGCAGATGTACCAAGCCCGCCCCCTGCGGGGAGGAATCCCGGCGCGTCCGGCCCGGCCGCTCGCACGCGGGGCCAGTACATTCCCGATCTCAGCCGGTCCGTTCTATTCCGGGGATGTGCCTTGCGTCGTATCGCTGTCGCTCTGACCCTGCTGACCGCCCTCTCCTGCGGTTCCTTCGCGGGTTCCCAGGCCGTCTCGGCCGCGAGTGCGTCGGCAGGCGGTGGCGGTGGCGGCGGCCGGGGCACCAACATCCTGGTCGTGGGCATCGACAGCCGCGCCGGGCTCTCCGCGGCCGAGAAGCGGCGCCTGCACGTGGGCGGCAAGGGGTGCAACTGCACCGATGTGATGATGCTCGTCCACCTGTCCCAGAACCGGCGGCGCGCGAGCATCGTCTCCATCCCGCGCGACTCCTACGTCGAGTACGCGGGCACCACCGCCACCGCCCCGGCCCGTAGCGGCAAGATCAACGGTGCGTTCGCGCTCGGCGGCGGCCCGCTCACGGTGGCCACCGTCGAGAAGGCCACCGGCCTGCACATCGACCACTATCTGCAGACCGATTTCAGGGGCTTCGAGCAGACGGTGAACAACCTCGGCGGCGCCACCGTGTGCACGGACAGGCCGCTCAAGGACGAGAACTCCGGACTCGACATCGGCGCCGGCCGCCACCTCGCCGACGGGAACGGTGCACTGCGCTACGTCCGGGCCCGGCACGTCGACCTCCGGCCCGGCGACCTCGGCCGGGTCCGCCGCCAGCAGCGTGTGGTCGACGACCTGCTGGCCCGGCTCACCGCGGAGGGCGCCCTGGCCGGCCCCATCAGCACGGCACGGACCGTGCGCACCCTGCTGAAGACCGTACGCACCGACGAAGGGACGGGCCTGGACGACCTGGTGCGCATCGGCTGGGCGCTCGGTCACCTCCGGTCGGACCGGACGGAGTTCGCGACCGTCCCCATCCGGCTCTTCGACCACCGCGTACCCGGAGTGGGTTCCACCCTGGTGTGGGACGAAGCCCGCTCCGCCGCTCTGTGGCAGGCGCTCGGCGCGGACCGGCCGATCACGGGCGACACCCGGATCCAGCCCGTCGCGGAGAACCCGGCCCCGACCGACCCGGCCCGGATCGCCGTCCGCGTGGACGACGCCGAGGTCGCCGCCGCCCTGCGCGGAAACGGGTTCGCCGTCACCGACACCTCGGCGAGCGCACCGGCGGTGCGCCCGTCCGGGCCCCCGCTCATCCGGTACGCCACCGGCCAGGAGGACGACGCGG
The DNA here is from genome assembly GCF_055595065.1 of Streptomyces sp. NPDC040545. NCBI lineage: Bacteria > Bacillati > Actinomycetota > Actinomycetes > Kitasatosporales > Streptomycetaceae > Streptomyces > Streptomyces sp. NPDC040545. The sequence continues at coordinate 105,216 of NZ_JBVIWA010000019.1, forward strand.
CGACCGTCGCGGCCGCCCTGCCCGGCTCCCGCCGGCAGGCGGACCCGGATCTCGACGCGGTCGTCGAGGTCACCGTCGGCGCACGGCCCGTCCAGGTCAGGAGCGTCACCTACGACCGCAACGTGGCCGACGGCGCCCCCGTGACCGCCGACCGCCTCCGCTGCGCCGAAGCCCCGGCGGCGGCCGGGGCCGCGCAGCCGGGGAGCGCCGTGGAGCCATCCGGGCGACGATGAGAGATGTGGACCACGCACAGTCGCAGCATGCACCAGGTGAGTGGCCGCAGGAGCGGACCGTGGTGCGGCCGCGGCGCCGGGCCGGCGGTGGCGCACGCCGCACCGGTGGGGCTGCCGCGGCGCGAGGCCGGCGCCGCCCCGGAGGAGCGGGTGCAGGATGCATGAGGAGATGCCGCTCGACGACCTGATCAGCAGCGCCGCCCAGGATGCCGGAGGATGGCTGGGCGCCCTGCCGGTCGCGCTCGTGGCGACCAGCAGCGACGGGATGATCGTGCGCTGGAACCACGGCGCGCAGCAGCTCCTCGGCTACGCCCCGCCCGAGGTGCTGGGGCGGCACATCTCCGATCTCCTGCATCCGGGAGCCGATCGCAGCCTGGGCCGTTCCTTGTGGGAGACGGCCGCCACCGGGCGCGGGGTCATGGGTACGGTCACCGCCTGGCACAGCAAGGGTCACCCGCTGGAGCTGGAGATCTGGGCCTGTCCGGTCCCGGACCGCCGCCACGGTGCCTCGGCCGTGCTGGTCTTCGCGGCGGACGCGCACGCGGCCCGCCGGATCCGCGGGTCGTCGGCCGTCTGGGACGGGCTGTTCGCCCGCTCGCCGGTCGGGATCGGGGTCCTCGACACGGAGCTGCGGTTCCTCCAGGTCAACCCGGCCCTCGAAGCGATGAACGGTCTCGCGGAGTCCGCCCATGTGGGGCGGCGGCTGGCCGAGTTGCTGCCCGAGGTGAACGCCGACGAGATGGAGCAGGCGATGCGCGAGGTCCTGGCCACTGGTGAGCCGGTCCTCGACCGGCGCCGTACCGGCCGGACCCCGGCCGACCCGGACCACGACCACGTGTGGTCGTGCTCGTACGTGCGCGTCGAGGATCCCGGCGGCCGGCCGATCGGCGTGATCGCCTCGCTCCTGGACATCACCCTGCAGCAGCGTGACCACAGCGAGGTCGAGGCGGGCCGCCGCCGCCTCGCCCTGCTCAGCGAGGCGAGTTCCCGTATCGGCGCCAGCCTCGACCTGGAGCGGACGGCGCAGGAGCTCGCCGACCTCGCCGTCCCGCATCTCGCGAGCGCCGTCACGGTCGATGTCCTGGATTCCCTCGCCCGCGGTATCGAGCCCGGCACGGGGCTGGCCGGGGGCGTCGCCCTGCGCCGTCTGGGCAAGGCGCCGCTGACCGGTTCCGCCGTCACGCAGACCCTGGCGCCCCTGGGCCGGACCATCATCTTCCCCGCGACCGCCCCCTACACCCAGGCCCTAGCGGCCCGTCAGTCGTTCCTGATCGCCCAGCTCGACGACCGGACCGTCGCCACCGCGGCCCGGCACTCCCCCAAGCCGGCCCAACTCCTGGAGCTGGGCGTGCACTCGTTCATGATGACGCCGCTCATCGCCCGCGACATGGTCCTCGGCGTCGCCACCTTCTACCGCACCGGGCACACCGGCCCCTTCGGGTCCGACGACGTCACCCTTGCCGGTGAACTGGCGGCCCGCGCCGCCATCAGCATCGACAACGCGCGCCTCTACCACCACGAGCACGAGACCGCGGTCGTCCTCCAGCGCAGCATGCTCCCCCAGCACGTCACCCCGCCGGCCGGTATCGAGATCGCCCACCGCTATCTGCCGGCCAGCGACGTCAACGAGGTGGGCGGTGACTGGTACGACGTCCTGCCCCTCAGTGGGGGCCGGGCCGCGCTCCTCATCGGCGACGTCATGGGCCACGGCATCGCGGCCGCCGCCGTGATGGGACGGCTCTCCGCGACCGTCCGCGCCCTCGGCCGCCTCGACATGCCTCCCACCGCCCTGCTGCACCAGCTCGAAGCCACCCTCGCCGACCTGTCCGACCCGATGCTCGCGACCTTCCTCTATGTGGTGTGCGACCCCGCCACCGGCCATTGCACGGTCACGCGCGCCGGACATCCGCCCCCGGCCGTGGTCCAGCCCGACGGCACCGTCTACCTCGTCAAGACCCCGCCGGGCGTCCCGCTGGGCGTCGGCGGAATCTCCTTCACCACCACCGACATCGCCCTTCCGCCGGGCAGCACCCTGGTCCTGTACACCGACGGCCTCATCGAGGCGCGCAGCCGTGACATCGACGAACGCCTCGACGAGCTCACCGGTCTGCTCGCCGCGCCCGAGCAGTCGCTCGACCACCTCTGCGACTCCCTCATCGCCCATCTGGTGCCCGCCTCCGCGGACGACGACATCGCTCTCCTCGCGGCCCGTATCGGCGTCCCCGCCCACCGGCCACCCGTGTGAATCGGGCCATCGGCTGTCGGGTGCTGTCACTGCACACGTCTGTCCCCGTACAGTCCGTGATGCCGACGTGCCCTCGGGCACCGTCCCGACAGCCGGACAGGAGAAGAGCCGTGGCCATCGACGCCAGCAGCGGGCCGCCCGCCGCGCAGCGGTCCCAGGCGGGGCGACCGCTCCCCGAGGCGGACGCCGGCTGTGTCGAGCGGTGGCGCACCCACCGGGGTGAACTGGTCGACCTGTTGGCTCAGGTACGCGAACGGCTCGGCGGCGTCGCCGCGTTCGGTCCGGGGCCGCAGCCCACCGTCCTGGTCACCGCGCCCGAGGCCGTGCAGCACGTGCTCGCCCTGCACCCCGACCGGTACGTCAAGCGCTCGCACCGCGCCCGCCTGCTCATCGGTGACGGGGTGCTCGCCGCGACCGGCGAGGCCTGGAAGCGCCAACGGAAGCTGCTGCAGTCGCAGTTCACCGGGAAGGGGATGCGCCGCTACGAGGCGCGGATCGCCGGGGCGGCCCGGACGACGGCCGCGCGGTGGGCCGGCCACGCGCACACCGGGCGGACCTTCGACCTCGGCGAGGAGATGCGCCGCTTCGCCCTCGACACCATCTGGCGGGCGCTCACCGGGCATCCGCTGGACGACGTCACGGCGCACGAACTGACCGCCGTGGCCACCGTGGTGGCCGCGCTGCCGAGCCTGCCCGCCGACCAGGTGGACGCCCGGGACGCCGTCGCGGGCGACCTGGCCAGGATCGACGAGGTCGCCCGGCGTGCGGTGGCGGCGGCGCGGGACGGCGCGCCGGGACCCGACGGGCCGGGGCTGCTCCAGGTGCTGGTCGACGCCTCGGCCGAGCGTCCCGAGTACACCGACCGGCTGGTGCGGGACGAGCTCGTCACCCTGCTGGTGGCCGGCCACGAGACGACCGCGACCACGCTGACCTGGCTGTACCTGCTCCTCGACCGCCATCCCGCGGCCCGCGAGCAGGCGCTCGCGGCCGGTCCCGAGGGCTCGGCGGAGCGGCGCGAGGCCATCCAGGCCCTGGTCGGCGAGACGCTCCGGCTCTACCCCTCCGCGTGGATCCTGCCCCGGCACGCCGCCGAGGACGACGTCCTGGCGGGCTACCGCGTCGAGGCGGGCACGGATCTGCTGGTCTGCCCCTACCTCACCCACCGGGACCCCGAACTGTGGCCGGATCCGGAGCACTTCGACCCCCGGCGTTTCACGGTTGCGGGCGGCCGTCCCACCCGGCCGGGCGCCTACCTGCCGTTCGGCATCGGCCCCCGTGCCTGCCTGGGCCAGCAGTTCGCCCTGCGGGAGTCGGTCGCCCTGCTCGAACTCCTGCTGCCCGCCCACATCCCGGTCTTCCGGGCCGTCCCCACCGGGGCGGCGTACAGCATCACCGTCCGCCCCGACGGCCCGACGCCCGTCACCCTCAGCCGCGGCGGGACCGAACGGCGTGTCATCCAAGATCGGCACGGATAGGCTGAGGGCGGCTCCTGCCTTGGCCGGCAGACCAGTTGGACGTACTGGGGAGCGGGGGAATCAGGGATGGCCGGCATGCGCGTACGGATCGGATCCGGTGAGGGGGATCCGGCTGCGGCCGGGACCGCCGGGCTGACGGGCGATTTCGCCGACTGGCTGACGCAGGACCGGGAGGTGTCGCGGCACGCGGCCGTGCAGCGGGTCCGCGCGGCGGCCCCGAGGGGTGCCATGTCGGGCGATCTGGTCGAGTGGATCAATCTCGCGGTCTCTTCCGGGTTCTCCGCCACGGCGCTGGTGTGCGCGCACCGGACGTTCCGCGCCTCGCTGCCGCCCCGGCTGCGTTCCGAAGCACGGCTGGTGGTCGAGTACGACGGGGTTCGTGTCGTCGTCGAGGACGGTACGGCGATCGCGCGCGCCCTGGCGGCCGGGCAGAGGCGGAACTCCGCGCTTCCCATGTGGTCGGCATCAGGGTGAACCTTGCGCCGGCCGCTGCGGCGAACCGGCTCAGCGTGGGGCTCGGCGCCCCCGTGCACGTCAGGCGGCCGGGCTTCGACAAGGCACTGCCCGGCAGTTGGCTGGCGGACCTGTCCCGCATCACCCTCGACGGGTACCTGCCCTCCCCGTTCACGCCGCACGGGCGGCCTCCGTCGGGCGCGGCCTGGTACACCACCCCGACCCTCGACGCCATGGCCCGCCGGCACCGGGGCGATCCCGGGGCGGTGGCCGTGCTCGGCGTGATCGAGGCGACCGCCGAGGGCGGCGTGGCCCTGCTCGGCGAGCAGCCGTGGCCGGTCCCGCAGCGCCCCACCTGGCGACCCGACATCCGGGCCGCCGTCGCCGCGAAGGCCCGGGTCAACATGCACCGCAAGATGCTCACCTCGGCGCGGCGGACCGGCCTGTTCCCGCTGGCGGTCTTCGGCGACTGCGTCGTGTACGCGTCGGACGGCCCATCGCCGCTGGACCTCCTCCCCCGCACACCGGAGGGCGAACCGCTCCCCGGGGGCTTCCGGCTGGGTGTCTCGCCGGGGATGGTCACGTACGCGGGTGTGCGCACCACGAGGTGGTTCGAGAAAATGCGCGCGGAGCACGGCCCGGACTTCAACGTCGCGCAGGACATCGCGGCCGGTGGCGGCGACGAGCCTTGACGTGCCCTCACGCACCGTCGGATGCGCGGCGGATCGCGTCCAGGGTGCGTGCGACGTCCTCGTCGGTCGTCGACCAGTTGCTCACCGAGATGCGCATGATGCGGCGGCCGTGCCAGGTGGAGCCGCTGATCCACGCCTCGCCCTCGTCGAGGAGGCGGGCCAGTACCCGGTCGGTGCGTTCGTCGTCGCCGAACTCGGCGCAGACCTGGGTGAAGACCACGTCGTTGAGGACGGTGGCGCCGTCGATGGCGGCGATGCCGGTGGCGAAGGCGCGGGCGTGCCGGCACAGCCGGTCGACGAGGTCGGCCACGCCCTGGCGGCCCAGGGATCTGAGGGCGGCCCATACGGTGAAGGCGCGTCCGCGGCGGGAGAGTTCGGGCACCTTGTCGACGGGGTCGCCGTGTTCGTGCTGGATGAGGTAGTCGCCCCGCTGGCCCATGGCCGACCGGAGGGCGGAGGGGTCGCGGACGATGGCGAGGCCGCAGTCGTAGGGGACGTTCAGGGTCTTGTGGGCGTCCGTGGCCCAGGAGTCCGCCCGCGCGCAGCCGTCGGTGAGGTGTGCGTAGGCCGGGGAGGCGGCGGCCCACAGGCCGAAGGCGCCGTCCACGTGCACCCACGCGTCGGCCTCGCGGGCGGCACGGACCGCCTCCGCGAAGGGGTCGAAGGCGCCGGAGTGGATGTCGCCGCCCTGGAGGATCACGAGGGTGGGGCCGGGGCCGCGGGCCGCCAGGGTGCGGCGCAGGGCCTCGGGGTCGATGCGTCCTTGCTCGTCCGCGTCGACGAGCTCGGGCCGGCCGAGCCCGAGGTAGCGCAGGGCCAGGTCGACGGCCATGTGGCGGTCCCGGCCCGCGACCACGCGTACGGGCGGCCCGCCGGCGAGTCCGTCCTGGGCCACGTTCCAGCCGGTGCGCCGCAGCACCGCGTCGCGCCCGGCCGCGAGGCAGGTGAAGTTCGCCATGGTGGCGCCCGTGGCGAAGCCGACGGCGCTGTCGGGCGGGAGGCCGAGCAGGTCGAGCAGCCAGTCGCCGGCGATCTCCTCCGCGGCGGAGTAGGCGGGCGAGACCGCGCGCATCACGCAGTTCTGGTCCCAGGCGCTGACGAGCCAGTCCGCCGCGAGCGCGGCCGGCTCGGTGCCGCCGATCACGAACCCGTAGAAGCGGCCGCTGGGGAAGGCGGTGAGCCCCGGCTCACAGGCCGTGGCCAGCAGGTCGACGACATCGGCGGGCGTGCTCGGCGCGTCGGGCAGCTCGGCGCCGAGCGCGCCCACGATCTCGTCGACCGAGGCGCGTGCGGGAACCGGGCGGTCGGACAGGCTGGCCAGCCAGCGGACGGCATGGCCGTGCGCCTGTCGGAGCGCCGCCTCGCGCTCGTCCATACCTCGGACTATGGGGCAGGCCCGGCCCGCCCGCAAGCGGCGGGCGCAGGGCAGGAGGGCGCGGGGTCAGTGGATGACGCTGAAGCTGCGCCAGGGCAGGCTCACGGGGGCCGTGACGTTCGAGAGGGTGGTCGCCACGTAGATCCCGTCGGCCTTGTCGGTCTTCTGGCAGTCCGGCGTCCGGTACAGCACGATGTCGACGAGGGTGTTGTTCTCGACGTGCGTGGCCCCCTTCGGGATGCCGATCTTGTGGCAGCCGACGACCAGCGTGTTGGAGTAGCTCAGCTCGACCGGTGAGTCGTGTCCGCGGAAGGTCAGCATGCCGACGGTGCTCCGGCCCAGACCCGAGCAGGCGCTGGCCGTCAGCAGCAGTGCTGCGACGCCCACGATGGTGCTGATACGTCGGCTGTGGGACATGGGCTCGGTCCTCGTCTGTGCGGTGGTGACGGTCCTTGTCCACAGCCTGACCCGGCGCGGCGCGACCGGCCTGCGCTGCTCGGCCGACCGGATGAACGCGGACGTGCCGGGACCGTCACCCCAGACCCGGGGGGCGGGCCTACAGGCTCAGCGCGTCCTCGGCGTTGTTCATCCAGGCGGTGACGGAGTTCTTGGCGGGCGAGACGTACAGGCCGGGAGTCGACGCCTTCAGCGGTGTCTGCTTCAGGTCGGATTCGGTGTTCATGGTCAGCGCGATCGAGTTGACGGTCTTGCCCTTGCCGTCGCCCGCGCCGCCCATGAGCCCGGCGTAGGCCGACTGGCCCGGTTCCAGCCGGAGTGCGTCCTCGATGCCGGGAGCCGCGCCCCGCTCCGTGGCCTGGCCGTCCAGGTCGCCGAAGGTGACGATCGGGTGCCCGAGTGCCCTGCAGGCCTTGGTGCCCTTGTTGGTGATCTTCAGCAGGTAGCTGCTCGTCGTGGGCTCGGCCAGGGTCGCGGTGAACGTCACGTCGAACGTGCTGCACGGGAACACGTCGAAGTCGGGGTCGGTCGATCCCGGCTTCGGCGGCTTCGACGCGGTCGCGGTCTTCTTCGGCGCAGCGGACTTCGACGCGGTCGCGCTCGGGCCGGTGGTCGCGCTCCCGGTGGGGCTCGCGGTCGTCGGGCTCGCGCTCGGCGTCCCGGACCCGCCCGCCGCGCCGTCCTCGGTGGGTCCACAGGCCGTCAGGGCCAGTGCGGATACGGCGGCGAGGGCGATGGCTGCCTTGCGTACGGTGCTCATGATGGTGTCCCCCTGGGGAATGCGCGGAACGCGCCGGGCCGGGCCGTGCTGGGAGCACCAGCGTCCCGTAGAAGCTTCACAGGTTGGTGACGGTGTGTCGTCGGATCGACCACGGTTGCCGTCCCCTCGAAGACGGCGGGTCCGGTCCGCGCAGCCCTTAACATCGGGCTCCATGGGGATATCGGAGGAGAACGGCCGGGCGGGCACGTGGCGGGCCGCGGTGCGGGCGCGGGGGCGCAAGGCCGGTCTGCCGCCGGGCGGTCCGTCGCGTCCCGCGGGCCGGCCGCTCGCCCGGCGGCAGGACCTGCGGATCCACGGCACCGCCGGGAAGATCAGCTGCGTGGACGACTCGGGCCGCACCCGCTGGACCGCCCTGTGTTCCGGCATCCCCAACGCCGCCCACATCTCCGGCGGCCGGGTCCTGGTCACGACGGACTCCCTCGCGTACACGCCCTGGGGCAACCTCGGCCCGGCCGTGCTGCTGGACCTGGCGGACGGCAGCCGGATCGCCGAACTGCGCGGCGCACGCGGCGCGGCCCTGGGCGGCGGCCGGTTCGTCCTCGGCCTGGAGGGCTACGACGTCTTCGACACCTGGGCGTACGACCGTGACGGCACCCTGTACGACTCCTGGCGCAGCTACGGCCACTACGTCGTCGGGACCGGCATCCGCGTCGTCGAGACCGACCGCAACATCCCCACGGCCGGCCGGGTGGTGCGGCTGCTGCCGGGTGGCACGGTCGAACGCGGACCGTCGCTCACCGACCCGCAGGCCCCGGAGCCGCTCGTCCTCGCGGACGGCACCGTCCTGGTGCTCGACGCCGGAGTGCTGCGCGCCGTCGGCCGCCGGCTGGAGGAAACGGTCCTCGCCGAGCTGCAGGCCATCGACCCCGCGGAGGCCTGGCGTCACCACGGCGCGCTCCACCGCACCGGCGACGAGATCACCGTCACCATCACCGAACAGCACCCCGACCGGCCCGGCGAGCACAGCTACCGGACCTGGACGCTCACCCTCCACCAGGGCGGATGAGCGCGCGGACACGGCCGCGGACCCGGGTACCGCGGGGCAGGCCGGGCAGGCCGGGCAGGCCGTCAGTTCGCCACGACGGTCAGGACGGCCGAGACGACCGTGACCGCGGAGGCGGCCACCATCCAGTTCCGGGCCCGGCCCGACAGCACCGGGATCCCGTCGGGATCGGCCTCGCTGTCGGCGTCGGCGTCGGCGTCGGCGTCCTCCGATTCCTCTCCCGGCCCCCGCAGACGCGGACACGACCGGCAGGCCGGATCGTGGACCAGTGTGTCGAGCCAGACGACACCGTCGAGCGGCGCCCGAGCGAACAGCATCCCGTCAGTTTCCATAACCGGACAACGCCATGATCCGCATCAGGCCACTGCCGGTGGCCGGACCGAGGCCCAACCGTTGCCGACCAGCCGATCACACAATGAGGTGAACGCACCGGACAGCCGCGGTGCGTGCCGGGGTCAGAGGCCGCGGCGGTTGTCGTAGATGGTGAGGCAGAGCGCCTTCATCGCGGTCTCCGCCCGCCCCGGGTCCGCGCCGTGGTCGATGGCTTCGAGGGCGGCGGCCGCCGAGCTCCGTACCGGGTACGGCAGGCCCTCGTAGGCGGAGATGCGGTAGGCCATCGTGCGGCGGGCCTCCCGCTCGGCCTCGCTCACCCCGTCGGGGGTGAGCGGAAAGACGGCTGCCTGGTAGGTCGCGATGCAGACGAGCGCGGCGTCGGCGAGCCCCTCGGCGTAGCCGTCGGCGGGGACCTCCTCGTGGTCGGGCTCGAAGAGGGCGAGGACCTGCCTGCGGGAGAAGAACGAGCCCAGCCCGGCGCCGAGTCCGGCCACGGCCGCGAAGACCACGGCCGTCAGCCGCCCGGACAGGAGCAGGCCGAGGCAGCCTCCGGCGACCGCACCGCAGGTCACCAGGACGAAGGTGATCATCAGGTGGATGCGCGCGCCGGGCGGGGACTTCATGGCAGCAGTATGCACAGTGCCGTTGGCGCCGGCGGAATCCGGCGGGCCGCCCCCCGCGACGGGGGTGTCAGGCACGGCGGTCGGCGGCGTCGAAGCGGGCCAGGGTCAGGGCTCCCGCGTGCAGACATTCCTCCAGTGCGCGGAACGTGGCCCCGTCCAGGCCGCCCAGCGCCTGCGCCACCTCCTCGGTGGCGTCCCGGGCGATCTCGGTGGCCAGGTCCGGCGGCGGGGTGCGGGGTCCCAGCTTGCTCACGGCGGATGCGGCCCGGGCCGGGGTGAGCAGGCCGGTGCCGTGGGCGAGCAGCCAGCCGGGGACTCCTGCCGCGCCTTCGGCCGGCGCCTGGTAGGGGCGCGAGCCGTCGAACCGCTCGTCCTCGGCGAAGGCGGGCTGCTTGAACTTGGCCATGGGCCGGCCGGGTTCGCGGGATCCGTCGGCGGGTTTGACGACGAGGCCCTCGGCGAGGTTGTCGGGCAGCGCGGGCAGGCCCAGCAGTCCGGGCAGCCGGGTGGGAAAGACCGCCGGCAGTTCCTGGAGGCGCCCGAGCGGGCCTTCGGCGAGCAGCGGGACGCACAGCAGCCCCGCCCCGGCGGCCGCCGCGCGCAGCACCCGGTCCCCGACCCAGCAGGTGCCGTCGTCGTCGGTGACGGTGGCGTCGAAGGGGAGCCAGAGGAGTTCGGGCGCGTACCAGACGCCGGTCTGGACGGGCTCGGCCCCCGGCGTGGCGGGTACGTCGGGGTGGGGATAGCGGCCGCCGGCGAGTTCGCCGTAGACGGTGACGACCGCGGAGGCCGGGGCTCCGCTGTGCTCGCGCAGGCCCTGCGCACAGCGGGTCGCGGCGACCGCCAGCGCGGGCCAGATCCGGCCGACGCCGAAGAAGTCGTCCAGCCCGCCGTCCGCGAGCAGTTCGCGCCGTTTGGCGGGGTGCGCGCCCGACGCGTCGCACACCACGGCGAAGTTGGCGCCGTGGATCTTCTCGTGGGCGACCCAGTTCCGCCCGCGGGCCTCTCCCAGCCGGGTGTTCGCGGGGATCTTCGGATACGGGGTCCAGGGGCGGGGTTCGGGGTGCACCGGACGATGGTAACGAGGGCGTCGGCGAAGATCCCGGGTTTGTTCTCCGCCTGCCCGGCATGATCGGCAAGAGATCCCCTAAGGTGACCGTGAAGATCCACATCCTGATGCGGGAGGAATCCGGTCGTGTTCGCCGTGATCTACCGGTGGCGGCTCCGGCCGGGCATGGAGCAGCAGTTCACCGACGGCTGGCACCGGGTGACGGCCGCCATCCACGCGCGGTGCGGCAGCTACGGGTCCCGGCTGCACCGTGCGGACGACGGTACGTGGGTGGCGTATGCCCGCTGGCCCGACGAGGAGGCCCGGGAACGCTGTTCGGGGGCCGACCCGCAGGGGGTCGCGATGATGGTGGAGGCGATCGCGGAGCGGCTGCCGGAGACCCGGATGCAGATCGTCGACGACATGCTCGCGGAACCCGCCGGCGGCCCGGTCCCGGCGCCCGGACCGCGCGCCGGCTGAGGCGAAACCCTTTGGTCACCGGGGTGTTCGCGCTTTAGCATCACGCCTCATGCCTATGAACGAAGAGATCGTCGAACGTGCTCTGGACCGGATCGGTGAGGGCTATGTGTTCCCCGACAAGGCCGTTGTCATCGAGGCCGCGATACGCGGCCGTCTCGCGGCGGGTGCGTACGAGGGCCTGGACGGCCCGGCGCTCTGCGAGGTGGTGACGGCGGACCTCCAGGAAGTCTGCCCGGACAAGCACCTGCGCCTGCTGTGGACGGACGAGCCGCAGTCGCTGGACCCGGTGGACGAGGACGGTGGGGAGGCCGCGTTCCTGGCGCTGCTCCGGGCGGAGAACCAGGGGATCCAGCGCGTCGAGCGGCTGGAGGGGAACATCGGGCTCATCGAGATCCGGTGGATCGCGAGCGCCGTCGAGGGCGCGAGCGCGATCGGCGCGGCCATGCAGCTGGTCGCGCACAGCTCCGCCCTCGTGCTGGACCTTCGCGGCTGCCGCGGCGGGGCTCCGGAGGGTGCCGCGATGTGGTGCAGCTACTTCTTCCCCGACGACCAGGTGCACCTGAACGACATCTACGACCGGACCTCGGACACGACCCGCCAGTACTGGACGGTCGGGCATCTGCCGGCTCCGCGCTATCTGGACCGGCCGGTCCGCGTCCTCACGAGCGAGCTCACCTTCTCCGGCGGCGAGGACGTGGCGTACACCCTCCAGGCGCAGGAGCGGGCCGTTCTGGTCGGTGCCACGACCCGGGGCGGCGCCCATCCGACGGCCCGGCACGCGGTCGCCGAGCACGTGCTCGTGACGGTGCCCACGGCCCGCACGATCAACACCGTCACGGGCGGCAACTGGGAGGGCGTGGGAGTCGTTCCCGACGTCCGGGTCCCGGCGGAGCAGGCGCTCGAGACGGCGCTCAAGGCCCTGCGGCCGGCCGTCTGACCCTCGGGGCGCGTCCGACCCTCGAGGCCCGTCAGGCCCGTCAGGCCCGTCAGGCCCGTCAGGCCCGTCAGGCCCGTCAGATCGGGTCCACGTCCAGGAAGGCCGCGAGGGCGGCCTCCGTGCCGCCCGTGGCGCCGGGCAGGGCCAGCTCAGCCCAGATGACCTTGCCCTCGGGCGTGTACCGGGTGCCCCAGTGCTCGCTGAGCTGGGCGACCAGGAAGAGGCCGCGTCCGCCCTCGTCGGTCGTGGCGGCGTAGCGCAGGTGGGGGGCGGTACTGCTGCCGTCCCACACCTCGCAGGTCAGGTTGTGGTCGTGCAGCAGGCGTACCCGTACGGGCCCGCTGCCGTGCCGCAGGGCGTTGGTGATCAGCTCGCTGAGGATGAGTTCGGTGGCGAAGCCGAGGTCGGTCAGGCCCCACTCGTCGAGCTTCTTCGCCGCGGCGTTGCGCATGGCGCCCACCGCGCTCGGCTGGAACGGTACCTCCCACTGGGCGACCCGGTCCGGGCCGAGCGTCCGGGTCCGGGCGATGAGCAGGGCCACGTCGTCGGTGGGCCGGGGCGGCAGCAGCATGTCGAGAACGGCCCGGCAGCTCTCGTGCGGGTCCCGGTCGGGGTGGCTGAGGGCCGCGCGCAGCAGTTCCAGCCCCTCGCTGATGTCCCGGGTCCGCTCCTCGATCAGTCCGTCCGTGTAGAGGACGAGCTGGCTGCCTTCCGCGAGGTCCAGCTCCGCCGTCTCGAAGGGCATGCCGCCCAGCCCCAGCGGGGGTCCGGCCGGCAGCTCCACGATCTCGGTCGTGCCGTCGGGGGCGACCACCAGGGGTGGCAGGTGGCCGGCCCGTGCCATCGTGCAGCGCTGGGACACGGGGTCGTAGACGGCGTACAGGCAGGTCGCGCCCAGGACGCCGCCGTTGACGTCGTCGCCTTCCCCGTCGTGGTCGATGCGCTGCACGAGGTCGTCCAGGCGGGCCAGGATCTCGTCGGGCGGCAGGTCGAGGGAGGAGAAGTTGTGCACGGCCGTACGCAGGCGCCCCATGGTGGCGGCGGCGTGCAGGCCGTGCCCGACGACGTCTCCGACGACCAGCGCGACGCGGCAGCCCGCCAGCGGGATCACGTCGAACCAGTCCCCGCCGACCCCGGACTGGGCGGGCAGGTAGAAGTGGGCCACGTCCATGGCGCTCTGCTCGGGCAGGGCGCGCGGCAGGAGGCTGCGCTGGAGGGTCACGGCGAGGGCGTGTTCGCGGGTGTAGCGGCGGGCGTTGTCCATGCTGACCGCCGCGCGGGCGACGAGTTCCTCGGCCAGGGACAGCTCGTCCTCGTCGAAGGGCTCCTGCTTCTCCGACCGCCAGAAGTTGACCACGCCGAGTACGACGCCCCGGGCCATGAGGGGGGCCGCGATGAGCGAGTGGATGCCGTAGTCCACGATGGCTTCGGCACGCGGCGGGTCCTGGGCCTTCCAGCCCGGCGCGTCGGCCAGGCTGGGCACCAGCTCGGCCCGGCCGGTGCCGTAGCCGCGCGCCTGGGGGGTGGAGGGCAGGAAGTCGATCAGCCGGCCGACGGGGTAGAGCGGATGGTCGGAGCGGATGCCGCTGACGGCGGTGCGCCGCATGTCGGAGCCCGCGCGGGGCTCCTCCCCGTCGATGACCTGGTCCGCCAGGTCGACGGTGACGAAGTCCGCGAAGCGGGGGACGGCCACGGCGGCGAGCTCCTCGGCCGTCCGCACCACGTCGAGGCTGGTACCGATGTCGCCGCCCGCGTCGTACAGCAGTTTGAGCCGTCTGCGGGCCGTCTCGGCCCGGCTGGTCAGGACCTGCATCTCGGTGGAGTCGCGGATGGTGATGGCGGCGCCTTCGGGCCGGCCGCGGGGGTGGGTGGGCCGCTGGTTGACCACCAGCAGCCGGTCGCCGCTCTCCAGGACCTCGTCGGTGGCCTCGCGGCCGGAGAGCAGCAGGTCCGCCATCCGGCGGTCCAGGCCCGGTACGTCCGCGATGTGGCGTCCGTCGGCGTCCTCCGGCAGCCCGAGCAGGCGTTTGGCCTCGTCGTTCGCCAGCAGGAGCCGGCCTTCACCGTCGGTGATCAGCACCCCTTCGCGGACGGCGTGGAGCACCGCGTCGTGGTGCTCGTACATGCGGGTCATCTCCTGCGTGCCGAGCCCGTGGGTCTGGCGGCGCAGGCGTCTGCTGATGAGCGCGGTCCCCACGGTGGCCAGGGCGAGGCCGGTGGCGATGGCCAGGAGGATGACCGGGAGCTGGCGGTCGACGACGCCGGTGACGTTCTTGACGGTGAGGCCTGCCGAGACCAGCGCGTTGACCTTGCCGTCGGGTCCGGTGACCGGCACGACCGCCTGGATCTCCTTGCCGAGCGGGCCGTCCACGCTCTCGGTGTGGACCTGGCCCTTCAGCGAGGGCTCGATGTTGCCGACGAAGCGTTTTCCGATGCGGTCCGGCTGGGGGTGGCTGTACCGGATGCCGTTGGTGTCCATCACCACGATGAAGTCCACCCCGGCGGCCTTGCGCGTGGTCTCGGCGAGGGGTTGGAGCGTCTTGGACGGGTCGGACGTCTTGAGGGTGTCCTGGAGGCCCAGGGAGTGGGCGAAGGTCTGGGCCACGGACACCGACCGGTTGCGTGCCTCGCGTTCGGTGTCGTGCTTCGACTGGAGGACCAGGGCCAGCAGGGCCCCGGCCGCGAGCAACACCACGATCGCCACCTGGAGGACGAATACCTGTCCGGCGACGCTCTTGTTCCGGTTGCCTAGAGGTGACCGCACCGACGTGCCCGGCACGGGTGGCGAGGAATGGTCACGAACCCAGTTGTAGCACTTCCGGGCGCCCACGGCCCCCGACATGCACGGTGAGCGCCCGGATTGTCACACCTGGTCCCCCGCTGACGTCAGTCGGCGTGGCGCGGGGCCGCGGCCTGGACGCCGTTCGCGGCGGCCGAGGACGGGGTCCCCGAGGGCCCCGGGGCCGCGGGGGTGGCTCCGGGGGTGGCACCCGGCGTGGCTCCGGGGGTGGCTCCCGGAGAGGCCTCCGGCGCGCCCTCCGGGGTGCAGGTGACCTCGTCGCGCGGCGTGTAGTGGGTCTTGAAGTCCTCGTGCTTGACTTCCTTGCCGCCCTGGACGAAGGTCCGGCCGACGGTGACGTCGAAGCCCTCCAGAGGCGTCTGGACCTCACAGGTCTCGCCGCTGCCGGTGCGCTTCCCCGGCGGCGTGATGTTGGTGCGCGGTCCCTTGGTCGCACGTATCTCGTCGTACTTCTTCGTCCCGAGGAGGGAGATCGTCAGCGACGTGTCGGTGGACCGGGCCTGGATGTACAGCGGGTGGCCGGAGTCGTTGATCCAGCGCAGGTCCAGGGTGCCCCAGGCTACGGTGGCCTCCCGGCCCTCGGGGTAGCGCTCGATGTAGAAGGAGTGCGCGCCGTGCTCGACGGGCTTGACGCCCGCGAAGAACGCGGCGTTGTACATGGTGGTGGCGACCGCCGAGACACCGCCCCCGGGCGATTTCACGTACTGGCCGTCGTTGATCATGATTCCGTCGACGAAGCCGTTCTCGGGGGTGCGCTCGCCGACCGTGCGGTTGAAGCTCCACTCCTGCCCCGGCATGACGACGGAGCCGTTGATGAGTTCCACGGCGCGGCCGATGTTGGTGGTGCGGTACGGGGCCGCCGGGAATTCCACGGTGAAGGAGGAGACCTCCTCCTTGATGCCGAGGCGCCGCGCTTCGCCGGCGGTGAGCTCCGGCTGGACCGCGACGGTGGCGACCTCGCCGCTGCGGGCCGCGCCCGAGCGGGTCAGCAGCGGCAGCACGGCCTGGCCGAGCGCCTCCTGGGTGACCTGTCGTCCGGTACGGCCCTGGTCGGCGACCACCACGCGGCCGTCGGCGGCGAGGCCCGGCGCCGCGTTGCGCGGCGTACGGGTGACCGCGTCGATCGTGGGCGCGACGGCGGGGTCCTTGAGCAGGCTCTTGGAGTCGAGGGCGGGCACGAGGCGGCCCTGTGCGTCGGCCCGCATCTTCAGGTGCTCGCCGAGGACGGCGGGGGTTATGGACATGTGCCGGCCGGCGACGGTGAGCGTGACGGGCCCGGACATCGCGGGCTCGGCGAACTGCCGCATGGCCCGTCCCGTCTCCTCGGCGCCGACGCGCGGCTCGGTGCGCGTGACCGGCAGGACGACGGGACCGGTCGCCGGCCGCAGGTAGGCGTCGCGGAGGGTGTCCAGGGCCTTGTCCTCGACGAGGGAGACACCGGGGAGCGGGGCGACGGCCTTGGCCGTGCCCTGCTCGAACGCGACCGCCCCGTCGCGGACGTGCTGCTCGGTGGCTCCACGGAGGCGGTCCACCGCGGCGCGGGCGGTCTGCTCGTTCACGGTGATCACGGGCGCCACGTCGTGGCTGCCCGAGGCGAAGAGGCTGCCGACGACGGCGACCGGACCGGCTCCGCTCCGGGCGGCGCGGTCGACGGTCGCGTCGGTGTCGAGGGAGAGTCCCAGCGCGGCGGGACCGGTCTTCTCCACCCGGTCGCCGATCTTCACCGTGATCGGCGCCGCGGCGGCGGGCCCGAGCTCCCGGGTCAGCGCCTGGCGGGCCTCGGCCCGGCTCATGCCGCCGAGGTCCACCCCCAGCACCCGGGTCCCCTGGTCGATGTCGCCTCCGACCGCGAGGGCGGTTCCGTAGAGGCCGCCCAGTCCGAGGACGAGGGCTCCTGCCACTGCTACCGGCAGAGCGATCCGTCGGTTGACCGTCCAGCTGCGCGCGCGTCCCATATCTCTCCCGTGGCGCCCACCGGTCCCTCAGGTGGCGCGGGCCGCAATGGCAGCCATATACGACAATTACGGGAAATAATGATCCCCGCTGAGCGCTCAATTTGGGGATGAATGTAATCGTTGTCACGATTCTGGCTCGGCGGGTCTCGTGGGGAGGGGAGGCTCTCAGACCTCCGTCACGGGTCTCCCGCCCGCAGCGTCCGTGCCGTCCGGTCCGGCGACGACGAAGACGTCGGACAGCGGGGCCGTATCGGCTCCGGCGCTGATCGGCAGGTCGTACGTACCGGCGGGCAGCAGGCCGATGTCGACCCGCTGCCGCCGCCGCGGGACCGTGAGGTCGCGGGCGACCACCGCCCGGCCGGTGGCCCGGTCGGTCACCGAGAGTCGCGACGGCACCTCGGGCAGTTCACTCTCGCTCAGCGCGCTGACTGGATCATCCCACCGTTGAGGGGGGCGGCCAGCGGGGCCGGGAGGGCAGTCCGCCGCGGGTCGGCAGAGCGATCGCGCGGGGCGGTTCGGGAGCGGGCCGGGCCGAGGCCGGCCGGCCGACCGGCCGCCGAGCGGCGAAGGCGTGGTTCACGGGGGCGAAATCAGGATCAACTCGGCGTTCAGAGGCCCGCATTGCCGTCTCGGGATCATCAGGGTTAGATTCCTGGAAACTTCTCCAATTCGAGCGGGGCTGACGTGTTAGAGCTGACGGGCAGCGGGGCCGAACCGCTGGAGCCGGGGGATCCGCGCCGGATCGGGTCGATCCCGCTGGCGGGAAGGCTCGGGGCCGGCGGCATGGGACGCGTCTACCTCGGCATACGCGAGGGCCGGTACGTCGCCGTCAAGCAGCTCCTGTCCTCCGTCGTCGGCGAGGACCAGGACTTCCTGCGCCGTTTCGGGCACGAGTTGGACAACCTCGCCCGCCTGCCCGCGGACGCCACCGCGCCGCTCCTCGACAGCGACCGCACCGCCACTCCCCCGTGGTTCGCCACCGCGTACATCCCCGGGCTCACCCTGAGGGAGGCCATCGCCCTGCACGGCGGCCCGCTGCCCGCGCGGGCGCTGTGGCTGCTGCTGCGGGAAGCCGCGGCGGGGCTGGCTGCGGTGCACGCGCTGGACATGGTGCACCGGGACCTCAAACCGTCCAACGTCATGCTGACGCTCGACGGTCTGACCCTCATCGACTTCGGCGTGGCCCGGGCCGCCGAGCAGAGCCAGCTGACCCGGACCGGCATGGTCGTGGGTACGCCCGCCTACATGGCACCCGAACAGGCTTCGGGCCGGCGGCGGTTGAGCGGCGCCACCGATGTGTTCGCGCTGGGCTCCGTACTCGCCTACGCGGCCTGCGGCCAGCCGCCGTTCGGCGACGAGTCGGGGCACGGGGTGCTGTACCGCATCGTCCACGAGGAGCCCGACCTGGAGCCGCTGCGGGAGCTGGAGCCTGACCTCGCCGAGCTCGTCGCGGCCTGCCTCGACAAGGACCCCGGGGGACGTCCCACCGCCGCGCAACTCCTCGAACGCGCCGCCGGGCACGGCCCGTTCACCGCCCCGCTGTGGCCTGAAGCCGTCACCGAGCGCCTGACCGAGCGGGCCGCCTTCGCCGCGAACGTACAGGAGGCCGACGTACCGACGATCCCGCTCACCGGCGAGCAGCCGGAACCGGGGCCGGGGCCGGAGCCTGAGCCGGAGCCCGGGAAGGCCCCGGCCCCGGTGGCGCCCGCCGCTCCCCCGGTCACGGCCCGTCCGGAACGGGCCGCGCGCCGCCGCCGCACCCGCGTCCTGCTCGCCGTCGTGCCCGTCGTCGTGGTCGCGGGCGGTACGACGCTCGCCATCCAGCACCTGCCGTACGTCTCCGCGCCTCAGGCCCGGGCCGGGAACTCCCCGTCCGCCCCGGTCACGGCGCCGGCCGGCCCGACGGCGTCTGCGGCGGCACCGGGTACGGCGGATCCGGCGGGCGGCACCCCGTCGGGCACGGCATCACCCGCGCAGCCGCCCGCACAGGACCCGGGACAAGCGGCGGCCGCCGGGGGCGCGGGCGGAACCGGCACCGGCGCCGGACCCGGATCCGGCGCCCTCCCCGGCGGCGGTGCACAACCGGGCTCGGGCAGCGCCGGGAACTCCGGGAACCCCGCGAACGCGGGCGGCTCCGGCAGCACGCGCCCCTCCAACGGCGGGACGTCCACCGCACCCCCGGCCCCGGTACCCCCGGCACCGCCCGCGTCCGGTACCTCCCGCTTCCGCAACGGCAACAACGGCAAGTGCATCACGCAGGTCTTCGGGGCCTCGGACTACGGCGACTGCGCGGACGCGAGCGCCCGCTGGACCGTCCAGAGCGGGCCGGACGGCAGCTTCAAGCTCGTCAACCAGCAGGGCGGCGGCTGCCTGTACGCCAACATGCTCGGCCAGGCGGTCTTCGTCGGCGACTGCTCCCAGGGCACCGCCCGGCTGTGGCGCACGGGGTCGGGCGGCAGCCTCCGCAACGACTTCAGCGGGGGCTGCCTCGACCTGGGCATGAGCGGCGGCCTGGTGACCAAGACGTGCGGCGGAGAGGCGTCGCAGCGCTGGACGAAGCAGAGTTAGGGGGTGGCGGACGGCGCGGTGCTGGGGCAGGCTGGGGCGCATGGTTTCGGTGGTGCAGAATGTGGCGATCGACTGTTCGGACGCGTATGAACTGGCTCGGTTCTGGAGCGAAGTGACCGGTAGTCCGCTGTATCCGGACGCCGAACGCGGCGACCAGGAGATCCCGGTGATGCTTCCGGAGGGCCCGCTCCTGTACTTCAACCAGGTGCCGGAACCGAAGACGGTCAAGAACCGGATCCACCTGTGCCTGCGTCCGACGACCTCGCGCGAGGAGGAGGTCGAGCGGCTGTTGCGTCTCGGAGCCACCCTGGTCGCTGATCGCCGGCAGCCCGACGGTACGGGCTGGGCGGTCCTCGCCGATCCCGAAGGCAACGAATTCTGCGTCCTGCGCGGCGAGTCCGATCACGCCGCGACGCCTTCCTGAGGCTCCGGCGCCCGGACCGGGAGCGTCCGACGGCGTCACCGGTCGTCCGTGCCCAGCCATTCTGCGAGGGTGTCCCGCCGGCGCTCGACCTGGGCCCGGCGTGCAGCCGCGTCGCCGTCCTCGGTGAGCAACAGCCAGGTGGCAAAGATCGACATCGGTCTTCCCTCGGCAGGTCCCGGTTGGCAACCGCCGCAGGCCGCGTCAATCCCAGCCACCGGCCTCGTGGGTGCCGGGTGACCGGTCGGGTGGATGATCTAATCTGCGCGCTATGTGGTCTCCTCTCCTCCGCTTCCTCGCCGTTCCCGGCAGGGCGGCGGTCCTGCTGCGGTCCCTCGCAGCCTGTGTGCTCGCGGCCGCGGCCTGGGTGGACGTACGGGCCGGGACGTTCGCCGGACCGGCGTCACAGGCCCGGCTCGCGCTGTCGGCCGCTGTCGTGGGCGCCGTCCTCGTCGCCCTGCCCCTGCTCAAGGAGGCCCGGTCGTACGCCTGCGCCGGGGGCGCCGCCGCCACCGCCTCACTGACCTGTTCCGTGGCCGTGCTCCTGAGCCACCCCGCCAGCGGCGCCGCGTCCGCGTACGGTGCGTTCGAGCCGGTCGCCCTCCTGATGGTGCTGGCCTTCGTCGCCCGGCGCGGGCCGGCGGCCCCCACCGCGCCGATCGCCCTGCTGCTGGCGGCGGCCGTCGTCCTGCGGCCCCTGTCCATCGGCGTGCAGGAGGGGAGCCTCACCGTCGCGTTCGGCCTCACGCTGGCCACCGTCCTGGTGGCGGGGGCGAGTGTGACCGCCCGGATCGTGGAGGCGGACCGGCGGCAGCGCGCACACCGCGTCCGGCTCGAACAGCGGATCGAGCTGGCGAGGGATCTGCACGACCACCTCGCCCACCACGTGACCGGCATCGTGGTGCAGGCACAGGGCGCCCGGGCGGTCGCCGCCAGGCGGCCCGACCTGGTCCTTCCGGCCCTGCAGCGCATCGAGGAGACCGGAGCGGAGGCGCTCGCCTCCATGCGGCAGATGGTCGCCGGGCTCCGGGCCGGGGAGAGCGACGCACCGCCGGCCGCGCCCGCCGGCATGGACGACCTGCGGGCCCTGGTTCGGGGGTTCGCCCTGAACGGGGTACCGGCGTACCTCACCGAGGAGGGTCCGACGGACACCGTTCCGCCCGAGGTGGCCGCCACCTTGCACCGGGTGACGACGGAGTCCCTCACCAACATCCGCAAGCACGCCCGCCACTGCCGCCACGTCAGCGTCCACGTGCAGGTCCGTCCGCACGAGGCCGCCGTGCGGATAACCAACGACGGGACGGCCCGCCCGACCTCCCGCCCGGGCTACGGGCTGAAGGTCCTGCGCGAACGCGTCACCCTGGCGGGCGGCACCTTCCGGGCCGAGGCCACCGCCGAGGGCGACTGGCAGGTGCGGGCCCGGATGCCGCTCACCACCGGCACGATTTAGGCGGAGGCCTTGCCCCGGCCGCCCTTGGGCCCGCGCCCGCCGTACGTCGGCGGGTATCCGGGCTTCGCCGGTATCGGGGGCCGGGCCGGGGCCGGCAGGGGCGGGAGGGCCGGCTCGTGCAGCCAGGCGGTGAACAGGTCGTCCAGCGGATCGGCCGCGTAGCGGGCCACGTGGTGGGTGAAGGCCACGGTGGACACCACCCCGTGGCGGTGCACGGTGGCCCAGTCCCGCAGCATGCGGAAAAATGCGGTGTCGCCCAGCGCGCAGCGGATCGCGTGCAGGGTGAGGCCACCGCGCTGGTACAGACGGTCGTCGAACATCAGCTTGCGGCCGGGGTCGGACAGCCGCAGGTCCCGTGACTGCGAGGCCAGCAGCCGGTGTGCGGCGGTCGCCAGCTCGTGTGCGGTGCGGCCGCCGGAGCGTTCCGACCAGAGCCATTCTGCGTACTTCGCGAATCCCTCGTTCAGCCAGATGTGCCGCCAGTCGGCGATGGTCACGCTGTTGCCGAACCACTGGTGCGCGAGCTCGTGGGCGATGAGGCGTTCCGAGCCCCGGACGCCGTCCACGTGGTTGGCGCCGAAGGTGGACAGGCCCTGCGCCTCCACGGGGACGTCCAGTTCCTCGTCGGCGACGACCACCACGTACTCGCCGAAGGGGTAGGGCCCGAAGAGCTCCTCGAACAAGCGCATCATGGCGGGCTGCCGGGCGAAATCGCGGGAGAACCGCGGCAGCAGGTGCGCCGGCACGTGGGCGCTCTGCGGTACGCCGCCGAGTCCCGGGTCGCCGAGGAGCACCGTCTGGTACATGCCGATGGACAGGCTGACCAGGTAGCTGGAGGTCGGCGCGGACTGCTCGTAGACCCACGTGGTCGTGCTGGCCTTCGTGGTGCGCGTGAGCAGTCGCCCGCCGGCCACGACCGTGTAGGGGGACGGCGTGTTGACCGAGATGTGGTACGAGGCCTTGTCCGCGGGCCGGTCGTTGCACGGGTACCAGGAGGGCGCGCCGACGGGCTGGCTGGCCACCAGCGCGCCGTCGGTCAGTTCCTCCCAGCCGATGCCGCCCCAGGGGCTGCGCACCGGCTTGGGGTTGCCCGCCCAGTGCACTTCCACGGTGAAGGCGGATCCGGCGGGCAGGGGCTTGGCCGGGCGGATGCGGAGTTTGCCGCCGCGGTGGGTGTAGTGCGGCGCCCGGCCGTTCACCAGGACGCGGCCTATTCTGAATTCGGCCAGGTTCAGGTGGAACTCGGTGAGCGGCGCCCGCCCGGCGATCGCGGTCAGCCGGGCCGTGCCGGCGAGCCGGTTGGGCCCGGGACGGTACTCCAGAGCGAGTTCGTACCGGTGCACTCGGTAACGGGAGTCGCCGTTGGCCGGGAAGTACGGGTCCGATGACTCTGTTCTCTGGCCGCTCACTGCCGCTTCCGCTCCCTGCGCTGTGCTCGTACGACGTGCTGGTGTGCCGGTGTACCGGGGTTGCCGGTGCCGCCCTGCTGCCTGCCGCGGCGCGGACGGCCGGTCAGGACCGCCACGCCTCGATCGGATTGCCCAGCCAGCGGGTGTCGGCGGGGACGGATTCCCCGGCCATCACGAGGGATGCGGGGCCCAGTGTGCTGCGGGCCCCTACCGTGCTCCCGGGCAGGACGATTCCGCCCGGGCCCAGGGTGGCGCCCTCACGGAGCACCACAGTATCCGTCCTCAAGATCCGGTCGTGGAAGAGGTGCGTCTGCAACACACAGCCGCGGTTCACGCTGACCCCGTCGCCCAGCACGACCAGGTCCGTCTCGGGCAGCCAGTAGCTCTCGCACCACACGCCCCGGCCGATCCGGCCGCCGAGCGCGCGCAGCCACAGGGCCAGCACCGGCGTGCCGGGCACCGATCCGGCCAGCCACGGCACGGCCAGTACCTCGACGAAGGTGTCGGCCAGCTCGTTGCGCCACACGAAGCCGCTCCACAGCGGGTGCTCCCCCGTCCGGTGCCGGCCCACCAGCAGCCATTTGGCGGTCACCGCGACCGCGCAGGCGGCCGCTCCGGCGGTGAGCAGGACCGCTCCGGAGAGCAGCGCGGCTCCCCAGATCCCCGCACCGCTCCACGTGATCAGCGCGCAGAGCGCCGCCGCGGTCAGCACGGCCAGGGCGACCGAGCAGAACACCGGGACGAGCCGGCACAGCTCCACCAGGCCGCGCGCCCACAGCAGCCGCGCGGGCGGCTCGTACGTCCGGCTCTGGTCGGCGTCCGCGGTGGACCGGGGCAGCCGGACGGGCGGGAGCCCCAGGTAGGAACTGCCCTTCTTGGCCTTCTTCGGGGTGGCGGACAGGACGCCGACCAGCCCGTCGTCCGGCACGCTGCGGCCCGGGGCGGTCATGCCGGAGTTCCCGAGGAAGGCGCGGCGGCCGATCTCGGAGTGTCCGATGCGCATCCAGCCGCCGCCGAGCTCGTAGGGGGCGGTCAGGGTGTCGTCGGCGAGGAAGGCGCCCTCGCCGACGGTGGTGAGGCTGGGCAGGGCGAGCACGGTGGACACCTCGGCGCCCCGGCCGATCTTCATGCCGAGCAGCCGCAGCCATACCGGTGTGATCAGCCCGGCGTACAGCGGGAAGAGCGTCTCGCGCGACAGGTCCATCAGCTGGGTGACCGTCCAGGCCTGCCACCCGACCCTGCTGTGCGTCGGGTGGGTTCCGGTCCGCAGACCGAGGCTGAGCAGGCGTACGGAGATCAGCAGCAGGGCCGCGTAGGCGAACCCGAAGGCGAGTGCCCCGGGCACCACGGCGAGCAGCGCTCCGCGCAGTGCTTCGGTGAGCCCGGCACCGGCGGGCACGAAGCGGCCGGCCACGAGCAGGGCGGGCAGGGCGGCGAGCACGGGCAGGGCCGTGAGGGCGAAGCCGGCCGCGCCGTAGGCGGCCCGCCAGGGGAGTCCGCGCGGCGGGCGTTCCCCCGGCCAGTTGTGCTTGGCCTTGCCGAGCTTTCCGGCGGGTGCGCCGGCCCAGCGCTGGCCGGTCGGGATCTGTCCGACGACGGCGGAACCGGGGGCCACCTCGGCGCGCTTTCCGACCCGCGAGCCGGGGAAGAGGATGCTGCGGGTGCCGACCACCGCGCCCGCGCCGACCTTTATGGCGCCGATCTCCAGGTGGTCCCCGTCCAGCCAGTGGCCGCAGAGGTCCACCTCGGACTCCACGGCGCAGCCGCGGCCGAGTTTGAGCATGCCCGTGACCGGGGGCAGGGAGTGCAGGTCCACCTCGGGGCCGATCTTGGCGCCGAGGGCCCGGCCGTAGCGTTCCAGCCAGGAACCGGTGAGGGACGTGGCGCCGGCACATTCGGCCAGCCGCTCGGCCGTCCACAGCCGCAGGTGCACGCTGCCGCCGCGCGGGTGGCGTCCGGCCTGCACGCCGCGCAGCAGGAGGCGGGCGCCGCCGGCCGCGATCGCGAGGCGGCCCGGCGGGCTGTACAGCAGCAGCGCACCGCCGGCGACGAGCCACCAGGAGGCGGTCGGCGCCCACGGGAAGGCCCCCAGGCCGTGCAGGACGTTGCCCACGGCCAGCAGGGCGACGGTCCAGCGCAGGCCCACCAGGGTGAACAGCGGGAGCAGCAGGAGCGACTGCGCCACCTGGGAGCGCAGCCGGACCGGTGCGACGGTGCGGGCCGCTCCGTCGCCCTGGGCGGACTTCTCCAGGTGCCGGGCCAGCTTGCGCAGGGTGGGCTGCTGATAGATGTCGAGGACGGCCGCGCTCGGGTAGCGGGTGCGCAGGCGGGTGGTGAGCTGGGCGGCGGCGAGGCTGCTGCCCCCGATCGCGAAGAAGTCGTTGGCGGCGCCGGTGACGGTCACACCGAGGGTCTCGCTCCACTGTTCGGCGAGCCAGGCCTCGGTCCCGTAGAGCTGCTCGGTGGGGCCGGAGGTCTCCAGGCCGGGGAGCGGCCAGGGCAGCGCGTCGCGGTCGACCTTGCCGGAGGTGCGGGTGGGCAGTTCGGCGACGGGTGCGAGCAGCGGTACGAGGGCGGCGGGCAGCTCGGCGCGCAGCCGGGTGACCGCCGCCGCGTGGTCCCAGCCGTCCTGGGTGACGAGGTAGCCGACGAGCAGCTGGTTGCCGCTGCGCGCGGTGCGGACGGCGGCGGCCGCACCCGCGACGCCGGGCAGCGCCTGGAGCGCGGCGTCCACTTCGCCGAGCTCGATCCGGCGGCCGCCGAGCTTGATCTGTTCGTCGGCGCGGCCGAGGAAGACCAGGCCCTCCGGTTCGGCGCGTACGAGATCGCCGCTGCGGTAGGCGCGCTGCCAGCCGAGGGACTCGAGCGGGGCGTACTTCTCGGCGTCCTTGTCGGGGTCGAGGTAGCGGGCGAGGCCGACGCCGCCGATCACGAGCTGGCCGCTGCCGCCCATGGGTACGGGTTCACCGGACTCGTCGACGACGGCCAGTTCCCAGCCGTTCAGCGGGAGGCCGATACGGATCGGCTCCTCACCGGTCAGGAGGGCGGCGCAGGCGACGACGGTGGCCTCGGTGGGCCCGTAGGTGTTCCAGACCTCGCGGCCTTCGGTGACCAGGCGCTGGGTGAGCTCGGGCGGGCAGGCCTCGCCGCCGAAGATCAGCAGCCGGACCTCGTTGAGCGCCTCGGGCTCCCACAGCGCGGCCAGGGTCGGCACGGTGGAGACCACGGTGATCTCCTGGTCCACGAGCCAGGGGCCGAGGTCGGCGCCGCTGCGCACCTGGGAGCGGGGTACGGGCACGAGGCAGGCGCCGTAGCGCCAGGCCAGCCACATCTCCTCGCAGGAGGCGTCGAAGGCGACGGACAGTCCGGCCATGACCCGGTCGCCGGGGCCGATCGGCTCCTCGGCGAGGAACAGCGCGGCCTCGGCGTCCACGAAGGCGGCGGCACTGCGGTGGCTGACGGCGACGCCCTTGGGCTTGCCGGTGGAACCGGAGGTGAAGATGATCCACGCGTCGTGCTCGGGGCCGGGGCGGGAGGCGCCGGCGCGGGGGCCGGGCTCTGCGGGCCGGCCGGCGTGGATGCGCTGTCCGCCGCCGAGCACCGCCCGGACCCCGGCCTCGCCGAAGACGAGGTCGGCGCGCTCGTCCGGGTCCTCGGCGTCGACGGGTACGTAGGCGGCGCCTGCGGCGAGGACGGCGAGGACGGCCACGTACAGCTCGTTGGTCCCGGACGGTACGCGGACGCCGACGCGGTCTCCGAGGCCCACTCCGGCGGCCGCGAGGGCCCGGCGCCGGCGCTCGACCTCGACGGCGAGCGCCCGGTAGGTCAACCGGGTGGTTCCGTCGTCGAGGGCGAGCTCGTCGGGGTACGTCCGTACGGTGGCCTCGAAGATGTCGACGAGGGTGCGGGTGGGGGCGGCGGGCCCGGCGGTGAAGCGGGCGGACTTGCCGGACTCCTCCAGCGTCTGCGCGTCGTCGAGCAGAGTGAGTTCACCGCGCTCAGGTGTGACTGCCATCGGCCCTCGCGTCTCGTTCCCGGCATGATCCGGGTCGCGGGCGGAGCCCGGGTCTGCCCAGGTTGTTCCGGCCCAGCGCCAAACAACCCACCAGTCTAGTGCGGTATCAAGGATTTTCTTGTTGAAGCCTTGCGCGTGGCCGGTAAGAGACGGTATTGCGGCTTCTCCGCGGCGGCGCCGGGACCACGCGGACGAGGAGGACCGGGGCGCGGGCGCCTGCGTACTACGTCCTGCCGGCGCAGTCGGGGCACAGGCCGCGGTAGGTGACCTCGGCCCCGGACACCGTGAAGCCGAAGCGCTCGTCCGCCGGGAGACCGGCCAGGGGGTCGTCCGTCGGGTGGACGTCGCGGATGAGTCCGCAGGCGGAGCACACCAGGTGCTGGTGCGGGTGGTGCGCGTTGGGGTCGTAGCGCTTCGCCCGG
The DNA here is from genome assembly GCF_055595065.1 of Streptomyces sp. NPDC040545. Taxonomy (NCBI): domain Bacteria; kingdom Bacillati; phylum Actinomycetota; class Actinomycetes; order Kitasatosporales; family Streptomycetaceae; genus Streptomyces; species Streptomyces sp. NPDC040545. Next base: position 132,390 of record NZ_JBVIWA010000019.1, read on the forward strand.
CCGTCGGTGGTGACCTCCACGACCTCCCCGAGGGCGACCAGCTCACCCAGGGCGTTGTACACCGTCGCCCGGGAGATCTCCGGCAACCGCTGGGCGGCACGCGCGTGCACCTCGTCCGCCGTGAGGTGCACATGGTCGCCGTCGAGGACCTCCGCGACCACGCGCCGCTGGGACGTCATCCGCCAGCCACGCCCGCGCAAACGCTCCAGCAGGTCACTCATATCGGCCCACCTGTTCAGGTTCGACGGGGGTGCCCCGAAGTGTGTCGGCGGACATCCGGGATCCGATCGAATGTGGACCTGGTGTCCTTCTTGACTTGGATTCCGTCCATCGTAGGATCTGTTTCGTAGCTGGCCAAGAGACAGGAAGACTCCAGAGCGGCAGGTGACGAAGACGTGACGGATCACCGCCGTGGAGCTGCCCGGTGCCGTTACGTGTACACCGGCCGCCGGCGTCCCACCGCGCGCAACCGTCCGGGACGGTGACCCCTCGGCGTCGAGGCGATCGACGGGCGCCGAGCCCCTTCATCTCGGGGCCCCGCGCCCCGGCTGTTCCATCGCATTCAGTCGCATTCAGTCGCATTCAGTTCCTGAACACCGTGATCCGCCTGGTACGGAAGGATTCCCATGTCTGAGAACCATGATGCAATCGTCACAGATGCCAAGTCGGAGGGTGGGGACGGCTGTCCGGTAGCCCACGGACGGGCCCCGCACCCGACCCAGGGCGGCGGAAACCGCCAGTGGTGGCCTGAACGGCTCAACTTGAAGATCCTCGCCAAGAATCCCGCCGTCGCGAACCCCCTCGGGGAGGAGTTCGACTACGCCGCGGCCTTCAAGACCCTCGATCTTCCCGCCGTCAAGCGGGACATCGCGGACGTGCTGACGACCTCCCAGGACTGGTGGCCCGCCGACTTCGGCCACTACGGCCCGTTCATGATCCGTATGGCCTGGCACAGTGCGGGCACCTACCGGATCAGCGACGGCCGCGGCGGCGCCGGGGCCGGCCAGCAGCGTTTCGCCCCCCTCAACAGCTGGCCGGACAACGGCAACCTCGACAAGGCCCGCCGTCTGCTGTGGCCGGTCAAGCAGAAGTACGGCCAGAGCCTCTCGTGGGCCGACCTGATGATCCTGACCGGCAACGTGGCCCTGGAGTCGATGGGCTTGGAGACCTTCGGCTTCGGCGGCGGCCGCCCGGACGTCTGGGAGCCCGACGAGGACGTCTACTGGGGCCCCGAGACCACCTGGCTCGACGACGAGCGCTACACCGGCGACCGCGAGCTGGAGAACCCCCTCGGCGCGGTCCAGATGGGCCTCATCTACGTCAACCCGGAGGGCCCGAACGGCAACCCCGACCCGATCGCCGCGGCGCGCGACATCCGTGAGACCTTCCGCCGGATGGCGATGAACGACGAGGAGACGGTGGCCCTGATCGCGGGCGGCCACACCTTCGGCAAGACCCACGGCGCGGGCCCGGCGGAGAGCGTCGGCGCCGACCCCGAGGCCGCGCCGATGGAGGCGCAGGGCCTGGGCTGGGCGAATTCCTTCGGCACCGGAAAGGGTGGCGACGCGATCACCAGCGGTCTCGAGGGTATCTGGACCAACACCCCGACCACCTGGGACAACACCTTCTTCGAAATCCTGTTCGGCTACGAGTGGGAGCTGTTCAAGAGCCCCGCCGGGGCGCACCAGTGGCGGCCGAAGGACGGCGCCGGGGCGGGCACCGTGCCCGATGCCCACGACCCGTCCAAGACCCACGCCCCGACGATGCTGACGACCGACCTGTCGCTGCGGGCCGACCCGGCCTACGAGCAGATCTCGCGGCGCTTCCTCGCGAACCCCGCCGAGTTCGCCGACGCGTTCGCGCGCGCCTGGTTCAAGCTGACCCACCGCGACATGGGCCCGGTCGTCCGCTACCTCGGCCCGGAGGTCCCGGCCGAGACGCTGCTATGGCAGGACCCGCTCCCCGCGGTGACGCACGAGCTCGTCGACGCCGCCGATGTCGCCGCACTCAAGCGGCAGGTCCTCGCCTCGGACCTGTCGGTGTCCCAGCTCGTCTCCGTCGCTTGGGCCTCGGCCTCGTCCTTCCGCGGCAGCGACAAGCGCGGCGGCGCCAACGGCGCTCGGATCCGCCTCCAGCCGCAGAGCGGGTGGGAGGTCAACGACCCGGACCAGCTGGCCGGGGTGCTGCGCAGCCTGACCGGCATCCAGGAGTCCTTCAACTCCGCCCAGAGCGGCGGCAAGCGGATCTCGCTCGCGGACCTGATCGTGCTGGCCGGCGCGGCCGCCGTCGAACAGGCGGCCAAGGACGCCGGGTTCGCCGTGCAGGTGCCCTTCACCCCGGGCCGCGCGGACGCCACGCAGGAGCAGACGGACGTGGAGTCGTTCGCCGCTCTGGAGCCGGCCGCCGACGGGTTCCGCAACTACCTCGGGAAGGGCAACCGGCTGCCGGCCGAGTACCTGCTGCTCGACCGGGCGAACCTGCTGACCCTCAGCGCTCCCGAGATGACGGTCCTGGTCGGTGGTCTGCGCGTGCTCGGTGCGAACCACCAGCAGACGCCGCACGGTGTCTTCACCACGACGCCCGGCTCCCTCACCAACGACTTCTTCGTCAACCTGCTCGACCTGGGCACGACGTGGTCGGCGACGTCCGAGGACGCGAACGCGTTCGAGGGCCGGGACGTGGCCACGGGCCGGGTCAAGTGGACCGGCACCCGCGCCGACCTCGTCTTCGGGTCGAACTCCGAGCTGCGCGCCCTCGCGGAGGTCTACGCGAGCGACGACGCGAAGGCGAAGTTCGTGAAGGACTTCGTCGCGGCGTGGACCAAGGTGATGAACCTCGACCGGTTCGACCTCGCCTGATCGTGACGTCCGGGCCGGCCCCACCGGCCGGCCCGGACGTGCGGCACCGGTGGCCGGTCGACGGCTCCGCGCGGACGCGGCCCACGACGAGCCGGACGGCGCTGATTTCGGTGTCGCATCAGCTCTCCCGGTCCCTGGCCGGTGGCCCTCCCCCGTCTCCCCCGTTCATCCGGCACGAGGGGCCGCGCCCGGCATCGCCGAACGGGGAGTCGCGGACCCTCGCTCCCGGCCTAGGCGCCGGCGCCGGAGGCCACCAGGGCCATCTCCCGTTCCACGGCTTCGAGTTCTTCCTTCCGGTCCATGAGCACCAGCTGCTCCCGGTAGCGGTCCAGCGCCTTGATGAGCAGGAGGTCCCTGACCGGCTCCATGGCGTACATGCGGCGCGCGGCGGCGACGGCCTCGGCCCGCAGGGCCAGTGCGGTCTCGGGCAGATGCGCGAAGTCCTGTCGGCTGTATTCGTACAACGCCTCGGCGAGCAGCGGCAGATACGCCAGCGGACTCACCTGGACGAGCACGCGGTAGGCGGCGACCTCCTGCCGGGCCGGCAGGGTCTGGGACCCCAGGAGGGCAACTCGGGCTCGGAGTACTGCGTCGTGACTGGCGTGCGCTGAGTAAGTCATGACGGTGATTCTGAAAGCCGCACAGGGGTCCGAACAAGGGCAATCCGCTGTGCCCTTGGTCCTACGAAAACGGCCTCTGACCTGTCATGATTGATACGTGTTCACCCCTGCGCCCCCCAGGGCGGGTCAGCAGCCGAAGAAGGACAGCCGGACCTGTCGCCGGGGGTTGTCGCGGTTGGTGTCCACGAGAGTGACGGACTGCCAGGTTCCGAGCTCCAGCAATCCGTCGATCACGGGCAGCGTCGCGTGGGGCGGGACGATCGCGGGCAGTACGTGGTCCCGGCCGTGGCCGGGGGAACCGTGCCGGTGCCGCCAGCGGTCATCGGCCGGCAGCAGGGAGGCCAGGGCCTTCAGGAGGTCGTCGTCGCTGCCCGCTCCCGTCTCGATGACGGCGAGTCCGGCGGTCGCGTGCGGCGTGAAGACGTTGAGCAGTCCGCTCCGGCCCCGCGCCACCTCCCCGAGGAAGGACGCGCAGGCGTCGGTCAGGTCATGGACGGTCTCCCGGTCGCCGGTCGTCACGTCGATGGTGCGTGAGGCAAAGATGTCGGCCATGGCCTCATCCTTGCGCGCGGTCTCCCCGCCGGCCCGCAGCCTCGGCCGGTGTCGGCCGACCCGGCCGGGCTTACGATGATCACAGGGGGCGCGGTCCGCCCGTCCCCGCTCACGCTCCGGGGGGATTCGTGACCGAGGTGACCGACCGGCCCGTACGCCGTGCACCGCCCGTCCAGGACGAGCTGTGACGGAGGGGGAGATCAGGGCCTTGGCGCAGGAGCTCGTCGCGCTCGACGTGGCGGCCGGGGCGCGGTGGGCGGTGGGAACGGCGCTGGGGGCCGTGCGTACGGTCGGCCGGAGTCGGCCGCTGCCGCAGGACGGCGCGGAGCGGGCGGCGCGTGCCGAGCTGTACCAGGTCGCCGCGTGGATCGCCTTCGACGCCGAACGGCACGGCGTTTCGCGGCGGCTCCACCTGCGGGCCCTGGAGCTGGCCCGCAGCGACCGGGCGGAAGGTCCGGACGCCGCCGTGGAGCCGTTGATCCTCGCGGTGCTGGCGATGCAGGAGGAGCACCTGGGGCGGCCCGGGAGCTCCTTGCGGATCGCCTCGTCCGTGCTGGCCCGCGAGGGGCTTCCGGGCCGGGTCGCGGCGATCTTCCACGTACGGGCGGCGCGCGCGCTGGCCCGCATGGGGAACGGGCCGCGAGCCCGGCGGGCCCTGGGGAGCGCCGCAGAGCTCCTCGCCGACCCGCCCACGGACCGGGATCCGGCCTGGGCGTGGTGGTTCGACCGGCACGAACTGGACGGCCACCACGGCCTGGCGCGGGCCGCGCTCGGCGACCTGGGCGGGGCGGCCGCCCTCCTCCACGACGCGGCGCGCGCGGGCGGTGACGGCGGCCCCGCCTACCGGGTGCTGTTCGCCGCGGAACTCGCCCGGGTGCAGGCCCTGGCGGGTGACTGGCGCGGGGCCGACACGGCCATGGCCGCCCTGATGGACGGGGTGCCCGCCGTCGGGTCCGTGCGCGCGCTGCGGGTCATGGGCCGGGCCGCCCGGCTCGTCGGGGACGGCCGTCGCGTCCCGCGCCGTACCCGTGACACGGCCCGCCATCTCGCCCTGGCCCTGCGCGACACCGGTACCGGCGCCGACGCCGGATGAGCCGGTCAGTCGACCCCCAGCAGCCGCCGGCGGTCGCCTGGACTCGCTGCGAACGCGGCGCAGGCCGCACGGTGGACGATGCTCCCCTTCTGCATGACGGCGACGTGTTCGGCGACGGAGAGGGCGAGCCCGAGGTTCTGCTCCACCAGGACGACCGTCATGCCCTCGGCGCTCACCTCCCGGATCACCTCCCCCACCTGGGCGACGATCGCGGGCGCCAGGCCGTCGGACGGTTCGTCGAGGAGCAGCAGGCGCGGATTGCCCAGCAGGGCCCGGGCGATCGCGAGCATCTGCTGTTCGCCTCCGGAGAGTTCGTCGCCCCGGTGTCCGAGCCGCTCCCCCAGTCTCGGCAGCAGGCCGAGGATCCGCGCCCTGGTCCACGGCCCGCGCGCGGGGCGGCGCCGTGCGGCGATCGCGAGGTGCTCGGCCACGGTCAGCGGGGCGAACACCCGGCGTCCCTGGGGTACGACGCCCACTCCGGCCCGGGCGATGACGTCGACGCGGGCCCCGGCGATCTCCCGGCCGTCGAGGGTGACGCTGCCTTCGTAGGGCCGGACGAATCCCATGACGGTCGAGATGAGAGTGGTCTTCCCGACCCCGTTGCGCCCGAGGACGGCGATGATCCCGCCCTCCTCGGCGTCGAGGTCGACGCCGCCGAGGACCACGCCCCCGGCGTAGCCGGAGCGCAGGCCGCGTACGCGGAGGAACGGCTTCACGAGGTGACCTCCGTCGTGCCCAGGTAGGCCTGCTGGACCTCGGCGGAGGCCCGCACGTGATCCGGTGTGCCGGTGGTGAGGTGTCGGCCGAGGTGCATGACGGTGACGGTGTCGGCGAGCTCGAAGACCATGTCGAGGTCGTGTTCGATGAGCAGGACGGTCACCTCTTCGGGCAGGGCGGCGATCAGCCCGGTGAGCCGCTCCGTCTCCGCCGGTGACATGCCGGCGGCGGGTTCGTCCAGGAGCAGCAGCCGGGGTTCGGTGGCCAGGGCGACCGCGACCTCCAGTTGCCGCCGTTCGCCGTGCGAGAGGGCGCCCACCGCGAGGTCGTGCCGGTCGGGCAGGCCCACGCGTTCCAGCAGCGTGCGGGCCCGGGCGAGCTCCTTGGTTCTGGCACTCACCTTCCGCCATCCGCCGAGCCCGTTGCCGGTGCGGAGCAGCACGGCGAGGAGGACGTTCTCCAGTACGGTCTCCCGCATGAAGAGGCTGGAATGCTGGAAGGTCGCGGCCGTGCCGAGTGCGACCCTGCGGTGCACGGGCAGCCGGGTCACGTCCCGCCCGTCCAGGAGGATGGTTCCGGTGCCGGCCGCCAGGGTTCCGGAGATGAGGCCGAACAGGGTCGACTTTCCGGCGCCGTTGGGTCCGATGATCGCGTGCCGCGCGCCGGGGCGCACGGTGAGGGACACCTCGTCGACGGCGGTGAAGGACCCGAAGTGCTTGGACACCCCGCGCAGTTCCAGTAGGTCGGGATCGCTCACGCCGTCCTCTTCCGGCTCGGCTGGTGCGGGAGCCGTACGCTGGCCAGTCCGCGGGGCAGGGTGTACACGGCGGTGACGAGGAGCAGTCCGAGCAGCAGGGGGCCGCGCCCGGCGACGGCTTCGAGGTTGCCGAGGTAGTCGCGGGTGAGCCAGATGAGCGCGGCCGCGGCGCAGGCCCCCCGGATCGAGCCCGCGCCGCCGATGACCACGGCCAGCAGCGCGAGGGCGGAGACCTCGAATCCGGCGTCGCCGGGCGAGACGAAGCGCTGCACCGAGACCCACAGCGAACCGGCGGCGCCGGCGAGCGCCGCGGCGCCGCAGTAGACGGTGAGGGCGTACGGCCGAGTGGGGTAGCCGATCGCCTTCATGCGGGGCTCGTTGTCGCGGATTCCGCGCAGGGCGAGGGCGAAGGGGGTCGAGCCCAGGCGGGTGACGGCCGCGAGCAGGAGCAGGAAGACGGCCAGTACGTAGAAGTAGACCAGCCCGTCGAGCTCCAGCGCGGGGGTGCCGGGCAGGGGCACGACGGCCGGGACACCGGATATGCCGTCGGTGCCGCCGGTCACCGGCTTCCAGTTGACGGCGGCGCTGTAGACGATCTCGCCGATGGCCAGGGTCAGCATGAGAAAAACCACGCCGCGGGCCCGGACGGCGAGCCATCCGGTCGGTACGGCCACCAGCGCGGAAGCCGCCGCGGCGATGAGGAGTTGGAGCGGTCCGACGTCGGTGAGGCTCTTGGCGGTGATCGCCGCGGCGTAGGCGCCGACACCGAAGTAGGCGGACTGGCCGAGGGTCGGCAGCCCGGTCAGCCCGGTCAGCAGGTTGACGCTCAGCGCGAGCAGGGCGAACACCAGGATCCGCGACAGGGTGGCGACGGCGTACGGGCCGAGCAGGAAGGGGGCCAGGGTGAGGCCGAGGAGTACGGCGCTGCCGATCGCCCGGGATGTCAGGGGTGTGCTCATGTGCGTACCGCCGAGGCGACCAGGCCGTGCGGGCGGACCACGAGCACGGCCAGCATGGTGCCGAAGAGGAGGAAGGGCGCGTACTGCGGGAGCAGTGCCACCCCGAGCGTCTGGACCTGGCCGATGAGCAGGGCCCCGGCGAGGGCGCCGCGCACCGATCCGAGGCCGCCGACGACCACGACGACGAGCGAGAGGACGAGCACGCTCTCGTCGACGCCCGGCCCGGGGCCCAGGATCGGCGCGCCGAGGACGCCGCCGACCGCTGCCAGGGCGGCCCCGAGCGCGAAGACCCCGTAGAGCACCTTGCGGATGTCGACGCCCTGGGCGCGGACCATGTCCCGGTCGGCGACGGTGGCCCGGACGAGGGCGCCGAGCGAGCTGCGCTCGAAGACCAGGTGGACGAGGACGGCGAGGCAGGCCGCGACGGCGATGAACACCAGCCGGTACACCGGATAGGTGTGGCCGAGCAGTTCCACCGTTCCGCGCAGCGGTGCCGGCGGGTCGGTGGGCAGCACCTCCCCGCCGAAGGCCGCCGCGAGGAGGTCGGCGACGATGAAGGTGATGCCCAGGGTGAGCACGGCCTGGTCCAGGTGCCCGCGCCGGGCCAGCGGCTGGGTGAGCCAGGTCAGGGCCGCTCCTCCGAGGGCGCCCACCAGCGCGCCGGCCACAAGGGCGAGGAGCAGGCCCGGAAGGGTTCCGTCGGAGAGTGCGTAGGCGGTGTAGGCCCCGCCGAGGTAGAGCGTGCCGTGCGCCAGGTTGAGGACGTCCATCATGCCGAAGACCAGGGAGAGGCCGACCGCGATCGTGAACAGCAGCAGTCCGAAGGCGATCCCGTCGACGACGCCGACGAGGTTGCCGTCCAGCCATCCGGCCATGTCAGCCGCCCAGCCGGCCGAGGTCGCCGGCGACGGTGTTGGCGCCCAGCTTCACCTCGCGCAGGTACCAGGGCTGGATCGGCGTGCCGCCGTTGCTGAACCGCCAGGTGCCCCGCGGGCTGTCGATGTCCCCCACCGTGGAGATGGCGGCGTTGACGGTCTCCGGGGTCACGGTTCCGCCGGCGGCCTCGATCGCCTTGTCGAGCACCTGCGCCGCGTCCCATGAGGCCATCGCGTAGGTGGTCGGGTCCGTGCCGTGGGCGGCCCGGTAGGCCGGTGCGAACTGCCGGTTGGCGGTGTTGTCCAGGTCGGCGCTGTAGTTGAGGGCCGTGAGGATGCCTTCGGCCGCGTCTCCCTGTCCCTTGAGCACGCCGCCCTCGGTGAGGAAGCCGGGTGCGTAGAGCGGGATCTTTCCGGCCAGTCCGAAGTCGCGGTACTGCTTCACGAAGTCGACGGCCGCGCCGCCGGCGTAGAAGCAGAAGACCGCCTTCGCCCCGGAGTTCTCGATCTGGGAGAGGTAGGGCTGGAAGTTCTTGGTGCCCGGGAACGGCGTGTACACCTCCTCCCCCGCGATCTTGCCGCCGGCGGGCAGGAAGGTGGACTTGAAGCCCTCGATCTCGTCCTTGCCGGCCTGGTAGCCCGCGGCGACGAGGAAGACCGGGCCCCCGGCCCGCTCGGCGACGTGTTTGCCGAGCGCCTTGCCCGGCTCGTCGTTGACGTACGAGGTGCGCCAGATGTATTTGGTTCCGGTCAGGGTCGTGGGCGAGGCGTTCGAGCCGACGAGCGGGATCCGGCTGGTCTCGAACAGGTCCTTCACCCCGTTGACGGTGGCCGAGCTCACCACTCCGCTGACCGCCAGGACCCGGTCCTGCTTGACGAGTTTCTCCGCCGCCGCCTTGCCCGATTCGGCCGTCTCCCCCTCGTCCGCGATCACGATCTGCACCTCGCGGCCGCCGAGCCTGCCGCCGTGCTGCCGGAGGTAGAGCTCGAAGCCCTGCTTCATGTCGTCGCCGAGGGCTTTGTAGGTCCCGGACTGCGGGACGAGGAGCCCGATCTTCACGGGCCCGGTCTGCTTGTTGTCGTCACCCGTACCCAGGCTCGCACCGCCGCATCCCGTGGCCAGCAAGAGGCCTGTGGTGACGGTGATCAGAACCAGGGGGCGAAACCGACCTGCCATGGAGACTCCGTACGTTGTCGACCGGTCTTCGCGGACCGGATGGTGCTCCCGAAGTGACACGTGTCTATCGCGTAATTGCGACGCTCGTCAAGACTTCGCAAGATAGATGCCGGAGAGTCGCCGCACCCCTTGACCCGCGCCGCGCGTGTGCCGTAGCACTAGCCATCGTCAATTTCGCGCCATACCACTTCGGTGGGCGAATCCACGATCCGTCAGGGAGTGAAGCCATGACCGACGATCCATCACGGCGCAGAATCCTCCGGAACACCGGGGTGCTGACCGGCGCCGCACTGCTCACCGGCGTCCCCGGCGGACCGGCCGGCACGGCGCAGGCCGCGCCGCCCGCGGGCGGGTCCTCGCCCGTCGTCGAACTGCCCGCGGGCCGGCTCCGCGGAGCCGTCGAGGGCGGCCTCACCGTGTTCAAGGGTGTCCCCTACGCGGCGCCCCCCGTCGGAGCCCTGCGGTGGCGCCCCGCCCAGCCCCATCCCGGCTGGGCGGGAACGCGTGACGCGACCGCCTTCGGGCCGAGCGCACCTCAGCTGTACCGGGAGGGCGGCGACGCGGTGCTCGGTACGCACGGCGCTCCCCCCTTCAGCGAGGACTGCCTGACGCTCAACGTCTGGACGCCCGGAGCCGATGACGCCCGGCGGCCGGTGATGGTCTGGATCCACGGCGGCGGGTTCATCTCCGGATCGGGCTCCCTGCCCAACTACTCGGGCGAGACCTTCGCCCGCGACGGCGACCTCGTCGTCGTGACGCTCAACTACCGGCTCGGACCGCTGGGATACCTCTACTTCGGTGAGGACGGCGCGGGCGGGAACTTCTGGTTCACCGACCAGCTCGCCGCACTGCGCTGGGTACGGGAGAACATCACCGCGTTCGGCGGCGACCCGGACGACATCACCCTCGCCGGACAGTCCGGCGGAGCCCTGTCGGTGGCGGCGCTCGCCGGGGCCCGGCCCGCCGGCCGCCCGCTGTTCCGGCGCGCCATCCTGCAGAGCCCGCCGCTCGGCCTGCAGATCCCCACCCGCGCGGAGTCGCTGGAGCGCAGCGCCACCTACCTCGACGTCCTCGGCGCCAAGAACGTGGCGGAGCTACGGGCCCTCCCCTGGCCCCAGCTGATCGGCGCCACGATCGAGATGTTCCGCAGGACCGGACGCTGGGGGTACTGGTCGACCCCGTTCCTGCCGGTGCTCGACGACGTGACGCTGACCCGCGGCCCGGCCGATCTGCTGCTGACCGGCCCCGGGGCGGACGTCGACCTCCTGATCGGGTGGACCAGGGAAGAGGCCGCCTTCGCGTTCGCCCTGAGCGAGCCGTACGCCGCCGCCACCAAGGAGCAGGTGCTCGCCAGAGCGCGCGACAGCTTCGGCGCCCGGGCGGCCGAGGCCTACACCGCGTACGAGGAGGCCCGGCCGGGGGCCCGCCCGGTCGACGTGCTCATGGACCTGATCGGTGACGATCTGTTCCGCATGCCCGGCATCGACCTGGCCGAGCGGCGGGCGGCCCGCGGCCGGCCGGTCTGGGCGTACCAGTTCGACCTCCCGACGCCCGCGCACGGCGGCCAACTGGGCGCGGCCCACTGCCTGGAGCTGCCGTTCGTGTTCGACAACTTCGACAAGTGGTCGCAGGCACCGTTCCTGGCGGGGCTGAACCCCCGGATCCGTGACGGACTCGCCGGGGCCGTGCACGCGTCCTGGATCTCCTTCATCCGGACCGGCGATCCCAACCACCGCCCGATGCCGAACTGGCCACGCTACGAACGCGGTTCACGGACGACGATGAGCCTGGACTCGGTCACCGGCCCCGTCGACGACCTCGCCGGGTACTGGCGGCGCCTGCACCGTCCGGCGGCGCGGTAGTCCGTCTCTTCCGGTCCCGCTCTTGCGGTCAGGCCTCGGCCAGGCCGGTGATCTCCTGCACGTGGCGCAGGCTGGGCGGAGCGAGCACCTCGTTCAGCTGCTGGAAGATCTGCCGCGCGGCCACCGCGTTCCAGTCCTCGGGGAGCAGCTCGGCGGGCAGCCCGGGGTCGAGGTAGGGCAGGCGGCGCCACTGGGTGAGCATCGGGACGTAGTGCCGGAAGGCCTCGGCGCCGCCGACGCCGGGCCGCTCGGCCAGTCCCGCGGCGACCGGGCCGTAGGCCTCGGTGAATCCGGCGTACTGCTCCTCGATCGCCGGGAAGTCCCACCACGAGCTGACCGTGCCGGGCAGGTCGCTGAAGGCCGCGTATTCGGCGGCGAACAGGTGCACGTACTCGCTGAGTCCGAGCCGGACGAGCATGTCGCGGGCGTCGCCGAGGAGGCGGCCGGGGGCCAGCCACACGCCCGGGGCGATGTTCCCGAAGCCCAGCCAGGTCAGCCGGGTGCGCAGCTGGTAGCGGTAGGAGCGCTCGGACTCCGGTACGGAGAAGACGGCCATGGCCCAGCCGTCGCTCAGCTTCGCCGGTTCCAGGCTGCCGAAGATGCGCCGGTCGCCCTCGTCGAAGACGGGCTGCGCGCCCGGGCTGAGCCGGTACCCGGTGGCGCCCCGGCGCTCCGGTTCGAGGACGCCCTTCTTCTTGAGCCGGGAGATCGCCGAGCGCGCCGCCGGGCCGTCCACGTCCAGCTCGGACATCAGGGTGATCAGGTCGGCGACGGAGATCCAGCCGCCGAGGCGTCGCAGGAACGCCCCGTAGACCGTGTTGATCAACGAGCTGGGCCTGAGGGGACTGTCCGCCATGATCGCCTTCCGTCGTATGCGGTGGTGATCCTATCGACCTGGGCGAACGCGGCGCCGCCCAGGTCACGGCAGGCGGAGTCGGAGGCGGGCGGGGTCGGAAGCGGGCGGGGTCAGAGGCGGGCGGCCCGCTTCAGCCGGCCCAGGTCCACGAACTTGAAGTCGGTGTCCGTACGGGCCTCCCCGTCGGGCCCCGTGGTGGCGGGGGTGTTGTGGCCGTCCTGCACGACCAGCAGGCCGTCCGGGAACCTCTTGCCCAGTGGTGCGCTGGTGACGGCGGCGCCGTCGCACTCCTGCGAACCGTCCGGCGAGCCGGGCGTCGCACCGTCACCGACGCGGAAGCCGCGGACGTACGCGTTGCCGTGCTCGCGGTCGAAGACGGCGAAGGTGTCGTCGCCCTGGCTGGACGCGAGCAGGTAGCCGCCGTGGCCGGGGTTCTTCGGGTCCCGCCAGATGGTCAGGCCCTCCACGTCGGCGGAGACGTGCCGGCCGCCGAAGCCGGGGTCCGCGCCCGCGTCGCACTCCTCCGTCCCGGGGTTCCAGGTGCCGGGCACGCCGAAGGAGCGGACCTTCTCGATGAGGCGGGCGGGCGAGCGCAGGTCGGCGTCGAGCTTCCAGATGCCGACGTCCTCCTGACCCGCGTAGAGGTCACCGGTGTCGGGATCGACGACCATGCCCTCGACCTGGGGCCGCTCGCCCGGTTCGCCGCACGGCGTCCAGCTCTTCCCGTTCGGCAGGGTGAAGGAGGCGGGCAGCGAGGTGGTGCGGACGGTGCGGTAGCCGACCTTGCCCTGGGCGTTCGGCAGCAGTTCGGCCAGTGCGAGGTCGGTGGCGTGGCGCCGGCTGGTCACCGCGTACGAGCGGCCGCTGCGGCGGTCGGTGTAGGCGGCGAGGCCGTAGGCGGTCCGCTGGTCGTTGACCTCGTCCTGGCCGCTGGAGAAGACCTGCGGGGCGGCGGCCTCGTCGGTGACGTCGACCAGCGGGGCGGCGGGCCGCTTCGGGTCGATCCGGTAGACGCGCAGCTGGTCGCGGCCGCGGTCGGAGACGACGGCCACGTCGTGGCGGCCGTCCGGGAAGCGGAGTCCGGTGATCAGGTCGACGTTGTTGAAGCGTCCGGGCTTGTCGCCGTCCCGGGGCGGCGCGGGGGCGGGGAGGGCCTGCACCTGGCGTCCGTCCAGGTCGTAGACGCGCAGACCGCCCTCCTTGGCGGTGGCGATGACCAGACTGGCATCAGGGTTCTTGGCATTGCGCCAGATCGCCGGGTCGTCGGCGTTCGCGTTGCCGCCGGCCTCGTCGTCGAAGAGGGAGGGCGTCTCGACGGAGGCCGCCACCCGGGGCAGCGACGGTGCCGTGCCGCCGTGGGCCGCCTCGGCGTGCGCCGGTCCGGCGATCACGCCCAGGGCCACCATGGCCGCCGCGGCCACGGCCGGGGTCCGCCTGCTCGGGATGACGCGCATCTTGCCTCCTGTTGGTGGGGTACGGGGTGGGGCCGGCTGCGCGGTGGCCGGGGTCTTCCGGCGTTCCGCGGCGGGCCGCCCCCACCGTGGGCCACGTGCGGGAGACGACCATGGAGCGGGCGTGACGTGCGCATGACTGAACGGTGAAATCCGGCGGCTCCGGGACGGCCGCGGGGCTTTCCCAGGAGCTTTCTTAGCGGAACGTTAGATCTGCGTGGCGGACCTTGTCCGGGTACGGCGGCCGCCGCATGCTCTGGACACTCCCCCACCGCCGGGGCAGTTCTACCGTCCCCCATCAGGGAACTTCCGTCTGGAGCCGCCATGTCCCCCTCCGTCGTCATGCCCGCGCCGCCGCCCGGGGACGAGCGCAGGAAGCGCCGTCTCGCCCTGGTCGGCGGCTCGCTCGGCAATCTCGTCGAGTGGTACGACTGGTTCGTCTACGCGAGCTTCGCGATCTACTTCGCCGATTCCTTCTTCCCCGGCGACAACCCGACCACCCAGCTGATGAACACGGCGGGGATCTTCGCCGTCGGCTTCCTGATGCGTCCCGTCGGCGGGTGGATCCTGGGCCGTGCCGCCGACCGGCACGGGCGCAAGAGCGCGCTCACCCTCACCGTCACCATGATGTCGGTGGCCGCCCTGCTGATCGCCGTCGCCCCGACCTACGGCCAGGCCGGGTACTTCGGCGCCTTGGTGCTGCTGCTCGCCCGGCTCCTCCAGGGCATGAGCATCGGCGGCGAGTACGCGGCCAGTGCCACCTACCTCACGGAGGCGTCGGCCCGGAACCGGCGCGGGCTGGGCTCCTCCTTCCAGTACGTGTCCATGACCTGCGGCCAGCTGCTCGGACTGGGCATCCTGATCACCCTTCAGCACACCCTGACCACCGCCCAGTTGCAGAGCTGGGGCTGGCGGCTCCCGTTCCTCCTCGGGGCGTTGTTCGCGGTGGTCGTCTTCTGGCTTCGGCGCCGCCTGCAGGAGACCGACGCGTTCAAGGAGGAGTCGTCGGCGTCGGGCGAGGACGCCCACGACGACAGCACGCGCGGCACGCTGAAGGCCCTGTGGCAGTACCGGCGGCAGGCGGGGCTGGTCATGGCGCTCACCCTGGGCGGCACCGTGGCCTACTACACCTACACCACCTACCTCACCAAGTACCTGGTCGGCAGCGCGGGCATGGAGAAGACCACCGCCACGCTCGTCAGCTTCACCGCGCTGACCCTCTTCGCCGTGCTGCAGCCCTTCGCAGGCATGCTGTCCGACCGGATCGGCCGCCGGCCCCTGCTGATCACCTTCGCGGTGGGCTGCACCGTCGGCACGTACCCGATCATGACCGCGCTCGGATCGGCGTCCTCGTACTGGTCCGCGCTCGGGCTGTCCCTGCTGGCCCTGGTCATCATCACCGGCTACACGTCCATCAACGCGGCGGTCAAGGCCGAGCTGTTCCCGACCCGGGTGCGCGCGCTGGGCGTGGCGCTGCCGTACGCGATCGCCAACGCGCTGTTCGGCGGCACGGCGGAGTACGTGGCGCTCTGGTTCAAGAACAGTGGGCACGAGACCATGTTCTTCTGGTATGTCTCCGGATGCGCGCTGATCTCCCTCGTGACGTACGTGCTCATGCCGGACACCCGCAATGCCGCACTCAGCCGCGCCGAGGCCGAGGCTGAGGCTGAGGCCGAGGCCGACGGCAAGACCGGGCAGGAGCGGCCGGCGGCGGCTCCCGCCGAGGCGGCACGCTGATCCGGCCCCGTGGCCCGGAGCGCCGGCTCCCGTAAGCTGCTGCGCCGGGTCACGGGGATCCGGACACGGAGGCTCCGGTCATGGGCCCCCGTCATGGGGCCTCCGTCACGGGGCCTCCGTCATCGGGGCTCCGGTCACAGGTCGCGAGGGACTGTCTATGCACGCGCTTCTCGTCGAGGACGACGATCGCATGGCCCAGGCCCTGGGCACGGCCCTCGCCCAGCGCGGGCACACCGTCCGCCGGGTCGGGCGCGCCCTGGACGCCCTGCGGCACGTCCGCGAGGCCGAGTTCGTCCTGCTGGACCTGGGCCTTCCCGACCTCGACGGGCTGGAGCTGCTGCGGCGGCTGCGTACCGTCTGCGACGCGCCGCTGATCGTGGTGACCGCACGCTGCGAGGAGCGCGACATCGTCCAGGGGCTGCGGGCGGGGGCCGACGACTACGTGGTCAAGCCGTTCCGGATGGCCGAGCTCATGGCCCGGATCGACTCCGTACGGCGCCGGACGGAACCGCACCCGGGCCGTCCGGAGCCCGCCCCGACCGGGTCGCGGCCCGTGCGCGCCGGAGATGTCGAGGTGGACCTCGCGGGCCGCACCGTCACGGTGGCGGGCGCCGGTGTGCGCCTCACCCGACGCGAGTTCGACGTGCTCGCCTTCCTGGCCGCCCGCCCGGACGAGGTGCATTCCCGCGAGGTGATCCTGGACCGGATCTGGGGTGACGCCTTCCTCGCGGCCTCCCGCTCCCTGGACGTCCATGTGGCGGGCATCCGCGCCAAGACGGGTCGCTCCGGCCTGGTGCGTACGGTCCGGGGGTTCGGCTACCAGCTCGGCTTCCCGGCCCCTGCCCGGGACCCGGCCGCCGGCCCGGACCCGGTCGCCGACCCGGACCCGGAACCCGCCGCCGGGCCCGCCCCGGACGTGCGGAGTGGCGAGCGGGGTGGCGAGCGGTGAGGCGCAGGCTGCTGGCGGTGCTGATGGTGCTCATGGGGGCGGCGGCGCTGCTGCTCTGCATCCCCCTGGCCGATGCCTACGCACGCGGGCGCACCGAGCACCTGCTCCTGCAGCGGCGCTCGGAGGCCGTACGGTTCGCCGACCTCGCCGACCGGATGCGTACCGCCGCCGACCGGGCGGAGCTCTCGGCCGAGATCGGCCGCTACGCCCAGCTGTACGGAGCCGGGGTGGCCGTGGTCGACTCCGCGGGGGCGACGGTGGCCCGGGCCGGGACCGGAGCGGCGGCGGAGGCCGCCACGGACGCCGCCACCGACGCGGACGCGGCCACCGACGCCGGTTCCGCCGCGGGCGGCCCCTCCGAAGGGGCGGAAGCCCGTCGCCGCGCCCTCACCGGCCGCTCGACCGACCGGCTGCCCACCCTTCGCCCGTGGGGACCGCGCACCGTCGTGCTGGCCGAACCGGTGGGCCGGGACGAGCGGGTGAGCGGGGCCGTCCTGATGGCCGTGCCCACCGAGGCCGCCCGCCGGGACGTGGCCGTCCGCTGGTCGCTCATCGCCGCCGGGGCCTTGGGCGCGTTCACGGCGGCCGCCCTGGTCGCGGCCGGGATCACGCGCTGGCTGATGCGCCCGGTACTGGACCTGGACCGGGCGGTCGGGCGGCTGACCGCCGGCAGCCTGCAGGCCCGGGCCGTGTCCGACACCGGTCCGCCGGAACTGCGCCGTCTGCGGCAGCACTTCAACACCATGGCGGAGGCGATGGCCGACTCCATCGGCCGCCAGCGCGACTTCGTCGCCGATGCCTCCCACCAGCTGCGCAATCCGCTGGCCACGCTGGTGCTGCAGCTGGAGAACGTCGAGCCGCACATCGCGCCCGGGCCGGGCCTGGCCGAGCACGGCCGCGCGCTGGACGAGGCGGAGCGCCTGGAGGAGCTGCTCGACGGCCTGCTGGCACTGGCCCGGGTGGAGTCGGGCACCGCGGAGCTGGGCGACGAGGACGTGTCGCGGGCGGTACGGGAGCGGGTGACGGCCTGGAGCCCGGTCTTCCGGGCCGCGGGAGTGGAACTCGTGGCGACCGGCCTCGCCGACGGCCTGCGGGCACGCGCCCTGCCCGACGCGGCGGGCCGGATCCTCGACGCGCTCCTCGACAACGCCGTGAAGTTCGTCCCGCGCGGCGGTCGCGTCGAGGTGGGCGCCACGCACGCGGCCGACGCGGGCGCCGTCGCCGTCGTACGGGTCGCGGACGACGGCCCGGGTGTACCGGAGGAGCAGCTGCCGCTGCTGCTGCGCCGTTTCGCGCGCTCCCCGGAGCACCAGAACGTGCCCGGCAGCGGCCTGGGGCTGGCCATCGCCGACGAGATCGCCCGGATCAGCGGCGGCCGGCTCGACGTCCGCGGCAACGAGCCGCACGGCCTGGTCGTGGAACTCCGGCTGCCGCCCCCTCCTCCCGGGTGAGGTCTCAGCCGTATACCGACCGGTAGTGGCCGGCCGCACCCGGGTGGAGCGGCACCTCGCCGGTCGAGATGGCGAAGCGGGGCTCCAGCCGGGCCCCCGCCGTCACCTCCCGCAGCAGGTCGCGCCACCGCTCGAACACCACCTGCAGCAGGTCACGCACCGCGCCCTGCGGTACGTCGGCCCGGGCCAGGAGGTAGTTGCCGACCCCGATGGTTCCCACCGGCTCCGTCAGCCCGTACACGCCTGCCGGCAGCGTGACCGCGGTGTAGACGGGGCCGTAGCGCTCCCGCAGCGCCCCGACGTGGGCGTCGAGCGGCAGGAAACGCAGCGGCAGCTCGCGCGCCAGGTCCGCCAGGGCCGGGGTGGGTACTCCTCCGGACCAGAACAGCGCGTCGACCGAGCCCCCGCGCAGGGCGCTCACCGAGGCGGCGAGGCCCAGCTGCCGCTCGTCCGCCGCCGACGGCGGTGCGGGGGCGGGGGCCGGTGCCGGTGCGGGTGCGGGGGCCGGTGCGGGTGCGCCGCTCAGCCCGGCCGCCCGCAGGACCCGTTCCGCCACCACCTGCACCCCCGAGCCCGCCGCGCCCGCCGCGACCGGACGGCCGGCGAGATCCCGCACCGAGCGCACCGGCCCGTCCGCCGGAACGAGCAGGTGCGTGTAGTTCACGTAGACCCTGGCCAGGGCCGTCGCGGTGGTCGGCCGGGGGAACGGCTCCCGCCCCAGCACCGCGTCCTCGGCCACGTCCGCCATGGCCAGGGCCAGCTCCACGGAGCCGTCGTCCAGCTTCCGCAGGTTGTCCACGCTGGCCGCGGTGCTCACCGGGACGATCTCGATCCGGCGGCCGCTCGCGGCCACGGCCTGCGCGAGGGCCTGCCCGAACGCGTTGTACGGCCCGCCCTCGGGGCCCGTGGCGAGCCGTAGCCTCCGTACCGGTCCGGAATCCCCCGAGCAGCCCGCCGACACCCCCGCCAGGATCCCGAGGCCGAGGCCCATCACCCGCCGTCTGGTCACTTCTGCGCTGGTCACGGCGGAAGCCTAGGCCGGATGTCAAGCCACGGGATTTCGGGCCGTGACGTGTTCTGCCCGATCCCGTTCCCTGGAAGGGGGAATGGGCAGGGAAGAACGGGGAGAATCTCATGCACGTCGCGACGATCATCACTGCCGCCGCCATCGCGGCATTCACCAGCATCGTCTACATCCGGCATCTCTCGAAAATCGGCTGCCGAGATCGATATATTCGCCCGACATTTCTCAACCACGGAGACGTTCCATTCTGGATCGAAATGTCCTACGGGTTCGTGCAGGGCGTGTGCCTGGTCGTGCTCAACAATGTGCTGCCGCTCTGGGCGAGTCTCGCCGTCTTCCTGGCAGCGGTAGTGCCCTCCACGGAACTGGCGCGCCGCCACCACAACCGCCGGGTCGAAAGCCTCACCTCCTCGGCCTCCCGGAAAGACGCCCCGTAGACCCGGCCCGGTGCCGCCGCGCCACGCCACGCCACGAGAGAGCTGAAGCCGGGTCTCCGTGATCAATGCGTTGGCGTCGGGACGTCCCGAGGAGCGGGTTCTTCGGGACGGACGGCATTCGGCATGTCCGAGCGTCGCGCATGGACCGCGCAGGCCGATGCCTATGCGGGCAGCTTCGGCAAGCTCTGCGCATATCCGGTGTCCCGCTTGCTCGACGCCGCGGGGATCGAGGCGGGCACGCGTGTGCTCGACGTGGGGACCGGTACGGGGACCGCCGCCGCGGCCGCGTGCGGGCGAGGGGCGAAGGCGGCGGTGGACGCCGAACCGAGCATGGTCGCCGTCGCCACCCGGAATGCGCCGACGGCCGATGTGCGCCTTGCCGTTCTGCCGGAACTGCCCTTCGCCGACGACGCGTTCGACGCGACGAGCGGGGCCTCGCCGCGCTGCCGGCCGGAGCCGGCCTGCGGGATGCCGGCTGCGAGACCCTGGTGGTGTGGGAGTACCGGACGACTCCCGAGGAGTGGTGGAGCGGCCCCGCCGCCGGCATCGCGACGATCGGGCAGATCGTGCGGAGCCAGCCGCCCGAGGTCGTCGGGACCATCAAGGCGCACTTCGAAGCACTGTGCAGCGAGTTCACCGACCGTGACGGTGCGCTCGTGCTGTCGCACACCGCCCTGCTGGCGCGCGGCCGCGCCTAAGGGCTGTCCCGTTATCCGGTGCCGGGCTGGTACGTCACTGCCCCAGGATGGGCGGTGTCAGCTGGTGGACTTGGTGCTTGCGCTTGACGCCCGCCCGGGGAAGAGTTCCGTCCTGCGGACACTGTTCCGGGTGATGTCGGATAGCAAGGCGGGGCAGAGAGATGTGCGTGATGGATGCGACGGCCAAAGAGGCTGCCGTCGCCCAGTTTCTCCACGAATATCCGCAGATAGAGCGAGCTGCATGCGACCACCCTGCGCTGCTGGGCTGCGCCGATGTCGACTGGTCGCAGATTCCCGGGTGCCCTGCCGGGATCCCGGTCCTGCTGCGAGGTCTCCTGGATGCGGTAGCCGGCCCCGAAGCCTTGCGCGTGCTGGGCAATGCCTTGATGAACAGCATCTTTCATGCTGGTGCCGCGATGCCGGCTGCACTGCCCTTCCTGATTGGCTTGGCTGGTGTCCCTAACACCACGGTGCGGCCTGGCCTGGTCGAGCTCTTGGTCGTTGCCGCAGAGGTGTCTTCGCCCGTCGACTCAGGCGACGAACGCCAGGTGCTGCTACTCGGGAACGACTGCGATCATCCGGAACGCGAAAGAGTCAGGGCCGCCTTCGCCGCACACGCCTCTGCGCTGAGCGCGTTGTTGGAGGACGAGGCTCTTCCGGACGGACTGATCAGCGCAGACGACCGCGAGTGCCTGCTCAAGGCTGTGGAACCGCAGCGGCACCCCTCCTGACTACCCATAGGCCAGCACTGCGACGCGTGAAAAGGTCTTGCAGTGTCTTGTGTGATAACGGCATCGGAGCCGTCTTGGATAGCCCCGTTCACCGGGCTGAGCCCGCGGCAGTTCGGAAAGCTCGTGACGGTTCTGCGGCGTCAGGGCGCGGATGCGATCCGAAGGGGCCGGCCGTGGAGCCTGTCCCTGGAGGATCGGAGCCTGCTGGTCGCGGCGTACTGGCGGACGAATCTGACCATGCGGCAGCTCGCTCCGCTGTTCGGAGTGTCCAAGTCGGCGGCGGACCGGATCATCGATCACCTCGGGCCGATGCTCGCCCTCCGGCCGCGCAGGCGGTTCGCGAAGGACACCGTGCTCATCGTGGACGGCACCCTGGTGCCCACCCGCGACCACGCCGTCGCCGAGCAGTCGAAGAACTACCGGTACTCAACCAACCACCAGGTCGTCATCTACGCCGACACCCGCCTCGTAGTGGTCGTCGGCCGGCCCCTGCCCGGTAACCGCAACGACTGCAAGGCGTGGGAGGAGTCCGGCGCGAAGGCCGCCGTCGGCCCGACCACGACGATCGCTGATGGAGGCTATCCGGGCACGGGGCTCGTGATGCCCCACCGGCGCCGCAAGGGCGAGGAGCTGCCCGACTGGAAGCAGGTCCACAACAAGTCCCACAAGCAGGTCCGCGCCCGCGTCGAGCATGTCTTCGCCCGGATGAAGGTCTGGAAGATCCTCCGCGACTGTCGCCTCAAAGGCGACGGCGTCCACCACGCCATGCTCGGCATCGCACGGATGCACAACCTCACCATCTCCTGATAGACCCCACGCCACGCAGCAGCCCACCGTGCCTGAGGCACTCCGAGAGTATTTACGGGACAGCCCTTAGGGCCGATGTCGCCGCGCCTCCGGAGGTGCTCCACACCTTCGTGCCCGGCGGCCCGCTGTCGGTGACCGCGCTCCCGGTGCGGGAGGTACGGCGCATGCGCAGCCACCACGGGATCACCCCGCGCTCCGCGTTAGGCCGGTGACCGCCCCGTACGGACACGGCCTGGCGGGCGGCGCCCGGTAGCGTCGCTGCCATGCGCTACCACCACGTCGACGTCTTCACCGACCGCCCCTACAGCGGCAACAGCCTCGCGGTGTTCCCCGACGCCGATCCGCTGGCCGGCGCCCAGATGCGGACGATCACCCAGGAACTGCGGCACTTCGAGTCCGTCTTCCTCATGCGCGACGGCTCGCCCGGGCGGCCGCGCACGTGGCGGGCGCGCGTCTTCGACCTCGCGGGGGAGCTGGACTTCGCCGGGCACCCCCTCATCGGCGCGGCCGCGGTGCTGCACGCCCTCCACGGCGCGGCGGACCACGAGGCCTGGACCCTGCGCCTGCCCGGCCGACCGGTGGAAGTCACCACCGAACGCCGGGGCCCCGGCCGGTACGCGAGCCTCCTCGACCAGGGCGCTGCCGCCTTCCTCGGCCGTCCCGACCCCGAAGGCGTGGCCGCCCTCTTCGCCCTCGGCCCCGGTGACCTGGACCCCGGCCTGCCCCCGGAGGTGGTCTCCACGGGCCTGCGCTACCTGGTACTCCCCGTACGCGGCGACGCGCTCGCCCGCGCCCGCGTCACGGAACCGCTCGATGTGCCCCTGGCCCGCCTCGGCGCCGATTTCGCCTACCTGCTGGACGCCGCGGCCATGGAGGGGAGGCACTGGAACAACGACGGGATCCTGGAGGACGTCGCCACCGGCAGCGGTGCGGGGTGCGCCGCCGCGTATCTGCGCAGCCACGGCCGGATCGGCGCCGCGGAGCGTCGTCTGCTGCGCCAGGGCCGCTTCACCGGGCGCCCCAGCGCCATGACCGTCAGCGCCGACGGCCACGGCCGGGACATCCGCTCGGTGCGCGTCGGCGGCGGTGTCGCCCTCGTCGGGGAGGGACGCCTGCGCGAGCTCCCGCCGTCCTGAGGCTGCCCGGCGCCCGCCGCCGGGGCGGCGGACGGCTCACCTCGCGACCGGGGGCGCGGGGACCTAGCCTGATGGTGTTGCCCGGGGCCCTCGGACGGCAGGAGACCATGCCGTGAAGCCAACCCACCTCCGGCTGCGCCGGGCCTGCGCGGCCGCCGCCGCGACCGGAGTGCTCATCGCCCCGGCCGCCGCGGGCTCCGCATCCGGGGCGTCGGTCGCCGGGCGGTCCGCTCCCGTCTCCGCGACCGCGGCCACACCCACCGCCCCCACCCCCACCTCGGCCCCTTCCCCGGACGCCGGTACGGGCTTCACACCCCTCACACCGGCCGTCGCGGCGCAACTGGACGCGGCCGTGCGCCGGGTCATGCGCGAGGCGCAGGTGCCGGGTGTGACGGTCGGGCTGTGGGCCCCCGGCAAGGGGAGCTACGTACGGTCCTTCGGTGTGGCGGACAAGGCGACCGGCGCGCCGATGGCTCCCGACCTCCACGTGCGCATCGGCAGTGAGACCAAGACGTTCACCGTCACCGCCCTCCTCCAGCTGGTCGACCAGGGGAAGGTGGGCCTGGACGACCACATCGGCGCCTACGTCACAGGGGTTCCGAACGGCGACCGCATCACCTTGCGGGAACTGGCGGGCATGCGCAGCGGACTCTTCAACTACAGCATGGACGGGGACTTCATCACGCAGCTCGAGGCCGATCCGGAAAAGTACGTCTCACCAAGGCAGTTGCTCGACTACTCCTTCAAGCACCCCGTGCAGTTCGCGCCGGGAGCGGAGTTCGACTACAGCAACACCAACCTGATCCTGCTCGGCCTGGTGGTGGAGAAGATCACCGGCCGGCCGCTCCACGAGGTCATCGCCAAGGACGTCCTGGGACCGGCCGGGCTCCGCAGCACGGTGTTCCCGACGAGCCCGGCCCTGCCGGTGCCCTACGCGCACGGCTACACCGACCAGACGGCCTCGGGCAAGGTCGAGGACTCGACCCGTTGGAACCCCTCCTGGGCCTGGGCCGCCGGAGAGATGGTCTCCGACCTCCAGGACCTCCGCAGCTGGGCCCACACCCTCGCCACCGGCACGCTGCTGAAGCCGGCGACCCAGGTCGAGCGCCTGAAGACCACCCCGATGGACATTCCGGGTGCCGGCTACGGACTGGGCATCTTCGACGTCCAGGGCTGGATCGGCCACAACGGCTCGATCCCCGGATATGAGGTTTTGCCCGTCTACCTGCCGTCGGCGCAGGCGACGATGGTCATCCTCTTGAACACCGACAGCCAGTACAAGGGCCAGGAGCCCAGCACGCTCTTCGGCGAGGCGGTCACGAGCATCGTCACCCCCGATCACGTGTATCCCGGCCACAAACCGGTCGCGCCCAAGACCGGCTGACGGCGGCCGGCGGACGGCGACCGGCGCCGGCAACCGGCGACCGGCGACGACCTGAGGACAGGAGCAGCCGTGAGCGTGGTCATCGGTACGTGGAACCTGGAGAACCTCTGCCGCCCCCTGCCCCCGGGCGGCCCGCCCTCGAACCGCTGCGCCGCCCGGGACGAGGCGTCGTACCAGGCGAAGCTGGCGGGTCTCGCGGCCACCATCGGCCATCTCGCGCCCGATCTCCTCGGCGTCCAGGAGGTGGGCAGCCACGAGGCACTGACCGATCTGGTCGACCGGCTCGACGGCGACTGGCACATCGCCCTGTCGACGCACCCCGACCGCCGCGGCATCCGGGCGGGCTTCCTCAGCCGCCGGCCGCTCACCGTGGTCGAGGACCGCACGGCCTTCCCGGACCACCTCCCGCCCGTCCGGGTCGAGGACGACGGGACCATGATCAGGAGAATGGGCCGCGGCGGCCTGGTCGTGCGCTGGAGTCCCGTGCCCGGCCACACCGTCGGGGTGGCCGTCTGCCACCTCAAGTCGAAGCTGCTGACCTTCCCCGGCAACCGTCACAGCACGGACGACGAGCAACTGCGCGCCCGCTACGCCGCGTACGCCCTGTACCGCCGGGCCGCCGAGGCCGTCACCATGCGCTTCGTGGCCGACCAGCTCCTGCAGGGCGACGGCCGCACGCACGAGGTGATCGTGATGGGCGACCTCAACGACGAGTTCAAGGCGGCCACCACGCAGATCCTGTACGGTCCGCCGGGCTCGCAGATCGGTACCGGCGGCTTCCAGGACACCGACCTCGGCGACCCGCGGAGGCTCTGGAACCTCGCCCCGCGCATCCTCGAACAGGGCGGGTTCTCCCGCGTCTTCGAGGGCCAGAAGGAGCTCATCGACCACATCCTGGTGAGCCAGGCGCTGCTGCCCCGGCTGGCGCGGGTGTTCACCGGCCCGCAGGAGCTGCCGACGGTGGACGGTGCGCACCCGGCCGCGCCGCACGACAGTCCCTCCGACCACGCGCCGGTCCTCGCCGTGCTCGACTACTGAACCGGGCTCCCTTTTCCCCGCGGTTCACCACCGGCCCGCCCTTGCGGGCGGGCCCGTCCGGAAATGCCCGTATCTCCACCGGAACTTGAGGGCCCATCACCGTCGGATCTCGGCCAGAATGGGCCGGGATGAATTCCGGTCGGCCGACCGATTTCTCACCGGTGGCCGTACCGGAAACGCCCGGTGAAACACGGCCGACAGGCCGCCACGAGGGCCGGATCGGCCACGTTCGAAAGGTGCCCGGGTCAACTGTGTTGTCCGACAGATGAGTTACTACCCAGAAGACATGGAACGTCGCTCACAGTTCGGGTAGCTTTCCATCACGTCGCCGCCACACCCGGGGCACAGGGCCCCACGGGACTAGCGGCACAAAGGACCCGACCCCTGTTGACGACAGCAACCGAAGTCTTCACAGTCCGGCCGTACACCCCGCATTGCCAGGTGATCAGCACCGAAGGCGATCATGCCGTCATAGGTATTTCCCCGGGGAACAGTTACTTCTCGGCCCAACGTGTCAATGACCTTGCCCACTGGGGCCTGCGCAACTTCGAGCAGGTCGACCTCATCTACACCGACATGCACGTGGCCGAGATGTACGAGGCTCTCGGCTACGGCGAGGACGAAGCGCGCCGGAAGGCGGTGAAGAACCTGCGCGGCGTCCGCGCCAAGGTGAACAACGCCGCCGAGGAGGCCGACCCCACCGGCACCCGCCTCCGCGCCCGCCCGATGTCCTCCCTCACCGACATCCCGGCCTACCGGGCGCTCCACAGTCACCTGACCACCCTGCTGGACACCGACCCGGAGTTCCGCAAGACCAGCAACTCGCTGGTCGACGCCTTCCTCTCGTCCAAGGTCCTGAACGGGAAGGCCGCCACCACGCGGCAGCGCGACGTGTGCCTGGAGTACGTCTGCGCCGAGATGCCGCTCTTCCTCGACACGCCGGCCATCCTCGGCGTGCCGTCCTCCCTCAATTGCTACCACCAGCTCCTGCCCATGGCGGAACTGCTCTACTCACGCGGCTCGGGCCTGCGCGCCTCGCGCAACCAGGGCCACGCCATCATCACCCCCGCCGAAGGAGCTCCCGATGTCCACTGACACCCTTCTCGACTTCCCCTTCTCCGCGCGCGGCGACCAGCTCCCGCCCGAGATCGAGGAGCTGCGCGCCGAACCGGTGAAGCGGGTCCGCACGATAGCCGGGGACGAAGCCTGGCTCGTCTCCTCCTATCCGCTGGCCAAGCAGGTCCTCGAGGATCCCCGGTTCAGTCTGAAGGACACCTCGGCCCCGGGTGTGCCCCGCCAGTACGCGCTGACGATCCCGCCCGAGGTCGTCAACAACATGGGCAACATCACCGGCGCGGGACTGCGCAAGGCCGTCCTCAAGGCGATCAACCCGAAGACCGACGGGCTCACCGACTGGATGCGCGCCCAGGCCACCAGCCTGGTCGACAGCCTCCTGAGCCAGGGGGCGCCGGTCGACCTGCGCGGCCAGTTCACCAACCCGTACGCCGAGAACCTGCACTGCCGCATCCTCGGCATTCCCGAGTCCGACGCGCCGCGCCTGGCGGCCAGCCTCGACATCGCGTTCATGAACTCGGCCTGCCCGGTCACCGGCGCCAAGCTCAACTGGGACCGCGACATCGCCTACATGGTGGAGCGCCTCGACGACCCCACCACCACCGGCCTGATCGCCGAGCTCGCCGCCCTGCGCAACGACCCCGACTACGACCACCTGACGGACGAGATGCTCGCCACCGTGGGCGTCACGCTGTTCGGTGCGGGGGTCATCTCCACCATGGGCTTCCTGACCATGGCGCTCTTCTCCCTGCTCCAGAACCCCGAGATGTGGGAGCGGCTGCGCAAGGAGCCGGAGAAGATCCCGGCCGCGGTGGATGAACTCCTGCGCATCAACCTGTCGATCGCCGACGGTCTGCCCCGGCTCGCGCTGGAGGACGTCACCCTCGGCGACGTCGAGGTGAAGAAGGGCGAGCTGATGCTCGTCCTGGTCGAGGCCGCCAACACCGACCCGGACGTGTACCCCGACCCGCACGTCGCGGACATCGACCGGCCGAACGCCGGTACGCACCTCTCCTTCGGCGGCGGCCAGCACTACTGCCCGGCCACCGCGCTCGGCAAGCGGCACACCGAGATCGCCATCGAGGTGCTCCTGGAGAAGATGCCGAACCTCGCTCTCGCCGTGCCGGTCGACCAGCTCGTGTGGCGTACCCGCTTCATGAAGCGCATCCCGGAGCGCCTGCCCGTGCTCTGGTGATCGCGTAGGCGCTCGGGACGACGCGCCTGCCCTGCGATGGCCCCGGCCGGGGGGAATCCGGCCGGGGCCATCGCCCTGTCCGCACCGCACCGCACCGCCCCGCGGCCGGGCCACGTACGTGTCGCTACGCCAGGAACGCCGCGACGGCCGCCACGAACCGGCCGGCGTCGTCGAGCCAGGGGTAGTGGCCCGCGCCCGGCTGTACGGCGAACGTGGCGCCCGGGATCAGGTCGGCGAACTCGGCCACCGACTGAGGGGGGCTGTTCAGGTCGAACTCCCCCGCGAGCAGCAGCACGGGGCTCCTCGAGGCGGCGAGCGCGGCGCACGTGGCCCGCGGGTCGAAGGCGCCGTCGGCCGCGAAGAGGGTGACGGCGTCCGGGTTGTCCGGGCGGGCCGCCGTCCGGTGCGCCCGGGCCGCGTCGTCCCACCGGCCGTGGAAGAAGGGGCTGATGGCATCCCAGTCGCTGCCCGTGCCCTCGGTGATCGCCTCGAGCGCCGCGAATGCCGCGGGGAACCAGGGCTCGTCCTTTCGCAGCCGCGCGAGCTCCCGCCGGCTCTCCCCTGTGATGACCACGCCGACGGCCCGGGTGCCGGGGGTGATCAGGGCGAGCCTGCGGACCCGGTCCGGATACCGGGCCGCGTACTGCGTGGCGAGATTCGCCCCGGCCGAGTGGGCGAGCAGGTCGATCCGGGCGAGGCCCAGATGCTCGCGCAGGGCCTCGATGTCCCCGACGAGGCGGTCGCAGCGGTAGGAGGAGGTGTCCTCGGGGACCGCGGACCGGCCGGTGCCGCGCAGGTCCAGGACGATCAGTCGGCGGTGCGCGGACAGACCCCCGAGGTCGCCGAGGTAGCCGGAGTCCGCAGGGCCCCCGGGGACACAGACGACCGGGTCGCCGCTCCCCAGGATGCGGTAGGCGAGCCGGGTTCCGTCAGGTGCGGTGAAAGTGGGCATGACACGGATCCTGACAGTCATAACCTGGTTGTACAACCTGGTTATGACCAGGAGTGTGCGGCGGTGTATAACCGAGTCGTGGCAGACCGAGAGAGTGCGCAGCGGACACCGGGCACGCTGACCGAGGAGCAGGCCGTGCGGATGCTCGCCGGGATGAACGAGGTCATCCGTGCGGGTGAGGAGATGCGGAAGCTGCGCTCCGAGATGATCAAGCTGTTCGCCGGCCTCGGCTGGACCCAGGACACGATCGCCCGGATCACCGACATGAGCCAGCCCGCCGTGTCCAAGCAGGTGGCGAAGTACGCGGTCGACACCGCCGCGCCGGCGATGGGGTTCGCCCTCGGCCAGTACGACACCCCGTGGCTCGAAGGACGCCTGTGGGGGCTGGCGGAGGCGGTCGCCGAGACCCTCGACGCCGCACGCTGCGCCCGCTGCGTCGACGCACTCGCCCGGGGCCGGAAGCGCTTCACGCCCCGGACCGTCGACGAGCTGCGGCGCCTCCTCGAAGACGACCTGACGCTCCATCGCGCGGAGCTGCCCCCTGGCTTCCGCGCCGCCTACGACGAGATCAGCCGCGGTCTCGACGTCCCGCCGAAGGCGACGGCCGGCACGCCGGTGACGGTTTCGGCCTCGGTACGCCGCACGCTCGCCCACCAGTTGCAGCGCGACCGGCTCCAGGACGAGCGGCCCCCGGGCGAGCGCTGATCCCTCCACCTGCGCCGATGGGACGATCCGCCCGGTGTGGCCGGGCGCGCCCGCCACGCCCTGCGGGAGCGGCCGACCGTCCCGTACCGGACAGATGCCCCCTTCGGCCTGCGCAGCCCCGGCCCCCGCTGCTGAAGTGTGGGTGGTCAGCACTCCGATCCGGAGAAGGGGAAGATCCTCATGCGCAGTCGACTCCGCGGCACCCTCGCCACCGGCCTCGCCGGCACCACGGCGGCCCTCGCCGTCCTGCTCGTTCCCGGCACCGCCCACGCCGCCCCGGCGAAGCTCAGCCACGCGTCGGCCGTGAGCCAGCTGAACGCGACGGGCGGCATCGGCCTGTCCTCCAGCGGTGGTTGCAGCAACCGGAACAACGCCACCTGCACCTCGCTGGAGCAGGTCAACGCCGCCACCATCAGCGACGTCCGCACCCTGCGCAACGCGAGCCACTGCGTCCTCACCATCACGGGCGGCACCGAGGTGGGACACGCCTCGGGCACCTACAGCCACTGGAACGGCTACAAGATCGACTTCAGCCCGACCAGCTGTGTCAGCAATTACGTCACCGGCAGTTTCACCCGGATCGCCGACCGCGGCGACGGCGCCGCCCGCTACCGGTCCGCCGCGGGCAACGTCTACGCCCGCGAAGGCAACCACTGGGACGTCACCTTCTGCGGTGGCAGCGCGGCCTGTACCTCCGCGGCCAGTTCCTGAGCGAGCGCAGCCGACCGCCGGGGACGGCGGGCCCGGGCCCGGCACGCTCCCCGGCCGGGCCCGGCGCACCTCCGCCGGGCCCGGCCGGGCGCCTCACCGCCGGCCCTCTCCCAGCACCTCCTGGATCACGTGCCGGGCGTTGGCCGCCATCACCCGGTTCGTCGTGCGGTAGTAGGGCAGCGCGTTCAGCGCCTGCGAGAGCGTCCGCCCCCGGCCGCGGCGCCAGGTCGCCTCGTCCACCCCGAGCTCCTCGCGGAAGACCGCTCTCGCGCCGGCCGGCAGCAGGTTCCATGCCGGGAACAGATCGCAGGCGGGATCTCCCACCCCCATGCAGCCGAAGTCGATGACCGAGGTCAGCCTTCCCCCGTCCACCAGCAAGTTGCCCGGCGTCAGATCGGAGTGCAGCCACACCGGCGGCCCGTCCCACTCCGGGGCCCGCAGCGCGTCCTCCCATACGGCGGCCACGGCATCGCAGTCGACGCCCTCCTCCGGGAACCCCCGCAACTGCTCGATCGCTGCCCGGGTCGGCGCGTCGAGCAAGGCGAGCGGCCCCCCGCGGTAGGCCTTCGGCGCCCCCCGCAGGTTGATGCCCCGCATCGCCGCCACGAAGGCCGCGAGGTCACGGGCCAGCGCCACGGGTTCCTGCAGCGCCCCGGCCTCCGGGTTCTCCCCCGCCAGCCACCGGTACACCGACCACGACCACGGATACCCGTGCGCGGGCTCCCCGGCCCCGAGGACCTCGGGGACCGCCGTGGGCAGCCGCCGTGCGAGGCGCGGCAGCCACTCCCGTTCCATCGCCACGTCCTCGGCCCCGCCCGCCAGCATCGGCAGCCGTACGACCATGCCGTCGCCCAGCCGGTACATCTCGTTGACCGTGCCGCCCGACGGCAGCCGCTCCACGGCCAGCCCGGCCCACCGGGGGAACTGACCGGCGATCAGACGGCGTACGAGGTCCTCGTCGACGGGGTGCGCGCCTGGATGCATCATCTGTGCGGTGCTCATGGTGCGCCATCCGACCGCCGACCGCCCACGGGGTCAAACCCTTTTCCCAGATCCTTTTCCCACCGCACCCGCGCGGCACCGTTGCCCGACCGGGGTCGTGATCGTTCGTGTGGCTGACGGGACATCCGGGGCAGTCATCGACGGACGGGGCGAGTGGTCGGGTTGCGAGTTGCGCGAAGGACCGTTCTGCAGGCGGCTTCGGCAGGCGCCCTGACGGCGCTGCTCGGCCGCGCATCCGCGGCAGCGGCCGCCCCGGGCGGCGCCGCCGGGGACCTGGTCAGGCTGCGCTTCACCCGGGCGACCAACGGAGCGGCCACCGCCACCGCCACCGGGGACCGGGTCGTCGCCGAGGTTCAGGGCGTTCTCTGGTCGCTGCCTCCGGACGGTTCGCCCGCGACGGCGCTGACACCGCCGGACCTCGAGCCCGGCCGCCCGGTGTTCTCCCCCGACGGCCGCCAGGTGGCGATGAGCGCCTACCGCGGCGGCGCCTTCCACATCTGGGTGATGAACGCGGACGGCTCGGGCCTGCGCCCGCTCACCGACGGGCCGTTCGACCACCGCGCGCCCGCCTGGTCGCCCGACGGCCGCTCCCTCGCCTTCTGTTCCGAGCGCGGTGGTGATCCGGTGGCCGGGAGCCCGTACCGGATCTGGACCGTCACCGTGGCCGGCGGACGCCCGCGCCGGCTGACGGGTCTGCCCGGGCAGGGCGGCCCCGGCCAGGACGGGGAGTGGGAGGACTTCGACCCGGTCTGGTCGCCGGACGGCTCGCGCGTCCTGTTCGTACGCGGCACGCCCACCGGGGAAACCCTGACCGCCCGCACCCTCGCCTCCGTGGCCGCGAACCCCGGTACCGGCGGCCCGGTCCGGGTCGAGCACACCGTCGCCGACGGCAGGCTGCTGGCTCCCGCGCTCTCCCCGTCCGGACGTACCGCCTGGCTGTACGCCACCCCGGGCCCCCGCAAGGCCGAGAACCTCTCCCTCGTCGCCGACGGCCGTCCGGTCCCCCTCGACGGTGATCTCGCCCCCGCTCCCCCGCGCTGGATCGGCGACGACCGGCTGCTGATCACCCTCGACGGCCGGTTCCGGGTGATCCGCCCCCACCGGGACGGCGGCGACGCCGGCCGCGAGATCCCCCTCGACGCCACCCTCGAAGTGCCCCGCCCCCGCTACCGGGTCAAGGAGTACGTCCTGGAGGCCGAACGAAGCCTTCCGGTCCGGGGCATCCACCTGCCGGCCCTCTCCCCCGACGGCCGCCGTGTCGCCTTCGCCGCACTGAACGCGCTGTGGGTCGCACCCGTCTCCGGAGGCCCGCCCCGCAAGATCGTCCAGGCCCCCGTCACGGCGTACGTCCAGGGGCCGGTGTGGAGCCCGGACGGCCGCGCGCTGCTCTACACCGACGACCGCGACGGCCTGAACACCGTGCGCCGCCGGGAGCTCGACAGCGGCCGGGAGAGCGTCCTCGCCCCGGGCGGCCGCGTCTACGGGGTGCTGTCGCCGGACGGCAGGAGGCTCGCCGCCCTCGACCTCGCCGGGCGGCTCCTCGTCCGCGACCTCGCGACCGGCATCGAGACCCCGCTGGTCGCGGCCCTCGGCGGTGGCGGTCTGCCGGGCCCGCCCAGCTGGTCGCCGGACGGCCGGTATCTGGCCCTCTGCGACCGCAACCGGCTCAGCCGGCGCTTCCGCGAGGGCTACAACCTCATCCGGATCGTCGACACCGCCACCGGCGCCGGCCGCCTGCACGCGCTCGCCCCGCACGCCTCGCTCGCGGACCGCTACGCCTCCGGCCCGGTCTGGTCCCCCGACGGCCGCTTCCTGGCCTGCGTCAGCGAGTCGGCCCTGTGGCTGCTTCCCGTCGGCCCCGACGGCGCCCCGACCGGACCGGCCCGCCAACTGACCGACGAGCCCGCCGACCACCCTTCGTGGTCCGCCGATTCCCGCACCCTGCTCTACCAGTCCTGTGCCCGGCTGCGCCTGCTCGCCCTCGACCGAGCCGGAGCACCGGCCGGAGCGCCCCGGACCGTGCCCGTCTCCCTGAACTACCGGCGCCCCGCACCCGTCGACACCGTCGTGCACGCGGGACTGCTGTGGGACGCCACGGGCTCCGCGCCCCGCGCCGACGTCGACGTCCTGATCGACGGCGGCCGGATCACCGGCGTCGAGCCGCACCGGCCCGGCCGCCGAGCCGCCCGCACCGTGGACTGCTCCGACGGCACGGTCCTGCCCGGCCTGTGGGACGCGCACGTCCATCCGTACCCCTACACCTACGGGGCGCGCCAGGGTGCGCTGCACCTCGCGTACGGGGTCACGACCGTGGTCTCGCTCGGCGGTTCCGCCTATGAACAGGCCCGGCTGCGCGAGGACATCCGGGCCGGGCTGCTCGCCGCTCCCCGCCTGCTGGCGGGCGGGGAGCTCCTCGACGGCTCGCGGGTCGCCTACAGCATGGGGCGCGCCCATCGCACGCGAGCCGGGTTCGCCCGCTCGCTGGCCCGGGCCGCGGCGCTGGACTGGGACTTCGTCAAGACGTACGTACGAGCCCCCTACGAGCAGATGGCCGAGGCGGCCCGCTTCGCGCACGAGCGGCTCGGCGTCCTGGCCGGCTCCCACCTGTGCGCCCCCGGCATCCGCTCCGGCCAGGACCTGACCACGCACCTGGTGGCGACCGAGCGTGCCGAGTACGGGCACGGTGCGACCCCGCGGGGGCACACCTACCAGGACACCCTGGAGGTCTACACGCACGGCGGTTTCGACCTGATCGCCACCCCCTTCACGGCCGTCCCGCTGATCGGCGCCGATCCGGCGCTCGCCGACGATCCGCGGGTGACCTCCCTGATGCCGCCGTGGGACGTGGCGGCCGTCCGGGCTGCGGCCGCCGCGCCGCCGAGCGCGGAGCAGAGCGCGGCGCTGGAGCGGGAGGTCGGCGTCTACCGCCGTGTCGTCGAAGGCGGCGGGCGCCTCGCCCTGGGCACCGACGCGCCCCTCACCCCGGTCGGTCTCCATCTCCACCTGGCCCTGCGGGCCCTGCACCGGTACGGGCTGACGCCCGCGGAGGCCCTGACCACGGTGACCCTGGCCCCGGCCCGGATGTTCGGCGTCGCCGACCGGCTCGGCACGGTCGAGCCCGGCCGGATCGCCGACCTCACCCTGGTCGACGGCGATCCGTTCACCGACTTCGACGACCTGGTGCGCGTACGGGCGACCGTCCGCGGCGGGAACCCGCGTGAACGCCCGGCCCTGGAACGTGCCTTCACCCCGTCCGCCGCGCCACCGGTCCCGGCCCCGGACCCGGCCGACTGGCGCGCGGTCCTGGACCAGATGCTGCGCGACGGCTGCTGCACCCCGAACGGCTAGGGGCCCGGAGCCGCCCGCCTGGCCGGCGTACGGGTGGACGAGCGGGCGCGGCAGTGCTTCTGCGCGCCCCACCCCGGGGTGCGGGGCTCGGCCGCCGACCGGCTCACCCGACTCCGCACCGCACTGGCCCCGGCTGCGGCGGCGGCCCGGTAGGGGGCCGGGGGCGGAGGCGGCCGTCCTCGGCGAGGCCGTGATCAGGGCCGGTCGTACCAGGCGAAGGCCGCGATCCGCCAGCCGTCCGCGGTGCGGACGAACTGGATGGTCTTGGTCCCGGCCCCCTCGAACGGCTTGCCGTCCAGGATCCCTGACTTGCGGTACTCGCCGAACCGCGACGCGATGTCGCCCGCGATCTCGGTCCGTTCGGAGGTCTCCCACTCGGAGAACTCGGCCAGGCGCCCCCCGGCGGCCAGCAACAGGCGGCGCGGCTCGATGAATTCCTCCACGGTCCAGACCGTGAACTGCGGACCGGTCATGGTGATCACTCCGCCCGGGAGGACCAGCCGCCGGATCCGGTCCAGATCGGCGGCCTTGCCGCCCCGGTTGTCGAAGGCGCCGAAGAACTCGGCGGTCACCACGTCTATTTCGGCCTTGGACGACATGGCGCGACATTAACACCGAGGACCCGTCCTGGGCGTGGCCGCGAGCGCTGTGGTGATCACCAGGGGCGGTGCCGCCCGCTCCGCCGACCACGCGCGGCCGGCCGCGAAGTCCGCGTCGGCCACGGTCAGGGCCTCGTCGACGGTGGGCCGGTGCTGGACGACGTCCCGGAATCCCGCACGTTCCAGCAGGGCGGGGAGGACGCCGGCGGGCCACGCGTGGTTGCGCACCTCCTGCCAGGATCCGTCCGTGCGCCGGAGCCGTACGGTCAGCTCGTCGCCCGGCCCGTACACCTCGCCCGGTTCACCGATCCGCAGCGAGGCGTACTCGGTGCCGCTGCACGCGGGATCGGTGGCCAGCAGCACGAACGGGGCGCCCGGCCGCAGGAGTCGGCGGATCTCGGTGAACACGCCGAGCACGGCCTCCTCGGTCGGCAGCGACGCCAGTACGTGGTTGCACATCACCGCGTCCGCGCAGCCGTCCGGCAGGCCGGTCACGCGTCCGTCCTCGACCAGGTGGTACTCGGCCACCGCGGTCGCCGAGCCGCGGGCGAGCGCCAGCATCTCCGGGGAGGTGTCCACCCCCAGCACCCGCGCCCCCAGCCGCCGGGCCGCCTCGTCGGCCACCTTGCCCGGACCGCATCCGTAGTCCACCAGGACCTCGCCGGCGCCGATCCGGCGAGCCAGGGCCCGGAAGACGAACGGGTACCCGAGCAACCAGTCCGTGGCCGCCTCCACCGCCGCGAATGCGCGCGCCCCTTCACGTCCGGACCAGGCGGTGCCGTCCTCGGCACCACCGGGCCCGGGTCCCTGCGGCCTGTCGCTCACCCTCCCACTATCGACCCACCGCGGCCGTACGGCCGCGGAACGACACGGGGTACGTACCCGCCACGGTGGAGAGGCGACCGGATCCGCCCCTTCCTTCGCCTTGCCGGTGCCGCGCTCGCCCCGCCGGCCCGTCCTGTCGCCGGTGCTAGAGGTCGATCCAGTAGCGCCGCTTGGGGCCGATCAGGGTTTCGCGGACGTCCTCGAGCACTCCGCCGTTGCCCTCGATCGTACGGATGGACGCCTCGTTGTCCGGGTCGCAGGTCAGCAGGACCCGGTCCATCCCCAGGACCCGCGCCTCGTGCAGGACGGCTCCCAGGGCCCAGGTGGCCAGGCCTCGGCGACGTGCCGAGGGCCGGACGCTGTAGCCGATGTGGCCGCCCGCGTCGAGGAGGAACCCGTTGAGGTAGTGCCGCAGGTCGATCGCGCCCAGGTACGTGTCGCCCTCGGCGATCCACCAGTACGTCGCGTGGACCCGGCCGTGGTCGACCGGCAGGGTGCGGTCCGAGTACCGGCGCAGTCGCTCCACCCAGGCCGCGAAGCCCTCCGGGGTGTCCACTTCGTCCTCGGAGCTGAGCCCGCCGCCGTCGATGTGGGCGTCCGGTCCCCCTTCACGCTGCGCGGCGAGCCAGGAAGTGTGCAGGTGGGGGGTCGGGGCTATGAGCTCAGGCATACCTCGGACGATAACAGTCGGCCGGTCCGGTCAGCCGTGACGCGGGCCGCTAGGTCCTGTCGTCAAAGTGGCGTCGGTAAGGCCCGCGGCGTCCGGTGCCGTGCATCGCAAGGCGGAGGGGCGCCCGTGTACTGGACGTACTCG